>JAIDOW010000019.1 GCA_029063085.1 Lachnospiraceae bacterium
CTTTCGTAGCACCCTATATCCATAGATTCCTGCGTCCGTCCTCACCCGCCATGGAAGCGTCCCCAGTAAGCTAAACAGGAATTTAGAAAAGGAAATAGATATGAAAAGGAAGAGGAATAGATTTTGTCTCGTATATATGCTGGTTTTGTTTGTAGTATTGGGAATGCTTTATTATGTACAGATTAGAAACGAGCAGAAACATGAGGCAGAAAATGTAAATATGGTATACCAGATGTTAGGGGAATTACAAAAGGGCGTGTCTTATGAACAGGTCGCAGCAGATGTCTTAAAGGGAAATGAGAATCAGGATGCGTTGGAAGAAGGTTTGCGGATTCTGGCAGAATATGGGTATGATAAAGATTATCATTCAGTTTTTTCAAAGAGGACTAATGCGTATGCCAAAAAGCTTGCAGTCGTTTATTTGATGATATATTTATTGTTTCTTGTATGGGGCTATATATTTTTAAGGCTCATAAAGAAAAACAGAGAGGCAGAGTATCAGAAGCTGGGAAATATTTTGGAACGGTTTCATAATGGGGAGTATGATTTTCTGGCAGAAAATATGAAAGAGGAATTAGAAAGCTCCGTTTATATGAGGCTGGAATCTTTAGGAAAGAAGCTGGAATTAAATGAGCAACGTATGGCAGTAGAAAAAGAGGAGACAAAAGCACTGGTGACAGATTTATCTCATCAGTTAAAAACTCCGGTAGCATCTATTAAGATGTGTTTCCAGCTGCTGGAGGATGAGAATTTGCAGCCGGAAGAGAGAAAGGAATTTTTAAACCGTCTGGGTGAACAGATTCTTCATTTGGAAGGGCTGCTGGAAGCATTAGTCAACATTTCCCGCATGGAGACAGGAATGATAGAGATTCGTAAGGAAATGACAGGCATATTCAATACAGTGGTACAGGCAGTAAATCAGGTATATATGAAAGCTGAGGACAAAGGAATAGAGATTGTCATTGATACGGATAATGGAGAAATAGAAAACCTTTCGCTGGCACATGACGTGAAATGGACAAAAGAAGCTGTGGTAAATGTGCTGGAGAACGCTGTTAAGTATAGTCCTGCGGATTCCACGATTCAGATTATCATGAAAAAGCAGATTCACTTTCTGCGTATCGAGATCAAGGATGAGGGAATTGGCATTAAGAAAGAGGAAATCAACCGGATTTTTCAAAGATTTTACAGGGGAAAACATGAGGTGATCAGACAGGCGGAGGGTTCCGGTGTAGGGCTTTATCTTGCAAGAAAAATCTTAGAGGAACAGGGTGGAAATATCACAGTGGTATTGCCGGTTGGAAATAAACAAGTAAAAGGAAGTACGTTTGCAATTATGCTGCCGCTAAAGTCCGATAGTTTATCTCCCTCGAAAGCGGGGTATTGCTGACCACGGTGGGTAGCGGATTGGGAGAAAATATGCAGGGATAGTGAGAACTGAATACCAATACGATAGATATATGAAATCAATGATAAAAGGAGGAAACATAGAATGAAAATAAGACTTGTAGCATCCGATATGGATGGAACTTTATTAGACAGTAATAAACAGCTGCCAGCGGATTTTATGGCATGGGTGAAAAACCATCCCGATATAAAGACGGTAATCGCCAGTGGAAGACAATATTATACTTTGGTCAAGGATTTTCTTCCTGTTAAGGATGAGCTGGTCTATGTAGCAGAAAACGGTGGTTTTGTTTTTGAAAAGGGGTGCATCATATACAGCAATGAGATGAAGAAGGAGGACATTTATACATGTCTTGCATTGATTGAGAATTTAAAAGGATTGACACCGATTGTCTGCGGGGCAGAATCTGCCTATATGAAAAAGGCAGAGGAAAACGTTTACCGGGAGGCAGCGATGTATTATGCCCGACTGCAATTGGTGGAGAATTTGTATGAGGCCGCTTCACAGGATACGGTTGTAAAGATTGCCATTTTTGTGGAGGAGAAAAAAGCAGAAGATGCGATGCAGTATTTTGATGATTTGAAAGAACATCTGGCAGCAGTGCTTTCCGGTGACAGCTGGATTGATATCTCCAATCGGACGGTCAACAAGGGGATTGCGGTGGAGGCAATTCAGAAGAAATACGGAATAGACAGAACGGAGTCTATGGCATTTGGTGATTATTTGAATGATGTAGGGTTGATTAAAAGCTGTGAAGAAAGCTATTGCATGGAAAACGGGCATCAGGATTTGAAGGCATTGGCAAAGTATGTTACAGCGTCCAACGATGAAAACGGAGTGATGAAGGTACTGGAGAAATTGTAGTTTGGCATGTAAGCGGAATGGGAAAAGTTTTGAAATAAAAAAGATTTATGTATATAGGAGATTGATTAAGATGTGAAATAGGGGGAATGTATGGCATACGAAGAATTATTAGTTCGTTTCATAGAAAGTAAAGGTTATGATTATTAAGAAAAGATCCGATGATTCCTAGAGAAATTACGGAAGGTTGGGGGAATGATGATGTGATAAAGGAGGTTGAAATCCCTGCTGCAATGTATACAAAATATATAGGCGAGAAGATTTTGCTTTTGGACAATAAGGAGGCATTAAAATATGGGACAGGATGAAAAAATAGAAATATCTGTTGAAGAGGACGCAGATATTGAAAAGTTATGTTTAGATACAGTAGATTTGCTGGAGTATGCTAGGAATATTGCTGTTCAACAAGTAAACATAGTGCAGTTGTTGACTTATTATTCTATTGGAAAATGGATTATGGAAGTTCAACAAAAAGGTAAATTAAGAGCAAAATATGGAAGTCAGGTCATTAAAAAATTGTCAGAGAGGTTACAGAAAAAGTTTGGCAAAGGATTTTCAAAAACAAATTTGGAATATATTAGGCGGTTTTATTTGATGTATGAAGATAGAATTACCCAATCAGTGTTTCAGCAATTCGCTATTGAAAAAACCCAAACACTGTTTGGGCAATTGAAAGAAAATAAACCATTTTTATTATCATGGTCTCATTATTTACAGTTAATGCGTATTGAAAACGAAGATGAGAGAAACTTTTATGAGATAGAAGCATCGAAATCTGGTTGGACAGTTCGGACATTACAAAGGCAGTATAATTCCAGTCTATATGAAAGGTTGGCACTCAGCCGGAATAAGGAAGCTGTACTCAAATTGGCAAAAGAGGGAAATGTGATTTCACACCCAACAGATATTGTAAAACAGCCAACAGTACTAGAGTTTTTGGGAATGGAGGAAAAAGCAAAGTATTCAGAAACAGATTTAGAGACGGCAATTATTGATAAATTACAAAAGTTTTTATTGGAGTTAGGGAAAGGATACCTTTTCGAAGCACGACAAAAACGTTTTACTTTAAACGAAGATAACTATTATGTGGATTTGGTTTTTTACAATCGTCTTCTTCGGTGTTATGTTTTAATTGATTTGAAAGTGGATAAGCTGACGCATCAGGATGTTGGACAGATGCAGATGTATGTAAATTATTATGATCGTTACGAAAAACTGGAAGACGAAAATTCAACGATCGGTATTCTCTTGTGCAAGGAAAAAAATGATGCACTGGTAGAAATTACTTTGCCACAGGATGCTAATATTTATACTTCAGAGTATAAACTGTATTTACCGGATAAAAAACTGTTGCAGGAAAAGCTGCAAGAATGGATTGCAGAGGAAGAGATTGGCTAGTTTTTTACTTAAGACAGATACCAAACCGGGATTATTGTTAAACATTTAATTATATGAGAAAATATATTATCCCAACCCTTCTGTCACCCTTAAGCCAGAGCATCCAACAAGATAAGAAAATTTTTAAGAACATATCCCCCGAAGTCTTACAAAACCGTAAGACTTCTTTTTCTTTTTTGAAAGCAAAATGAAAGAATAAAGGGTTATGATATAAAACATAATAGGAATCATCACAGAAAGGAAGAGTATTATGGATACAATCTTAAAAACAGAGAATTTATGCAAATTTTATGGAAAAGGGGAAAACGAGGTAAGAGCGATTGACAATACCAGTATAGAGATTAAAAAGGGAGAATTTGTTGCGATAGTAGGGAAATCGGGTTCAGGAAAGAGTACCCTGCTCCATATGCTGGGAGGATTGGATTTACCCACCAGCGGAGACGTGTTTATTGGGGATAAAAATATTTTTCAGTTGAAGGAGGAAGAGCTTGCGGTGTTCCGCAGAAGAAAGATTGGATTTGTCTTTCAGGCATTTAATCTGGTGTCGTCCTTAAATGTATGGGAAAACATCGTACTTCCCATCGGACTGGACGGAAAGGATGTAGATGATGCATTTGTAAATGATATCTTGAATACATTGGGATTGGAGCAGAAAATAGAAAACCTGCCAAGTACGCTGTCCGGTGGTCAGCAGCAGAGAGTGGCAATCGCAAGAGCCATAGCATCGAAACCGGATATTATTCTGGCAGATGAGCCTACCGGAAATCTGGATTCCAAGACTGGAAATGAGGTAATCAGCCTTTTGAAATTATCAGCAAAGAAATATGGTCAGACGCTAGTGGTGATTACGCATGATGAAGAGATTGCACAGATGGCAGACCGGATGATTGTCGTTGAAGATGGTAAGGTGGTGGCGTAAATGAAAACGACAACAAAGATTGCAGTAGCCAACTTAAAAGAGAATAAAAGCCGGACTCTGTTAATCAGTATTTCGATTATGCTGACTACAATGCTGCTGACGATGATTGCACTGTTTGCTTATGGGGTAATCAAGGAAAATAAAGTAAATGCGGGTATTCGTACCGGAGAGCATTTTGGAGGATTTGCCAGAGCAGGTAAGGAAGTTTATGAAAAAGTAAAGATTCACGGGGAATTTTATGATGTGGGAAGAACAGGAAGTCTGGGTGAGGTTCCGTTAGAGAAAGCAGATGGTGTTCTTTCTTATGCAGATGCGGTGGCACGCCAGCTGGGACATATGGAGCCCACAGAAGGAGCATTTCCTGTAAAAGAAAATGAAATTGCAGGACAAAAAGGATTTTTCAGGGCAGCGGGTCTTGAGGATCCTAAGATTGGCGATAAGGTAAGCCTGCGTTACCGGATAGGAGACGAAGCTTTTACTTCAGGAGAGTTTGTGATCAGCGGCTTCTGGGAGGAAGGAGAACGGAATGAGCTTACAAAAATGTATGGTGCTTACATCTCGGAAGCTTTTTATGAAAATAATGTACCGGAGCAGGAACAGAACTATAATGTGGTTTTTAAGGTGAAAAATGATGAAAACTTAAATGAAGATGAAATGAAAGAAAAGATAAAAAGCCTTGCAGCAGAACTGGGAATCGCCGATACCCAGGTAGTGATAAATACTGCTTATTTGATGTGGATACTGGATCCGGGATGGGAGACCATAGGTGTGAGCTGTGCGGGTATTGTTTTAGTGGTTTTATTTTCGGTGCTGGTTATCTATAACATATTCTATATTGGTCTGATTCAGAAGATTCAGGAGTATGGCAAGCTCCGGGCAATCGGGACAACGAAAAAGCAGATTAAGAAGATCCTGCTAAAGGAAGGAATGATTCTGACAGGAATAGGGGCAGTTGCGGGTTCATTGCTGGGACTGCTGATAATAAGTTTCAGCTTTTCCTGGATGAAGGAAACTTTTTATAAGAATGCGCTCATAACAGGAGCCCAACCTGTTTCTTTATGGAATCTTCCCCTTATGCTGCTGGCAGTAATGATTTCCTTTGTTACCGTATACCTGTCATTGTTAAAGCCGATGCGGATTGCAGCGGGGATTAGCCCAATGGAGGCACTCCGTTATCAGGAGGACAGTGTAAAAGGTAAGGGGACTCGGAACGGATACTCTTCTGTTAATGTAATGCGGCTTACGTTTTCCAATCTGACAAGAAATAAGAAGCGTACCCTGACTACAATTTTGACCATGGGGCTTTCCTGCATTCTGTTTGTAGTCATTGCAAATATATGTGGTAACATGGATGCTGAGTATGAGGCCAGAGTGAATGTGGAAAAAGGTGATTTTCACATTACGTTAGATGGTAAAGTAAATGATAAGGCTTATCCCGAAAATAATATAAATCATGTCCAGCAGTTAAATCTGATGGGAGAGGAATGGCTTGACCGGATTCGTCAGATAGATGGAGTGACGAAGGTAGAGACAAGGCAATTGGTCAGGGTGTTAAGGGAAAAAGTGACCGGAGAAGAAGGGGAAGAAGATTTATATGATACAGTATCTGTGTTGTCCAAGGAAGATTATGAGACGCTGGAAGTAGAACAGGGGACTCTTGATTATGAAGAACAGATGAAAAGCAAAGGGATTGCATGCGGATATCATGAATGGATGGAAATGTTTGGATATTCCGTTGGGGATGAGGTAAATCTTATATGTTATGATGGGGATAAAGAGATTCCCATGACATTTACGATTACCGGCTCTGCCAAGGCAGGAAGTTTATTTATTCTGACAGAGGAGCAGGCAGCGGCAATGGATTTTACGGAAAATCTGACGGATGATGTATGGGTGAGCTGTGAAAAAGATAAGCGGGATTCCGTTCAGAATGCATTGGAACAGCTTATGACAGAGAGTAAATATTATGAGATGACTACTTATCAGGACGCCTATAAGCTTTCCGTGATGACAATCGGAATGACGAAAGGGGGTTGCTATTCCCTGCTGGGAATTATCGGAATCATCGGCTTTATGAATATGGCCAATACCCTGATTACCAGTATCAATACAAGAAGAAGGGAATTGGGAGTGTTACAGGCAATCGGAATGACAAAGAAACAGTTAAGTCATATGTTACAGGTAGAGGGATTGGTATTTACGATAGGAACCTTAGTGGTGGCATTATCCCTTGGAAATGTGCTGGGACATCTGTTGTGGGAAAAATGTAAGGCAGAAAGCTGGATAGGATTAAATATTTATCATATCCCAGTATGGGAGCTGTTGTTTATGACCGGAATTTTGTTGCTGATGCAGATGATATTATCTACTTTTATGAGCAGATACCTGCAAAAGGATACACTGATTGAGAGAATCCGGCATCAGGAGTAAGCGGTTAAGGTTAATTTTTTTATGAAGTAATATCCTGAATGCTGATAAAGAAAACCCTGGGTTTCTCCGATAGATATTATAGAATGATAGATTTTAAATAGATGATTGCGAAACTCTGTTGTAATAATAAGGAGTTTCACAATCGTCTGATAGATTTTTAGGAGTGGGAGGAATGGGATATGCAGATAGGAGAAACTGGTAAACAGGGAATGCTTCCTATTGGAAAAATGATATCATCGTCGGAAGAAAAACGACAGGAGCAGGAGGAGTCCGCGTTAAAAAAGGACAATTCAAAGAAAAACGGAGTCACTGTTGACATTTCCGGACAGGCATTGGAGATGTTTAAACGGCAGCTGGAAGCAGGAAGGGAAGCTGCTGATGCGGCAGGAAAAGCAGCAGCAGACCAGAGCAAAATTTTGGAGATTGCAAGACGGATTTCAAGGGGGGATAAAGTTCCCCCTAAGGATGAAAAAAAGTTAATGGAATATGATTTTAAGCTTTACCAGATGGCAAAAATGTCAGCAATGCTAAATGAGAGGAAAAAGCATAAAGAACACAAATCTTTATTTGAAGACGAGGAAGAAAACAATAAGAGAGAGAAACTGCGGGCGTTGGAGGATGGCAGTTTCTCTACGGATTCTACAGACATGGAAGGAAGTGCTGCCGATACAGAAAGCGGTGGGACGGAAGGCTGACAAAGAACAGCTTCTGTGTATAAAATGAAAAGAGGCATAAATGAATATTCAACATAAAGATATCGATAAGGGTAAAGCATTTGACTGGGGCAGAACTTCAGAGGATTATGCGAAGTACCGTGATATTTATCCCCCAATATTTTATGATAAGATTGTGGAACGGGGATATTGTATAGAGGGGCAGCAGGTTCTGGATTTGGGCACAGGAACAGGGGAGCTTCCAAGAAATATGTATCATTACGGTGCAAGGTGGACCGGAACGGATATTTCCGAGAATCAGATCGAACAGGCAAAGAGATTGTCAGAGGAAGCAGGGATGGATATTACATTCCATACCGTTTCGGCAGAGAATCTTGTTTTTCCGGAGAATACATTTGACGTGATTACTGCGTGCCAGTGTTTTTGGTATTTTGACCATAAAAAAATAATGCCGGATTTGTCACGGATGTTAAAGCCGGATGGCAGGCTGTTGATTTTGTATATGGCATGGCTTCCTTTTGAAGATGATATTGCGGGAGCAAGTGAAGAGTTAATCCTGAAATATAATCCTGTGTGGAGCGGTGCCAGAGAAACCAGAAAACCAATCGGAATACCTGACATAGTATATGAAACCTTTGAAATGGAGGAACATGAAGAATATAATGTCATGGTCCCTTTTACCAGAGAATCATGGCACGGAAGAATGAAAGCATGCAGAGGTGTGGGAGCTTCTTTGTCAAAGAAGGAACTGGCTGACTGGGAGAGGGAACACCGGCAGCTGTTAGAAGAAATTGCACCGGATACCTTTCAGGTGCTGCATTATGCTGCAATGGCAGTATTAAAATTAAAGTAAGAGGTTTTTGGCGACAGTCGCTAAGGGCGTGTAAGCAAGACTTTGGCTCATTGTTCGCGGAAATGAAGAAGCAGGCAGTAATCCCTATGTGGTAATTGCCTGTTTTTTTGTAACGAATTGTGATTCGGATGGATATAAGAACAGAAGGAGGAAATCAATGGAGGAATTATACGAACAGAATGCGAAAATTGTATTTCATTTCCTTTGTTCCATATGCCATGATGAAAACCTGGCAGAAGAATTGACCCAGGAGACATTTCTTCAGGCATTTCAATCTCTGGAACGGTATGATGGAAGCTGCAAGATTTCCACCTGGCTCTGTCAGATTGCAAAACATTTGTATTATCAATATCTGCGAAAACACAATCGGGAATTTCCCATAGAGATAGAAGAACAGATGCAGGCTAAGGTGGATACGGAACGGCAGGTTTTATCGAAGCTGGAGCTTATGGACGTGTTAAAGGAAATGCAGAAACTGCCGGACAAAATGCGGGAGGTCATGTATCTTCGAATCAGCGGGGATTTATCCTTTAAGGAAATTGGGGAAATTATGGGAAAAAGTGAAAACTGGGCAAGGGTTAATTTTTACAGGGGAAAAGAAAAACTGTTAGAAAGGAAGGGTAAAAATGGATAGGACAAACTGTAATATCATAAAGGATTTACTGCCGTCTTATATGGAGGATATCTGTTCAGCGGATTCAAGGGAGCTGATAGAAGAACATCTTAATGAATGCAGGGAATGCCGGAATCTTATGGAAATGATAACTGCAACAAAAATTGTATCTGAAAAGACCAGTGACGGGCAGATTGATTATATGAAAAAGGTAAGGGAGGATTATACAAAGAAAAACATCATAAGTTTTGGACTGTTGGTCGTATGTCTGATCATGGGCCTTATGATGGGTCTGAATAGTTACCGTTTAGTTTATATAAATATATATTATTGTTATATAATCGTACCGATTGTTATGACAGGTGTTTATCTTATTTTGTCCGGGCGGTGGATAAAAGGGAAGCGTACAAAATGGGAACTCGTTATGGGCGGGATAGGAGGTCTGCTCATTATTTATTGTATTGCATTAAGGTTCGCTGCGGTGTATTATGTGAAGGGGTCAGAGGCAGGGGTTTCTTTTACAGGTGTATCTCCGGACAAAATAGGAGTGTTTTTTCATTGGCAGCTTTTGTTTATGATAGGGATTCAGGTAGTTATGATGATAGTGGACATTATAGCCAGTTTTAAGACAAGAATTTTTCATGGAATATTAATGGATATCCATGGTATGGGAGCCTGTCTGGCATTTGCCTTTTGTTTCATTTTGTCAAAGATTACTACTTTGGAAGACTTTAAGGAAATATGGAATAGAAGTTTTTTTATTGTGCTGGCAGAAGGAATATTGATGGCGGTGACTGTGATGGTATTAAAGAGAAAGGATTTTGTAAAACTATGAAAAAAACAGCACCATTTTTTGTATTACTGGCGGGAATATTGTGGGGAACCATGGGTATTTATGTAAGAAAGCTGAATGCTCTGGGTCTCACCACGATTGAGATTGTAGCAGTACGTTCTATTGTTACCGCGGTCTTATTGTTGTGCGTTTTGTTTTTTTATGATAAAGAAATGTTAAAAATACACCTGAAGGATATCTGGTGTTTTGCAGGTACAGGAATTCTTAGTATCGTGTTTTTTAACTATTGCTATTTTAAGGCAATTACCATGACTTCTTTATCGGTGGCGGCAGTATTGTTATATACAGCACCGGCAATTGTTATGGTATTGTCTGCTTTTTTGTTCCGTGAAAAAATAACCATAGTTAAAATGATATCGCTGGCGGCTACTTTTGCGGGATGTGTATTTGTGACCGGTCTGGCAGGCGGTGCAGAAAGCTTAAATGCGGCAGGCATTCTGGTGGGACTGGGAGCAGGGCTTGGTTATGCTTTATATTCCATTTTTAGCCGATATGCAATCAAGCGGGGATATCACAGTCTAACCATTTCTTTTTATACCTTTGTATTTGCATCTGCCGGAGTATTTCCGTTAGCGGATATCAATATCATATATGATGCCTGTGTGAAGGATATTGGCATTGCAGGATTCTATTTGATATTTGCGCTGATAAGCACAGTAATTCCTTATATTTTATATACGCTGGGACTAACAGGGCTGGAAAACAGTAAAGCTTCCATTATTGCTTCCATAGAGCCAGTAACAGCTACGGTGCTTGGAATCGTATTGTTTCATGAGAGAATGATGATTCATAATTTTATCGGTATTCTTCTGGTACTGGGTGCTATTGTGATCTGTAATCTTAATTCCCGTGAGTAACAAGCTTTGCAGGTGTGTCGGTGTATGCACTTGGAGATTGTCGTGAGGGTTGTATACCCCGCTGGTTTCCGGCGGGGCATTTATTATTTTAATGAAAATGAACTTTCAGAATGAGAAAATGAACTTTTGGGATAAATATTGAACTTTTATATGAAGTGTGTTATGATAATTCTGAAAAATGAACTTTTGGCGAAAACGGAATGAAGTTGTGGAATGTGCAGGCGGGTAGTTGAGAGGCACATTATTTCAATGCAAAGGTTATACAATAGCCAGATTTTGTTGCATCAGTACAATGGAAAGCAGCAGCTGGTTTTTACAAATATTGAAAAGTGATATAAGGGAGGGAAGACTGGTTATGAACCATAAAATATTTACAGAGAGGTTAAATTCAGTCATGAATGACCGGAACCTGAAGCAGGTAGATTTTCTGCGGGCGGCGGAGACAGCCGGTATTAAGCTGGGGAAGAGTCAGATGAGCCAGTATGTCAGTGGGAAAGCCATACCCAGAAAAAATATTGCACTGTTTCTTTCACAGGTATTAGAAGTTGATGTGGAATGGTTATATGGAAATTCTGCCATAGAGACAGGAAAGGCCGGACAAAGCACAGTGGAACAAGGGTCAGGGAAGATGGCAGAATACCAGAATATAGAAGGAGGAGCAGCAATGAAAGTAATTAAAAAATCATCCAAATTAGATAATGTATTATATGATGTAAGAGGTCCCGTTGTGGACGAGGCGACCAGAATGGAGGAAAGTGGAACGAATGTGCTGAAGCTCAATATCGGTAATCCTGCACCTTTTGGTTTCCGCACACCGGATGAGATAATCTATGATATGCAGAGACAGTTGACGGACTGTGAGGGGTATTCTGCGGCAAAGGGGCTTTTTTCAGCCAGAAAAGCAATCATGCAGTATGCACAGATAAAAAATATACCGAATCTTTCAGTAGAGGATATCTATACCGGAAACGGTGTCAGTGAACTGATCAATCTCAGTATGTCGGCTCTGCTGGATGATGGAGATGAAGTGCTTGTTCCTGCACCGGATTATCCGTTATGGACGGCATGTGTTACTCTGGCAGGTGGAAAGGCAGTACATTATGTTTGCGACGAGCAGGCAGAGTGGTATCCTGATATGGAGGATATTCGGAAAAAGATAACAGACCGGACAAAAGCAATTGTTATCATCAATCCCAATAATCCCACGGGAGCAGTATATTCGAAAGAGGTATTACAGGAGATTGTAGAGGTGGCAAGGGAGCATCAGTTGATTATCTTTTCCGATGAAATTTATGACCGGCTTGTAATGGATGAATATGAGCATGTTCCCATTGCTTCTCTGGCACCGGATATCTTTTGTGTGACCTTCAGCGGTTTGTCCAAATCTCATATGATAGCGGGTTATCGAATTGGCTGGATGATATTAAGCGGCAATAAAAAAATGGCAAAGGATTATATTGAGGGGCTTAACATGCTTTCCAATATGCGGCTTTGTTCTAACGTGCCGGCACAGTCTATTGTGCAGACTGCTCTTGGCGGCTATCAGAGTGTGAATAATTATATTATTCCAGGTGGCAGAATTTATGAACAAAGGGATTACATATACAAAGCATTAAATGATATTCCAGGCATCAGTGCAGTAAAGCCAAAGGCTGCATTTTATATCTTCCCGAAGCTGGACGTTAAAAAGTTCAATATTCTGGATGATGAGAAATTTGCGCTGGATCTGTTAAAAGAGAAGAAAATATTGATCATTCATGGCGGCGGATTTAACTGGGGTCAGCCAGATCATTTCCGTATCGTATATCTGCCCCGCATTGAGGTACTGAAAGATGCTGTGGAAAGTCTGGGAGATTTTCTTGGCGGATACCGGCAGTCGTAAGAATAGTCTCTGATGGTGGTGTCAGAAAAGAAGCAGATATTGATTATAGCAGATAATACGGCACGTGCAAACGGATTTTGCGGTGCAGAACAAAAATTTATCCTGTATATAAAGTTAAATTATTTAAAAATGTTATACTAGTTGACAAGGTCAGTCTATTGTGATAGACTGCGTATAGTCGATTGCAATAGACCGATGCAAAGCACCAAAAACAGCAAGGACATACCGCATAATATTCAGCAGGTAAGAGAACTGTTTTGTAATTGCGGTATGGAGCAGGAAGGAACATTATATCGTGGAAAAAATATTTGAAAGTGAATACCTTTTTTTGTGTCTTTTATGGGAAAAGGAACCGGTGACCAGCCCGGAGCTGGTAAAGCTTTGTGAGGAACAATTCGGGTGGAAAAAGTCAACTACCTATACGGTAATCAGAAAATTATCGGATAAGGGAATCGTTAAAAGCGAAAAAACGGTTGTGGAGTCACTGGTCAGTAAAGAGGAGGTAGACAGGCAGGCGGGGGATGAGTTGTTAGAACGGACAGCGAAGGGAAATATTCCGTCCTTTCTGGCAACTTTTTTAAAGGATCGTCAGCTTACACGGGAAGAGGCAGAGCATATCAAGAAAATGATTGATGAAAGCTGCCGGTAAGGAGATGAATATGCAGAACATGCTGGTAATGGAAACAATCTGGAAAATGAGTTTACAGGCAGGTCTGATGATACCGATTGTTCTTCTATGCTCTTTTTTATTGCGGAGGCAGTCTAAAAAATATAGCTATGCTCTATGGATGTTGGTGATTTTACGTCTGCTGGTACCTGTCTTTATGGAAAGCCCTGTGACAGTAAATGGGATAGCTGCCGAGAAATTAAAGCAGCTGGGACAAAATGTTTTTACGGGACAAAAAGCACTTTCTTTAGAGAAACAACTGGATAAGTTACAGATAAACGGGAATAAAAATGCCAATGAGACAGAGGATGCAGAAAAGGGAGGTGAACTGCGGAAACAATCGGAGGACGACGGATTTACAGCGGCAAAGCAATCAGAAAATAATGAATTTATTCTGGCAGAACAGTCAAAAAAGGAAGACAATGTTTTATGGCAGTATGATTTCGGGAATATAAAAAGATTTTTTGCTTATGTCTGGCTGGCAGGTGTAATGGTGGCGGCTCTGTATTTTTTCTTGCAGTTTATGAGAGTGAAACGGCAGGTTGCTTTGGCGGTCCGCCGGGATGAAAATGTGTGGCTTTGTGACCGGATTCCAACACCCTTTGTAATGGGAGTTGTCCGTCCGAGGATTTATATTCCTTTTCATTTGGATGAACAGGACGAGTATTGTATTTTAGAGCATGAAAAGATGCATATCCGCCATGGGGATCATCTGGTACGACTGCTTGGAATGCTTGCAGTCTGCCTGCATTGGTGGAATCCCCTTGTATGGGTGGCTGTTAACAGGCTGAATCAGGATATGGAAATGTATTGTGATGAGGCAGTAGTGGAAGGAAAAAGCATAGTTAAGAAGAAGCAATATATGACGGTTTTATTGCATTTTGCAGTAGAACCACAGCGGTATATGGGTGTGGTGGCATTTGGAGAAAGCCATACCGAAAAGAGAGTGATGCATTTATTAATAAACAGACGCACAGACCGGAGCGTGACAGCATTGGTGACGGCTGTAGCGGTAATATTATGTATGTGTGCATTTACGGTACAGGGAAAAGCAGATGGAATATCGGATGCAGTACAGAAGGATTGGCAGCAGGGAACAGATGAAAGAGGTACAGAAGTCTCTGGTGATTCTCTAAAGGAATCCAATACTGAAAAAGCTTTTTCAGAGGAATGGATTTCGGAAAACAACGATAGCATGGAGGAAATCTGGGATATTACGGAAGAACAGGCAGCAAAGTGGTTAAAGGAATTTATCAATGCGATTAAAACAGACGACAGGCAGTGGGTTGCACAGCATTTTGAATATCCCTGTGTTTTGTCAGTGGACGGCAGGGAAGTACGGCTGGATGATGCTTCGAATTTGTTATTGCATTATGACGATATTTTTACAGAGAAATTTGTGGGACAGATTCCGCATTGGGCAGATGACGGACTTTGGGCAAACTGGCAGGGGATTGCGTTAGGAAATGGGAATATCTGGTTTGAAGTGAAAAATGAAGAATGGATAATCCGTGCACTTATGGATGAGGAGAACGGATTGGAGGTACGTCCGGTGACATCTTCAAAACAGTAGTCGCCCCTTTCTACTAAGCTCGGTAAAGCCTTGCTAAGTATTCAGGCATGGCATTCCTTTTCTGCATAATGGTACATAAGGTGTCAAAGTACAGCACCCAAGTACCGATGGCGTCAAAATACCTTGCTTGTGATATAGTTCATATCGCATAATTATATCTTGGAAATAGAAAGTTTTGCAATTGCCTATAAGGATGAAGATAAAAGAGGAGAGATTGTGATGAAAAAAGGGATGGCAATTATTTATATAACAATATTGATTTTCGGACTTTCTGCATGTGGAAATCCCTCTGTAGAAGAGAATAAGGATACAGGGATAACGACAGAAAATACAGCGAAAATAACAGAAACGACTATGTTGCAGGAGGATACAGAGAAAGCTGGTCCTGTGACAGAAGATATCAGCGAGGAGCCGGAAGTGACAACAGAGCAGCAGACAGAACTGGAAAATGATATGGTTCCGGCAGGCAGTAAGGAAAGTGGTACCGCAGAGAAAAAGGCAGAGGACCGTGCAGACGAAAGCTTTTTTGGAACATGGAAGGTAACGGCATATTACATACCGGGAGTGTCGGCAATGACATTGGAGGATGCACAGGGTTATGTTGGAAAGGTATGTGAGTATTCTGCGGATGCTTTTAATGGAGATGGGGAAGTGACACAGACACCAGACTATCAGGAGTTTGAGGAAACAGAGTCGGATTTTACCATGGACTATCGTGCCACATTTGAGTCAGTCGGGTTAACTGGGGATTCGGTGAAAAAGATAGAAATCAGTAACTCATATGGATTTGGGTGTCAGTTCTTTATAAAGGATGCAGATATTATTTTGATTTGCCGGGATGGTGTGTTTTTTGAGGCAGTGAGACAATAGGGGACATATACATGAAATTATTATTTTTATGTAGTCAGAATAAACGAAGGAGTTTGACGGCTGAAAAGTTGTTTGATGGTTATAAAGGCTGCCAGGCCAAATCCGCAGGCACGGAAAATAATTCGAGGATTAAAGTTACGGAAGGATTACTTGGGTGGGCAGATATTATATTTTGTATGGAAAAGAAGCATATCAGAAGAGTGAAAGAAAAATATTCTGATGTTTTGACAGGTAAGAAACTGATATGCCTGCATATTGATGACGACTACGAGTATATGGATGCTGAACTGTGTGCTATGCTGGAAAGCAGTGTTGATGAGTATTTGAATTGAATGATGGGATGCAAAATGTATATTTTCGGATTAATATAAAATGAAATAAAGGATATTCTGTTAAAACTGTAAGAATTGATTTTGCTCCCGACAGAATGTGGAAAGATTTATGTGGCATAATCTGTGTCATAAAAAATAGAATGTTTATCATATAGGAATCGGACATTCTTGTACTGTTGATTTCTTATCGTATGGCAGTGAAAAAATTCGTGGTGGAGCGGCTTTGGGAGGAAGGATAACGTGTTATATTTGGAATTAATCTGCGGTATATAGAACCAAAGATTAATTCGGTAAATAAATTTATATCTTATTGACAAAAATAAAGAGAAGCGGTATATTTAAAATCAAATAAGCGGCTACTAATGAGAAGCAGCCGCTTATATTAGGAATGGAGGTTAGTTAAAACTAACTGCGTATCAGAGCAATGATTGGAGGTTGTTTTATGATAAAGATTACAGTGGGTATAGAGGGAATGTCCTGCGGTATGTGTGAGGCACACATTAACGAGGCAGTGAGGAATGCGTTTCAGGTAAAAAAGGTAACCAGTTCGCATACGAAGAAACAGACCATTATTCTTGTGGAACAGGAAATCCCGGAGCAGGAGATTAGAAGAGTAATTGGCAAAGCGGGATATGAAACCGTGTCTGTGAGTAGTGAGCCATATGAGAAGAAAGGGCTGTTTTCAGCATTCAGGAGGTGAAGACATGCGGATAGAAACGGTTGTGGGCATACTGATACCGTTCTTTGGGACGGCTCTTGGCTCTGCCAGTGTGTTGTTTATGAAGAATAAGCTGAATCCCCTATTGCAGCGGGGACTGACCGGATTCGCAGCGGGAGTCATGGTGGCTGCTTCAATCTGGAGTTTGATTATTCCTGCAATGGAGCAGTCGGAGTTTATGGGAAAGCTGTCGTTTATCCCTGCCGTAATTGGTTTCTGGTTTGGTATATTGTTTCTGCTGCTTTTGGATCGGACGATTCCGCATCTGCACATGAATAGCAGCAGGGCGGAAGGGCCTGAAAGCAACTTGCAGAAAACAACCATGCTGGTGTTGGCGGTGACGCTCCATAACCTGCCAGAAGGCATGGCGGTGGGCGTGGTCTATGCCGGGTGGCTTTCCGGGGATGCCGGGATTACCGCTATGGGTGCCTTGGCACTTTCCCTTGGGATTGCGATACAGAACTTTCCAGAGGGAGCGATTATTTCCATGCCCCTGCGGGCAGAAGGCATCAGCAGGAAGAAAGCTTTTTTTTATGGTACGCTTTCTGGTGCGGTGGAGCCGGTGGGTGCAGTTCTGACTGTTTTGGCTGCGGGGTTTGTGATTCCGCTCCTGCCGTATCTTCTGAGCTTTGCGGCAGGCGCTATGATCTATGTGGTAGTGGAGGAACTGATCCCGGAAATGTCGGAGGGAAATCACTCCAATGTGGGCACAGTCCTGTTTGCAGCAGGGTTTACGGTCATGATGGCGCTGGATGTGGCTTTGGGGTAGGAAATATATCTTCGTAATCTGCCGGGCGAAAGATATCGTATCGTCCAGACTTAGAAATGTATACTGTATGACAGTCTGTTTTATTGCTCTGAATCGTGTAACAGGACTTTCATCGGAAGAAGATAAGACATTGATTTTGTGATGAAAGCTTTGTATAATAAAGAATATTTGTAATGCGGAATCAAAGAGTGACATAATTTGGTATGAAAAGTGGTTACACTGGTGGAATCGCAGAAGCTTCTGTGTTTCAGGATTATACAGACTAGTATCAGGAGAAACTATATTATGGGCAGAGCGTGTATTATGAAGACAGATTGGGAAAAACGGGTACAGGATAGATGGGTCTTACTGTGGGTAATGGCTTTTTTTGCAATGCTTATTTTGCTGCTTTTCTCCAAAGCAGTCTGTGCCAAGGAACAGCGCACCGTAAAAGTAGCATTTTTTCCAATGGAAGGTTTTCATACGTATTCGGAAGAGGATGGCTATGGCGGCATGGATGCCGCGTATCTGGAGGAGCTTAGCAGTTATACCGGCTGGAAGATTGAATATGTGGATTGTGACAGCTGGAATGATGCTCTTGCAAAGCTTAAGAATAAGGAAGTGGATTTGGTAGGATCTGCACAGTATTCGGAAGAGCGTGCCGGAATTTTTGAATATGCAGCTTTTCCAAGTGGATATACATTCGGCTGTCTTTTTGTGGAAGAGAATAGTACACTGGCTTTTGAAGATTTTGACAGTATGAAAGATATGAAATTCGGTGTCGTGGAAAGCTATATCCGCAAGAAGGATTTTTTAGAATATTTAGAACGAAACGGCATTCACGATCCAAAGCTTAAGGAATATGCCACTACACAGGAAATGCAGGAGGCGTTGAAGTCCGGAGATATCGATGTGGCTGCACATACCCTGACAGAGGTCTGGAACGGACAGTCTCTGGTGGGGAAATTTGCTTATTCTCCCTATTACTATATAACTTGGAAGGGCAATGTGACATTATTGGATGAGTTAAATCTAGGGATTGAAGAATTAAAGATGTATGATCCTGCATTTGAACAAAAACTTACAACCCGGTATTATGGAGACCGTCGGGAAAATTTTGCCGCTGATGAACTTGCGCTGATCAGCCAGGGGGATACGATAAGGATTGGGTTCTATAAAGATACAATGCCTTTAGCCTATATCAATGACAAAGGGGAAAATGACGGAATCTATATTCAGATTTTGAAGGTTATTTCAGAAAGAAGCGGACTCTCCATAGAATTTTGTCCCATGGACCGGAGTGAATATTGGAAAGATCTGATTGCAGATGGAGAGATTGATTTTTATGTAGGTTCCAGTAATATGAAACTTACCGTGGATGAAAACATTGTGCTTACGAATGCTTTTATGCCCTATAATGCGGTTATCGTATCAAAAAATGACTATGTTTTTTCTGACAAAGGGGCAACCATGGTGCTTACCAAAGGGCGTACCTATTGGGCAGACAATATGGAGGCACAGGGGCAGCAGGTGATATACCGGGACAGTGCAAAGGACTGTTTACAGGCATTGGAAAAAGGTGTGGCGGATATTACGGTCTTAAATACCATAGAATATAATTATCAGTCTAAAAATGAAAGGTTTTCGAATCTGATTGAATGGGAAAATTACCGGTATCAGTCGGAAACGACTCTGGCGACGTTCAAGGATATAGATCAGGTGCTGTTCCGTGTTATGAATAAAGCATTGAGGCTGGTATCAGAGGAAGAAAAAGAAGATATCATTAATCAGTATATGAACATTTCTTATGACAGCTATGAAATGCTTGATTATCTGTACCAGACCAAAGATGTGATTGCAGTTTCCGGCATAGTATTGGTACTCCTTTTGATATTTGGATTGGCAGTGTTTCATATGCAGAAGAATTCCTATCATCTGCTTGAAAAGAAAAATGAGGAATTGCAGACTGCCATACAGGAAGCAGAGCGTGCAAATCAGGCGAAGACGGAGTTTCTCTCCCATATGTCTCATGATATCCGGACACCTATTAACGGAATTATGGGTATGTTGAATATTGCGGAAAAGAATCCCGAGGATATGGAAAAGCAGGAGGATTGCCGGGAAAAGATTAAAACATCTGCGAAGCATTTATTATCGCTGATTAATGATGTTTTGGATATCAGTAAGCTGGAAAAAGGAAATGTGGAGTTTGCCAGGGAGAGTTTTCGTTTAAGTGAGCTTTTGCATAATTGTTCAGTGATCGTAGGTGGACAGGCTGCCGAGCGGAACGTGACACTGGTAATGGATTATACAAAGCCGGGACAGCTGCCGCATGATTATTTTGTGGGGAGTCCTCTGCACATAAAACAGATTTTAATTAATATAGCAGGCAATGCCGTAAAATATAATAAGCCAATGGGCAGTGTTACCTTCAAATGCTATGAGACTGCTGAGGAAAATGGGATTGCACGGATATGCTTTGAGATTTCGGATACTGGTATTGGTATGAGCAGGGAATATCTGAAACATATTTTTGAACCTTTTACCCAGGAAGAGGCTGGTGCCAGAACCGAATATCAGGGAAGCGGTCTTGGCATGACCATTACAAAGAATCTGGTGGATAAAATGGGGGGAGATATAAAGATAGAAAGTGAATCTGGCAAGGGAAGTGTGTTCACGGTAGTGCTGCCATTGGAAATTGCGGCATCACAGGAAACGGAGGAGGAAGATCAGGAAGGGAAAACGGTAGATGTTACCGGAAAACGGGCACTGATCGTAGATGATATTGAATTGAATTTAGAAATTGCACAGTTTATGTTAATGGAAATGGGACTGGAGACGGTTACTGCTGCCAATGGTCAGGAGGCGGTAGATATGTTCCGGCAGTCTGATCCCTTCACTTACCATATTATCTTTATGGATGTAATGATGCCGGTTATGGACGGTTATGAGGCCACAAGAACGATCCGAAATCTTGACAGACCGGATGCGGCAAAAGTCCCCATTGTCGCCATGACTGCGAATGCTTTTGCAGAGGATGTGAGAGCAGCGAAAGATGCGGGGATGGATGAGCATATTGCCAAGCCTCTTGAGCCGGAGGTGGTGAAGCGTGTGCTGGCTAAATGGCTGGGAGAGAAAAAATAGAAAACTGTATAGCCGGTTTCTTTATAATATTGGTATTTTATACAGGTGATGTGACAGGGCTAAATTATAGCGGGTATGATAATATGGGGCATTTTGTGGTATGCTACAAAATAAAAGAGTACAGGTTATAAAGAATGGAGCGTGCAGACACGATCCGGATATTGTTGATTAAGGAGGGAAAGCAGTGTCAAAAAAGAAAATAATAGGTATTCTGTCAGCTTTTTTAGTGATGTTTGCTCTGGCAGGATGTGGTATCGGTGATGAGCAGAGAAACACCAATGATCAAACTGAGGCATCTTCTGATTCTGAACAAGAGGAACAAATCATTCTTCAGGAAGTATCGGAGGGGGATTTGGCCCCGGATTTTACAGTGGAGACGGCAGACGGCAGTACCTTTGTTCTCTCAGAACAAAAGGGAAAGGTGGTATTGTTAAATTTCTGGGCGACCTGGTGTGGTCCATGTGTCAGGGAAATGCCAGCGTTTGAAAATCTCAATCATGAATATGGGGAAGAGGTGGTAATCCTTGCAGTCGATGCTATGGAGGATAAGGATACGGTAGATCAGTTTATTTCTGATAACGAGTATACTTTTCCCATTGCCTATGATGTGGAAGGGGCAGCTTGTATGAAATACCCTTCAGACGGAATCCCGTATACTCTGGTGATCGGAAAGGATGGGATAGTGCAAAATATTTATCTGGGTGCAAAGGATGCAGATGCACAGTATGAAAAATATAAAGGTGCTATTGAATCGGCTTTAGGGAAAGATGGGGAACAGGCAGAGGATAAGTAAATTCAAGGAGCAGCATATGAAAGTGAAAATTATCAGGAAAGGCATACTCATTACGGCAATCGTGCTGATTTTAATAGGTTTGAGCCATAATGGTTTCAATGATATTAAGAATAAGGCAGTCCGTATCTGTTATGAGTGTATAGGAATCGGATGATGAAAAGAAGAAAATTAATCCAGGTCATTTGTGCCCTGCTGTATAACTGTAATTTTACAGGATTTGCCAATGGTAAAATTTATCAGGGGGACATAAAGGGAGTCTGTGTTCCGGGACTTAACTGTTATTCCTGTCCGGGAGCAGTCGGTTCCTGTCCACTTGGGAGTATGCAGACAGCATTGCTTTCTTCAAAGTATAGGTTTCCCTACTACATATTAGGAATGGTGTTATTGTTTGGTGTAGTGTTGGGAAGGGTCGTGTGTGGATTTCTTTGTCCTTTTGGATTGTTTCAGGAGCTGCTCTATCTGATTCCGTCAAAGAAGCTGAAAAAGAATAAATGGACTAAAAGACTATCCTGTTTAAAATACATTATCCTGCTGGTGTTTGTCATTGGGATTCCTGTTATACTGGCCGTTCCGGGATTTTGCAAATATATCTGTCCGGCGGGTACGTTAGAGGGTGGTGTATTTCTGGTGACGATGAATGAGCAGCTGCGGGCATTGATCGGCGGTTTGTTTTCATGGAAAATGGCAGTTCTTGCGGTGGTGATCATTTCTGCGGTATTTATTTTTAGAAGTTTTTGCCGTTTTCTCTGCCCGCTGGGAGCATTTTATGCATTATTTCACAGGGTTTCCCTGACAGGCATGAAGGTGGATGAAGAAAAATGTAACAAATGTAATGCCTGTGTGTCCCGCTGCAAATTGGATGTAAAACAGGTGGGTGACAAAGAGTGTATTCAATGTGGGGAATGTATCAGTGCCTGTAATAAGTGTGCATTAAGCTTTGGAATGCGAAAAGGGGAATAGATTTATTCTTTGGATTTGTCAATCTTATTCCTGATGTCCTGCATCTCATAATCCAATGCCTCGATAGAGTCGGCACAGTTTTTTAACTGCCGCACGATTTCTTCCGTGTTATCCACATCCTGTTTGTATTTTAATTTGTGCTCAAGGCTTGCCCAGAAATCCATGGCAATGGTGCGGAATTGTACCTCCACCGTCATGTATTGTTTCTCGTCAGATAAAAAGATCGGTACGCTGGAGATGAGATGAAGGCTTCGGTAACCACTGGATTTGGGGTTCTTAATGTAATCTTTTTCCTTAAGTAAAAGAATATCATCCTGTTTGGTAAAAAGTTCTGCTAATCGGTATATATCATCAGGAAAGGAACAGATGACACGGAGTCCTGCCACATCTGTCAGATGTTTTTTGATGCTTTCCATCGTAACCGGGTATCCCTTGCGTTCTAATTTTTCATAAATACTTGTCGGTGATTTTAGTCTGCTTTTGATGGATTCAAAAGGATTACGGTTGTATTCCAGAGAAAATTCCTCATTCAGTACATTCAGCCTTGTTTCAACCTCCATGATGGCAGAACGGTATTCCAGCATCAATTTGTTAAATGGTTTGGATTCCTTTAATTTTTCTGCCTGCCGCTGAATGATCTGGTGCTGTTTTTTTAAGGTTTCTTCCTGTTCTTCGACCTTTTGTTCCAGCTGGTTTTTGCAGGCAAACAATTCTAACGTATTTTTAATCCTGTTTTTTACAATGGAACTTACAAAGGGTTTGTGGATAAAATCCGACACGCCCAGTTCAAAGCATCGGTTTTCAATCTCCACGGCATGTTCACTGCTGATGATCAGTACGGGAATTTTGCCAATCAGACCCTGTTCCTTTAATTGGGCCATTACTGTAAAACCGTCCATTTTAGGCATCTGCAAATCCAGGAGAATAGCTGATATGCCGTTATGCCAGGCTGTAAGTTTTGCCAGAGCCTCTTCTCCGTTTTCTGCCATTTCAATCATATAATCTTCTTTCAGTATATTACGCAGAAGTTCGCGGTTTATTTCCACGTCATCTACGATCAGTATCTTTTGCATATCAGTACCCTCTTTTCTTACAGGTGTTTTTCTGATTATAACATATTTTGTGATATATGGATATGAAAAGAAAAGCTATTTTCCATAAAAGAAAATGTGTATAATGGAACAGGATGCTATCTGTTTGAGGAATTTGGTAGTGTAAAGTAAAATTGGTTGCAAATGGGAGGATGATAGATATGGATTATATAAATATGTACAGGGCGGGGATCGTCTGCTGTTCCAACGGGTTATCCGCAGGTGATGAGTTACAGCTGCGAAAGTTAAAAGAGGTATTGGAGAATATGGGGATCCGGCCGGTCTTTAGTGATTATCTCTTTGCAGAGGAGGGGGTAAGGAGTGCAACGGCAAAAGAACGTGCGGATGCACTGATGGAATGCTACTGTGATTCCGGTATAGATATTATTTTTGATATATCCGGTGGAGATATAGCGAATGAGATTTTACCTTATCTGGATTACCAGAGGATAGCCTCTGCCAAAAACCGTGCAGGAGAGCCCAAACAGTTTTGGGGGTACAGTGATCTGACTGTCATATTGAACGCTGTTTATGCAAAGACCGGAAATGCAGGAGTGCTTTATCAGGTAAGGCATTTAACGGAAAACTGTAATGAGGATAAACTGACAGATTTTGCCAATGCAGTATTCTATGGTATGGGGGATAGCCAGAAAGAACAGGAAAAAAGCCGCTTGTTTGACTTTGAATATTCATTTCTTCAGGGGGAGAAATTAACGGGAACGGTTGTTGGCGGCAATATACGCTGTCTGTTAAAACTGGCGGGTACAGCGTATTTTCCGGACTTGGCAGATAAAGTGCTGTTTTTAGAGGCAAGAGGAGGATTACAGCCCCAGATGATAACATATCTTGCCCAGATGAAGCAGCTTGGTGCATTTGAAAAGGTCAGAGGGATTCTATTGGGGACTTTTACGCAATTAGAAAAAGAAGAAGGCATAGTATTAAAAACGGAACGAAAGGACGATATATGGTATGAAAAGTCGGGAACGATGGGGAGGCTCGTGAAAGAATTTGCAGGAAATGAGGTTCCTGTCGTAAAGACATTCGAGCTTGGGCATGGGAAAGATTCAAAAGCGATCAGGATAGGAAGGCAGATAAACCTTAAGAAATCTTAAGAAAAATTATCATATATTTTTGGAAGAATATGAATTATACTATGAATGTTTAACGTCAAGATACAAACAGTGGCGAAAATATATAACGACAGGTGGTACGTGGTATGGAGAGACAAAGGAGAGACCGGCAAAAGGATATTGTGCTGTGTATTTTTTTAGTGATCATATTTTTTGGACTGTTATATATTACGGTTCCGAAAGGAGATATCTATGGATCAACAACTGACTGGCTTAGCCAGCATATGACTCTTGCGGAGACCTTAAGGGATGAAATGCTGGAAAAAGGAACCTTGTTCCCTGATTTTATCTGGCTTGGTGGAGGAAATAACATATATAATTTCTCTTATTACGGATATTTGAGACCGGATGTGGTTTTAGGCTGCCTTCTGCCTCAGATTTCTATGGAGTGGATTCTGATCGGGATAATGGTAGCCAGTTTTTTAGTAACGGTATTATTGTGTTATATATGGCTGAGGATGAATGAGCTGAATCCCGGAACTTCTTTTCTGGGGTCTTTTTTTTGTATGACTGCGGCCTGTTTCTTTCATTTCCACAGGCAGATCATGTTTATCAATTATATGCCGTTGTTATTTCTGTCACTTATACTGACGGAACGGACGATAAAGAAAAGGAATATGCTGCTTTATTGCATGATTCTGACAGGAATCTGTTTTCAAAGTTATTATTATTCCATTTCCTGTTTTATCGTAGTGTGCATTTACTGGTATCTAAAGACCAAAGACTGGAAGGACTGGCTGTTTCTGATAAAAATGATGGCATTTTCTGTAGGGATTTCCTGTATACTGCTGCTTCCTACTTTTTTGGCACTGCTGGAAAATAAAAGGGCTTCCGGTGGACTTGATGTGAAGTCCCTGCTTTTGCCCAGACTGCAATTAAAGGGCTTGCTGTATAGCCCTTATGGAATCGGATTTTCCATGATCATATTGTATCTGCTGGCAGCAGGTCTGTTACATAAAAGGTATCGTATGGGAAGTATCGGCTGTATCTGTCTGTTTTGTTTTCCGGTGATCCCTTATGTGCTCAACGGAACTCTTTATGCAAGATATAAGATTTTAATGCCGTTTTTACCTCTGATTCTTTTACATTGTATGAAAGTTATGAAAGGAATATGGAAAGAGGAAATAAAACCCTCCAGCCGTCTGGCTTTTGGCATGCTGTTAATTGGAGTAATTGGTCTGCTGGTGGAGGAAAACGGAAAAATAGAGGCGTCTTTCCTGCTTGTGATAGCGGATATGGTATTGATATTACTCTTTTCCTGGCTGTGGAAATGGAAAAATAAAGCGGTAGTCTATCTGGTTTTGCTGGTCATGCCGGTGATCGGTACGGTCATTTTGTCATTACAGGAAGAATTTGTTTCCGAAACAACCAGGAGTCTTGATGTTTTTACAGGAAAAGAGGTAAAAGCAATCGCAAAAGAGGAGTGGGCAAGAACGGATTATCTGACCCAGCCCCTGATGCATGCAAACCAGATCCAGTATTCCACGCAGAAGACAACAGGAATGTATTCCTCCGTAACAAATAGGAAATATGCCGCTTTTTATCATGATATTATGCATACGCCTATCAGGATCAATAACCGGGTAGCACTTCTGCCGGAGGTGAATCCGTTTTTACAGTATTTAATGGGTGTCCGGTATATTGTGACAGATTCCCAAAAGCTTCCTCATGGATATACAGTAATAAAAGAAAAAAGCGAAAGTGTAGTTGCGGAGAATGAGGATGTTCTTCCTATAGCATATCTGAGCACAAAGATAATGGACAAAGAGATATTTGATTCCTTGGAATTTCCATATACATTAGAGGCAATGCTGGAATATACGATTGTGGAAGATACAGAGAATACCGCTGGGAATGATGAGAAAATATCAGAGAAGTTGGAAGATAAAGAAATATACCGGAAATCCAAAATGGAGAAAAAGAATTTCCGATACCGACTGTTGAAGCATTCGGATGATATCGTATGGAAAAAGAAGAAGGACGGAATCGAGATACATGCAAAGAAAAACAGCACATGCAGTATCCGTTTAAAGGAATCCTTAGACGGCAAAATCGGGATTTTAAGCTTTGATGTGGAAAATGAATCCGGTAAAGCAGTGATGATCACAATGAATGGGATGAGGAATAAGCTTTCCGGTAAAGGAGCTCCTTATCCAAATGAAAACACCCGGTTTACCTTTTATCTTGATGAAAATATGGATGATACATTAAATGTTGATATTGCAAAAGGAAAATTCAGGATTACAAATGTGGCTTACTATGTTTTTCCGAGAAGCTGCATGGATAAAAAGGACATGATACCTGTCAGTTTTCATAAGGCAAAGAAACAGGAGGTTCTACATTGTAAGGCAGAAGCCGTAACAGACAGCTTTTTTGTCACATCGGTCCCTTATCAGAAAGGAATAAGGGTTTTGGTGGACGGCAGTCCGGCAGAGCCTGTATTGGTGAACACAGCTTTTCTTGGTGTGGAACTGAAGGCGGGAGAGCATGATATAGAGGTATTATTTACGCCTCCGGGGAAGAGGATTGGCTTGTTGATATCGGCGTTATCCCTTATGCTGATTCTGCTGTCAGACCTGCGGAAATATTACAGGGAAGTCTTTATAGAACATAAAATGAAATAAATTTTAAAATTTTTTGAACTTTATGGGATTGCACAACAATACTAAGTAGGAGATGAGGTTGTGGAGACTTGTGATGTGGAACTGCTAGTAGAGCAGTATGGTGATAGTTTATACCGTTATTGTAAGAGTCTGACATATACATTAGAGGATGCAGAGGATTTATATCAGCAGACTTTTTTAAAGGCACTGGAATTGCATAAAAGGATTCTTCCCGATAAGAATCCCAAAGCATATCTGATGTCCATAGCATCTAATATATGGAGGAATCATAAGAGTAAGTATGCAAGACATGAACGGATTGCACCGGTGATATCCAGTGAAGCGGAAGGTTTGCAGATAGAGGATATGAAGGGTGAGAATGATGTATTGGAGCATCTTGTAAAGGAAGAGGAGCTTGCTGATTTAAAAAACTGTGTGGAAAAGCTGCCTGAAAAGCAAAAGCAGGTAATAAAACTTTTTTATGCGGCAGAGCTGCCCATAGAGGATATTGCCAGAGTTTTGAAGATTCCGAAGGGTACTGTAAAAAGCAGGCTGCATCAGGCAAAGCAAAAATTAAGAGAGGAAATGGGGGTATACTGAGTGAAGCAGATGCAAGACAGAGAGATTGCAAAGGGAGAAATGCAGAAAGAAAATGCCGGTCAGGAACGGATTTCCCGTATGCTGCAAAATGCATATTCCACAGGAGAGGTTCCGGCAGAAGTGAATATCCGTCTTAAGAACCGGATTGCCTGTCAGCAGGCAGCAGGGGAAGGCAGGATTTCCTTCTGGTGGCTGCCGGCGGTTGTAAATACAGTGATATCCGCAGCGGGGGGATGCCTTATCTATATGGTTTATGTGCTGGTCAATATAAAAGGAGCAGATTTCTGTATGCCGAATCTGTTGGAGTTTATAAGCGGAACATGGCTGAAACTGCATATGGCAGTAGTTATGTCAGAGATGGTACTAAGCTGGATTTTTACTTTTATCTGTATATGGAAAGGAAGTCTGGTACAGCGTGCAAAGATGTTTTGACCCTTGCTTGATTTGTCTATATTATACGGCGGATGTCTGTGAAAACTGAGTTTTGTGCAGAGTTAGTGATGACAGGAATGGAGGTTATTTGTATGTCAAGTGTAATTTTTTCGGTGTTTTTAGGAGCGTTAATAGCCATAGCAGTGCTTGCACTTACGGTTCTTTTGGGAATATGGACTTACCGGGATGCTGAGAACAAAGGAATGATAGGAGTTTTATGGACGGCAGTTGTGATTCTGGTGCCGAGTTTTATCGGTTTGATCATATATCTGATCGTCCGTATGGATCATAATAAGGTTACCTGTTCAAACTGCAATATGTCGGTGGATGCGAAAAACAGATATTGTTCCAATTGTGGTGTGGAACTGGTGCCTGTGGTGGATGCTTCAAAAAACGAAGAAGAATTCCGGAAATCCCAGAGAAATATTCTGATTGGTTTTTTTTCAACGATAGGTGCAGTAGTGATATTGGGGATTTTCATGATTGCATTCCTGATTACCGGAGCACTCAAGGTGGCAGAGGATACTGTTAAGTGGGTGTCGGGGCTGGATGCTATTGAATGGGGAGAAACACTGGAAGATGCATTAGGCAATCTTGATCTTTTGTTTGACGAGGATGAGATTCATGTTGCGGTTGAAGGCGATGAAGTTACTATTACAGACCGGTATGGGAATAAATTGGTTCATGTAGACGGCAGTGAAAATACGGTTGATATTGATTTAAAGGATATTAAGATTTTACTGGATAAGTATCATATAAAATATGATGACAGTCTCAGTGAAAAGGAATTGGAACAGGAGATAAGGGAGCAGATCAGAGAGCAGCTGGAAGAGATACAAGATGATTATGAATAGCTGGAACCAATAGAATATATGAGGTTAGGGCTGACGCATTAGGATTTTATTCTTTATTTAATGCGCCAGCCCTGTTTTGTGCGGAAGGCATAAGCTAAGCTGGAATGCCTGCATTCCAATTTGGTGCCCCTCGCGAACGTAGGAAACTCGCAAAGCATGTTTCTCATTGTTGGATGAATACAATTTGTCAGTTGCTTAATGGAAGAAATTAAGTTAAAATATAAAATGGTTTTAAAATAATATGATATTGGGGAGGAAAGTGATGAGAGAAGGAAATATTTCTGAAATGGAAAGAAGTAATTCGGCAGGCAGATTGTGTTATATGATCATTAATCTTATTCTTGTAGCCTGCTATCTGATCGAAGTAATAAAAGGTGCCAGGACCATAGGGTATTTTCTGGTGTTTTCCCTGCTGGCATTGTGCCCGCTGATGATTACATTATATCTGTATCACAAAGATAAGGAAAGTAATCTGGTACGTTATGTCATTGCAGTTGGATTTGGAATTTTTTATCTGTTTATCATCTTTACAACAGTATCTCCTATTGCATATGTATATGCAATGGTATTGTCCATGATCTTGCTTGTATATAATGATTTTAAATTAACGGTTGCTTTTTCCGTCGGTGTTACTCTTGGAAATATTATCCAGGTTATAGTGATGGGGATCAATGGACAGATTGAGAAGGGTGATATGGCGGATCTGGAGATTCGTATCGCTTCAATGGCATTATTCTCTTTATTTATGGCGATTGCAACGATGACACTGGAAAAGAACAATCAGAAGAAGATTTTTGAGATAAATGAGGAAAAGGAACATACGGCAAGGCTTATGGAAGACCTTTTACATACTTCTGAAAAAATGACTGCTGACATCGGCACAGTTTCCCAAAAGATGGGGATTTTGGAAGATTCTGCTGCAAAGACTATGTCTTCCATGGAAGAAGTAACTCAGGGAACGAACGACACGGCGGATTCCATCCAGATACAGTTAGAGAAAACAGAACAGATACAAAATATAATCGAGAGAGTCAGCCGTGCATCCGGTATGATTGAAGATAATATTGGGAAAACGAAGAAAGAGCTTAATTGTGCACAGGGACATATTGACAGTCTGATTCGTCATGTAAATATTTCCAATGATGAAAATGCACATGTGTCTAAGGAATTATCCAAGCTTAGTGAATCTACCAGCCAGATGCAGTCGATTATTCAGATGATAGATGAGATTACAACTCAGACAAGTCTGTTGTCATTAAATGCAAGTATAGAGGCAGCCAGAGCCGGTGAAGCAGGAAGAGGATTTGCGGTAGTGGCTTCTGAGATTTCTACACTGGCGACTCAGACACAGGCGGCAACGGATAATATTACGGTGTTGATCAGCAATATTTCAGGAGAACTGGATAAAGTCATAACCGTTGTGGAGGATATGATTGAGAATAGTAATGCCCAGAATGCGGTTGCCAATAGTACAGCGGCAAGCTTTCAGGAAATTACGTCTTCTGCCGAGGGTGTTTATGGGGAATCAGAGGTATTAAATAATCTGGTGGAAGAACTGACAAGTGCGAATAAGGCGATTGTGGAGGGAATTGAGACGATTTCCGCTGCCACGGAAGAAGTGACGGCACATTCTAATGAGACGTTTGAAAGCAGTGCAGAAAATAGTGAGATTACCAGTGAAGTTGGGAATATTATTGAAGGAATTAACCAGATGGCACAGGAATTGGTGCAGATGACGTAACAAGATCGACACAGGTGGCGGATTATGGCAAAACAGATGACGGAGCTGGAGTTATACTATAACAAATTTAATGAAGAAAAACGTCTTTCCAGCCGGCACGGACAGGTAGAATTTATAACTTCCATGAAATATATCCATGAATATTTAAGGGATATGCAGGATGCACGGGTACTGGATATTGGTGCAGGGACCGGAAGATATTCGGTTGCATTGGCACAAGAGGGATATGATGTGACAGCAATAGAGCTGGTAAAATACAATCTTGGCATTTTGAAATCCAAGAAGAGCAGTGTAAAGGCTTATCAGGGAAATGCACTTAATTTAAAACGTTTTCCGGATGAAAGCTTTGATATGACACTGTTGTTTGGTCCAATGTATCATTTATATACTTTTGAGGATAAGTTAAAAGCATTAAAAGAGGCAGGCCGGGTGACAAAAAACGGCGGAAAGATACTGGTGGCTTACTGTATGAATGAATACTGTGTCCTGACATATGCCTTTAAGGAAAACCATATCAAAGAGTGTTTGGAGGAAAAACGCCTGACAGAGGATTTCCATTCCACAGCAGAAAAGAAAGATTTATATGATTATGTCAGAATAGAGGATATTGACCGGCTGAATGAGGCAGCGGGATTTGCCAGATTGAAGATTATTTCTCCGGATGGTCCGGCAAATTATATGCGGCAGGTGTTAAATGCAATGGATGATGAGACTTTTGGAATTTTTATGAAGTATCATTTGTCTACTTGTGAAAGGCAGGATTTGATTGGTGCGGGAGCTCATACGCTTGATATCCTTGAAAAACAGAATATATTTGAATGATTTGGAAATGAGTTATAAATAGTGGAAAACGGAGGCGGAACATGACAGATCAGAATACTTTTATGGAAACAGTAAGGAATGTGGCAGATATTATAAGAACGGCAGCAGAGCCAATGCCGGAAGAAGAGATTCTGGCATACTTTGAGGATATGGAGCTTACCGATGAACAGAAACGGCTTGTAATGGGATATCTGATGAATCCGGAATCCACAGAAGAGGATGAGGGCATAGAGGATGAGGAAAACGGCAGCGAAGAAAAAGCCGATGGAGAAGCGCATTTTACCCAGTCAAAGGTTTTTAAGATGTATTTAGAGGAATTATCTCTTCTGCCGGAGTATACACAGGAGGAAACAGAAGATTTATATAGAAGGCTTTTGCAGGGTGAGAAAAATGTGATAGAAACGATTTCAACTGTATGGTTGAAAAAAGTTCTGATAATTGCTGAGAGGTATCTGATGCAGGGACTGCATGTGGAAGATCTGGTGCAGGAAGGAAATATGGCATTGTTTCTTAAGTTACAGGAACTTTGCGGGACAGGAGCAGATGTGGATATGGAAGGCTTGCTAGAACAGGCGGTAGAAGAAGGAATTATGTTATATGCTTCCGAAATGAATGGTGAACGGGAACTGGAAAACACTATTCTTGGAAAAATGAGTCTGGTTCATGAAGCAAAAAAAATATTGCGGGAAGAAAAAGGGAATGAACCCACAATGGCAGAGCTTTCGGAATATACGAAGATACCGGAGAACGAGTTAAGTGATCTTGAGGATATCCTGTCACCGGCAAAAGGTTAAATTTTCACATGGATACCATAAATATAAAGAATTCTTAAGTATTTAAAAACACATATGTTTTCATTTTCTTTTTTGCTATACTAAGGGAAAGAATTTGGATAGAGAGGTACGAACATGGCAGATGCACAAAAAATACTGATAGCAGATGATGCGAAGGATATTAGGGAAGTATTACGGATAATGCTGGAAGATGCCGGGTTTGAAGTGGTTCTGGCCAATAATGGACAGGAGGCAGTTGATTATTTTGATGAGAGCATTAATCTTGTGATTCTTGATATTATGATGCCAAAGTGTAATGGCATTGATGCATGTGCAAAGATACGGGAAAATGCAGAAGTGCCGGTGTTATTTTTGACAGCCAAATCGGCAGAGTCGGATATGATCGAGGGATTTGAAGCAGGGGGAGATGATTATCTTACCAAGCCTTTTTCCTGTACGGAATTACTGCTGAGGGTCAGGGCATTGTTAAAACGTCCCCATATGGGAAGCGGCGGGAAAGAGACAGATTCAAAAATTGTGATTCAGGACATTATATTGGATACAGATTTACAGCAAGTGATCAGAGATGGAGAGGAGATTTCCCTAACGGAAATTGAGTACCGGATTCTGCTGTTGCTAGCGTCAAACCGTAATCATATATTTACTGCCAAAGAGATATATGAACAGGTCTGGGAGGAAGTATATATGCCAAATTCCACGAATACGGTTATGGTGCATATCCGTAATATTCGTAAAAAATTAGGTGATGTTGGTCCAAATGCGAAGTATCTTCATAATATCTGGGGAAGGGGTTATCGTATTGTTTAGGGTGCAGAATGTTTTTAAAACAAAACTGACATGGTACTTATTAAGCTGTATCATAATTTCAGGACTCTTTGCATGCGGATGTGGATATCTGGTTATTCATTTCGGGCTGAATTTTATTGAAAATGCATATGATGACCAGAATATGAATAAGACTTTTCAGATAAAGTACATGGAAGATCTCCAGCGATATGTTACGGAACAGGATATTACTTCGGATTCTATTTCTGAGGTAAAGGAATGGACGGATGCAAATACATATGTATATCTATCCATATATCAGAATAACAAGGTGATATTTAATTCTGATTATACATATGAGGAAGCCGAAAATGAGAATAGCGAAGAAGTAGATGCAGAGACGGAACCGATGGATTCTGAATATTTGTACAGGCTTGCACTGACCGACGGAACGGTAGCCAGTGTAGATATGTTCTGTTATGATTACTGGAAATACTACTATTATGTATGGACGATAGGTGTTACCATTGGGATCATCATATTTATTGTAATTTTCACAAGGTTATTTCGTCGTAAGCTGCAATATATCAATGCAATTGAGAAAGAATTACAGATATTGGAGGGCGGAAATCTGGAATATCCCATTACCATAAAGGGTGAGGATGAAATTGGCAATCTTGCAAGAGGGATAGAGCAGATGAGACTGTCTATCATTGAAAACATGAAAAAAGAACAACAGATGTTACAGGCCAATAAAGAGCTTGTTACAGCGATGTCTCATGATTTAAGGACTCCACTTACTACTTTGACAGGATACTTGGAAATCCTTAATATGGAACATATCCGGGATGAAGAACAGCGAAAGCATTATCTGGAACTCTCCCTTGAGAAAACCAGGGAGATCAAGGAGTTATCGGATGAACTGTTTGAATATTTTTTGATTTATGGAGAGGATCGGAAGCGGATTAATATGGAACCGGTTCCTGCATATGCACTGGCGATGGATTTGATTGAAAACCAGTTTCTGAATTTGGAAGAAGAGGGCTACCAGATATCCAGCGTTAATTCCATTGATGAAACGGATGGGGATTGCATGGTTAATTCCAAGTATATGCACAGAGTATTGAACAATATTTTATCTAATCTGGAAAAATATGCAAAGAAGGATAGCCCCATTGAGGTTGCGGCGAATAAGGAACAGAATTATTTAGTGCTCAGAGTGAGCAACAAAATCAAGACAGATCTGGATGAACATGAGAGTAATAATATTGGTCTGATTACCTGTGAACGTATCATGAAACTGCATCATGGGGAGTTTCATAAATATGAGGCAGAGGGTGAATTTACGGTTAAAATTGTTATCCCGATAAAAAAATAGAAAAAGAGAGGAAGAGAATATGTTAGGGATTATAGGTGCAATGGATGAAGAAGTGGCAAAGATTAAGGATCGGATGGAGAATGTAAAGACGATGTCCAAAGCTTCCATGGAGTTTTTTGAAGGTACATTGAATGGCAGTCCGGTAGTGGTAGTCCGTTCCGGTATCGGAAAAGTAAACGCAGCTATGTGTACCCAGATTTTAGCAGATGAGTACCATGTAGATGCAATTATTAATACCGGAATTGCTGGTTCATTGAATGCAGATATTGATATTGGTGATGTTGTACTTTCTACGGATACCTTAGAGCATGACATGGATGCGGTAGCATTCGGTTATCCGTTAGGGCAGATTCCGCGTATGGATACCTTATCCTTTGAGTCGGATACAAGGCTCAGGGAGATGGCAAGGCAGGCTTGTGAACAGGTAAATCCCGATATCAAAGTGTTTGAGGGAAGAATTGTAAGTGGAGACCAGTTTATTTCCGATAAGAATAAGAAAAACTGGCTGGTGGAAAATTTTGAGGGATGCTGTACTGAGATGGAGGGTGCGGCCATTGCACATGCGGCTTATTTGAATCAGATACCGTTTCTTATAATACGGGCTATTTCAGATAAGGCAGATGATTCTGCATCTGTGGATTATCCGGCTTTTGAAGCTAAGGCCATTGAGCATTCTGTAAAACTTTTGTTAGAGCTTTGTAAACGATTGTAGAAAATATGGTCAGATATCAGGAAGGAGAATACATTATGGAGAAAATATCAAGTTTTACGGTAAATCACTTAACGCTGCTGCCAGGAGTTTATGTATCAAGAAAAGATACAGTTGGAGGGGATGTCATTACTACTTTTGACCTGCGTATGACAAGACCCAATTTTGAACCGGTTATGAATACTGCGGAAGTGCATACGTTAGAGCATTTAGGAGCAACATTTCTCCGGAATCATGCTGATTATAAGGATAAAACAGTTTATTTCGGACCTATGGGATGCAGAACAGGGTTTTATATGGTGTTAGCTGGAGATTATACATCAAAGGAGATAGTCCCTCTTGTAAAGGAGATGTTTACCTTTATGAAAGATTTTGAAGGAGAGGTTCCGGGAGCGGCAGCAAGAGATTGCGGGAACTATCTGGATATGAATCTTCCAATGGCAAAGTTTGTTGCAAAGAAGTATTATGACGAAGTTCTTAGCAATATTACAGAGGAACGTCTGGTGTATCCGGAATAAGGGAAATATATCAATGAAGATGAAAAAGAGAATGCCTTTGTTGAAAAAAGGAAAAATAATGGGACTGCTGCTTGTGTTTGCGGCAGTCTTTGTTTTCATGCAGTATAATGCGTTTTTATATCAGGATACTGTGGTCAGGGTGACATCTGTGGATAATACATTTTCTTATGACAGTGAAGGACCGGACGGTGATGTGGAACGATACTATGACCAGAGCATGAAAGCAAGAATACTAAATGGAGAGAAAAAGGGAGCAGAGATCTCTTTATCTAATACATATTCTGATTCAGGGGTAAATGATGAAAGCTATCGGAAGGGAGACAGGTTGTTTGTTTCAGTCAGTAAGGATGTAAAGACAGGAACGATTCTCGGGAAAAAGAGAGATGTCTATCTGGTTATGCTGATTTGCATTTTTTTATTCCTTTTACTGCTGTTAAATGAGAAGAGGGGCGGCATTATATTTGCTTCATTATTGATTAATATCTCTGTTTTTTTGTCTGCACTTTCCATGTATGGCCAAGGAGGGAAGCTGATTTCAATTGCTTTTGCTTTAATGCTGGTGTTTAGTATTTTAACATTGCTGTTTGCAGGGGGATTTCATAAAAAGACGTTTGCGGCAATACTTTCCACCCTGCTTACTACCCTGCTTTGTTATGGCATATACGAAATCGTGCTGCACAGCTGTAAACGGCTGCCGTACGAAATGATGGATTATGTAGTAAACTCTGCTGATTTATCAGACTTGTTTTTGACTGGAGTACTGATGGGGAGTCTTGGTGCAGTCATGGATGTATCTATCAGTATTGCGGCTGGTGTGGCAGAAATCATAAAGCAGACACCGGATATTTCCATGAAAGCGTTAATCCGGTCTGTTCGTGAAATGGGCTATGACATTATGGGAACAATGATAAATGTTCTCTTTTTTACTTATATAAGCGGTGCCATTCCGATATTAGTAGTAAAGATAAAAAATGGGTATACGCTGTATCATCTGGTGAATTTTCAGCTGATATTTGAAATCATACGGTTTTTGATGGGGGCAATCGGCATTGTGCTTGCCATTCCGGTATCAGGACTTTGTGCCGTGCTGCTCCTGCATATGGGAAACAGAAATGAGGAGGGACAGGTAAAATGATACTTACATTATCTATTATTTTGTTTTTTCTTATGGTAGCTGTCGGTGGGAACAGGGGTCTGGATTCTTTTTTTGCACTGGTGAGGACTCTGCTTGCGCTGCTTGTGAATATCTATCTGATCGCATGGGGAATGCCGCCGGTATTCATAACAGTTGTGATCAGCATTTTCTTTGTGGTGACAGTGATTTATTCCCAAAATGGAAGAAATGCCAAAATGCATGCCGCCGCTTTTTCTGTTTTGGTGGTGCTGATATTTATACTGATGACAGCAGGTCCGGTATTATGGTCCGCAGGAATCAGTGGGTATAATGAAATTGAGCAGTATGAGGAAATCAGCATGTATCTGTCACCAGATCTGGGTGTTTCCATGTCAGCCATTTCATTGTCAGCTGTTTTACTTGGGTTGCTGGGAGCTATTATGGATACGGCGGTTGCTATTACCACTGCTGTCAACGAGGTGCATGTAAATCAACCTCTTTTGACGGAAAAAGAACTGTTTCATTCCGGTCTGGCAGTGGGGAAAGACATTCTGGGAACGACGGTTAATACATTGTTCTTTGCCGGACTGGGCGAGAGCATTATGCTGGCAGTATTATTTATGCGGAATGAAGATAGCTTTGCCACGATTTTGAATTCCAAGGCGCTTTTTCAGGAGGTTTCGGGATTGTTGATCGGAGCTTCGGGATGTCTTTTGATCATTCCGGTAAGCAGTCTTGTTTGTGCCAATTTCTTAATGATTTCTGAAGAAAAAGAAGAGAAAAATGAAAAATTGTTACAAAATTGTTACAAATATTTCGAAAAACTCTTGAAATTTGTAAAAGATATGTTAAAATAGTCTTTGTTGATAATAAATAACGGCTTGGACAAGCTGGAAAGGATATTATTTATGAAGCGCAAAGAATTATTACTACTAGTCATATTGTTTACATTTACTATAATGGCAATGTTTTCTACAAAAGCAGAAGCTGCGGGTGCAGTTAAGTTGGATAGTAAAAAACTCGTTTTAGAGATGGGGACTGAGCGGCAGTTGAATGTGCTGAATACAACAGATAAAGTAAAATGGTCAACTTCTAATAAGAAGATTGTTAAAGTAAAGAAGGGACTGCTTACACCGGTGGGAGTAGGTTCCGCAAAGGTTACGGCGAAGGTGAATGGCAAGAAATACATATGCAGAGTAACTGTTGCAGATTATTCGTCAATGTCACTTGAACAGAAGGAAGTTGTAAGCTATGCATTGAAGTATGTGGGGAATAAGTATTGTTATGGCGGTTCCAGTCTGACAAAAGGAACAGATTGTTCTGGTTTTACCATGGCAGTATATAAGAAATTTGGATATAATTTATTCCATAATGCTTATCAGCAGATGAAGGATACAAAAAAAGTAAAGATGAAGAAAATCCAGCCGGGAGATTTGATTTTCTATGGCAGCAGTAAAAAGAACTGTAGCCATGTGGCTTTATACATAGGAAATGAAAAAGTGGTACATGCTTCTACTGAATCGACAGGGATTGTAATATCTGATTATGATTACAGGAAATATGTCGGTGTTGGACGAGTTCTTAAAAAGGCAACATATCCTCCAGAGGAGACTGAGGAGGAAAATCCGGCAGATGACGATAATATCACAAGAACAGCGGGAAAGAAATAGAGAATATATAAGACGGTGGCTTAGAGATAAGCACCGTCTATTTTTATTACTTCGCCGGTAAGGTAAAACGGACTTTCGTATAAATGATATACCATTCGGGCGATTTCTTCAGGATATCCCAGCCGGCAGGCAGGTATGTCCTCGCAAAAAGCATTGATTTCCTCCTGGCTGAAACAATTATTCATCTGTGTATCAATGGCACCACAGGCGAGAGCATTTACCCGGATGCCGCTTGGCGCCAGTTCTTTTGCCAGAGCCTTTGTAAAGGCGTTGACGCCACCTTTGGATGCACTATAAGCGGCTTCACATGAAGCACCGCTGATTCCCCACATGGAGGAGATATTGATAATGTGACCGGACTTTTGGCTTACCATAGGAGGAACAACATGTTTACAGAAGTTAAAGACAGAGGTGAGATTTGTGTTTATAATTCGGTTCCAGTCAGTAATTGTCATGTCGGAAAGCAGTCCGACATAAGAGATGCCTGCATTGTTTATCAATAAATCAATAGAAGGAAAGGCAGCCGATATTTTGTCCATCATAGAAGATACCGTATCATAATCGCCGGCATCACCTGTTATCATCAGACAGGCAGCGCCTTTTGCCTCTACTTCTTTTTTGGTCTGTTCCAGATCTGCTATGTTATGACAGGAATTGATCACAATATTGTCAAAGCTGCCAGCCAATTCCAGTGCACAAGCTTTGCCGATTCCTCTGGAGGCACCGGTTATAATTGCTGTTTTTTCCATTTTTCTTCATTCCTTTCATTGCATTAATGAAGCATTTTAAATCTGCTCAGGTCCGATTATACCATGAAAAGGTTGAAAAGAAAATGCAACTCTGTTATACTTATGTACATTATGAAAAATAGGAGGCAGACAGATGGATAAAAAGACCGTTTTGAGGGTATTTGGAGAAGCATTTTTACGTTCTATGGTAGTTTTAATGGCTATTGTTATCATTGGTTTCTCTGCTTTTTTTATCATCAAAGTTACTACTGATAAGAAGCAGATGGCAGATAATTCTACCACAGAATCAGGTTCTACATATAGTGATGATGAATTACAGGCCATGCTGGAAAAGGAGAATGCGAATGATACATCACAGGATCCTGTCACTGAGGAGCCTGCTACAGAAGAGGTGACAACAGAAGAACCGGACATTCCGTCAACGGATAAGAAAATTCTGGTATTAAATAGTACAGGTGTATCCGGTCTTGCGAAAAAGTGGATGGACAAGCTGAGTGGAGAGGGTTTTTCGAATGTTGCAACCGGTAATTACAGCCTCGGCAGGGAAGCACAGACAAAGATTTATGTTGCAAATGAGCAGATGGGTAAAGATTTGGCGGAGTATTTTACGGACGCAGTGATTGAAGTTGGTTCTTTGGACTCTGGTATTGATGTATCTACAGATGGTGTGGAGATTTTTATTGTACTTGGGAGCAATGATACAACAGTTCAGTAACGGGAGAATTTTATGAAAGACAGAATCCAGCTATTGGATATCGTAATGGATATCGCTTCTACGAAGACAGCCAGCGAGGCAACCATACAATATCTGAAAGATGAAAGCAGTAAGGTTATCTATTTTGTTAATAGTGAGACATTGCTGCTCTTACAGGAGAATAGTGATTGGCAGAATATTGTACAGGAGAGCGAATTGATCCTTCCGGGAAATGCCAGTGTCAATGGCAGCGTAGATGAAGTTCTGGGACACAAACGTGATCCGTTTTTCTTTGAAGGATATTTTGATTCCATTCTGGATTATGCAGTTTCAGAAGGACATGAGATTTTACTCGTTGCAGAGGATAAAGATAAATTTACTTTTGTGCAGGAGAATATTCATGAAAAAAGACCGTATCTGACCATGAGCGGTATGTTTTTAACCAAGCAGGAGGAGTCCGCGGATCATATTGTGAATGAAATTAACTCCGTAGCACCGGATATCCTGCTAATGGCATTAGAGGAAAAGAGGCAGCTGAAGCTTTTGCAGGATTACCGGAATCAGATGAATGCGGGAGTGATTCTGTTTACAGGTAATATTTTGTATAATAAAGCCGTTACGGAATCAGAAGTACCGGAGCCGATTCAAAAACTCAGGATAGAAAATCTTTACAAATGGTTTCAAAAGGGCGGAAGAATCAAGGCATTTTATAATAATATAAGGATGAAGCTGCGGTTAAAACAGCATAACAAGGAATAAGGAAATTGAAAGTTGTTAAAATTGCATAAAAGTAATTGTGTGAATAGCACAAAATAGGGGAACGCGTTGGATAATTTGCACGAGTTTTGTCGGCATTTGGATAGGATACAGGGATATAGAATTTAACAATAGGTAGTTTTTTATAATAAAATCTTGAAAATGATGTGCATTTTCATGGTAATCTTCTTGATTATGACAAAATGAACAAAGAAATTAAAATTTATTTGTTGAATAGTAATATTTCATTTAAAAAGTAAATGATGTATTATAACACTATGATTTAGTTAGCAGAAAATTTATACAACCCAAGGAGGAAATTAAAATGGCTAGTTTATCACTCAAAAATATTTATAAGATTTATCCTAACGGTTTTAATGCTGTAAAGGATTTCAATCTTGAGATTGAAGACAAAGAGTTTATTATCTTCGTAGGACCTTCTGGATGTGGTAAGTCTACCACACTTCGTATGGTTGCAGGTCTTGAGGATATCAGCTCAGGCGAACTGTGGATTGGCGACAAGATGGTGAATGATGTTGAGCCAAAGGATAGAGATATCGCAATGGTATTCCAGAATTACGCGTTGTATCCACATATGTCAGTATATGACAATATGGCATTTGGTCTTAAGTTAAGAAAAGTTCCAAAGGAGAAGATTGATAAGCAGGTACACGAGGCTGCTAAGATTCTTGATATCGAGCACTTACTTGATAGAAAGCCTAAGGCTTTATCAGGTGGTCAGAGACAGCGTGTAGCTATGGGTCGTGCAATCGTTCGTGAACCTAAAGTATTCTTGATGGATGAGCCTTTATCAAACCTTGATGCTAAGTTAAGAGTACAGATGCGTGTTGAGATTTCCAAGTTACATCAGAGATTACAGACAACTATTATATATGTAACACATGACCAGACAGAGGCTATGACACTTGGTACCAGAATCGTTGTTATGAAGGATGGTATTATTCAGCAGGTAGATACTCCACAGAACTTATATGATAAGCCGACCAACTTATTCGTTGCAGGTTTCATGGGTATGCCTCCAATGAACTTTATTGAGTGTAAAGTTGTTAAGTCTGGTGCAGATGTATTATTGATGTTTGGTTCACATTCTATTAAGATTCCTGACTCAAAGGCAAGTATTTTGGTAGAGCAGAATTACATTGATAAGGAAGTTGTATTAGGTATTCGTCCAGAGGATATTCATGATGAGCAGTTATTCATTGAATCTTCTCCAGAGAGTATCATTGATGCAAGAATTACCATCTATGAAATGTTAGGTGCAGAGGTTTATTTATACTTCACAATTGATCAGTTTGATATCACTGCAAGAGTAAATGCTCGTACAACTGCCAGACCTGGCGATACTGTACAGTTAGCATTTGACTTAAGCAAGATTCATATCTTTGATAAAGAGACAGAGCAGAAGATTTTAGATTAATCTTTTACTTTCCCAAGAAAAGAAGCGGTTACTGGTGTAATCGCTTCTTTTTGCTTTTAGAATTTTCCCTAAAAAGGAATTTTTCTTCTGTGAAAAAAAGTTGAAAATTTTCAACATTTACTTTCTTTTTTTTTGAATTTCCGTTAAAATATAGAGTAGGTGTTTTTACAAAAAAGTAAGGAGTGGATAGGATGATATCAAATCAAATTTTACAGGATACCATTGAGGGAATTAAAGCGATTACAAGAATTGATTTATGTGTTATGGATACAGAAGGGAAAGCATTGGCTTCTACACTTCGGGATACAGAAGAATATGAAAAATCTGTTTTGGCATTCGTGGATTCTCCGGCAGAGAGTCAGATGCTTCAGGGATATCAGTTTTTTAAGGTGTTCGATGATAATCAGCTGGAATATATTATCATTGCGAAAGGGGAAGCAGATGATGTATATATGATTGGCAAAATTGCGGCATTTCAGGTACAGAATCTGTTAGTTGCTTATAAAGAGCGGTTTGATAAGGATAATTTTATTAAGAATCTCCTGTTGGATAACCTGCTTTTGGTAGATATATACAATCGTGCCAAAAAGCTACATATTGACACGGATGTAAGACGTATAGTATTTATTATAGAGACAAAGAATGAAAAAGATAACAATGCATTAGAGACTGTACGGAATATTTTCTCCAGCAAGGCAAAAGATTTTGTTACGGCTGTAGATGAGAAGAATATTATTCTGGTAAGAGAAGTAAAACAGAACGAGAATTATGAAGATATGAATAAGACTGCCAAAGTGATCGTGGATATGCTCAATACTGAGGCAATGTCTTCCGTACATGTAGCTTTTGGAACGATTGTTAATGAAATTAAAGAGGTTTCCCGTTCATACAAGGAAGCAAAGATGGCACTTGATGTAGGTAAGATTTTTTATGGTAATCGTAATATCATTGCATATAGCAATCTTGGTATTGGAAGATTGATCTATCAGCTCCCGATTCCTCTTTGCAAGATGTTTATTAAGGAGATTTTTGAAAACAGGTCTCCAGATGATTTTGATGAAGAGACACTTACTACCATTAACAAGTTTTTTGAAAACAGCCTGAATGTATCAGAAACCTCCAGACAGTTATATATTCATCGTAATACTCTTGTTTATCGTCTTGACAAACTGCAAAAAAGTACAGGACTGGATCTTCGTGTATTTGAAGACGCCATTACCTTTAAGATTGCACTTATGGTTGTCAAATATATGAAGTATATGGAATCTTTAGAATATTAAAGGGGATGCCGATTCGTGACAGGATGATAACCTTGAGAACACAAAGAAGAAAGGAACACTGATATGGTAGTGCTTGATCATGTAACTATGCAGTATCCAACAGGAACAAAAGCACTTGATAACGTGACATTTCGAATTAATAAAGGTGAGTTTGTTTTTGTGGTTGGAAGCAGTGGCTCAGGAAAGACAACATTGATAAAGCTTCTGTTGAAGGAAATGAAACCAACATCAGGTGAAATATCTGTTGATAATAAACCGTATAGTAAATTAAAACGAAAAGAAATACCGTTTCTTCGTAGGAAAATAGGAGTGGTTTTTCAAAATTTCCGCTTATTAAAGGATCGGACTGTATTTGAAAATGTTGCATTTGCGCAGCAGGTTATAGAAAAACCAATAAATGAAATTCGAAGAGAGGTTCCGGCTACCCTTACTATGGTAGGATTGGCAGACAAGTATAGACAGTTTCCCAAAGAACTATCCGGTGGAGAGCAGCAAAGAGTTGCGTTGGCAAGAGCGATTGTGAATCGTCCAGATATTATTCTGGCGGATGAGCCTACCGGTAATCTGGATCCCAAAAATTCTCTGGAAATAATGAGATTGTTAGAAGAAATCAATAAAAGGGGAACTACAGTAGTTGTAGTGACACATAATAAAGAAATCGTTAATCTTATGCAAAAGCGGGTGATAACTCTTAAAAAAGGCAAGATTGTAAGCGATGAGGAAAAAGGTGGTTATAAGGATGAAGATTAACACATTAGGATACAGTGTCAAACAGGGACTTAAGAATATCCGAAGAAATCTGCTTTTTTCTCTTGCTTCCATAGGCACGATTGTGGCCTGTCTCTTTTTATTTGGTATCTTTTATTCCATTGTGCTGAATATGGAAAAAGAAGTGGAATCCATTGAAAGTTCCCTGACGATATCTGTATTTTTTGATGAAGGTATAGATGAGACAAGGATTATGCAGATTGGCGAAGAATTGAAAACAATAGATAACATTGATACAATTAATTTTATTTCTGCGGATAAAGCATGGAATACGTATGTTCAGGATGTTTATGGGGGAAATAAGGATTATGTGAATTCTGTTTTTGGTGAGGATAATCCGCTGATGAATTCCTCTTCTTATGAAATGACACTAAAGGATATCAGCCGGCAGTCAGATACGGTTGAAAAGTTAGAAGCGATAGAGGGAGTCAGAAGAGTAAACAGCAGTGATGGTACAGCTAAGAGCCTGAATGCCATTAACAGACTGGTGGGATATGCTTCTCTCGGTGTCATTTTGATTTTACTGTGTGTTTCACTGTTTTTGATCAGTAACACGATAACGATTGGAATTTCTGTCCGAAAGGAAGAAATCGCGATTATGAAGCTGATTGGTGCAAAAGATATTTTTGTAAGGGCACCGTTTTTAGTAGAGGGAGTAATGATTGGATTAGTAGGTTCTATCGTGCCTCTGGGGATTTTATATTTTATGTATAATATAATGACACAGTATTTGACAGAACATTTTACGATTGTGGCAAATTTGATAGAGTTTGTACCTGTCGGTCATGTATACACAGGGCTGGCACCGATTTCCGTACTTCTTGGAGTGGGTGTTGGTTTTTTTGGCAGCCTGATAACCACGCATAAGCATTTGAAGGTATAGTTTGGAGGAATGTATTATGTTTAATAAGAAACGGAAAATTGTTTTTAGTGGAATTCTGGTATCGGCGTTGGCATTCAGCTGTATTTCTCCTTATGGGTCAGTCAGTTATGCAACGGGTAACAGTAGTGCTGATACTACTACGGAAACGACTACTGAAAAGACGACGGAAACACAGGGGACAGATAGCGGAACTACGGACGCTTCTGTAGATAAGGCAAGAAAGGATGCCGCAGAGGCTGCTAAAAACAGAAAAGAGGCACAGAAAATCCTTGACAGCTTAAGGGAGGCGAAAAACAGTCTTGAAGATTATGTAGTACAGTTAGATAAGTCCCTGAATGAGATTCAGATTGAAATCAGTCATCTGGAGCAAAACCAAAAGGAATTGGAAGAGTCTATTCAATTGACACAGGATAATCTGAAACTTGCCCAGACTGCACAGGAGGATCAGTATGAGGCTATGAAGCAGAGGATTCAGATGGTATATGAATCTGGAAATAAAAGATATCTGGATGTGTTACTCACAGCTACATCTATGACGGATATGATGAATAAGACCGAATATGTAGCACAGGTATCTTTATACGACTATAATATATTAAAAGAATTGAAAACAGCCAAAGAACAGGTTGCCAATCTCAAGATGAAATTGGATAAGGATCTGGCAAGTAATGAGGCATTGCAAAAAGAGGTAAATGAGCAGAAAGCAACCATGGAGGAATTAGTGGATGAGAAAAATGCCCAGATTGCCCAATATAAGACGTCGATAGCAGGACAGGAGGAAGAGGTTGCAAAATATACCAAAGCACAGGCTGAGGCAGAAGCTATAATTGCAGCAGCGGAACAAAGTGCCAGCAGTAGTACTACAAGTACTTATACTGGAGGAATATTTACGTGGCCGGTGCCGGGATATAATCAGATTACATCTTATTTTGGAGGAAGGAACGCCCCTGTTGCAGGAGCAAGCTCTAATCATAAGGGTATTGATATCGCCTGTGATACAGGTGCCAGTGTTGTTGCGGCTTCTTCAGGAACAGTGATTGTAGCCACCTATAATTATGCAGAAGGAAATTATGTCTGTATTGATCATGGAGGTGGAGTGGTAACCGTATATATGCACAATTCATCTTTAGCTGTATCGGTTGGAGAGACAGTTGTGGCAGGGCAGACAATTGCCTATGCGGGTTCTACAGGAGTTTCTACAGGTCCTCATTGTCATTTCGGTGTGCGTGTGGATGGAACATATGTAGACCCACTGGCATATTTACAGTAATGAGGTAGTATGCTGTCTTCGGACACAAAATGGATTCGATATAACGAAAAATGAAAGAAGGATATTCATGAAGAAAAATTGGATAAAGAAAACTGCGGTTTGTATGATAATGGCAGTGATAGCAGTCGGCACGATTGGATGCAGCAATGTGAGAATGACAAAGGATGAAACCGAAAGTGTTGAAAATGGTCCGGTAAAAATGCTGGGCAGTAGTTCAGTTGTGGGTAGGGACACCAATGAAAAGCTGGAGAAAATCCAGGGAATACTGGATAAAAACTTTTATTTTGAAGAAGATGAACAGACAAAACAGGATGGAATTATAAAAGGGTATATGGAAGGATTAGATGATCCTTATTCGGTGTACTACACAGAAGAAGAGTATGCAAGCTTCATGGAAGATACTGATGGCGAGTATGTTGGGGTAGGAGTACAGGTGTCCCAGTCAACGGATACCAAAATCATTACAGTTGTTAAAGTATTTGATGGTCCCGCCAAGGAAGCCGGTATTGTGGATGAAGATGTTATTATTTCTGTTAATGGTGAAGATATCAGCGGACAGGATATTGATACAGTAGTAGACAAGATTCGTGGTAAAGAGAATACGGATGTGACGATTACTGTATATCGAAGTTCTGACGGAGAAGATCATGAATTTACGATGCCTAGAAGAAAGGTGGAGAATCCAACCGTAGAATATAAGATGTTAGGCAATAATATCGGCTATATCGAGGTGTCTAGTTTTTATGAAGTTACGGCACAGCAGTATATTACGGCTGTAAAAGATTTGGAAAGTCAGGGAATGAAGGGACTGATTGTAGACCTTAGGAATAACGGCGGCGGTCTTTTGGATATTGCAACGGAAATGCTGGATTATATGCTTCCCGCCGGAAAAATCGTATATACAGAAGACAAAGATGGTAATGTGATTGAAGAGTTTAATTCTACTGATGAGGAGCAGTTTACAAAGCCGTTAGCAGTTCTGGTAAATGGTTATAGTGCTTCTGCGTCTGAAATATTTGCCGGAGCGATCAAAGATTACGGAATCGGTACGTTAGTGGGAACAAACACATTCGGTAAAGGAATTGTACAGAGAATGTTTCCATTGGACGATGGTTCGGCTATCAAGCTGACGATTGCAAAATATTTTACTCCAAAGGGAAATGATATTCACGAAATCGGTATCAAACCGGATGTAGAAGTGGAATTGGATGTAGATGCGTATAAGGATTCCGATGGAGAAAAGGATAATCAGTTACAGGCAGCTATCGATAATATTCTCGAAAAGCTTGGGATGAAATCCGGATCATCAGTCACCACGGAAAAGGGAGATGCAGATACCAGTGGTGAAGCGTCTGAAGATACAACTCAGAGCAGTGAAGAAGGTCTTACTACAGAAGAATGATATAACAGGATTTTTGTCAGATGTATTCTTTAAGAAGATAATAAGCCAGGCGACCGTGCGGTACGGATATCTGGTGGTTTCCTGCGAAACAGGTTGGAGCTGTTGCGTTAAGGATTTTGGGTTTTTGTTTCATAGTTTTAACAAAAAAACGCTATAACGTGTTGCCTATCTTTGTTAAATCTATGGAGCAAAAGAGAAAATTCCTTTAATGTAGCAGCTCTATTTGGCTTTGTCTGTCAAAAATCTTTTTATGGAGCAAAAGAAAAGATGTTTTATGTGGCAGATCTGTTTTTGTATTGCATTTTGGCAGCTGGTCAGGTGAAGTTATATGTGATGTGTAATCCAGATAATTTCTTGTTTGCGTGTTCTTTTTGATGTTATGTAAACAATGACCGGTAGTTTGCAGGGAATAAAAAATTCTGTCGCATTTAGGTTGTGGTTTTTGTTAAAATAGGGTAAAATCTTATCGTATAATGAGATAGAATGATAATTGCGATTGTGACAAGATAAGGAGGCACACCGTGGAAAAAGAATTAGTTATTGTATTAGATTTTGGCGGTCAGTATAATCAGTTGATTGCACGCCGTGTTCGTGAGTGTAATGTTTATTGTGAGGTTCATCCGTATACAATGGGGATTGAAAAGATTAAGGAGCTGAATCCGAAAGGAATCATTTTTACTGGTGGACCCAATAGTGTATATAAGGAGGAATCTCCAAGATGTGAAAAGGCATTGCTGGAAATAGGCATTCCGATTCTGGGTATCTGTTATGGCTCTCAGGTAATAAGTTATCTGTTAAAAGGTGAGGTGACAACTGCACCGGTTTCTGAATATGGGAAAACAGAGGTGACGATTGACCAGTCTTCTGTTTTGTTTGAAGATGTTAATAAGACAACTGTCTGCTGGATGAGTCATACCGATTATATTGCAAAGGCGCCTGAAGGCTTTCAGGTCGTAGCGACTACACCTGTTTGTCCGGTTGCAGCCATGGAATGTCCTGAGAAGAAGTTATACGCAACGCAGTTTCATCCTGAGGTTATGCATACTGTAGAAGGCATGAAAATGTTATCTAATTTTGTATATAAGATTTGTGGATGCAGTGGAGACTGGAAAATGTCATCCTTTGTAGAGGATACTATTCGGGCATTACGGGAGAAGATTGGTGACGGAAAAGTGCTTTGTGCATTATCTGGTGGCGTGGATTCCTCTGTTGCGGCAGTGTTGCTGGCTAAGGCAGTTGGAAGACAGCTTACTTGCGTTTTTGTGGACCATGGTCTGCTTCGTAAAGATGAAGGTGATGAGGTAGAGGCTGTGTTTGGTCCAGAAGGTCCGTATGATTTGAATTTTGTGAGAGTGAATGCACAGGAACGTTTTTACGGAAAGCTTGCAGGTGTGGCAGAGCCGGAGGCAAAACGTAAGATTATCGGTGAGGAATTTATCCGTGTATTTGAGGAGGAAGCTAAAAAGATTGGTGCAGTTGATTTTCTGGTGCAGGGAACTATTTATCCGGATGTAATCGAATCAGGACTTGGCAAGTCCGCAGTTATTAAGAGCCATCATAATGTGGGAGGGCTTCCCGACTATGTTGATTTTAAGGAGATTGTAGAGCCGCTTCGTCTGCTTTTTAAAGATGAGGTAAGAAATGCAGGGCGTGAATTGGGCATTCCGGAATATCTGGTGAGCCGCCAGCCGTTCCCTGGACCGGGACTTGGAATCCGTATTATCGGTGAAGTGACTGCTGAGAAGGTCAGAATCGTTCAGGAGGCAGATGCCATTTACCGGGAGGAAATCGCCAAAGCCGGTGTGGATAAAGGCTTGGGACAGTATTTTGCAGCACTTACCAATATGCGGAGTGTCGGTGTCATGGGGGATGAGAGAACTTATGACTATGCAATAGCACTTCGGGCAGTTACCACCAGTGATTTCATGACCGCAGAGGCTGCACAGATTCCTTGGGAGGTGCTGGGCATTGTGACTTCAAGGATTGTAAATGAGGTTAAAGGGGTTAACCGTGTAATGTATGATTGTACAGGGAAGCCGCCGGCGACGATTGAGTTCGAGTAACGGATAAAATCCCGGAAATGCTGATAAAATGGGCATTTCCGGGATTACTTTATGCCGTTTGGCTCTAAAATGGCTCTAATTATTTGAGGAATACTGGATTTGAGGCGGGTATCATGATACCTGCCTTATTATATGGCAAGTCCACATTCAAAGGCAAGCACCATATATTTTTCTGCATTGGTAAGACCATAAGACATTAAATCTCTGATTTCCCATGTATCGGAACTAAGGTTATCCGCTCCATACAAAAACTGGATAAAAGGAATGTGCCTGTATTTTGAAACCGCCAACATAGAAGCACACTCCATTTCTACGGCAATACAGCCTTCTTGTCGGCGTTCTTCAATAGCGGAGAGGGTTTCTCTGTAAATGGCGTCCGAAGTCCATGTTTTGCCTTTTACATAGGAGTAGCCACAGTCTGTTAAAACGTTTTCTAATATCTGAATGGAATGTGTGTCTGCTTCAATTTCAGGCGAAGGTGCTATATAATGATAGCTTGTACCTTCATCACGGACAGCGGAAACAGGGATAATAATGTGGTCTTTTACCTTATCATCGTCCAATACTCCGCAGGAGCCGAACAAAACAAACTTTTTAGCTCCCATAGCAATGATTTCTTCAAAACACGCAACACAAGCAGGTGCGCCTACCATAGAACGATAAAAAGCTATCGCAGTATTCTTGTAATTGATTTGGTAGACAGGTAGTGCGCCGCTTGCAGAGTAGAGTTCTGCTATTTTCTCTACATTATCCAAAGAAGAAAACTTTTGAATGATGTTTTCAGAAAATGTGGAAATACAAATTTCCGGGAAATTTTCTATTCTTTTGGTTGTGTCGGACGGACTGAATAAGGATGGTTCTGAGATTTCTGTTCTTTGAAATATTGTATACAATTTTTACACCTCGTTTCTATTCATTTTCGGGATATATTTTGACGGAGATACCTCTAACCCCTTTTTTGACAATCTTACTGTCATCAAGAATACTCTGCTTAACAGCGTCCAAATCTTTTGAGAGTGCTTCAATCGCCCGTTGGTGTTCTTCCTCCGACGAGAAGCGTTCCGTATCATTCAAAAGGTTCTCCTGCAATTCCCTTGCTTTCATGTATACGCCCAGCTTATGATTGAGCAGGGAGTTCTGAAAAGATATTTTGATTGTGGCGGGATTGAAACTTCCGTCCTCGTACCTCTCTGCTTCAAAGTTCATATCTAATTGTTCGTCCATTTTCAAAATCAAAGACAATACATCTGACAC
>JAIDOW010000002.1 GCA_029063085.1 Lachnospiraceae bacterium
TCCGTTTTCTATATCTTTTTGGTTGGCCGCTAATATTTTTTCAGTATTATTTATCAGATTTGCGGCAATTGTAACCAGACAGGTGTTTTTAACCGGCTTTGATAACTTTATCAGAGCTCTGGATGCCTCTTTTGCCAATTGTCCCATTTTTTCCAATTCCATATGTAACACTCCTTTTCATCAAAATATTTCTTTTTCCGTAATAATGTAATCAGGCAGAATATCATGCTCTTCACACGGCAAATTTTCTTCTATAATCTGGAAAGCATAACAAAGTGCCGCTGTTATATGCTCTGTGTGTCTGGCAAGATATCTGTCGTAATATCCCCCTCCATAGCCAATCCTATGTTTTTTTCTGTCAAACACCAGCCCTGGCATCAAAATCACCGCTTTTTCCTTTAAAATACGTGTTTCCGATTCCAATATAGGTTCTTCAATTCCATAGGCTCCTTTTCTCCATACAGTATCTCCCGTTACTTCATAAAATTCGATTGTTTTATGAGATTCATCCGTGACAGGCATAAAAACCCGTTTCCTGTCAGATAATGCCTGTTTCATAATAAAGCGGCAGGATACCTCATTCCGAAACGCATTATATAGACAAAGGTTCCTGCATTCTTTATAAAAAATACTGCCCAGCAGCTTTTTTGTTATTTCTTCGGAACAGGATTGTATTTCATGAGCGGTAAGGCCATTTCTTTTCTCCGTCATATATTTTCGCAGCATTATTTTATCCAATGAACCCCCTCCTGATTCCGTTTAATGTTCATTCCCTGCCTATGCATCTCCTTATGTTTATGGCTGTACATCCGTACTTTCATTCCGTTCCCTCACCATCTTAAGCGGCGTTATGGTTCCGTCCGGATTCTTAATGCTTACATTATCCAGAGTTGCACGCATATTATTGCGGATAGCACTTAAGTACTCCTGCCTCAGCATCTGCTGTTCATTTTTCTCTTCATCCGTCAGCCCTTCTGCTTTGGATTTATGATATAATTCATTAATTCTTGCTATTTTTTGTTCTGTCATTTTATTTTTATCCTTTCTACACCTGTCGCCGTCGGTCAACTATCGGTTTCTATGGGTCTGTACTGACGGATAATCGCTTCGGCTGTCTTTATTCCATCCATGGCAGCAGACATGATCCCTCCTGCATAGCCCGCACCCTCTCCGCACGGATATCCTCCTTTTATATTAGACAGGAATCCTTCATCCCGGTGAATCCTTACAGGAGAAGAGGTTCTGCTCTCTACACCGGACAATACGGCATCCTCATGTGCAAATCCGGGAATAAACCTCTCAAATGCCTGAATGCCTTCTATTATATCATCTGACATGAAATCAGGCAAACATTCCGCAATATTTCCTAAAGTATAACCACCCTTGATCTGCGGTGTAACCTCTCCCAGTATTTTACTGCCAGTCCTTCTCTTAAAATCCCCGAAACGCTGGACCACTACCTTACCCCGCCCCTCTTTATAAATCCGATGCTCTAATTTACGCTGAAAAGCTATCCCTGCTAACGGATGATCGCTTTCAAAATCCGACTGTCTGACAGTAACCACAACAGCGGAATTGGAATTGATACCGTTTCTTCCGCTATAACTCATACCATTCACTGCTATATATTCCTCTTCAGAAGAGGCGTTTACCACATACCCGCCGGGACACATACAAAAAGAATAAACGCCCCTCCCGTCGTTTGCCTGATGTGTTACTTTGTAGGGAGCTGCCGGCAGATGTCTTGCAGCAGGTCCTTCACCATACATTGCCTTCTGAATCCAGGAAGCCGGATGTTCAATTCGGACGCCCATGGCAAAATCCTTGGCCTGCATAGAAAAACCTTTATCATACAGCATGGAAAATGTATCCCTGGCACTGTGACCGATAGCAAATACAACCTGGCTGCATTCTACCCATGTGGCATATCCTTTATGTAACAGCTTTACACCTGTAATGCAGTCATTTTCTACCTGAATATCAGCCGCTTTTGTATCAAATAAAAAGCGTCCCCCGCAAGCTTCAATTTCTTCACGGATTCCTTTGACTATTTTAACCAGTACATCTGTTCCTATATGGGGTTTACTGTCATATAAAATCTCCTCTTTGGCACCGTGTTTTACGAATTCTTCTAACACATAACGCAGTCTGCCGTATTTATCTTTTACTTGAGTATTTAATTTACCGTCACTAAATGTACCTGCTCCCCCTTCGCCAAATTGCACATTACATTCTGTGTTCAGTGGCTTACCCTGAAAAAATTCATTTACTTCTGCCACACGTTCTTCTACACAATGACCACGCTCCACAATAATTGGTGCATATCCTGCTTTGGCTAGCATAAGGGCACAAAATAAACCGGCAGGTCCGGAACCGATAATCAGTGGATGATGCTTAATTACTTCCGTTCCATGTTCCGGAATCCGGTAATTCGTTCTTTTTGTTAACATAATATTTTTATCGTTAATTTTACCCAGGATTTTCCCTTCATTCGGCAAAATCACGCCTATATGATATACATAGAAAATATCGGGCTTTTTCCTTGCATCAATCGAACGCTTTAATATCTTATATTCAGGAACTGCTTTTAAATGAAGCCGTTTCATAATCTGCTGTTCCAGCTTCCCTTTGCCACCAGTTACTGATATCTTTATTCCTCTTATTTCAATCATACCGCTTCTCCTCACTCTGCCACCTGGCACATTGCCCGCAGGAATCATAATCTTGAATATATATCTTTAACCGCCTGTATTCCTGAAAGAATAGCAAATGTCAGATTATATCCACCACATTTTCCATATGCATCCAACAACTCACCTGTTATATATAAGTTTTCATACCTTTTACAGGAAAAAGAATCACAGGAAACCTCTTCTAATGCGATTCCGCCGCCAGTAACCTGGGCCTTTTCATAATCTTCTTTAAAAACCGGAGTGAACTTAAGTTTTTTTAAAGAAGAAACTAGTCTGTCAATTTGTTTTTCTGTCATATTCCGCAGTATGAGTTCTTTATCCAGTTTCAACCGTCTTGATATGTACCTTGCAAAAGGATTCGGCAAAATCCCGTCTAACATAAATTCAACGGATTCTTCCTGAAAATCCTGTTTTTGGCAGCTCATAAAATCCTTTAAACGATTCCATGAAAATCCGGGTAAGGTATCAATATGTAAACAGGCTTCCGATGCCCGCTTATCAGGGGCATTCAGATAACAGGACAGATTCATCATAACGATACCTGATAAACTTTTTTCATTAAACTGAATCTGACCAGTTTCTTTTGCCAAGACACACTTGCCATCATACAATGTTACCGTTCCATCTAACCGGACTCCTTTTGTCACGGATAACAAAGAATCCTCTACATAAATGGGACTTAATGCGGGATAAAGAGGATTACATTTCAAATTCAGTTTTTTTGTCAATGCATATCCACTACTGCTTCCTCCAAGCTTAGGTGCTGATGCACCACCCAGTGCAAGAATGACATAACGGGCATGGTAGGTCACTGTAGAACCGTTCTCTTGAATCCCCGTCACCTCATAATACATACCTCTTTTTCCATGCCGTGGTTCAACTCCCGTTACCCTTGTTCCCAAGCCATATTGTACACCGGCTCTCCTGCTTTTTTCATACAGTAAACGGGTTACCTGTTTCCCCTGATTAGATACCGGATAATAATATCCGTTTTTCTGATATAATAAAACTCCAAGAGATTCAAAAAAATCAGAAATCTCCTCATAAGAATGTTCCAAAACCCATTGCTTCATAAACATATGGTTTCCAGAATGATAACATTCCTGAGTAAACTCCATATTAGTAAGATTGCATTTTCCGTTACCGGCGGCACTCAGCTTACGCCCCGGTACTTTCTCTTTTTCTAATACCAGTATATTCAATTGTGGTTGTAAAACCGCCGCCTGATAAGCAGCGGCAAGCCCGGATGCACCTGCACCCGCGACGATAATATCAAACTTCAATTTAACTCCTTATCTCCCTTATTATGCCAAAATCAGCTGGAATAATTTTCAAGAAAGCTGTATAAAGCTTCTTCCGTTTCCAGATAATATCCCTGTATAACCTCTTCCTGCAAATTCTCAGGTAAAACATTAATAGGAATCTGTGTATATTCAAATACTGTTTTTTCATCTCCGTTTAAAATCACAATGGTGCCGTTAAAAGATTTTGCATAATAACCGGAACGTGTCTCACGTTTAAATGTCTTCCGAAGATATATATGGTTCTCATTATACGATATTAATTCAAAAGAAGCCAGCCCTTTATCCCGCTCATCATAAGATAAATGCCGCATATAATCATCCAGATAAGTTAAAACACCTGCTTTATCACAGCCTAACAGTGCAGGTATATCATTCACCTGTTCCTTCAATGTCCGCTGTTCATCAGGATAATAATATTCAATTTCAAAGACTGTATTTTTTGTAACAGGAAAAGTATCACTGTTTTTTGCAGCAGCAACATTTACATACTCACCCGCTTCATTCTTCACATACTGTTTTGGATAAAAGTATTCATAAAAATAAACCGAAGCACCCGCTAATACCCCGATGACAACTGATATAATGGCAAAAATCAGATTTCTTTTCATATTGTCCTCCGTTGGATTGTTATACGAAAAGTATGACCATTCACCTTTTATTTTATTCGGATTTATCAGGTGTTTCCAAAAAAAGATTTTCTTTTAGCCAGCACTGCTTTTTAAGAAATTCATAAATGCCATAAACAATTTGCTTATATTCTGCCATAAGCTTATGATGCTGATCTGGCAGATCATCCATTTGATTTTCCTTTAAATCCTTCTCCAGCTTTTCTGCCTGATTCCCCAGCTTCTTTGCCCCAAGAAGCTGCATGGAGCCTTTTAATCCATGAACTGCCGTTGTATAATCTTTATAATCACCTGATGCATAGTAATGTATTAATTCCGATGATTTTTCCTGATAAGCCTCCACTGCTATGTTCAAAATTTCCTGATAAAGTAAAAGACTATTGCTACAGCATTCCATTCCGGCATCCATTTCAATTCCAAGCTGGTGTAAATCCTCTTTTGCAAAAGGAAGAGATTCCTTATATTCCCGTAGGGCTGTATCAGAAGATATCATTTTATCCTGAAAATAAAATAATAACATGTTTTCCAATTCATGATTCAGAATCGGCTTCGCAAGATAGTAATTAAACCCTTCCGCAAGCAGTTGTTCCTTCACTCCGAATACTGCATTAGCTGTCAGGGCTACTATAGGAGTATCAAAATATGCTCCCTCCTGCTTCTTAATTTGCTTTAATGTCTCCACACCATCCATTTCAGGCATCATATGGTCTAAAAAGATAATATCATAATGGTAGTGTTTTATCTTATCCAATGCCTCATAACCGCTTGTAACTATATGAGATTTTACATTGTATTGATTTAATAATTCTTTTGTGACCAGCAGATTTATCTCGCTGTCATCTACGATCAACGCCATACAATTTTTAAATTTCAGGTCTCCGTCTACTGAAAACCCCTCTGTGACATCAGTAAGCATCCCCATTGGGGCATCATCTATAATTTCCTGCTCCAAACAGACAAAAAAAGTCGTTCCTTTTTCATATTCACTTGTAAATTTAATGGAACCTCCCATTAATTCAACATAACTTTTTACGATTGCCAGCCCAAGTCCGGAACCTTCTATATCTGAAGTGTTTTTTCGGTCCAAACGCTCAAACATACCAAATACTTTACCATAATCTTCCTTGCGAATCCCGATTCCGGTATCTGCTATCTGAATATCAAGGGATAACCGGGAGTTCTTTCTTTTTTGAATTCTTACCTTTAAGTCTATAGAACCTTTTTTCGTATATTTAACAGAATTACTCAAAAGATTAATGATAATTTCACGAATACGCGTACTATCCCCTTTTAAAACTTTGGGCATATCCGATGGAATTTCAAAATGAAACTTGACGGAACTTGCATCAATTTGAGACCGGATAATAGAGACCACTTCAAAAAATAATTGTTTTGTAGAATATTCGGCAACAGATAATTCCACTTTTCCCAATTCAATCTTAGAAATATCCAAAATCTCATTTGTAATGTTCAACAATGTCTGTGCTGAATTATAGATATAATGTAGTTGTTCTTTAATCTGAGTGAGATTATCATTTTTTAATGCTAATGAAGAAAATCCCATAATAGCATTCATCGGGGTACGTATTTCATGGCTCATATGTGCCAGAAATACAGATTTTGCTTCATTAGCACGTTCCGCCTCCTGTTTCAGATTGATCATTTCATCCGTATACTGATTAATAAAGGACATATCAAAAATCCATACAAGATATCCTTTCACAAATGTATCTTCCATTAACGGAGATATCCTGATTTCATAATGTTTATCCTGAATATGTAAAACCGACTCCCGTTCTTCTTCAAATATCCAGGAAATCAGACTATTAGTATCTTTTTCAGAGTTCAGGGTTGGAAAAACTTCCTTTGCCATCTTATTGAAATATATCAGATTATAGCTTGAATCAACGATTAGCAGACCATCTTTTGTATTTTCGATTATATTTTCTTTTGCCAGCTGCATAGTATCCAGCAATCCATAATTTATCACATTCACAGTCAGCAGCATACAGGATAAGATAATACCAGATGGTGTCGGGTCAAATTCCCTTAAAACACCGCTCAAATATAATGACAGCATAAAAGCCGGAAGAATTCCCGCAAGCGTTAATAAAAATAATCGTTTTCTCTCATATCCTTTTCTTTTCAAACATTGCGAAAACGTGATAAAGGCATAATACATGATCAGGCATATCGTAACGGTCATAAAAAGATAATAACCAACGCCTCTTCCAAATTGAACATGAGGGAAAAAACCGGTATTTACAACCTTCATCTCGGTATAGTAGAAGGTATGGCAATCACAAGTCATAATGACCAGCAGCATAAATGTATTGAAAACAAACAAACCTTTGACTATAAAAGATGGCATCCTTACATTGCAGTAATTGCGGACAAACATAATGATCAGTAATAACACATAGCATTTACCGACATATCCAAACTTGACGGCTAATATCATTTCATTTAATTCCGTGGCCCGTATTTCAAACAGATATGACAGTATGCTGACAAATGCACAGGCAGATGCAATAAATAGAATTTTCTGATTTTCAGAACTTTTCTGTACTCCCACTATAATTAAATTTGCAAAACCGATAATGACTCCGATAAATTGAATAAAAAATAAAACTTCGTACATATTTTTCCTCTCATATGTATTATAACGTAAAACCATATGGCAGCAAATCTTTTAAGTTATAACTCACCACCATGCCATTCTGCTCTACTAAAATTTTTCCTTCCGGCATAAACTCCTGCATAACCTGTAAACAAATCCCGCATGGGTAAGCAGTAGACCCGTCCGCAGCAATTACAGCAATTTTAGTAAAAGAAGTACTCCCTTCAGAAACAGCCTTAAATATGGCTGTCCTCTCTGCACAGTTAGAAGCCCCATAAGAAGCATTTTCAACATTACATCCTGTATAAACCGTCCCTTCTTTTGTAAGGAGTGCCGCTCCAACCTTAAAATGTGAATATGGTGCATAGGCCGACTGTGCGGCATCTTTTGCCATTTCTATCAATTGATCGTCTGTCATGTTTTTTCATCCTTTCCCTGCATCCATGAGAAACCCGTCCTCATCACAAATAAAAGGACTATAAAATGTTATAGCCCTTTTAATCTGTTACAAATACTTTATTCAAACGCAACTCCGGCATTTTCGCCACTGCCGATTATGGAAATCCATGTTTTTCCCGGATTCAATAATAATTCTTCCCCATCTTCTGTATAATACTTTGTAATAGAGTTATTAGATGATTTCTTCCATGTAATTGGAACTGCTTTTCCGTTGGTACAGTAATAGCCATTCCCCTCTCCTACCTGAGTAAGCTCCTGTAAATCATTTTCTGGATTGATACACTCGTAAGCAGAAATCTGGATAATTACATTTTTGAAATTTAACACATTATCGCCTTCTTCTGCCAGCTCATCAATCTGCGGTGCATCATATTCATATCTGTTATACAATTTTTTGCTCTCATCATAAACAAAGTATGGCTTTGAATAAGAACTGAAATTCACATGAATCGTATTTGCAGTCTGGCTGCTCTCTAATTCTTTTTCTTCTTCATTAAAAGAAAATACCTGTTCATGACTTTCACTATAATCTGCCGAATAGCCCAAATCCTCTATACCTTTTACAATTCTCTCTCCTGTAGAATACGCATTATGCGGAGCAACTCTTGCACTGTCACGGTAAAAACCTGCATCATATGTCATACCGTTTACATTATTGATGGCTTTGTCATCTAACATCGCTTTAGCAGGTTTTGACTGTCCGTAATGTACATAAATAGCATCATATTCATTTGCAATATTGATAAAATAATGTCTTGCACTTCTAATAGAACCTATCTTTTCAATTCCCTCATAGCTTGAAAAAATCGGCATGATTCTTGTAATACCACCTTCTACCATACACTCATAAATAATATCAGCCTGCTTGGTACTTGAGGATGGCAATGCTTCCTTTAAATTATTAATCATAACGGCAATCGGACGTTTGCTGACAAAATCTGCTGACCACTCTCCCGTCAATTCATTATAAGTCATGCCTTCATGATTATTTTCTGTCACCTCTTCCGTTGTCGCCTCTGCTGTCGTAACAGCCTCGGTTGTTTCTTCTTTTTTTCCACAACCGGATAAACCTGTTACTGCCGCTGCTAAAATTGCTATTGTCAATAAATGTTTCTTCATAATATTTCTCCTTAATCTGTAATATCTCTTGTATATCCAATACTTTGCAGTATAGCCTCCTGCATCTGCTCCATACGGATCCTCTCTTTTTCTTCGATATGATCATAACCTGATAAATGCAGTATACTATGTGCTATTAAAAATGCATATTCCCGCAGTATGCTATGGTTATATTCTTCAGCCTGTGTCACTACTTTTTCTAATGAAATCATTATATCCCCAAGTAAAAGCTCACCACTTTGGGCATCAAAGTTCGATGAAATATCTTCTTCCGCAACCGAAAAATCCCCTTCTGTTTTGAATATGAGCATAGGGAATGACAGCACATCCGTAGGTACATCCATATCACGCATCTGCTTATTAACCTGCTGTATCCCTTGATTATCGGTCAACAGAATATTAATTTCACATTCATAGGGACATGCCACGTAATCCAGTGCAGCCTGAACGACCTTATATGCAACTTCTTCATAATCTACACCGATGTCAAGTGCTGTTTCATTTTCTAATAGAATTGTCATTTTGTCCTCATCTTATCCGAAAAAAAAATAGTAATAAAAACCTTATATATTATAATCCATATGCTGCCAGAAGTCAACAATTCTGCCTTATGCACGATCTGCCAAATATCTGCGAAAATACAGCTATCCGGCTCATTACTCACAGGAAGCAGCACAAACTCTTATATTGCCTTAATTGCTGTTTCTTTTTTTGGTATGTTTTGTTTCATAGTCATCATATGCCTTAACGATTCTCTGTACCAAAGGATGTCTCACCACATCCTGGCTTGTCAGATGACAAACCGCGATATCTTCGACATTTCTTAGTACCCGTAATGCAACATCAAGCCCGCTTACGGCATCTTTAGGAATATCTTTCTGGGACAGATCACCGGTTATAATAGCTTTAGAACCAAATCCGATACGGGTCAAAAACATTTTCATCTGTGCCGGCGTTGTGTTCTGGGCCTCGTCCAATACGATAAATGCATTGTCAAGGGTACGTCCTCTCATGTAGGCAAGAGGTGCAACCTCGATCAACCCTTTTTCCATATTTTTAAGGAAGGTATCTGCTCCCATAATCTCATATAACGCATCATAAAGAGGACGTAAATACGGATCTACCTTGCTTTGTAAATCTCCCGGTAAAAATCCCAGTTTCTCTCCTGCCTCAATCGCTGGTCTGGTCAAAATAATACGATTGATTTCATCACTTTTAAAGGCTGTGATTGCCTTTGCCATGGCAAGATAAGTCTTTCCGGTTCCGGCAGGACCAACTCCAAATACGACCATATGCTTATCAATTGCATTCAGATATTGCTTTTGCCCGAGAGTTTTCGCTTTCACCGGTTTTCCACTTACAGTATGGCACACAATATCCCTGTCTAATTCCACAACCTCTTCTGTTTTATGCTCCTCTGATAAAGATAACGCATAATTTACATTTTGTTCCGTAATCTGGTTTCCCCTTTTCGCCAGGGTAATCAGAGAATTTATAATTTCTATGGTTTTATGAACAGCAGGCTCTCCACCTATGATCTTTAACTGGTCTTCCCTCGCGATCATAGTAACCTTCATTGTTTTTTCAATCCGTTTTACATGACTGTCAAATTCACCAAATACGTTGGCAATACAGTCTGCTGGAATCGTAATACTCTTTTCGCAGGTGTTCATTTTTATCTCCTATCTTATCAGTCTTTATCTTCATCCGGAATTCCGCCAGAAGATTTTTTCAATATAGCAATGGATTCTGTCAGGGTCAAAGTCCCTTTTGCTACCAGCCTGCCATCTGCTTTTTCTATTGTAACATTATTTTCCATGATTTCTACCCCTTTTTCCGTAAAACTTTTTATTTTTTTATCAAGTCGTTTTACAAGCATTTCTTTTGCTTCCGCTTCACTATACTCCCTTGCTTCTAATGTATAGGGTGTTCTTTTAATAGATTTATAACCAAAAGGAAGATAAAAATTATCAAAAATCCGTGCTTTATGTATCTGGGTATACGTATCATAATCTTTATTCTCCATTTTAGGAACAAATGGTGTCAGACAATAATCCAGAAAATACAACGTGACATGTGTTTTTGATTTATCGTCATACACCTTTTGATAGTATTTTAAATCTACATAATCTTCATACTCAAAAGTCGTAGTTCCATATATGTCTCCATCTGCCGCTATATAGCTGGTTTCCATGATTTCATTGTTATCATCATAAATATAAATAGTACCGGATATCAGGATATCCCCCTTCTTAACGGTATCATTTACTTTTGCAACAGGAGTTCCCTGTCTGGTTATCATTTTTGTTATCAAAGCATCCTTGGACGCAACGATATCCCCATTTGTAATTTCATTTTCTATTTTCTTAGGTGCCATTCCTTCTTCCAGATAGACTGTAAGCCCTGTTCCTTTCAGCTCACAGCTGATCCATGATATCTCATCAAAATCCCTACGCAGGGATTCTTCCAGTTTCGAACAATCTATATGGGATTTCAAGGTTCCTAAAGATACATATTCTGACTCTATCTGCTTTAAAACAGTTTCTGCTACTAATTTATCTTCGCCTGTTACTTTAACCTCCCAGACAAATAATGATAAAATGTAGACAACCGTCCCAAACAAAAGAAATCCAAGCAGAAATGCTGCCCGTTTTCTGTGCTTTTTAAAAAAATATGGCAGTCCATACTTTTCAATCAGTTTTAATTTCATATTCGTCTTTTGCAAATAAGGTTTCAGCTTTAAGAGATTTTTGCGTCCGGTATAAAAGATATACCCCTGTTCGCTGCTTTCCACATCCCAGATCACCACATCATTTTTAATAATGAGATTCATGAAACGTTCCGGAGCAAAACCGTAAACCTCTGCCTTTACATATCCAAAAACGAAACGCAAAATAATTAACAGCATATGTCTCCATTCGATAAATAAGTTATTTTATGAATTGTTCCGGTTACTTTCATATCGCTGCCTGAAAAATAGCATATATGCAGGTCGCACCCATAAATACGGAGTGTAACCTTTTTACAAGCAATCACGACCTCCTCTGAAGTATATAATAATAATCCTTTATAATTTTCTATAATAGCTTCACGATTCCCAAAAAGCCGGATTAAAACATCGCCATATATGACATCACCTGGTAATTCCAAAAAATACACCTGCCTGCAAGTTCTCTATTCAGTATATGTCCGACCCCAAACGGATATACCAGTAAAAAAGTTTCACATACAGAACTAGTATTTTGTTAATAGTGGGTATTAGTTATCAACGAAGCAAGACGCTATGCATCCAAAACAGAGCTAAAACGAAAAAAGGGTTACCGCTATAAAGCGATAACCCTATTACACACAAATTATTTGAACTTTCTTTTTCTAGCTGCCTCTGACTTTTTCTTACGTCTAACACTAGGCTTCTCGTAATGCTCTCTCTTACGAATCTCCTGCTGAATACCAGCCTTCGCACAATTTCTCTTGAAACGACGAAGAGCGCTATCTAAAGTCTCGTTTTCTTTTACAACAACATTTGACATACTCTCACCCGACCTCCCTTCAGTTGCATATTGTGTCTGCCATACAACCTTGGGTTATTTAAAACACAAGTAAGATTATAGCATAAAATTCCAATACGTCAATACTTTTTTAGTAATACCTGTTATCGTTTTAAAAATTATCCAGTAATGATTTATAAAATTCGCAATAATCATTTCGGTTTTCAGATGTGAAAGTCATTGCCTCACGAGGATGGCGGTTCAGTTGTCCGGTAAACATATATTGAAGGTCATAGCCCCAGACAACACCCTGCTGCTTAAGCGGTATCATATATTTTTCTATAAAAGTCAGTAGACTGTACAGGCTGTATTTCGGATTCTTAAGAAACCCAAGAAGAAGCTCCATCGCACAATTTCCAGCTCCTCTTCCCATTCCCTGTGCTGTTGCATCAAGATAGGAAACACCGTAAGAAAGTGTTTCAATTGTATTGGCAAAAGCAAGATTTTGATTATTATGGGCATGAAATCCAACCTTTTTTCCAGCCTTTTCAGCAATGTCAAGATATGTTTTAGCAAGTGCCGCTGCATTTTCGGGATATAACGAACCATAACTATCTACCAGATAAATGACATCTACACTAGAGCCTGACAACATATCCAAGGCTTCTTCTACCTGATTTAAGTTTGCCTGTGAAATTGCCATGATATTACAAGTTGTTTCATAGCCAAGTTCATGAAAATATTCTATCATTTCAATTGCAGCCGGTATCTGATGTATATAACAAGCCACACGTACCATATCAATAACGCTCTCACATTTAGGCAGAAAATCCTTCCTAAAATCACATCTTCCAACATCTGCCATAACTGCAATTTTCATATCAGAAATATTGTCTCCGACAATTGCCCGGATATCTTCTTCATTACAGAACTTCCACTTTCCAAAATCACTTTCATTAAAAAGTGTCTTACTTGCTTTGTAACCAAATTCCATATAGTCTACACCGCTTTTAATATTTGACTTATAAAGCTCGGTAACAAATTCATCTGTAAACTCAAAATTATTACAAAGTCCTCCATCTCGTATTGTTGCGTCAAGAACTTTAATATCATCCCGAAAATTCATTAAATTCCCTTTTCTTGCAGTCATCTCTTGTTCCTCCTCAAATCTTTCTGTAACCGATTTCTTTTACAAATCGGTTATCCACATCCACTATTGCAAAACCGGCATATCGCTTTATCACTTTAAAGCGTGTTAGTAATTACCCATAAGTATAGCACCATTGCAATAATCTGTCAATTCTTTGAGTTTCCAAACAGCATCGAAAGGAAATTTCCATTTATGACACACCAAGATCACGAAGTTATCCCATAATAAATCATTACGGTCTTGATGAAACCAGCATAGCATCCGCAGTTCCGTCTACATACCAATTTAATGTCAGTTTTTCTCCTCTATCGTTAATGTATCTCTCTTCTTTTATCTTATTATCTTCCGGGATATCCCATTCTACTACATATTCTCTTCTACAACCCTTTGATCCAAAAAATTCTTTTGTATCTTCCCACGCATAAGGATCATTTTCAAAGGATACCTTTGGAGATGGTATATTTTTGTCAGTATTGACATTAAAATAATAATATATTGCCAGAATTCCCAGTAAAAATAATATCAATATTATAAAAAAGCAAATAACAGCAGTTCTTTTCTTCATATTTTCTCCTAATACTTATATCTTGTTCTTCTAAAAGAGGATATTCTTGAAAACCATTCAAATGGCTTCAAAAATATCCTCTCTAATGAAATTGCCCTATCCCAGCTGATTTGCAGCAACTTCTTTTGCCTTCATAATCGCATCATTTATTCCAGCAGGATTCTTACCTCCTGCCTGTGCCATGTTTGGACGTCCGCCGCCACCGCCGCCCACAAGTGGTGCAATTTCTTTAATCAGATTGCCTGCATGGGCACCCTTCTTGACCGCCCCATCCGTTGCCATAGCGATCAGGTTTACTTTCCCGTCATTTGCAGAAGCAATCACTATGATTCCTTCCAAAACCTTTGCCTTTAACTGGTCTCCTAAATCCCTCAGTCCATTCATATCAACACCTTCTACCGCTGTTGCAATAATATTGTAATCACCAACAGCTACCATATCCGATGTTACATCTCCTAATGACTCATTTGCAAGCTTGGCCTTCAGGGATTCATTTTCAGATGTCAGTTCTTTCATCTGTGCCAACATATGCGTTAATTTATCTACCAGCTGTTCCGGACCTGCTTTCAGCAAGTGTGCCGCCTCTGTCACTCTGGATTCCATTTCCCTGTAATAAGAAAATACGCCCTCACCAGTTAAGGCTTCTATACGTCTCACACCGGAAGCAATACCTGATTCGGAAACAATCTTAAAGGTAATAATTGCACCGGTATTCTTAACATGTGTACCACCGCATAACTCTATTGAAAAATCAGACATATTGACAACTCTTACTACATCACCGTATTTCTCACCAAACAATGCCATGGCACCCGTCTTTTTCGCCTCTTCAATCGTCATCTCTGCAATATTAACCGGCTGTGCTTTTGCAATCTCTTCGTTTACAATTGCTTCCACTTTTGCAATCTCCTCCACTGTCATAGGAGAAAAATGAGAAAAGTCAAAACGCAGGCGGTCAGGAGTTACCAGAGAACCCTTCTGCTCAACATGATTACCCAAAACCATCTTGAGTGCTTTTTGCAGAAGATGGGTTGCACTGTGGTTCTTACAGGTGTCTGATCTGTTTTTGCTGTTAATCTGAAGATTGACCAAATCACCTGTCTTAAACATACCTTTTGTCACGATACCGACATGTCCGTATTTGCCGCCTTTTAATTTAATAGTATCCTTTACGACAAATTCAGCAGCATCCGTCTTGATCACACCCGTATCTCCCTGCTGTCCACCCATGGTAGCATAAAACGGCGTCTTCTCCACAAACAGGGTAGCCTCATCTCCCTCTGCAATTGCTTCTACAACAGCATCTGTTGTAAGAACTGTAATCTTAGATGTGAAATTGTCATTGTCATATCCCGCAAATTCCGTTGTAACGGAAGGATCAATATCATCATATACCGTTGCATCTGCACCCATATAATTGGTTTCTTTACGGGCTGTACGTGCTTTTACACGCTGTTCTTCCATACAGACCTTAAATCCATCTTCATCTATACGGTATCCCTTTTCTTCCATAATTTCTTTTGTCAGATCAACAGGAAAACCATAGGTATCATAAAGCTTAAACACATCTGCCCCGGATAATGTCTTCTCTTCCTTCTTTGCAAGTATTTCTTCCATTTCTGCAAGAATGGCAAGTCCCTGGTCAATGGTCTTATTAAACTGATTCTCTTCCTGTGTCAGTACCCGGAAAATAAACTCTTTCTTTTCCTCTAATTCAGGATATCCGTCCTTGGAACCTTCAATTACGGTCTCACTAAGCTTCGCAAGAAATGTTCCACTAATTCCAAGTAAACGTCCGTGTCTTGCAGCACGGCGAATCAGCCGCCTAAGTACATAACCTCTTCCTTCATTAGATGGCATAATACCATCTGAAATCATAAATGTCGCAGAACGGATATGGTCTGTAATCAAACGAATCGATATATCCTTATCAGCATCCTCATGATAAACTGAACCTGCAAGTTCACATACTTTATTCCGAAGTGCTTCAATCGTATCCACGTCAAAAATAGAATCCACATCCTGAACTACCACAGCAAGACGTTCCAATCCCATACCAGTATCAATATTTTTATTTTCTAATTCCGTATAATTACCATGTCCGTCATTATCGAACTGGGTAAATACATTATTCCAGATTTCAATATAACGGTCACAATCACAGCCTACTGTACAGTCCGGCTTACCACAGCCGTATTTTTCTCCACGGTCATAATATATTTCAGAACAGGGACCGCAGGGACCGGAACCGTGCTCCCAGAAATTATCTTCCTTTCCAAAACGGAAAATTCTCTCCTTCGGAATTCCAATCATATGATTCCATAAATCAAATGCTTCATCATCTTCTAAATATACAGACGGATAAAGACGCTCCGGATCCATTCCCAGCACTTCGGTAAGAAATTCCCATGACCATGAAATCGCTTCTTTTTTAAAATAATCACCGAAGGAAAAATTACCTAACATCTCAAAAAATGTACCATGGCGTGCTGTTTTCCCCACATTCTCGATATCACCGGTACGAATACATTTCTGGCATGTCGTCACCCTTTTCTTGGGCGGAATCTCCTGTCCCGTAAAATATGGCTTAAGAGGTGCCATACCTGCATTGATCAGCAATAACGAATTATCATTATGTGGAACTAACGAAAAGCTGTTCATCTTCAGATGATCCTTGCTCTCAAAAAAGTCCAGATACATTTTTCTTAGTTCATTTAAACCGTATTTTTTCACATCTTTGTCCTCACTTATACGCTAATATTTCTTTAATTGATCCGTTTAACTATGCTTCGCTGTCTGTATTATTTTCTGTCATACCTGCATCCTTTGCAAGCTTATTCTTCTTGTATTTAATACCACACATAATACCTGCAAAAGCAATCAGACCCAGTGCGACAAATTTAATAAGATACATTACAAATTCATTTAATAATAACATATTCATTCCTCCATTTTTTAATGTCTGTTGTCAAGTTCTTTTGTGATATCCTCCCATGTAACACCCTTTTCCACCATTAATACCATACAATGATAGAGAAAATCGGATATCTCATATTTGATTTCTTCCGGATCAGGGTTTTTGGCGGCAATCACAATCTCTGTACATTCCTCCCCGACCTTTTTTAATATTTTATCAATTCCCTTTTCAAACAGGTAATTGGTATAAGAACCTTCCTTCGGATTTTCTTTCCGATTCTTAATAACATCATATACCTGATTAAAAACTGTAAGGGGATTGGTATCATCATACTCTTTCCTGGCAAGAGATGTAAAAAAACAGGTAGGATTGCCTGTATGACAGGCGGGTCCAATCTGGGAGACCTTTGCCAGAATAGTATCCTTATCACAATCAATGGTAAGTTCCTTCACAAACTGAAAATGTCCACTTTCCTCACCTTTCATCCATAACTTTTCCCTGCTTCTGGAATAGTAAGTCATTCTTCCTGTTTCCAGTGTCTTATTATAAGACTCTCTGTTCATGTAGGCCATCATCAATACTTCCTGCGTCTTATAATCCTGCACAATACACGGAATCAGTCCATTGTTATCCAGTTTGAAAGTATCAAAGTCCAAAGCACTTTCAAAAGTATTTACTTTTATATCATGACCGGCCAGATGCTGCTTTAATGCCATCATATCAATAGCTTCATGACCGGTATAAAGAACCGCTTGTGCACCCGTTCCAGTAACCGCTTCCATCACTTCATCATAATCCGAATGTTCTACACTGATCATGATCGGAATGTCAATTCCCTCTTTTATTTCTCTTACCCTCTGTTCCATGCCATTTTTATAACCTAACAGCCATATGCCGCCTGCTCCCATTTCCTCACAATGGACAGCAAATTCAACAGCATCAATATCTGAGAGTTCAATGGCAACTCCTATTTTATCTTTACCAAAACGTTCTGATACTTCTTTAACAAAATGGATGTCCAGCTTTGCAGCATGCTTCATATATACCATGGCTGCTCCTGCATAAAGCATTTTTTTGACATCCTCTAATCTTTTCACACCTCCTCCGACGATCAATGGAACCTCTGCTGCTTTGGCAATTGCTTTTAATCTCTCAATATCAGGCTCCCTGTTTTCTTCAATCGCACTCATATCCATATAAGCAATTTCATCGGCTCCTCCGTTGGAATAGCTCACCGCAGCATCTAAAGCATCCGCTTTATCTAACTGGGCAATTAATTTTACGTAACTCATAATCTCCTCCAGGTTTCTTGTAATATGGTATCTTACTCACGACAGGTATTGAAAAAACACCTTCAGGTAAGTTATTTTTCATTATTATGATAATGTTCCTTTTGTAGAAAGAACCGCATCCTTCATTCTGGAATCAATCTGGGTTGCTTCATCCAAAGCCTTTGCAAAAGCCTTGAAAGCCGCTTCTATGATATGATGGTTATTGCTCCCATCTAACTGCTTTAAATGCAGGTTCATCCCTGATGCATAGGAAACCGCATAAAAGAACTCCTTTACCATCTCTGTATCAAAGTATCCCACCTGATCCACAGTTAAATTCATATCATAGGAAAAATATGGTCTGCCCGACAAATCCAATGCACAAAGCATCAATGTCTCGTCCATTGGCAGGATTCTCTGACCATAACGTTTGATTCCTTTTTTGTCACCGATCGCTTTCTTAATCGCCTCACCTAAAACAATGCCTGTATCTTCAATGGTGTGATGGGAATCTACATACAAATCCCCTTTTACCAGCAATTTTAAATCAAAAAAACCATGTCTGGCAAAGGAATTCAACATATGGTCAAAAAAGCCAATGCCTGTATCAATTTTGGTCTGACCAGAGCCATCAATATGCAGTTCCAGCTTAATATCTGTTTCATTTGTTTTACGTTCAACATATGCAATTCTGCCTGCCATAGTGTAATCTCCTTATAAATCCACACATAATCGTTAATATATTATCATATTTCTTTCTAAAATACCATATCTTGTAGTAAATTTTTGACCGGTCTATATATTTTATAGAAAAAAGAACTCTATTTTTCACAGAGTTCTTTCATCATGTAATAGAAGTCTTTTTTATGATTCAAACCTGACTTTAATGGAATTTGCATGAGCGGTAAGCTGTTCACTGGCTGCAAAATCCATAATATCCTGATGAATCGGTTCCAATGCTTCTTTGGAATAATAAATGATACTGGATTTCTTCACAAAGTCATCCACGCTGAGCGGTGAAAAGAATTTGGCAGTTCCGTTGGTAGGCAACACATGATTGGGTCCTGCAAAATAATCTCCTAACGGTTCTGAGCTGTATTCTCCGATAAAGATGGCACCTGCATTTTTTATCTTCATCATCACTTCAAATGGATTCTTCGTCACAATCTCTAAATGTTCACTGGCTATATCATTTGCTGCCGAAATAGCATCTTCCATGCTGTCGGCAACCAGAATATATCCATAATTATCAATCGACTTCTGCATGATCTCTTTCCTGTCAAGTTCAGAAATAAACTGATCCACTTCAGCAGAAACTTTATCTGCAAGCTCTTCCGAAGTTGTGACTAAGATAGCTGAAGCAAGCTCATCATGCTCTGCCTGTGACAGCAAATCAGCAGCAACATAACGGGGATTCGCACTCTCATCAGCCAGTACAAGAATCTCTGAAGGTCCTGCAATGGAATCAATACTGACATAACCATATACCGCACGCTTTGCTAATGCAACAAAAATATTGCCAGGTCCAACAATCTTATCTACCTTGGGAACGGACTCTGTACCATATGCAAGGGCTGCAATCGCCTGTGCCCCGCCCGCTTTATATATCGCATCTACTCCTGCTTCATTGGCAGCAACCAGAGTAGTCGCATATACTTTTCCATCGGCATTACAAGGTGTAGTCATAATAATATTTTTCACACCTGCAACCTTAGCAGGAACAATATTCATTAGCACGGAAGAAGGATATACTGCTTTTCCGCCCGGAACATATACACCAACAGACTGAAGTGGTGTCACCTTCTGTCCTAACATAGTGCCGTCTTCTGTCGTATCAAACCAGCTGTACTGCTTCTGCTTTTCGTGATATGTCCGAATATTCACAAGTGCTTTGCGGATTACCTCCAGCAGATGTGCATCCACTTCTTCGTAAGCTTTTTCAATCTCTTCCTTTGTTACCTTAATATTTCCCTCATGGATGTCTGCTTTGTCAAATTTCTTTGTATATTCAAATAACGCTTTATTGCCGTTTTCTTTAACTGCATCTACGATTTCCTGCACCGTATCTGCATACTGGGTATAATTATTGGGACTTCTTTTTAACAGATTGTTTAGAAGGTCTTTCTTTGTTTCATTTGTTAATTTCACAATTCTCATATTATAAGTTTTCCTTTCTAAAATATATAAAATTGCATGAATCCTTTTACTCTTCTGGCACAAGTCATAAAATATCCATGCAGATAAGACTCAGCTGTAAAGCAGCTGCTTCAAATCTCTTACTATTTTTAAAATTCGTTCCTGCTCCATCTTAAGACTGACCTTATTTACTACCATTCTACAAGACAACGGACAAATTTCCTCTAATACCTCCAATCCGTTTTCCTTCAAGGTTGTCCCTGTCTCCACGATGTCCACAATGACATCAGACAAATCTACAATCGGTGCTAATTCCACAGAACCGTTTAGTTTAACAATCTCCACCGTCTGGTTCTTTTTTGTATTAAAATAATCCTTTGCAATGTTAGGGTATTTACTGGCAACGCGGATAATTTCGTTTTTTTGTAATGTTTCCTTTGCGGAAGCAGGTCCGCAAACACACATCCTGCATTTTCCAAGTCCTAAATCCAGCACTTCGTATATGTTATCCCGTTCTTCTTCTAGAATAGTATCTTTTCCGACTACTCCGATATCCGCTGCACCATATTCCACATAGGTGGGTACATCTCCGGCTTTGGCAAGAAAAAAACGCAGCTTCAATTCTTCATTCGTAAAGATCAGCTTCCTTGTATCCGGATCTTTCATTTCCTCACAGGTAATTCCGATTTGTTCCAAATAACCAAGCGTCTTTTTTGCCAGACGACCTTTGGCTAAAGCAAATGTTAAATATCTCATTCTCATCCTCATTTCTATATGTATTGCAACTTAACAAAACTCAATATCTTCAATCAATGCACCGCTGATTTCTTCCGATACAAAATCATAAACATCAACTGTGGTATCAGAAGTCAGATAAAACATGCCCGAAAAATGATTTTTCTTTCCATAGTCTGCATAATCCTTAATTTCTTTTTTTCTGGATTTACGAATCAGTTCCACTTTTCTGCCTGACCTTCGCAAATGATTCGCCAGACGGATCGCCGTCTTTTGTTTTTCAATGTCATATAAAATGATACTGTCTGAATTGTCAATGGGAACTTCAATCTTCTGTCTGGAGATTGCCATCATCAGATCATCAATATAAAATGCAAAACCAATCGCCGGTGCATCTTTTCCATATTGACTAAGCAGGTTATTATAGCGCCCACCCTTTACAACTGCATCACCCGTTCCGTATGTATATCCTCTGAACATGATTCCGGTATAATATTCATAACGGCTAAGCAGTGAAAAGTCAAAACTGATATATTTTTCATAACCGGAGTAGGATAATGCTTTATATACCTTTTCCAACCTCCTGATGGCTTCTAACGAAACTGCATTTGTCACAAGCGTTCTGGCATTTTCCAGCATTTCATATCCGCCAAACAACTGGTCAAAGCTCAGTAAAACTTTTTTCACTTCTTCGTTTAAATCCAGCTCCTTTATTAGAGATTCCAGACCAAAAAAATTGCGATTGTGTATATAATCCCTTACTATATCTACGGTATTTTTGTCCAGTTCGGCCTCTTCCAAAATCCCTTTAAAAAAATCCACCTCACCAATCTCTATCTGAAATTCTTTTAATCCCGCAGCCAGAAAACAATCAATGACAGTAGCAATCACCTCTGCATCTGCTGCGGAGGAATCATCATTAATTAATTCCGCACCCAGCTGGGTGATCTCATTTAATTTTCCCTGATGGTTATGTGTATTAAAAAAGGTATTTCCCTGATAACACAGACGGATTGGCAGCTCCTCATCATGATAATATTTAGCAGCACATCTGGCAATGCTCGGTGTAATATCAGGTCTTAATACCAGCGTATTATTCTCCCTGTCAAAGAATTTGTACATTTCATTCGATGTGGCAGAACCTTTGTCCTGATTAAATATATCAAAAAATTCAAAAGTCGGGGTTTCTATATCATTATAACTGTATAGAGAAAGGACATGATGCATTTTATGAAGAATCTTTAATTTCTTCTTGCATTCATTGTCATAGATATCTCTTACTCCCTCCGGAGTATGTAACAGTTTTTCCATTTTATTTGTCTCCTTTTCTGTCATGAAAATATTACTGCATGGCTTTGTTCCGCTGATAACCAGGCATCTGTTTCATTCCTCATACAATGAGCCAGTTAGCCATGCATGTACCGATATTGTGCTACTGCTTGCGAAAACAAAACCACTGCATCTACTTTAGCAAATTAAAGTGCTACTTCGATAATTCATTAAACCATGGTTATTATATGGGAAAGCAACTGTTCTGTCAACCATTAAGTTTAGCTTTAAGCTTTCCCATTTTACAATATCATATTTACACCAATTTAGTTATAACAAATAGTCAGTATTCTCTATTCCATGATAGAAAAATGCGGAAAATCAAAAACTTTTTCAGAATTATCTTCAAATGAAGCTTCTGCACTGTCAATAAGCACCGCATTTTCTTTTAAAAATGTCATAACCTTCTCTGACAAAATTGATACTTCAAAATACTCCTCTCCAAAATAACCGTATAGTTCTTTCTTAGTCCCAATCTGATAATCTTCCATATACTCTCCTGCCTTTTTCTCTGTCTCTTCACTGGTTACCCCTATACCTTCTTTATCTGCAATACAATAAAGAACCATTTTCTCTTCCAGATATTTTTTCACATATTCAGTGATTTCTATTTTTAATTCTTCTTCCGAATAATAACCATAAATAAATAATAAATCTTCATAAGAATGACCGTCACTCTCAATTTCCTTAACCATTCGTTGAAATCTTTCAAACTCTTCATTTACTAATTTATCAACTTCTGCTTCATCATAACCACTGATTGTGGAATTTTCTACTGCTTTTTTAAAAATATCATTTCGAGCCTGCTGTTCGGCTTCGGCTTCATTTGTCTTCTCCAACTTTTTTCTAATAGAATCCTTATAAGCGTCAATCGTATCATATTCTGTATTCTCCCTGACTAAAGCATCCGTAAGTTCGGGAGTTGTCTCAATCTGAATAAAATTAATTATCACTTTAAAATTAACACTTGCACCTGCTATCTCCTCATTATGAAATTTTTCTGGAAAAGTGAAATCAATAGATATCTCCTCATCAATATTATGTCCAATCAGTTCCACCCCAGAAGATGAATCGGAATCAATTACCACATAGTATCCAACTGCTGAACCAAAATCAAACTCTAATTCCTTACCATCTTTAGTCCCAACATAATCAATATTGACGATATCTCCATCCCGGACTGCCCTGTTTGTTATCTCTGTTCTCTCAGTCAATCCAGCTATAAGTGAATCCAACCAACCTTGAATTTCATCATCTGTTACTTCTTCAACAGTTTTCGTATATTTAATTCCTTTATAATCCCCCAATGTTACATATTTATCATATCCATTTACTTCACTTTTCCCACACCCCATCATGCTAAGGACGATTACACCTACTAAGGCTACAGCACTGATTCTTTGTCTCTTCATCATTCATTTCTCCCATCTATAAATAATTGAAATCATGTCTCTTCTCAATCTATAACACAAATAATTTTAAAAATAAAGTATATATATAAGCACTATCTATAGAAAATTTTCTCCAAATGCTTCTAGCAGAAAAAAATGATTTCAAGCTAAAGCTATCTACAGATTTTTCAACAACGAAGAAACTGCCGCTTCATAAATGATTACGCATTTATAGAACGACAGCTCTAAAACTCAAATACCTTTCCCAACCAGTTAATATATTACATATTCTTATATTTTGCAATGTGCTTTGCAATCAGTTTCTCATCATCAAAATAATTAATCCGCATTGCAGCTTTTACATCAGATAAAGTCTTAGCAGCAACTTTTTTGGCTTCCTCACTTCCCTGCTTTAGGATATCATAAACATATGCGATATCCTTTTCATACTGATGCCTGCGGTTTCTGATAGGCTCCAGTTCTTCCTGAATAACACTGTTCAGGAATTTCTTCACCTTTACATCTCCAAGACCGCCCTTTGTATAGTGTGCCTTCAACTCATCCAGATTTGCATAGTCCGGTAAATACCGCTCAAAATGTTCTTCCTTACAAAATGCATCCAAATAAGTAAATACCGTATTCCCTTCCAGCTTTCCGGGGTCTGTAATCTTAATATGATCCGGATCTGTATACATACTCATGACCTTTTTCTTAATTTCTTCCGGTTCCTCGGCAAGATAAATGCAGTTCCCCAGAGATTTACTCATTTTCGCTTTGCCGTCAATGCCCGGCAGCCTTAAGCATGCTTCATTTTCCGGAAGCAGTATATTAGGTTCCGTTAAAGCTTCCCCATAAACCGAATTAAACTTATGTACAATCTCCTTTGTCTGCTCCACCATTGGCATCTGATCCTCTCCTGCCGGAACAGTAGTTGCCTGAAATGCGGTAATATCTGCTGCCTGGCTGATAGGATAAGTAAAAAACCCTACCGGAATACTGGTCTCAAAATTACGCATTTTAATCTCTGTCTTAACAGTGGGATTACGCTGCAATCTGGAAACTGTTACCAGATTCATATAATAGAAACTAAGCTCAGTAAGTTCCGGAATCTGTGATTGAATTAAGATAGTAGATTTTTCCGGGTCAATGCCACAGGCAAGATAATCCAGTGCCACCTCAATAATATTCTCGCGCACCTTGTCCGGATCATCCGCATTATCCGTAAGTGCCTGTGCATCTGCAATCATAATATAAATCTTGTCATATTCACCGGAATTTTGCAGTTCCACTCTTCTTTTCAGTGAACCTGCATAATGTCCTACATGAAGCCTTCCGGTCGGTCTGTCACCTGTTAATATTATCTTTCCCATTTGTTATTCTCCTCATTTATGATATTACAAATATACTGCCAAATTGCCGGCAGCAAGACATTTCATCTGCATGTTTCATTCATTATGCCATCATAGCAGATTATGGATAAAGATTCAAGTAATGCATTTCACCCCTGCTCTTTCTTACGTTCCACCAAATCTGTATTGACGGCTTCCAGGTAATGAACTAATGCTGCTCCCTCCGGCCTGATAAAATATCTGGAATCCAGTTCCGCATATTTAAAATTCTTGGCATGTCCATCCCTTGCAATCCGGTCCACATATTCCTTTAACACACGAAACGGCAGATAATAAAACTCATTCCTTGCCGTAAAATAGATCAGTAAAAAACTGATCCCTCCCTGCTTTTCAAAATTCTCCATAAAATTCATCTGATGCTCATGGATATTCTGCATCGGAAACGTATCCGTATGGCATTCCTTGGCATCAAAACAGATCGGGACGGACTGTACCACTCCAATATAATCTACTGTGGAATCTTTTTCAAAATAAGCAAGGGTAATATGCCTGGTTGCTTTATCAATCTCAATTGGTGTAATCGGTGTGGGAATCTTCTGTACCAGAGCCAGAGATTTTTCTGCATAGATATCATTTGTCATATTAATGAGCTCCTCAAAAGTCGAGCCTCGAAGACCTCTGGAATTCCACGTTGCCATATTCTGCTCCTTTATCTTAAGAAATAGGTTCAAAAATCTTGTTAAAATATTGCATTTTTTATCTCACAAAACTTCTCAGGTAAGTCTGCATAAAATTTTCTGCCTGAAAGTGTTCCTGACAATCCTTCCTCCTGACACGGAAAAGTAATCTCACTGGCATGCAGCAGCTGATGCCGCAGCCCAAACTCTCTTTTCAGCAAAGCATTCACACTCTTAAGCCCGTATTTACCATCTCCAATGACAGGATGCCCTACAGCCTGCAAATGTGCACGGATCTGATGAGTTTTCCCGGTTATCAGCTTTACTTTAAGCAGGGTAAATTCCATATCCCGAAATTCCCCATGTGCAAGCGGTTCATACATGGTTTCAATATAAGCAGGTCTCTCCTCTTTATTTTTCCCTGCATCCTCGATAGACTTATAAATAAGAACCTGATTATGGGATGCTTTTTTGACCAGAAATCCTTTTATCGTACTTGGAGATGCTATATTGCCGGAAACAATGGTAAGATAATATTTATCAAGCGTCCGTTCTTTTAACATATGGGACAGTGTCCGGGAACCCTTTAAAGACATTCCGGCCAAAATGATTCCGCTGGTATTCCGATCAAGCCGGTTACAGACAGATGGTGTAAATAAAAAATCTGCCCAGGGCTTTGTACCATAATAATCCACGATCTGTTCATTCAAAGAATAATCTCCCGCCGCTGCCTTTTGTGACAAAAGACCAGCCGGTTTATTCAGGATTAAAATATCTCTATCCTCATAAATAATCTCAATCCCTTTAAGCGGTTCCCATTCTCTGACCGGAGAGATGTCCTCACCGTCTGCCGCAGACTGTCTGTTATCTGGATTTTGTAATGCATTCTCCTGTCTTTTGGTATCAAAAACCGGTATCTTTTTGTCCTTCCTAAACTTTGCAATGGTTTCATCCGTCATATAAACCTGAACGGTATCACCAGTATTCAGGACTTCATTGCCTGCCGCCTTTTTATTGTTCCATTTAATATTCTTTTTCCGAAGCATTCTGTACAGAAAACTTTGGGGTGCATCATCCAGATATTTCCCCAAAAATTTGTTCAGCCGCTGTCCGGCATTTGCTTCACTGATTCTGATTTCCTGCATTGGTCATTCCTCTTATTATCTTAAAAACAGCCCATGGGGCAGTAATTTGGCAGCCATCAAAACAGCCTTCATCGGCAGACCATAAACAGAAATCTCTTTTCCTGCCCTGGCATCCCGCAATGCTTTTCTCACTACTGGTTCTGTTTTTACTGTCACAAGCTTTTTCAAAGGCTTTTGCTTATTCTCCCCGTTAGAAATCAGCAAAAATTCCGTATCCACTGGTCCCGGACAAACTGCCGTTACCGTAATGCTTTCTCTTCTCAGTTCTGCATGCAGTGCTCTGGAAAAGCTAAGCACAAAAGCCTTTGACGCTGCATATACCGCAAATTCCTTTTGAGGCATAAAAGCGGACGCTGATGCCAGCTGAATGATATTTCCCGGTCTTGCCATGTAGGGCAGCACCATATATGTCATGGATACCAATGCTTTGTCATTCAATTCCATCATATTTACAGCGTCCTTTAATTCTATCCTGTCAAAACGTCCTGCTCTGCCTGCACCCGCAGCATTTACCAAAACCCTTACTGTAGGTACTTCCTCCATCAGGCATTTTGACAAAAGCTTCAAGTCAGATTCCTTACAGATATCTAGATCAAACACCCTGACAGAAAGATTGCACACTTCCTTCTTTACCGCCAGCAGACGTTCCTGCCTTCTGGCGATTATCCATACTTCTTCTATCGTCCTCGTACATTGGTCCAGTTGTCTTACAAATTCCTGACCGATACCCGAAGATGCCCCTGTAATAATTGCTATTCTCTTTCTCACTCTTACAGCCACCTCCAGCCCGGAAGGTATTTATTTTTAATCGTACCACCTAAAAGCTTTCCAAATCCTAAAGGATAATGTTCCACGCAGATCAGGCATATTCCATCTTGCTGCTCTTTTATTTCCTTTAATTCCAGTTCTATGGTCTCACCCTTCAAATATTTTATCACACGCTCATCTTCTGCCTTCAGGCAGATTACATTTGGAAACTCTGATGCTTTCAGAAACATTGCAAGAGACTGGCTCGGTTCAAAACGGTTCTTCTTCATATCTCCCATATAAAGACCGCAGCGTAAAATTCTAAGTCCTCGTACATACGGCATCTTTTCAGGAATATAAAATACCCGTTCCTTTTGTACATCCATACGCGATAAATCAAAAGGATACGCTATCCCTTTTATAAAATCAACTGCTTCCTTGCTTAATCTCTCTTTGGAAAATGCATATTCCGCAATCGGTGCCTCCGCTTTTCCCTCTCTTTTTCTCACCATTGCCACAAAATGCCCTTCCCCTTCAATCCGGTGCGGCCATAATCTTCTGCACTTGGCAAGCTCTTTATTGCCAGTATTCCCCCATTCAGGGTGTCCTTTATCAAATCCGTCAAACATCGGAAGTTCTTCCAGATAAAGAGAGTCATCCAAAGAAAGCAGGTATTCTATGGACTGCTCATTTTCTTCCTTTGAAAAAGTACAGGTTGAATATATAATACTGCCCCCTGGCTTTAACATAGTCACTGCCTCTTTTAAAATGGAACGCTGTAAGCCCACAAAGAGTTCTACACCATTATTTTCCCATGCTTTTATCATACTGCTCTGTTTCCGGAACATTCCTTCTCCAGAACATGGTGCATCGATTAGAATCTTGTCAAAATATGCCGGAAACCTTTTGGCAAGCTCATTGGGAGGTTCGCTTGTTACCAGAGCATTTCCCACGCCAAAGATTTCAATATTTTTAAGAAGTGCTTTTGCTCTGGAATTGCTGATATCATTAGTTACCAGAAGCCCCGAACCACAAAGCTTTGCTGCCAGTTCCGTAGACTTGCCCCCTGGTGCAGCACAAAGGTCTAACACTGTATCCCCTTTTTCCACGGGAAGCAGGCTTGCCGTTGTCATGGCAGAAGGCTCCTGAATATAATAAAGTCCTGCAAAATAAAAGGGATGCTTTGCCGGCTTTTCTTTCTTATCATAATAAAAACCGTTAGGACACCATGATACCGGCTTTAATTCATATGGTGACAGTTCCAAAAACTCCTCTACCGAAACCTTGGCCGTATTCACCCGGATTCCCTGATGTGCCTCATGTTCAAAAGACGCCAGATACGCTTCATAATCTGTCCCTAACATCTCCTTCATTTTCTCTTCAAATGCGATTGGTAATTCCATTCCTTTTTATCCTATCTAAGGCTTTGTGCCTTATAACCCTCCGAAATAATATCCAGCTGTTTTGAAAAACGCTCCAGCTGTTCCAAATTCTCCGTTTGATATACTTTGTAAAATTCATCCTGAATTTTAAGAACTTCACGCTTATTTGCCACTTTAAACAAATTCTGGATATTAATCAAAATATCCGAAACCAACGTAGCCTTAACCTGAAAGATATTCTGGGCATCCATAATCTCATCCCGCACAGATCCCATTTCTTCATCCAGTGTGATGATCGCATCGGATGCCTTTAACAGCTTTTCTCTGATATGTTCTGGCATATTGCCTTTATATTTATATTGCAGAGAATGCTCGATAGTCGCCCAGAAATTCATTGCCAGCGTCCGAATCTGAATCTCCGCCTGAATCCGTTTGGTTCCATCCAATGTATACACATCATAATAAATGATCATATGATAACTTCTGTAACCGCTTTTCTTCATATTATGGATATAATCCTTCTCCCGGACCACCTCCATATCTGTACGTTTATGTATAATTTCAACCACTTTTTCGATATCTTCTACAAACTGACACATAATACGGATACCTGCCATATCCGAAATCCTGTCATCAATTTCCTCAATTGCAATATGCTTTTTCTGCATCTTATCCAATATGCTGGATATCTTTTTTACTCGTCCTGTTACCTGTTCAATTGGCGAATATAAGCCTGCATTCCGGTATTCTTCAATAATATGGTTAAATTTTACGACCAATTCATCTACTGCTAACCGGTAAGGATCAAGTATTTCTCGCCAAAGTTGAATTTCCATAGTGTAGTCACCCCATCCTTTTTCTTTTTTTATTTATCCCAAGTACATTATCTATATCCTTTTTACACACAGATATATTTATATTAACATATATACTGCTAAAATGAAAGAACTACTCCTCATCAATTTTTCGCAAATATAGATAAGAATTGACAGTTTCCTCATTCCCATTCTGATCGTATATGTATATGGCAAAATGCAGGTGTACCGGGAACTTACCCACAGTCCCCTCTTCTCCTTCACCGGTGTTTCCCATAAAACCCAGTAATTCTCCTGCTGCCACCTTTTTCCCGGCAGTGATTCCGGCCGCATAGGAGTCAAGATGTGCATAATAATAGTAAATTCCACATTCAGATGTAACTCCGATCCGATAGCCGCCAAGATACAGCCATCCAATATTTGTGATAACCCCATCCGTAGCACTTACAACCGGTATTCTGCCTGCTTCATTTTCTTTGTCCATGATATCACAGCCATCATGACCTCCATTTTCCCTTGCAACACCATAAGTATCCTCATAAGAAATCTCTTCCCGGTAGGATATGGGAATCGGAAAGCATTTTATATCCGACAGGATCTGATTGGAATATTCCTCCCTTTTCTTCCCTATCGCCTGATATTCTCCGCTCTTTCTCAACAAAAAATACTGCATTCCTGCAAGAGAGAATGCTTCAAAAAATATTACACATAAAATACTTAAAATAAATTTAAACTGCCCACGCATAAAAACCTCCACATATATAATATATGTGGAGGCCGGCAATTTATCATTTAAAGTGAACATTCAATTCTCCGGATTATGTAATTCGCTTTCTCATATATCTCCAATGGATCTGCATTTGTTCGGTAAACACCATTTACATATAATATTTTACCTGCAATCATCGTCATGATCAGATTTTCATTGCTCCCGCTGTATACCAGATTGTTTACAAAATGATTCCACGGCTGCATATTGGGCTTTAGCAGATCAATTAAAATCAAATCTGCCTGTTTTCCTTCTGCAATACTGTTACAGTCTGAAAGTCCCAGCAGATCCGCACCATTCACGGTTGCCATTTTTAAGACCTCATAAGGTGAAAGTGCGGCAGCATCCTTATATTTGATTTTTTGTAAAACTGCTGTCAGATACATCTCTTTAAAAAAATTCAGACTATTATTGCTGGCAGGTCCGTCTGTTCCGATTGCCACCGCAATACCGTTTTCCACATATTCCTTTACCGGAGCAATACCGCTGGCAAGCTTAAGATTAGACGAAGGATTCGTTACTGCATAAATCCCTTTTTCTTTCAGAATCTGCCTGTCCTTCCCAGTTGTATATACCAAATGATGCCCTGCGCCGCCATATTCAAACAGTCCTAATTCATTCATCAGCTGCACCGGTGTTACTCCATGACGGCGGATACATTCCTGTACTTCCCGTTCCGTCTCACTGTTATGCATAAAAACCGGGGCATGATATTTATGGCTTAATGCTGCAATTTCCTTTAACAGGGATTCACAGCAGCTATATTCGGAATGAAATCCCAATTTATAATCCACCAGCGAATGTGAATCATGAAATGTTTCATAATCCCTGACCAAGGTGTCCACAGCCTCTGTTACCGGTTCTGTCATGCCAAATACAGTTCCCGACAAAACCACTCGGAAATTCATGTCTATACATGCCTTTGCAATCATTTCCGGATGAAAATACATTTCAAAGCTGGTAGTAATTCCTCCTCTGATATATTCTAATATTGCTAACTGCATCAGAGTATAAATATCTTCCTTGGCAAGCTTTGCCTCTGCCGGAAAAATCTTTTTATCCAGCCATTCCTGTAATGGCAGATCATCTGCAAAAGAACGCAGAAAAGTCATCGGTCCGTGGGCATGGCAATTCTTAAAACCCGGCAAAAGAAGATTTCCCATACAGTCAATCTGCTCATCAAATAATTCGGTATGCCTAGCCGGTTCTCCCTTTATAACCTTTTCAATCCTGTCATCCTTAACCCACACTTCGCCTAAAAACGGTTCCTCTTCCTGCTGCATGGCAAGAATCCTTGCATGATATAATCGTATTCTCATAATAACCTCTTATAGATTTGCTACAACCGATTTCACCAATAACTGAAACTTAGGTGCCACTTCATCAGCAGCCGCCTTTACCTCTTCATGGGAAAGCGGTGCTTCACTGATTCCTGCTGCCAGATTCGATATAAAAGATATCCCGCATACCTTCATCTGCATATGATTAGCGGCAATCGCCTCCACCGCAGTACTCATACCCACCGCACAAGCCCCCAAAGCCTTACACATCCTGATCTCTACTGGTGTCTCATAACTTGGACCGGATAACTGGAGATAAACTCCCTCCCTGATGGAAATGCCTAATTCCTTACTGCTTGTCTTTATAATATCCTGAATCTCTTTATCATATATCTCACTCATATCCGGAAATCTGACACCAAAGGCATCTTCATTGGCACCTAATAACGGATTGGGAACAAAACAGGAAATATGATCCGTTATCATCATCAGGTCCCCGCATTGAAACCCCTCTTTGATACCACCGGCTGCATTGGTAAGAAACAATATTTCTGCTCCCATTGCATGCATCAGGCGAACCGGTAATACCACATCCTCCATTGAATATCCTTCATAATAATGGACACGTCCTTGCATAATGACAACCGGAGTATCCTTAACATATCCAAATACAAAACGACCTTTATGTCCTGCTACCGTTGACTGTGGAAAGTCCGGAATATCGGCATAATCCAAAATCATCGATATGGAAATCTGCTCCGCAAAATCCCCAAGACCGGAACCAAGGATCAAAGCTACCCTGGGTATAAAATCCGTCCGCTTTCTCACATATTCCAGACACTTCGCTACACGATCCGCAACCTTTCCCATATAAGCCTCCGTAATTTATATCTCATTTTAACTGTAATAATTCTTAAAAATTTCTCTATTTACCTGCGGTTTTCATTATCCCAGAAATATACGACAACAGGATCCCCGATATCATAATTCTTATACAATGTCTCTGCCAGACTGTATGGAAGATTTACACAGCCATGAGAACCACTATAATAGTAAATGCTTCCGCCATAGGTGCTTCTCCAGCCTGCCGCATCGTGCAGTCCGATTCCTCCGTTAAACTGCATCCAGAACGTAACCGGTGACTCATATTCATATTCATACGTAGTCTCCTGTACCTTTACCTTTTTTTTGCCCTTTTTCTTTGTTACCGTTTTGGTAACCGGCTTCTTTTCACCACGTAGCACTGTAGGGCTCAATTTGTCCTGAATAGCATATAATCCAATACAGGTTCCATGACCTGCCGCTTCTTTACCGGAAACGCAGTCACCTTCTGCCAGCTTTTTGCCATTTTTATAGGCAATCACCTTCTGTTCCGAAAGATTTACTTCGATATAAGTATCTCCAATATCGTTTTCACCGTTCAGGGTATATCCCTTACTATCAAAAACAACCTCTACTGTAGAAGGCTTTCCGGATGTCAACGCTTTGTAAAGTACTTTTTCTGTTTCTTCTTCATTCAATTCATATCCAAAAGCACTTCCGTGTACTTTAACTGTCTTGTCATTAAACGAAGTGGTGAAAGTTCTATCCGAATCAAGAGTATTATATTTCTTCGCAAGGGACTGCACATACTTTTTAACAAGCTTTTGTGACACTTCGTAGGAATCATTCTTTTTCTCCAAAACCTCATCATACAATTCCATCCCCGGCTCCAATGTAATGTCATCTAGCTGAAGCTTCACTTCACCTTGGGCATATTCATTTTTTAATTCTAATTCCTCTTTCAGTTCCTCATCCGTATCGTAAATATCCGGAAGGTCATAACAGCCTGCTTCCACCATGACAAGAGAAGCCATAACAGATGATAAACTATCCCTCACTGCTGCTTCAAATTTATCCCTGTCTATTGTACTTCCTAAAACCTCTTTTACAATAGTAAATTTACCATCTTCCACGCCAACATATGCATCCTTAGGTGCCACCATAACTTTTTTATCCAGCATCTTCATCTCGTTGAAAATATCGGAAAGTGCGGAATCTTCCCATTTGGCATCAGCTCCTATCTCAAATTCATGAGGGGAAAACATATTTACAAACCAGAGATATGCCTGCTGTTTTTTAAAACAGGCATTAAACTCATCACGCAGGGAAATCTGCATGGAAATATCCTTACCATCTATGGTAATCTGATTTCCATCAATCGTTTCGATTGTCAGCACATAGTCTTTATAAAAATTGTCAAGTGTCTGCTTTGCTAAGTCCTTATTCATACCCGAAACATTTACACCATTAATCGCAGCATCCTGGTAAAAATGCCCTGAAAAATATATAAAGCCCGCAAAATAAACAATTATTAAAAGTGAGGCAGCCAAGCCTAACACAATCCACAAGGTCTTTTTACTTTTAGGTTTTGTATTATCCATGGCTTTTTGTTCAGCCGCTTTTTTGGCTTCTTCTATTCGTTTGCTTTGCGTAATCGCATTACTGGATACCGCTGTTTTTTTCTCTTCCCCTGAGGTATCTTTTTTCTCATTTTCTTTTGCGTCTTTATTATGTGATTGTTTTTTCTCATCATCTCCGGACTCTTTTTTTTCGGTTGAATCCTTCTTATCTTCTTTATCCGATTCTTCCTTCTTCACTGAATCCTTGTCAGATTCTTCCTTCTTGCCGGAATCTTTCTTTTCGTCCTTGTCAGACTCCGTTTTTTTGTCAGCGTCCTTCTTTTCATCTCTGACAGACTCTTCTTTTTTATCTGATTCTTTATTCTTGTCCTCTCCAGCCTCTTTTTTTTCGGACAAGTCCTTCTTTTCTCCCTTGGAAGATTCTTCTTTCTTGGAAATGTCTTTTTTTATTTCCGTGACAGCTTCTTTTCCTGATTCCGTCTCCTCTTTCTTTTCCTCTTTTTTACCGGATATTTCCTTTTTTGACATTTCTCCTCTGGAACTCTCTCTTTCAGACTTCTTCAATTCAGAAGAAGAAGCTTTTTCATATAAATCTTCAAAATCAGTAACCGTACTGTTCTCTTTTGTTGTAATATCCGTCTCTTCTTTCTGTATTATTTTTTTCTTTTCGTCCATTTACGCACTCCTACATTACTCATGTTCAAGCGTGACCGATACAATTTCCGGCAAATTATTTACACGGAATTTGAACGTATGGTTACCAAGACCGCCGCTTAAAATCATGTATTTACCTGAATATTCGAATAATCCTTTATCGTACTTCGGAAAAAAATGAATCATAGGTGACAAAGCTCCCCCTAAAAACGGAATCCGAATCATTCCTCCGTGTACGTGCCCTGAAAAAGTGAGATTAGCTCCCCATGCTGCATAATCCTTAAAATAATCCGGGTTATGTGCCATAAAGATATGATATTGTTCGGGATTGCACTTCCCAAAAAGAGAATCCAGATACCCTTTTTCCATTGGGGTGCGGAGCATACGTTTATAAAGTTCCGGTGTCAGATTCAATCCATACAGACAGATACCGGAGTTCTCCCTTACTAACATTGTCTTTTGGTCTAACAGCAGATGAATATCAGGAGATAAATTTTCCAGAAATCTTTCCCACATATCCTGATATATCTCTGTATAAATACTGGTACGCAGCTCATGATTTCCCATACTGAAATACACTGGTGCAATACTCGCCAGTGTATTCATCGTATCTGCGGCAAATGATACATCTTTTCCAGGTTTACCAACTATCACATCCCCCGTAACCAGAATGATATCCGGCTTTAACTTAGCAACTGTACGGACTAATTCTTCGTTATTTTTTCCAAAAGAGACATTATGCAAATCTGAAAGCTGAACGATATGAAATCCCTGAAAACTCCGGGGGATTAAAATATCCTTGATCTGATATCTGGTAACTGCTAATCTGTGGTTTTCATAGCAACTGATAATACTCACCACAGCTAGACATACAATAATAAGTATACTAAGAATTCCTAATATATTCAAGCACAAATTCATTGGTAACTCCTTAATTTTAATAAATATTAATATATTGTAAAAATAATTTTTCTAATGCATGATGGTATTTCTGCTGTTCAACAGGTTCAATCGCGATTATATTTACGCTTCCAAGAGGATTTCCTGCCTGTTCGTATACTACTTTTGCAACAATATCGCCTTTCTCAACCGGTGCTGCTTCTTTTACTATTTCCATTTTTTTGGTTATATCCCCGTTCTTGGAATCCCCGACAAACACATAGTGAAAATCCTGCTCTGCCTCTACTGTTACCTGCTTTTTCACACCATTTTTAATCTCAATCTGATTATTTCCTTCCAATACTTTATTATCCTCATAAATGGTGCAGTTCGCAAACCCATAATCCAGAAGCTTTGCCGCATCAGAATACCGGATATCCTTTGTCTTAGAGCCCATAACAACTGCAATCAGCGTAGTTCCGTTTCTGGTTGCCGTAGCTGACATAGAGAATCCGGCAGCAGACGTATACCCCGTCTTTAACCCATTTGCACCGTCATATTTTTTTAAAAATTTATTTGTATTAGCAAGCCCGAATTCGGACTCTCCCTTTCTGGTTTTATGAATAATCGTATCCATCCAGATCGTGGAATAATTTGTTACTTCCGGATGCTTTAACAATAATTCTCTGGATAAAATGGCAATATCTCTTGCACTCATTAAATGTCCGTCTGCCTCTAAGCCACAGGCATTCTCAAAATGAGTATTTGTCATTCCCAATGCTGCCGCTTTTTCATTCATCATGGCAACAAAACCAGGCTCACTTCCTGCGATGGCTTCTCCCACTGCTACAGCAGCATCATTGGCTGACGATACAATCATACATTTTAGCATATCCTCTACTGTCTGTGTTTCTCCCACTTCAAGATAAACCTGACTTCCACCCATACTTGCAGCATGTTCCGATACGGTAATAGTATCCTCCAATCCGAATTTTCCAGAATCAATCGCTTCAAACGCCAGCAGCATTGTCATGATTTTTGTCACGGACGCCGGTCTTCTTGCCGTATCAGGATCTTTTTCATACAATACCTGCCCGCTGTTTAATTCCATCAACAATACGGAAGGAGACTCAATTTTGATAACCGCCGCATTGTCTCCCTCATTTACAGCAGTATTCTTATCATTTGCTATTTCTGAACTGGTATCTGCCTCACTTGGCGTTTCTGAAGTATTTTCTTCCTGCGAAATATTTTCGCTGTTCTCTGTTCCCGTTCCCGAAACAGGATAAACGGGAATAAGGGAAATCATCAATATGATTACAATTTCAATGGCAATCTTCTTTTTCACTGAAAGCTACCCATACTCTCTTTCTTTCAGTTTATTATAAACCATGCAAAATTATTCATACCGGAACCACTGTTACTACATTGTCAAGATTTTCTTTTGAAATGACCTCATACACGACCTGACTTGAAAAATGATTCTCCTGTGACAGTGTATAGGCTCTCACAAACCTCTTTTCTGCTTCTATAAGCTTTTCCTTATCATTTCCATAAAGTACCGCCACTTTGTCATTATCCTGTATCTCATCCCCCAGATGTTTATACAGATAAATACCCACCGTTAAATCAATTTTACTATCCTTTGTCCGCCTCCCTCCTCCGAGAATAAGAGATGTCATTCCTATTTCCTGATTGTTACAGCCTGTCAGATACGCTCTCTTCCAATCAGCAGTTTCAGGTTTTGCAAGAAATAAATCTCTGCCTGTAATCATTTTAGTCAGTTTTGCTTTTTCAAACCTTGACGGTTCTTCAAGATATGCTGCTTCACCGCCCTGGGCAGATACAAATTCTTTCATCTTTTCAAATGCTTTTCCGGAAGAAATGCTTTGTTCTACCATATCCATAGCTGACACATACGAATCTGCCTTCTTTGCAGCGAGCAGCATGTATGCGGAAAGAGTTTTGGAAACCTCCATAAGCCGATATTCCCCATGTCCTTTTAAACATTCTGCCGCTTCTTCCACTTCTAAAATATTACCAATTTGATTTCCCAGCGGTTCATTCATATCTGTCAGTACAGCAATTGTGTCTTTGCCGGCCAATGTTCCAATCGCCACCATAGTTTTGGCAAGCATTCTGGCATCCTCTAATTTTTTCATAAAAGCACCGGTTCCCACCTTGACATCCAGTACAATGGCATCTGCTCCCGCAGCCAGCTTCTTACTCATTATGCTGGCTGCAATTAATGATATATTATCTACCGTTGCGGTTACATCCCGGAGTGCATAGATTTTTTTATCCGCAGGGGCAAGATTTGCCGTCTGTCCGACTATCGCGAGTCCGATTTCATTAACCTGTTTGATAAAATCTTTTTCCGGGATACCGGTCTGAAATCCCGGAATGCCTTCCAATTTATCAATGGTTCCCCCCGTGTGTCCCAAGCCTCTCCCGCTCATTTTTGCAACAGGTACTCCAAGGCTTGCCAGAACCGGCCCCACAATCAGGCTTGTTTTGTCCCCGACACCTCCAGTAGAATGTTTATCTACCTTAATGCCTTTAATCCCGGATAGATCCAAACGATCCCCACTGTCTGCCATCGCCATGGTAAGCTCAGTGGTTTCTTCATGATTCATTCCCCTAAAATAAACAGCCATCAAAAATGCCGCCATCTGGTAGTCTGGAATTTCACCATTGGTAAAACCATTAACCATATATATGATTTCATCTTTTTCAAGGACTTTTCCATTCCTTTTTTTCAAAATAATGTCGTACGTATTCATATATCTCCTCCCTTTTACTCTCTCTAAAAACTTTATATATCTGACAAAAACCTTTTCAAGCTGGTTCCTATGGGAAGACATTTTACCCCAAAATTGTCCGCAATCGTGGCACCGATATCTGCAAAGGTATCCAAAATCCCCAAATTAATCCCCTGTTCCATTTTCTTATGATACATTAATACCGGAATATATTCCCTTGTGTGGTCAGTTCCCCGAAAAGTCGGATCACATCCATGGTCTGCATTGATGATCAGCAGATCTTCTTCCTGCATCTTTGCCAGAATTCTCCCAAGACCCTTATCAAAGGTTTCCAGTCCCTGAGCATATCCTTCTACATCACGTCTGTGCCCCCATGTAGAATCAAACTCTACCAGATTCGTGAAAATCAATCCCTCATGCTGTGTTTCCATATAATCTATGGTTTTTTCTATTCCATCCATATTATTCTTTGTATGCACCGCATCCCCGATACCAACACCACAAAAAATATCTTCAATTTTACCCACAGCAGTTACCTGGTATCCTGCATCCTTAAGATACGATAACAGATTTTCCGAAGCCGGCTTTAATGAAAAATCCCTTCTGTTGGGTGTACGGATATACTGGCTGCCCTCTCTGATAAACGGTCTTGCAATTACTCTTGCCACAGCATGCTCCCCAACCAGCAATTCCTTCCTGGCAATTTCACACATACGGTATAAGTCATGTAATGGAATCACCTCTTCATGAGCTGCAATCTGAAATACAGAATCTGCTGATGTATAAATAATCGGATACCCTGTCTTCATGTGGTCATTTCCCAGTTCATTGATGATCTGGGTCCCGCTTGCCACGATATTACCAAGATATCCTTTGCATCCGGTACGTTTCACAAAATCTTCCATAAGTTCTTTCGGAAAACCCATGGGATACGTAGGAAATGCCTGCTTTGTATAAATACCTGCCATTTCCCAGTGACCAGTTGTGGTATCTTTTCCGTTTGATAGCTCTTTCGCTTTTCCATATGCCCCAATGGGTATCACACCCATTGACGGAAGTGACGTTCCATCAATAGAGAACAGCCCCAGCTGTTCCAGATACGGTATCTGTATATGTCCTCTTGTCTTTATGATATTGCCTAACGTATCAGCACCGACATCACCAAAAGCATCCGCATCCGGTGCTTCTCCGATTCCCACGCTGTCCAAAATAATCCATATTATCCGTTTAAACATCTTTTTTATCTCCTCATTCAGCGAAACCATCACCTACGGATAAACTCGGTTTTTTCCTCGTCCACGTCTTGCAGGTCTCATATTTTAAAAATTCTATAAAGCCATCTATTTTTTCTGATTTATCAAAAATAGCAAGACTCATATAATACTGCTCTTTATCCTCTTCGTAAATGACTGCCGGCGGATAATCATGCGTCATCAGATAATAATTGAGCAATGTTCTTCCCACCCTGCCATTTCCATCAGCAAAAGCGTGTATTCCCTCAAAATTCAAATGAAAATAAGCGGCTATTTTTAATACATCTTTCCCTTCATATTCTGCTATTTCATTACATAAAAATTCCATTTCCTCTTCAACATCTTCAAAAGGAACTCCAATCTCTTCTCCTACTACATAATCATGTTTCTTATACTCACCGGGGCGCTCGCCCTTTCGATATCGGGTTTCATCATAACATCCCTCCATAAGCAGCATATGCGTTTTTTTAATAAAATCAGGCGTAATCGGTTGTTTTTGAATAATTTTTGTTTTCAAATAATCATAACATTTTTTTTGATTATTGAGTTCAAATATGGTCCTCAAATCACCAGTATAATTTACAACTCTTCCGTTTTCAAAAATCTCCCTTGTATTATGAAGTGTTGTTTCTGGATTCTCTATTACATTCGAATGATAAGCAAACAATACTCTGAAATTCTCTAATACGATATCTAAATCTGCTGTTTCCACTATTCTTTTTGATCTCCATTTTTTCAAAATCTCTGAATATTCCAAAATATCCCTCCCACCAACTAATTTTTCTTTCTCACGATAATATTTACCCATGGCTTGTTCTGATAATCCGGACGCACATCTTCCGTCTCAAAGCTATCCACTAATTCAAATAAGTCATCCTGTAAAAACATATTTTCAATCTCTGCCAAATTATAATCACTAAAGAAACGCTCCAGCCGTTCCTCTTCCATATTCCCATACTTAAATGATGCATACATGATTCCACCGGATTTTAATGCTCTTTGAAACTTTAAGAGTATTTCCGGCAGCCTGCTTTTTTTAACATGAAGGAGGGAAGCACATGCCCAAACTCCGTCAAATCGGGATTCATAAGCCAATTCCTCAAATCCCATACATGTTACGGATTGACCAATGTACTTGGCAGCAATTTTGCACATCTCTTTGGAAGCATCCATAGCCTCCACATGGAATCCTTTCTCCAAAAAGATTTTACTGTCTCTGCCACTCCCGCATCCAGCATCCAAAATATAGCTTTCTGCATTCAGCAGACTCAAAAATTTATCCTGACAAATACTCATATCTGCATCAATGGTTCTCTCAACAAACGCTTTTGCATTTTTCTCATAATAATCAATAGTTTTATTGTTCTTCAAATGACTGCTTTCCCCTCTCCTAATCTGTTATCAGTGGTAAATCTGGAACAGACACTGATTCTATGTGGCACTTTTTTCCGATTTTCTCACACATATTCACGGCAAAACTCATAGTTATTTCCCACTTTCTCATACTCTGCTATTTTTTTACCATCCCCACTGATTTCATACAAATATTCACTTAAAGGTGAACATTCCAGTCCCACCGGAATATCTTTTAAAATTTGAACCTTCTCCTTTGTATAGCTGTACTGCCTACAACGAACAGATATGCTTTCATCCTCCGGATATTCATATTCTTCTCCCCACAATGAGTCCACATATGGGGTCAAACATATCTCATAATATGATTTGATTTTCCTATTTTGAAATAATATCCGATAAATGTCACAAAGTGCAGCCTTTCCTGTATGGTCATCCAGTTTTACTGCCCATATATATTCTCCCAATTTGTAAAAATAATACGCATCCTGTGTACCAAATTTGTCATAAGACCTTACTGCAATGGGATTTTCCTTTTTATCATAGGAAATTACATTATATTCTTTTCCCTTTGGAGCTTCTTTAATTACCACGCCTTTCTTATTGCCACCTACTACTCTATGAACAATCAGGCTCGGACAGGCAATTCCTAAACCATAGCCTAATGAAGTTATGACATTTTTTACAGCTTTTTTCTCCCTATCATGTAATTGTTCAAAATGTTTTTCAGCGTATTCTACTGCCTGACTGCTGCTTTCAATGATTCGGTCAAACCATTCAAACAAATTATTGTTTTTCTCCAATTTGCTTCTACCTTCCAATCCATGAATTTAATTATTTATTTTGCTTCGAGCTTCCTGCCTGTTAATGCATCACTTTACTAACTCCATTTGCATTTTAAAAGCATTGCAGAATCATCCACACATTTTCAAAATTTCTCTCCTGCAAATCCTGTTTTCTAATATAAAAATAAATGCTTCCACAATCACCAAACATTAATTCATAACCCTCTTTTTCCAAAGTCGATATTTGAAACAATAATATCCACTCTCTGCTCCGCTCAAGCATTTCCTTCTTTTGTTCCTCTGTGATAGTAGGAATCCCTCCACAGTAAATTCCGTTACACACTTCCTCACATTCTAACAGCATGGAATTTTGAATAATATCTGCATACCCAAGCAGTTTAGAAATCCCCTCCTCAGGCATTTCATAACCATATAATGCACTTTCCTCGTCATACTAATCCCATTCCAAATCCGTTACATATTCTGATATCTCTTCATAATACGGCAGATCTGTTTTATTGGAAAACTGCATTTTAAACTCCGGCAATATACAGTATTCTTCCATATCCTCCGGAAATGCAGCCGTGTGCAAATCCCTGTCAGTATCCACAAAAAACACTCTGGCACATCCCTTATCCTTTGGGTCAAATCCCCATTTCATCGTGCAAAGCTCATAGAAAAAGTACAGCATCCCGCTATGGGGTAACTGATTATCCTTATCATAACCGGCAATTTCTTCCAGATTAATCTGCGCAATAAAGGAAAGCGGACGGTTTTTATTGATACCTTCAAAATCAGTTTCTTCATAATACGGCCATACAAAATCCTTTGGCAGATATGGTTTTCCGCCAAATTTACTTGTGCCAACAGGCAGTTCTTTTTCCGCGGGCGAATAATCTACTGTAATCGCCTCTTTTTTTATCTTATCAAATAACCGCTGGTATCTTCCCTTTTCCATAGTCCACCTCACTTAGTATTAATCTGGCTCAAGTAATAATTAATCCCATTCAATCTCATCACCCTTATCACGGACAATACTGTATATTTCTTCTTCATTTTCTATCAAAGAACATATTAAATCCGCTAGTTTTTGTGCCTTTGCCTCATTCTCGGGTGACACATCATAATAAGCCGCATACATACCTGCTTCCGGATCTGTATCCAGACCGTCTAACAGTTCCTTTGCATTATTTTCTATATAATAATTCAAAAATGCTTCCCAGTTATAGCCATTCATATATGCATCCTCATGAATCTCCTCCATTTTCTCGCCGATGGCAAAGGGCTTTTCTTCTTCAATGTAAAAACATACACTAATATAGTCTTCTGACTTAATTACCTTTACATATTCCATAATAAATTCCTCCCATAAAATATAACTAATTTTGCTTTGTAAATACACTGCCATTGCTTTAGAGATACACTCTTATTTTGTTAAAAGATTATTATATCATATGTCACCAATTATCGAAGAAAATTGATGACCTGATTGCGCATCAGCGCAATTTATTATATCATGAGCATTGCTCATGATCAGCTTCAGGAAAATCACCCTTGTAAGCAAGTGATTTTTCTTCATTATATCCCATTCTGGGTATAGATTCCATTCAAAAATGCAAAAAACGGCAACTTTTCGTTACCGTTTTTTTAATCCTGTCTATAAAACTAAAATCTATAAAAGTTCTGCCATCTCCAACAACAGGCGTTCCGATTTTTCCCATCCAAGACATGCATCCGTAATGGATTTTCCATAGCATCCTGCTCCGATTGCCTGATTACCATCTTCAATATAAGATTCTACCATGACGCCTTTCACAAGCTTTGCCACTTCATCGCTATGGCGCATACTGTGAAGGATTTCCTTTACAATACGTGGCTGTTCTGCCCATTTTTTACCGGAATTATTATGATTTGCATCTACGATCACTGCGGGATTTTTCAGCGTTGAAAACTTCTCATATGCCTCATGCAATAAAATCAAATCCTCATAATGGTAATTGGGCATAGATACACCATGTCTATTCAAAGAACCTCTTAAAATGCAGTGCGTAAGCGGATTGCCGTCTGATTTCACTTCCCAGCCAGCTGTCATAAAAGTATGCTTCGACTGACCGGCAATACAGGAATTCATCATAACAGAATAATCTCCTGAGGTCGGATTTTTCATTCCAACCGGTACATCAATCCCCGAAGCTGTCAGACGATGGGACTGGTTTTCCACAGAGCGGGCACCAATCGCAACATAGGATAAAATATCTGACATATATGGCCAGTTATCCGAATAAAGCATCTCATCTGCCGCAGTCAGTCCTGTCTGTGCAATGGCATCAATATGCATTTTACGGATTGCTTTTAAGCCTTCAATAAAATTGGGCTTTTCCTCCGGGTTAGGCTGATGCAGCATTCCCTTATAACCAGAACCGTTGGTTCTCGGCTTATTTGTATAAATTCTCGGAATGATTACAATCTTGTCTTTCACTTTCTCCTGAACCTTTGCAAGCCGGCTGATATAATCAAGCACTGCCTCTTCATTATCTGCTGAACATGGTCCGATGATCGCCAAGAACTTATCCGATTCACCCGTAAATACTTTGGCAATTTCAGCATCTCTTTCCTCTTTTACTTTAACTAACTCCTCACTCATAGGAAATAATTCCTTAATCTCCTCTGCGGAAGGTACCTGCGAAATATAATGTAGACCCATATTCCTAATCTCCTTTTGTATGATATATTGACTCTGAATTTTCTCCCAAAATGGCTGCCTCTCCTGCTATAAAAATCCACAAAAAGCAAACTTTCTTAAATTAACAGTAGACTTTACCATATAACCACGTTTGATAGTTTAGCACGTTGAAGTAGAAAAGTCAACCTCCATTTAGCAGAAAATATTTAGTCAAAACATTTTTTAATATATAGGAATATGTAATTTTTGTATGCCCTTCCCTGGAATAAAGCGGAATAATCTTATAGACCTCATCATTTACCTTAATCGTCATTTTTCCCACAGTAGATTCCTTTTTTACCGGTGCCTGAAGCCTTGTCGGCAGTTCAATATCAAAACTTACGCTCTCATCCTCCCGCAGCAGAAGTGCTACAGAATCCTTTGTATAAGGCGTGACGGTTCCGCCTTCTATACTGTCTGTAACTGGTATTTGCTGAAAAGCCGTATCCTTTGCCAGAATCTCTTTGAGATTATACTGACTCATACCGTAATTCATCAGATTCGTTGTATCCTTCCATTTATATGTCTTATGCGGCGGCCAGCCACATGCAAGCACGACACTGACAAAACGCTTATTATCCCTGTTTGCAGCACCAACAAAACAATATCCGGCTTTTCCTGTAAATCCGGTTTTAATACCAATCGCACCTTCATAAGACGTGAGAAACCGGTCTTTATTATTCACGGTAAAACTTCTTCCGCTGCTTTGTTCATGAAAGGAATAAGAAGGTGTCTGAATAATCTGTAAAAATGCTTCATTTTCTATCGCATAGCTGGAGATTAATGCCAGATCATAAGCCGTCGTATAATGATTGTCTGCATCCAGACCATTAGGTGTCACAAAATTTGTATTATGTGCCCCCAGTTCTTTTGCCTTTTCATTCATCATTGCTGCAAATCCTTCCACACTCCCACCAATATGTTCCGCAATGGCAACGGCTGTATCATTATGGGATTCCAGCATTAGAGAATACAATAGATCACAAAGTCTGTACTGCTCTCCTTTTTTCATATTAAGCTGGACATCCGGCATGGAAGCTGCGTAAGAAGAAACAGTTACAATATCTTCCAGATTCCCATTTTCCAACGCTATTAACAGTGTCATAATTTTTGTGGTACTCGCCATAGGCACCTGTTCATAACCCGATTTTTCATATAAAACCCGTCGGTTAGATGCATCCATTAAAAGAGCATATCCAGCATAGAGATTTGAAGGGGAAACCGTTTCTCCTGTCGTTTGGATCCATTCATCCCCCAATACCAAATGATAGGAATTGATCTCACTTTTGTTTCTATACTCTATCCGTTTTTCTCCCTCGTTCAGAATCACGCATGACAATGCCAGAAATACTGCAAAACTCCATAGAAAAAAAGGTCTCTTTAAATATTTGTCTATCAGCTCGCCTCTTTTTTCTAATCTATGTATCGTTGAAGAGCAATTAAAAAATGACATATTTCCACACTTGTACCTTGTTGATACAAGTATATGAAACTGTCATTCAAATTATTAAAACTTTATCCAAATAATACTCCAAGTAATCCATATGAAATACAGGACATAATCACTGTAGCCAGCATAATCCCTACACATACGGCAGCAATCGCCTTCTTAAAATCAATATTTAAAAGTGCAGCAATCAGAGAACCTGTCCATGCCCCTGTACCAGGTAAAGGAATCCCTACAAATAATACAAGTCCCCAGAATTCATATTTTTCAATCCTGTCTTTTTTATTCATTGCCTTGTTTTCAAACCATACTGCAATTTTTCCAAGCTTTTCAAATTTTTTCATCCAGTTAAATATCGCTTTAATAAATAATAAAATAAAGGGTACCGGAATGAAATTACCAATAATACATATTGGTATCGCTCTCAAAATCGGTACATTTAAAAGTGCCGGTGAGGCTGCCAGCAGACCACCTCTTAATTCCAGAATCGGAACCATTGAAATCAGAAATATGATCACCTCATTGGAAACCTTTCCCATTAAATTTTCTGTTACCCAGAGTACTAAATCTTCCATGCTTTTCTCCTATATTAATTGATTTTCCTTTAATAACTACTCTTGCATTAATCCTTCACCGGATCAAAGGTTAACTGTGCTTCCTCCATTGCCTGTTGCTTAAAATCCTCAATCTTATCCGGTGTGATAATCGGAAGTTCATCCGTTGACTGTACACCAAAACTTCTTAAGAAGTCATCAGTGGTTCCAAACAAGATCGGCCTTCCCACTGCGTCCAGCCTTCCCACTTCATGTATCAGATTATATTCTACCAGTTTATTTACTGCATGTACGCAGGATACCCCACGAATAGCTTCTATCTCCTGTCGGGTAATCGGCTGTTTGTACGCCACAATAGAAAGTGTTTCCAGTAATACATCTGTCAGCACATGTTTTCTTGGAATATTGACCACCTTTATCAAAGTATCATAATAATCTGCTTTCGTACACATCTGAAAGGAATTCTCAATTTCAATAATCCGTATTCCCCGGTCTGTGCTGTCATACTTATCCATCATATTATGTACAATTTTAATAACGGTATCCGTGTCTAATTCCAAAGCCTGGGCAAGCCGTTCCCTGTCCACGGCTTCTCCTACCGAAAACAGCACCGCCTCAATTTTTCCCTCTATCACTTTAATATCCTGTTCCATATCCTACTCCTGTATCTCAATCTCATCTAAAGAATCAATTACGATATCCCCAAAGATTTCTTCCTGTCTGATAGTGATTGCTCCAATCTTCATTAGCTCCAGCACAGACATAAATGTAATGATAATATTCATTCTGGTTGGCTGGGATTCTAACAATGTACGGAAACTGATCCCCTTTAATCCCCTGACTTCTTCCCTGACCTGCACCATCCTGTCTTCTATATTAATCTCTTCTTTTTCAATCGTACCAAATTTGGATCGGATCGGATCAATTTTATCAACCTGCTTACGCATGATAGATTTGAAAATATCATTCAGCATATTTAATGTCATGCCATCCACCAAATCTGCCGGATCAATCTCTTCCTTATAAGCGGCAACCTCCCTTGGAATCGTTGGCTTCTTGTAGAAATTATGAGAAGCATCCAGCTCCATATCCTTAAGCTCTAATGCCGCATATTTATACATTTTATATTCCAGCAGACGTCTTACCAGTTCTGCCCTTGGATCGTCCTCTTCTTCCTCTTCAGTCACTTCCTTTGGAAGCAGCATTTTGGACTTAATCTGAATTAAAGTTGCTGCCATCACTAAGAACTCACTCATGACATCCATATCATTTTCCTGCATCTGTTCCACATATTCCAAATACTGTTCCGTAATCTCCACAATTGGAATATCATAAATGTCTACCTTATTCTTTTCGATTAAATGTAACAGCAAGTCGAGTGGACCCTCAAAAACTTGCAGCCTGTACTCAATTCCCATGTATGTTCATTCTATCCTTAACACAATAATAAGCCGTTCCTTTCAAAACGACTTATACATTATATAACAACCCCCAAAAAAAGGCAAATTTAATTAAATTCTTGTTTAGCTTACTAAGAGGGACGCTTCCATGGTGGGTGATGGCGGACGCAGGAATCTATGGATATAGGGTTCTACGAAAGACGCGTTTGCACTCAATATTCCAACGTAACGGTACATAAGAGGCTATCCTGCAAGCAGGCTACCCTCTAAGTACCGACGTTTCCACAAGGTCTTTCTTAAGAACCCTATATCCATAGATTCCTGCTGTTCTCTGATACAATAAAACCACCATGGAAGCTGTTTCTTGGCTAAATGAACAAGAATTTCTGCCCTGCGGGCGGCACGGCTGGTACTATGTGACCAGTTAGCTATTGGACTTTAAAATATTATTTATTACTATCCGGTAAGAAAATCAATATTGGATAAGAGACTATCTTCCGCCCAGAACAAATATCCCCTACCCCGCCGGAGGCGTATAAATTCTTGTATTGATTCTGCCAGAAAACAGCTTTCAACATGAGCCTTTGAAAAGTCTAAGCTGTGGGGAAATACTTTGCTGTTTCTCGGTAGGACT
>JAIDOW010000020.1 GCA_029063085.1 Lachnospiraceae bacterium
ATGAACACATACTAATTCGTCCTCTGGCAGACAGGCGTATATCCGACCTTGAAGCAAGGCGCAAAGCGGAAGAGGAAGCGAGACGTCAGGCGGAGGAAGAAGCAAGGCGTAGAGCAGAGGAAGAAGCAAGACGCAAAGCAGAGGAAGAAAGATTAAAAGCGGAAGAAGAAGCTCTTAAATATAAGAAAATGGCAGAAGAAGCAGAACGTCAGGCGGAAGAAGCAAGAAAAGCTTTAGAGGCTGCGAAGCATACGCCTACAGTGGAGAATGTGTCATCTGCTACTACTGGCGGGGCATTTACGTTACCTGTTGGAGTAGAACAATATTTAGGTAAGTATCTTACGATTCATGCCATTAGTGATCAGATTGTTAATACGATGAAATATGTGAGTGAGAATCCGTCTGAACCAAGAAATATAGTAGTTCTTGGTCAATATGGATTTGGAACAACTACGATAGCAGAAGATTTTGCAAGAAGTTTTTATGCAATGGGTATTTGCAGAAATAAGACAATAGCAAAGATAAAAGCCGGAGCTTTGAACAGGGCTAATATCAGTGATGCAATCGGAAAATTGCAGGGAGGCTGTCTTGTAATCGAAAATGCAGGAGTTATCTCCCACGAGAAGTTGGAAGAGATATATCGTATCGTAAGTGATCCTGCCAATGATGTTATCATCATCATGACCGGACAGATTGATATGTTATCAAAAATATTTAAGGATAATGTAAAAATTTCTACCCAGTTTAAGCATTTGGTGCAGGTGCATAGAATCACGGATATGGACGTTTTTGAAATCGCAAAGAACCATGCAAGCAGACTTGGATATCCATGTGAAGATGGTTCGGAGAACAATCTGCGCAGAAGAATGCAGGAAGTGGAAAGTGGAAATCTTGACCGTGTATTAAAGATTGTTGATAATGCAGTTTCTAAGGCCCACAATCGTGAAATGACCACTGGAGAGCAGGAGCATCGCTTAGTTTCGAGTGATTTTGAATAAGGTGAATGATGGAAAAATACAGAAAAAACAAAAAAGTGTTTGTTTTTTCTGTATTTTTTGTTATTATGTAGGTAATTGACTTTTAAAATATACCTGTTAAGATAATGTTATAGAGTAACGGAGGAGAAAGTGATATGTTTGATATGGATATCGGAATCGATTTGGGAACAGCAAATGTTCTTGTATATGTGAAGGGAAAAGGGATTGTAATAAATCAGCCCTCAGTTGTAGCATTTGAAAAGAAGACGAGGAAATTGATTGCGATTGGACATAAAGCAAAATTAATGATGGGAAAGGAACCAGATAATATTGAGGTGATCAGACCATTGAAACAGGGAGTGATTTCTGATTATACGGTTACTGAAAGAATGCTGAAAGCATTTATTGAAACAGCAATGCAGAAAAAGCGTATGTTAAGCCGGCCAAGGATTTGTGTATGTGTTCCGAGTGGTGTTACGGAGCTTGAAAAACGTGGGGTAGAGGATGCAGTTTATCGTACCGGTGCAAAACATGTTGATATTATGGAAGAGCCGATAGCAGCAGCGATTGGTGCAGATATAGATATCTCCCTGCCAAGAGGTAATATGATCGTGGATATCGGTGGTGGAACCAGTGACGTTGCAGTCATCTCCCTTGGGGGTATTGTAGAGAGCAATTCCCTTAAACTGGCAGGTGATGATTATAACGAAGCAATGATAAAATATATTCGCAGAACATATAACCTGCTGATTGGAGAACCTACAGCAGAAAAGATAAAGATTGCAATAGGATCTGTTTATCCACGGGAAGAGCCAGTAACGATGGAGGTAAAGGGAAGAGATCTGGTAACAGGATTTCCGGCCAGAATTTTGGTATCTTCAGAGGAAACGATTGAGGCATTTGCAGAGGTGACAGCACAGATTTTGGATACGATTCATAATGTGCTTGAGATTTCGCCACCGGAACTGATTGCTGATATAGCGGAATATGGCATTGTGTTAAGCGGCGGGGGAAGTCTTATTTATGGATTGGACAAGCTGGTGGAAGAAAGTACCGGTATTCGTGCTTATGTTGCACCTACTGCATTAGAGGCAGTTGTTGTGGGAGCAGGAAAATCTGTTAATTATATTAATAAGTAGGAAATTAAAAAAGCGCTGATAGAATCATTTTTGCGGAAGGTATAAGTCGGGAAGGAAGACCTGTATCCTAATCTGATACCGTCTGTGAACGCGGAAGCTGAGTAAGAGAGTTTTTCGTCGTTATAATATGAGGAGATTGGCGCTTTTTGTGTGAAGTTAAGGGGAAGATACGATGGGTTATTTGCCGGTTACAAAAGAAGAAATGTATAAAAAAGGTTGGGAAAGACCGGATTTTGTCTATATAATTGGAGATGCCTATGTAGACCATCCGTCCTTTGGTCATGCGATTATCAGCAGAATATTGGAAGCACATGGGTATAAGGTGGCAATTGTTTCCCAGCCTGACTGGAAAGATGAGACAAGTATTATGGAATTTGGGAAACCCCGTCTGGGGTTTCTGGTGACTGCCGGAAATATGGATTCTATGGTAAACCATTATACGGTTTCCAAGAAGAGAAGGAATGCCGATGCTTATACACCAGGCGGAAAAGCAGGAAAAAGACCGGATTATGCGACTGTCGTATACTGTAATCTGATCAAGAGAGTATATAAGGATGTTCCTGTTATCATTGGTGGAATTGAAGCAAGTTTAAGGAGAATGGCACATTATGATTATTGGTCTGATAAGTTAAAAAAATCCATATTAATGGATTCAGGAGCTGATTTATTAATTTATGGAATGGGAGAGCATGCAATTGTAGAGGTGGCAGATGCACTGCACAGTGGTCTTGCAATTCATGATATCACTTTCATAGCAGGGACGGTTTATAAAACCAGATGTGCAGAGGAAATATATGGAGGGATTATGCTGCCAGAGTTTGAAATTCTTGCGAAGGATAAGCTTGCATATGCCCGGAGCTTTGACATACAGTATAGGAATACGGATCCCTTTAGTGCAAAAACATTGATAGAAAAATACGGAGAGAAAAGGTATATTGTCCAGAATCCACCTTCCAAACCACTAACTATGCAGGAAATGGATGATATATATGAACTTCCATATATGAGGGACTATCATCCATCTTATAAAACCAGAGGCGGTGTTCCAGCTGTTTCGGAAATTAAATTTTCTCTGACCAGCAATCGCGGCTGTTTTGGAGGATGCAGTTTTTGTGCACTTACGTTTCATCAGGGGAGGATTGTACAATGCAGAAGCCATGAGTCTTTGATAAAAGAAGCTGGGATTATGACCAAAGAACAGGATTTTAAAGGATATATTCATGATGTAGGAGGTCCTACTGCGAATTTTAGAATGTCGTCATGTAAGAAACAGATGGAAGAAGGTGTGTGCCCTGGCAGACAATGTTTGTATCCGGCTCCATGTAAGAATATGGATGCTGATCATAAAGACTACATGGAATTACTTAGAAAATTAAGAAAAATACCGGGAGTTAAGAAGGTTTTTATCCGTTCGGGAATCCGTTTTGATTATGTATTAGCAGATTCGGATGATGCTTTCATGAAAGAGCTTTGTAAATATCATATCAGCGGACAGCTGCGTGTGGCTCCGGAGCATGTCGCGGATAAGGTTTTACGGATGATGGGAAAACCCGGAAACGCAATATATAAGAAGTTTGTTGATAAATTTTATCACATAAACCGGGAACTTGGGATGAAGCAATATCTTGTTCCATATCTGATGTCTTCTCATCCGGGTTCAGGTTTAAAAGAAGCTATAGTACTGGCAGAATATATAAGGGATTTAGGTTATATGCCGGAGCAGGTACAGGACTTTTACCCAACTCCGTCTACCATTTCTACCTGTATGTATTATACCGGGGTAGACCCCAGGACGATGGAAAAAGTTTATATTCCTTCAAATCCGCATGAAAAAGCAATGCAAAGGGCACTGATACAGTACAGACGTCCGGAAAATTATGAGCTGGTAAAGGAAGCACTTATAAAAGCGGGAAGACAGGATTTGATAGGACTTGGTGAAAAATGCCTGATACCGCCAAGAAAAATGAACTATATATCTAAAAAGAAAGATTCAAAGCAGGAGAAGCCGCAAAAGAAAAAGGTATTGAGGAAAAAACATAAAAAGAAAAAATAGTAAAAAAGGAAATAGCGGAAGTTGTTTTGGTTATTACAAATATTGTAAGACAGCATATGGACATGGAATTAGTTTGTATGTTAAAATATTTTTATTTACGCTTAGTATGTACATAAGGAGGGGCAGAAATGGCACACAGGAGAAATGGCAGTTTGCGCAGAAAACTGGTATTGGTAATGTTACCGGTTGTTGTATTAAGTTATTGCATTACTTTTATAGGGACACTTTCAAATACAAAAAAAATCTTGCAGGGAAAGGCATCCGAGCAGATGGCATTGGTTACATCAGATGTTAATAATGAAATGTCAGCGGAAGTGAACCGGGTTTTAGGTATCATGGAAAACGTTAAGACTTCGTTAAACAAGTCCTGTACTACGGAAAATGATATTAAGGATTATATCTACAGTGTGGCAGATGCTTATACAGATATCATTCCTGCCGGAATTTACTGCGGACTTTGCAGCGGTGTTTACATTGATAAAATGTGGAAACCGGATGCAGACTGGGTTATGGAAGAGCGTCCATGGTATCAGGAAGGACTGGATTGTGAAGAAGTTACTTTCGGAGAAATGTATCTGGATGCCAATACGAATGAGTATATTATTTCTGCATTTACGAATATCAAGAATTCGTCAGGGAAAGTTATCGGGGTTGCCTGTGCAGATATTAAGATGGATAGTCTGGCTAAGATTCTGACCGATTCCAAAATTTTTGAGAATGGTTATGTGTATGCGGTTGATAAGATTACGGGGATGGTATTTGGAAATGGTGTGAATGCCGAGCAGAATGGTCTTTTTATCCAGGATATTGATGATGAATACAGTAAAGAGATTCTAAATTTGATTGAGGCAGGAACATACAATATGGTTGAAGAGTTTAACGATCAGTATTTTTGTCTGAGTGAGGTTCCCAATTCGAATTTTGTCACTGTATGCCGTGCATCTAAGAGTGATGTGGAAGCAGATTTGGAAAGTGTACAGAAGAGTTCGTTTATGACTTCGTTATTTGGTGTAATCTTTCTTTGTGTGGCAGTTTTTATTGCGATTTCTTTTTTTCTGAATCCAATCAGTGAGATTTTGAACGTGATCAGTTGCATGCATGATTTGGACCTGACACAGCGCACCCGGATTAAGGGGAGTGACGAGTTTGCAACTATGGCTGATAGCATGAACCAGTTTGCGGACCAGTTGTATGATGTTATGGGGCAGATGAAAAATGCTATATCAGAAATAGATAATAAGGCAGATGTGAATGCAGATATCGCAGCAGAGATGAATAATATGGCAGCACAGCAGAGCCAGGCACTTACCAAGCTGATGAGTACGATGTCGGAGTTATCAAATGCCATTAATGGGATTGCAGATAATACCACACATTTGACAGATAATATTGTGGATACCAATGAGGCGGCAGTCCTTGTGGAAGGAAAAGTGGAGGAAACCATTCGTGTCATTAACGACGGGCGTGACGAGATGGAGAAAATGACAAATACCATGTCTCAGATTTCCGATATCTCCTCTGACCTGCAAAGTGCCATCGATGATATGGAACAGGGCCTGAACGGTATCAATACCATGGTATATGTGATCAATGACATAGCAGATCAGACAAGCTTGTTGTCATTGAATGCTTCTATTGAGGCGGCCAGGGCAGGTGAAGCGGGACATGGGTTTGCTGTAGTTGCAGAGGAAATCCGTATGCTGGCAGATGATTGTGCTAATTCGGTTGAAGATATTGTAAAAACAACCAGGCAGATGGGGACATTGGTACAGACGGTAACAGAAAAAGCCATGAATAATATGCAGATGATACAAAACGGCAATGAAGCAGTGGTGAGAACGAATGATACATTTCATAAGATTCATGATATTGCTGAAGAGATTAACGGGGCGATAGCCAGCGTAGGATATTCGCTTGTGAATATGGAGCGCCTTGCTACTGAAATGGCTGCCAATACCCAGGAGCAGAGTGCAGGGACGGAAAGCGTGCTGGAGGATTGCAAACGAGTAATGCATATTGCCGAAGATTTCAACACAAAAGGAGATGAAATGGAAAATGCAGGAGACCAATTAAAAGAGTTATCCGGTGAACTGACTGCCATGGTAGATCAGTTTAAGGTCGACTGAAGTGTTTTATCTGCAAATTAATTTTTACGGATAAAACTGCGGAAACTCAAGGGGATATTGTTGCAACTTTACAAAAATTATGCTATCATATTAGCAGATTGCGTGATGGACGAACTGCTGGTATACCAGCTATTTATATATTATTATGTCTGTCGGCAAAAATTATAAACGGAGGATGTTTCATTATGTCAAAAAAAGTTGTTTTAGCTGGCGCTTGCCGTACAGCAATTGGAACTATGGGTGGAGGATTGAGTACAACTCCAGCTCCAGTATTAGGATCTATTGTTATTAAAGAAGCTTTGAACAGAGCGGGTGTTCCTGCTGATCAGGTTGACCACGTATATATGGGTTGTGTTATTCAGGCAGGTCTTGGTCAGAATGTAGCACGTCAGGCTTCTATCAAGGCTGGTTTACCGATTGAGACTCCGGCAGTTACAGTTAATGTTGTTTGTGGTTCGGGTCTTAACTGTGTTAATATGGCTGCACAGATGATTCAGGCAGGAGATGCGGATATCGTTGTTGCAGGTGGTATGGAGAATATGTCCATGGCTCCATATGCTTTAAAGCAGGCTCGTTATGGATACAGAATGGGCAATAACACTATGGTAGATACCATGGTAAATGATGCATTATGGGATGCATTTAATGACTATCATATGGGTATTACAGCAGAGAATGTATGTGAGAAGTATGGTATTACAAGAGAAGAGTTAGATGCATTTGCAGCAAAATCACAGCAAAAGGCAGCAGCAGCAGTTGAATCCGGTGCATTTAAGGATGAGATCGTTCCGGTAGAGGTTCAGCAGAAGAAACAGACAGTTATTGTAGATACAGATGAAGGTCCGCGTCCGGGAACAACAGCAGAAAGCATTGCTAAGCTGCGTCCTGCATTTAAGAAAGACGGTATCGTAACAGCAGCAAATTCTTCCGGTATCAATGATGGTGCAGCAGCAATCGTTGTTATGAGTGAAGAGAAGGCTAAGGAATTAGGAGTTAAGCCTATGGCTACATTTGTTGCCGGTGCATTAGGCGGTGTGGATCCTTCTATCATGGGTGTAGGTCCTGTAGCTGCAACAAAGAAAGTTATGGCTAAGACAGGTTATAAGATTGAGGACTTTGATATCATCGAGGCAAATGAGGCATTTGCAGCTCAGTCTATTGCAGTTCAGAAAGACCTTGGATTTAAAGATGAGCAGTTGAATCCAAATGGTGGTGCCATTGCACTTGGACATCCTGTTGGAGCATCAGGATGCCGTATCCTTGTTACCTTGTTACATGAGATGGAAAAGAAAGATGCCAAGAAGGGTCTTGCTACTCTTTGTATCGGTGGCGGTATGGGATGTTCTACTATTGTTGAACGTGACTAACCAGCAGCATGTTTTTGGTTTCCGTAGAGCATATAATTTGCAGCTTTGCTGCGGAATTGTTGACGGGTAAGCAGATCAGCCATATGGAATCTGCTTAGATAGATGCAGATGATAAGCCGGAGAAAAGGATTTATTTTGACTCCGGCAATCATCATTGCAGTCAGGATATTATTGACAGGAATAAGAATGAGAATTATAAGGAGATCGTTCGAATGGAATTTATTACATATGAACAGGATGGATTTGTTGGAATTATTACCATCAATCGTCCCAAGGCGTTAAATGCCTTAAACAGTCAGGTGTTAGATGAACTGGATGCTGCTTTGGATGCAGTGGATTTGAATACAACCAGAGCGCTTATTTTAACGGGTGCTGGGGATAAGTCTTTTGTTGCTGGTGCGGATATTGGAGAAATGTCTTCTCTTACAAAAGCGGAAGGAGAAGCTTTTGGTAAGAAGGGAAATGATGTATTCCGCAAGTTAGAAACATTTCCGCTTCCTGTAATTGCAGCAGTGAATGGTTTTGCTTTAGGCGGCGGATGTGAGATTTCCATGAGCTGTGATATCAGAATCTGTTCTGAGAATGCTGTTTTCGGACAGCCAGAGGTTGGGCTTGGCATTACACCGGGCTTTGGCGGAACACAGAGACTTGCACGTCTTGTGGGCGCGGGAATGGCAAAACAGATGATTTATACAGCCCGCAATATTAAAGCAGATGAAGCTTATCGTATCGGTCTTGTAAATGCTGTATATCCAGCAGAGGAATTAATGACGGCAGCTAAGAAAATGGCAGCAGGTATTGCTGCACAGGCTCCGATTGCGGTTCGTAATTGTAAGAAAGCAATCAATGATGGGCTGCAGGTAGATATGGATCAGGCCATTGTAATTGAAGAAAAGCTATTTGGTGACTGTTTTGAGACGGAAGATCAGAAAGCAGGTATGGGCAACTTCCTTGAGAAGGACAAAGAAAAGAAGTTAAAGGTAGTTCCGTTCCAGAACAAATAATAATAAGATTTTAACGCATTTAGGGTGATCTTTGGATCATCCTAAACGTGTGAAATAAGGATAGCAGTTTGAACGAAACGTAGATGAATTCAAACGGTATATCAAAAAATTTTTTAGGAGGATATGAAAATGAAAGTTGGCGTTATCGGTGCAGGAACCATGGGACAGGGAATTGCTAAGGCATTCGCTCAGGTTGACGGATATGAAGTGGCACTTTGCGACATCAAGCAGGAGTGGGCTGAAGGTGGTAAGGACAAGATTGCAAAAGGTTATGCAAGACTTGTAGAAAAAGGAAAGATGACACAGGAGAAGGTAGACGGGATTCTTGCAAGCATTACTCCGGGTCTGAAGGAAGATCTTTGTGCAGATTGTGATTTGATCGTTGAGGCTGCATTTGAAGATATGAATGTGAAGAAGACTACATTTTCTGAACTGGATAAGATTGCAAAGCCGGAATGTATCTTTGCTTCTAATACATCCAGCCTATCGATTACAGAGATTGGAAATGGTCTTACACGTCCTATGATTGGTATGCATTTCTTTAATCCGGCAGACCGTATGAAGTTAGTAGAAGTAATCGCTGGGGTAAATACACCGGATGAGACGGTTGCTAAGATTGTGAAGATTTCAGAAGAGATTGGTAAGACACCTGTACAGGTGAATGAAGCTGCAGGTTTTGTTGTAAACCGTATTTTAATTCCTATGATTAATGAAGCTGCATTTATCAAGATGGAAGGTGTTTCTGATGTTGCAGGTATTGATGCTGCTATGAAGCTTGGTGCAAATCATCCAATGGGACCGCTTGAATTAGGAGATTTCATCGGATTGGATATTTGTCTTGCAATTATGGATGTTCTTTACAATGAAACTGGTGACAACAAGTATCGTGCTTGTCCGTTACTTCGTAAGATGGTTCGTGGCGGTAATCTTGGTGTTAAGAGTGGAAAAGGATTTTATGTGTATAATGCTGATCGTACAAAGACACCAATGGATGCTCAGTAAATAAAAGACACTAAATGCAAGGCTGTGTTGCTTATTAAGTGTTTAAGCAGGAAACACTATGCCCACTAAGTTCAAAAGCACTTCACTAAGTGGGCAAGTGTATTTTCACACTAAATTCGCAACCGCGTTGCTCATTAAGTGTTCAATATAGGAGGAAAAATAAAAATGGATTTCACTTTAAGTAAGAAACATGAAATGGCACAGACTCTTTTTAGAGAATTTGCTGAAAAAGAAGTAAAGCCACTTGCTCAAGAAATTGATGAAGAACATAGATTTCCAAGAGAGACAGTAGAGAAGATGGCAAAAGCAGGATTTTTAGGAATTCCTGTTCCGAAGGAGTTCGGCGGTCAGGGATGTGATCCTCTGACATATGCTATGTGTGTGGAAGAGTTATCTAAGGTTTGTGGTACGACAGGTGTTATCGTATCTGCCCATACATCTCTTTGTGTAGATCCGATTCAGACATATGGTACACCAGAGCAGAAGGAAAAATATATTCCAGATCTGGCTTCTGGTAAGAAATTAGGTGCTTTTGGTTTGACAGAGCCAGGTGCTGGTACAGATGCACAGGGTCAGCAGACAAAGGCTGTATTAGATGGCGATGAGTGGGTATTAAATGGTTCCAAGTGCTTTATTACCAACGGTAAAGAGGCTGACGTATATATCGTAATCGCTGTAACTGGCAAGATTGAGAAACGCGGACGTGTACAAAAAGAGATTTCCGCATTTATCGTTGAGAAGGGTACACCGGGCTTTACATTTGGTACCAAGGAAAATAAGATGGGTATCTGTGCATCTTCTACATATGAATTAATCTTTACGGATTGCCGTATTCCGAAGGAGAATTTGTTAGGTGCTAAGGGTAAGGGATTTGGTATCGCTATGCATACACTTGATGGTGGTCGTATCGGTATCGCTGCTCAGGCTCTTGGTATTGCAGAGGGTGCTTTGGAGACAACTATTAATTATGTAAAGGAAAGAAAACAGTTTGGTCGTTCTATTGCCCAGTTCCAGAATACACAGTTCCAGTTAGCAGATATGGCTACTAAGGTAGAGGCTGCTAAATTATTGGTATATAAAGCTGCTATGAAGAAGGGTGAGTACCAGAATGGTGCAAAGGTTTCTTATTCGGTAGAGGCTGCCATGGCTAAATTATATGCTGCGGAGGTTGCTATGGAAGTAACAACAAAGGCAGTTCAGTTACACGGTGGTTATGGTTACATCAAGGAATACGACGTTGAGCGTATGATGCGTGATGCTAAGATCACAGAGATTTACGAAGGAACTTCAGAAGTTCAGCGTATGGTTATCTCTGCAAATCTATTAAACTAGGAGGTAATTAACGTGAAGATTGTTGTTTGTGTAAAACAGGTACCTGATACAAAGGGTGGAGTAAAATTTAATCCAGACGGAACATTGGATAGAGGTGCAATGCTTACGATTATGAATCCGGATGATAAAGCCGGTCTTGAGGCAGCACTTCGTTTAAAGGATGAATATGGCGCTGAAGTTACCGTAATTACAATGGGACTTCCAAAGGCAGAAGAAGTTCTGCGTGAGGCTATGGCTATGGGTGCAGATAAAGGGATTCTGGTAACGGACAGAGTGTTAGGTGGTGCTGATACCTGGGCTACTTCTACCACACTTGCCGGTGCAATTCGTAACTTAGAGTATGACTTAATTATCACAGGTCGTCAGGCTATTGATGGTGATACTGCACAGGTTGGTCCGCAGATTTCTGAGCATTTAGGAATTCCGGTTATTTCTTATGCAGAGGATTTGAAGGTTGAGGGTAATAGTGTTATCGTAAAACGTCAGTATGAGGACAGATATCATATGGTAAAGGCTCAGATGCCTTGTCTGGTAACTGCTCTTGCTGAGTTAAATGAGCCACGTTACATGACTCCGGGTGGAATTTTCGATGCATTTGATGCAGAGATTACCGTTTGGGGTAGAGCAGATCTTGTTGATGTTGATGATGCAAACCTTGGTTTAAAGGGTTCTCCTACCAAGATTGCCAAAGCTTCCGATAAAGTGAGAAAGGGTGCCGGTGAGAAGGTTACTCCTGATTCTCCTGAAGAAGCAGTAAGTTACATTATGGACAAGCTGACAACCAAACATGTAATCTAATTTAGAGAAAGAGAGTGGTGAATAGAATGAATTTAGAAGAATACAAGGGTGTATATGTCTTCGCTCAGCAGGTAGATAATCAGCTTAGCGGAATCGCATTTGAATTACTTGGTAAGGCAAAAGACCTTGCAAAAGATCTTGATACATATGTAGCCGCAGTTTTAATTGGTTCTGATGTAAAGGGTTTGGCTGACCAGTTAGCTGAATATGGCGCTGATAAGGTTATCGTTGTAGACGATCCGGAGTTAAAGGAGTACAGAACAGAGCCTTATACACATGCTTTAGCATCTGTTATTAACGAATATAAGCCAGAAATCGTATTAGTTGGTGCGACAGCAATCGGAAGAGATTTGGGACCTCGTGTATCTGCCCGTGTTCAGACGGGATTGACTGCTGACTGTACAGTATTAGAGATTGGTGATTTCCCGATTAATCCAATTCCGAATCAGGAGCAGAAGCACAATCAGTTACTGATGACCCGTCCTGCATTTGGTGGTAACACAATCGCTACGATCGCATGTCCGGATAACCGTCCACAGATGGCTACTGTTCGTCCTGGTGTTATGCAAAAAATTGAGCCGGTTAAGGGTGCAAAGGCAGAGGTAATTGATTACAATCCTGGATTTACTCAGGATAACAAGTATGTAGAGATTCTTGAAATTGTAAAGGCAGTATCTGATACAGTGGATATTATGGATGCTAAGATTTTGGTATCCGGTGGACGTGGTGTTGGAAATGCTGAGAACTTCAAGATTTTGCAGGATCTTGCAGATGCAATCGGCGGAACAGTAAGCTGCTCCCGTGCAGTTGTTGATTCCGGCTGGTTACCAAGAGATTTACAGGTTGGACAGACTGGTAAGACAGTTCGTCCAAATGTATATTTTGCAATCGGTATTTCAGGAGCAATCCAGCATGTGGCAGGTATGGAAGAGTCTGACATCATTATTGCGATTAATAAGGATGAGGATGCTCCAATCTTTGATGTAGCTGATTATGGTATTGTTGGAGATTTGAACAAGATTGTTCCACAGCTTACAGCAGCGGTTAAGGCTGAGATTGCGAATAAGTAAAATATAGGAATATATTTTTTAGTGGATAGTATGGTTATCCTATATTGAGAAATATAAAGCTATGTTCAGGTGAACATTAAGTGAAAACCCAGAGACGGTAGTCTCTGGGTTTTCTATGTATATTTTAAGAGGTATACAAGTATCCATAAGAATTTCGTTACTGATATAAAGATATTTTCTGAGTTTTTGTGGTATCATTTTCAGGGATATGGTATGATAGTCTGTAGAAATTTGTTGGATGGAGAAATACCATGAGAGATTTTTATGATGTAGTGACTTAAGATGT
>JAIDOW010000021.1 GCA_029063085.1 Lachnospiraceae bacterium
CTTTCGTAGCACCCTATATCCATAGATTCCTGCGTCCGTCCTCACCCGCCATGGAAGCGTCCCCAGTAAGCTAAACAAGAATTTATATTTTAACGTTCCATTTTCCAGAAGTATGCTGAGTATGGGGGCAGTTCGCTTCCCCCTCCAAAATCATGGGATTCACCGGTAATTAAGTCTTCTGCCATACCGCAGCCTGCATCAAAATGGGCGGTATATGGCTGGTCTGATGCATTGACTGCCACTAAAACACGTTCCCCGTCACATGCACGTTCAAAAATACACTGATGATTAGTTAATACAATAGAGCGGTAATTACCATAATTTAGTGCCTTGCTGTTTTTCTTTGCAGCGGCAAGCTTGCTGATAAACTCTGAGACTTCATTAAATTCCGGCTTTTCAAAGCTGGCACGAAGAGCTGGATCTCCTTCACTCTTATGTGCCTTTGCCCCCCATTCACTTCCATAGTAAACACAGGGGATTCCCGGCATTCCAAATGTCATAGCATAAATGAGCGGTAAATGCTTTTCATTGCTCAGATTGCTTGCAATACGGGTAACATCATGATTATCTACAAAACAGAGCAGATGTTTACCCTTGTAGAGTGTCCAGTCTTCCGGACCAAACTGTCTTGCCAGTGAATGGCAGATTTCAAACATATTCATGCTGTTAAAGCTGGAAAACAGACCTTTGTAACATTCATAGTTGGTAACAGAATGGCACATCTCATCATTTGCCCATTGATTATAATCGCCATGAAGGGTTTCTCCAACAATAAAAAACTCCTCTTTCTGGGAATCCGTAAACTGCCGCAGTCTCTTTAAGAAATCTTTGTCCAGACAGTACGCTACATCTAACCGCAGACCATCAATATCAAACTCATCTATCCAGCCCTTCACTGCTGCAAATATATGCTGAATCACTTCTTCATTTCTCAGGTTTAGTTTTACCAGATCATAATTTCCTTCCCAGCCCTCATACCAGAGTCCGTCATTATAATTAGAATTGCCTCCAAAATCAATATGAAACCAGTCACGATATCTGGAACCTTCTCTGTTTTGCAATACATCCTGAAATGCCCAGAATCCTCTTCCCACATGATTAAATACACCATCCAACACTACTTTGATTCCCGCATCATGCAGCTTATCACACACCTGCTTAAAGTCCTCATTTGTCCCAAGCCGACAGTCAATTTTGGTATAATCCCTTGTATTATACCCGTGTGTATCTGATTCGAATACTGGCGAAAAATATATCGCATTTGCACCTAACTTTTCAATATGCGGAATCCAATCAATCACCTTCAAAATCCGTGATTCCTGATTCCCATCATTTTCAAATGGTGCTCCGCAAAAACCTAACGGATAAATCTGATAAAAAACACTCTCATATGCCCACATAATAATTCCTCCTTGTTATCTCTATATTTAAAAATATATAAATGCCTGTCCACGTATGAACAATCCATCTGAAATTTGCATTCATTATACCATACTCTAAAAATCGTTGCAAATTAGACTTTTTCGTAAAAACACTCCTTTAACTGCAAAACAGGGCTGTCTACACAGCCCCGTCCTTATTTTATTCCTTTGATAATCCCTGTATCTTCCCATAGGGTTTACCCAGTTCCAGTTCTTTACCCTTATATCTTGCCATTTCACTGACTGTTACAATCTGATATCCAAGTTCTTTTAATTTGGGCACAAGTATTTCCATTGCCTCAGCTGTAGATTCATAAATATCGTGCATTAAAACAATATCTCCGTCTTTAACATCAGCAAGCACTTTATCCACTATAATCTGAGCATTACGGCTATCCCAGTCCTCTGTATCCAGATCCCAGAGAACGACCGGTTCCTGCAATTGATTAAGCAGATTGTCATCATATGCCCCATATGGCGGACGGATTACTGTTGTATTTTCCCCTGTTGCTTTTTTTACAGCACGGTTCACCTCTCCAATCTCCGTTTCAACCTTTTCAGCACCCACTGTTGTCAGATTAGCATGATTATATGAATGATTCCCTATCTCACTTCCTGATGACAATATCGCCTTTAAAGTATCAGGATATTTTTCTGCATTCGTGCCTACTACAAAAAAAGTAGCATGTGAATAATTTGCATTTAAAACATCTAAGATACGCTTGGTATATTCAGGATTAGGACCATCGTCAAAAGTCAATGCGATCATCGGTGCTTCTGTATCCACTGCGGCAGGATCACTAGCTCCAAACTTTTGATAACGGTAATACGTGAGAAAATTTCCTTTTCCTGCACTAATGTTATTTTCTGTTTCTGCATATTGTATTCCTTTATCCATAATCTCCCTATGCGTCAATTCATAATACCATACCCTCATTTTACCGTGGGGTGACAGTTCTGCCAGCATAATGCAAAACAAACTTGCCACGATAATAAAAAACGGATATAAAACTTTTTTATCAGATACTATCCTTCTATAGAAAGGTTCTATTATTTTGTCATATATATTCTTTATTTTCTCCTTAATCATAAGTAAATTCATGTTGTCACATTCCTTTTCGTGCTATTTATCATCAATACTGTGCTTATGCTTATGGTTCATTATGTAAACCAAGTTCATATCTAAGTATAACACAATGAAATAAGAATGCTATCCCCATTTTACAAAAAATTCTTAAGAAATTTTAAAGAAAAAGCACAATTAAGACAATATCCGTTTCAAAATGATATCAGCAGGCATATCAAATCAGACAGCATCCTGCTTATAAATACAGCAAACCCATAAAAAACACTGATTTAGACATTAATACTTCCATTTCAACGGACAATCTTAATAGGAAAAGCGGAGCAGTTTCTATGATGATCAGAGTGTCAATATGATATAAAAAAATCCGCTCAAGTTTTAACCTGATGAGCGGATTTTTAAATCACCCTGAAAACTAACCACTTGTATCCATAGGGTATGATATGGCAATTCCTCTTTTATACACTTATGATAACCTTCTACAATCAGAAAATCATTCCAGCGGCAGTGCAAATGTGAAAAACTCTTACATTTTTAGAAAACCTGAAACCGGCTCATTAAAAATATAATTTAAGCTTCCCTCAAAATCCCCTAAATTATATATTGACGATCAATGTATCGTAACCCTGATTTTGCAGCTGACGCTCCAGTGCTCTGGCATCCTCCAGACTTTCTTCCTGACCTACAATAACTGCATAATACTGATTCCACTCTCTGATTTGTGCATTATACCCTTGGTTCAGTAACTCATTTAACAGATATTGTGCATTTTCATATCTGCGGAACAGACCGACCTGTACACCGAATGTTTTTGTTGAACTACCTGTTCCGACAGTTTTCTCGATTCCCGCCGCAATTGCATCCGCTATTTCATTAAAATTAGAATCAAAAAGCTGATTATCTGCCTCTGTATTGATAAATCCTGCTTCAATCAGAATTGCCGGCATCTTTGTTCTTCTAAGTACTACCAAGTCCGGTCTTACAGGTACACCAAGATCATTAAAACCGACCTTTACCAGCTCCTCATTTACATTGCGTGCCATACTGGCAGGCACTCCTGAATCGTTATATACCAATGTCTGCACTCCACTATAAGTATTGGGATTAGGACTGGAATTACGGTGAAAAGAAACAAAGTAATCTCCTCCACTGTCATTTGCAATCCTTGCCTTTTCAATCGGACGCTGGTAAACATCTGTGGTTCTTGTGTAAATAACCGGGAATCCATCTTGTTCCAGTTTTTCTCCTACAGCCAGTGCCAATCTCAAATTATCATCTTTTTCTTTTCTTCCATTATAAGAAGCACCGTTGTCATATCCTCCATGCCCTGCGTATCAGTTGCGAATATGCAGGCATCTATCAAATAATTCTTCCAATTCATCAGAAAAATTATAAATAATGCGGATTCGCCGGTCATTATAGATTATTATCCTGTCTATCATTTCCACAATAATACTGCGGTCAAGCGTTTTTACTTCCTTAAGCTCCCGTAGCCTGGTTACCCAGGAGGATTCCAGTGCATAATGTTCTTCCTCATCCTGCGACATTTGCAGGGCATGTATCTGTTTTTCCAGCAAAAGTTCTTTCTCAGTATAGTCCTGCCGGTAGGCTGCATATTCCTCTTTTGACAATAATTCCTCTTTATAGTCTTCATAAAGGGACTGTTTCCATTTTCTGGTCTTTTCCAGCTCTGTATTCAGCCTGTCAATCTGCTTTTGTAGCTGTGAGGATGCATTTTTTTCAGATACTGCCTCATTCTCCTTCATTAACTTATCTAAATCATTGATACCATTGATAATCTTATTGAGATCCTTTAATACAATCTGCTCCAGTACCTTCAGCGGCATTGTATGCGGAGTACAATACTTATTTCCATAACGCTTATAGGTACCGCAGTAAAAAGACTCTGACCGTGTACTATCTGCCCTTTTCCATGAAACCTTAGCCATTGCAGCATCGCAGTCCCCGCATCTTATAAAACCTGCGAAGATATTCTGATTTGTAACCAGATCCAGTTGTCTTGTCCGGCGGTTTAACATACTTTGTGCTTTCTCCCATGTTTCCCGGCTGATAATCGGCTCATGCGTCTTAGAAACCACAATCCAGTCTTCCTTTGCCACCCGGTTCTGCTTACTCCTCATTGTCTGGTGTTTTGTCCCCTGAACCATATTGCCGGTATATATCTCTTTATGCAGGATACTGTTCACCGTTGAATATGTCCAGTAACAATTCTCTCTATAATTACAATTTTTATATGGCTCACCATTGAGCCGTTTATATGCAGAAGGACAAAGAATCCCTTCTTCTGTCAGTATCCTTGCAATCTTCTGTTTTCCGATACCAGAAATATACATATCAAAAATTCTCTTTATAACGCTGGCAGGATATTCATCAATTACCAGCTTATTTTTATCTGCGGGGGATTTTTTGTAACCGTAGCTTGCGAACGCTCCTATGAATTCACCGGCATGCTGTTTCATCTTTACGGTGGCCTGAATCTTTTTAGAAATATCTCTTGCATATTGTTCATTAAATATATTTTTGATTGGCAGCATCAGATCATACACCTGCTTTAAGCTGTCAATCCCATCTGATATAGAAATGAAACGTACTCCTATATCAGGAAAGATTCTCTCCAAATATCTTCCGGTATCTATATAATCCCTGCCAAACCTGGACAAGTCTTTTACGATGACACAGTTTATTTCTCTTTCTTCAATATCCCGTATCATTCTTTTAAACTCTGGCCGTTCAAAATTAGTCCCTGAATAACCGTCATCGATATAGACACCCTTCAAAATAAATTCCTGCTTATTTTCAATATACTCTGTCAAAAGTTTTCTTTGATTGCTAACGCTGTCACTTTCCTCCTTATCACCATCTTCTCTCGACAAGCGGATATAAAGAGCAGTAAAAAAAATAATATCTTTTCCCATACTTTTTACCTTTTACCGTATCTGTCAGACTATAACATATTTTCCGGAAACCAGCCAATCACGAAACTGCCTTATCAGGTGATTCTTCCTGATGCAGCCGTATAATATTCCTTATCAAATCCTCTGTTGTCACTTTATTTAAAAATTCCCGCTCAATGGTATAGGTTATCACTTCATTCATATGCAGCATCCTCCCGTCTTTAGTCATCTTTATGCATAGCAGCTTATCCAATATGCTTGTTGCTATCATGCTGAAACAGATACAAAAACAATTACCATCCTAATTACTTTTGTATCTGTTTCAAATTAAAATATAATCCACAGCCAGCATTTCTGCTCTCCCAGTTCTTGATCTCTCCCGGTGCCTTCGTGCCCGGATGCCACATTGTTTCCTTTTCCCTATCGGTAGGCGGTGCGTCCGTCTGGAGCCAACGCTCAGGCAGGTGCGTTATTTTCGCTCATAGCTTATGCTAGATCATGGCAAAACCGCAGCTGTATCATATTATTCAGTTGTCAAAGTACACGCTTATTCACATAATACATATACTTGTATTATGCTTTCGGCAATATAATAATACCGATCGATATTATTTGTCAGGTATTACAAATTATATATGATAAAATAAACTAGGTGATATTATGCTAAAAAGAATAAGAAATTTACGCGAAGATTCCGATTTAACACAAGTAGAAATGGGACAAAAATTAAATATGTCTCAATCTCAATATCAAAAATATGAATCTGGTTTACGAACCCCACCTATTGATATTTTAATTCAGTTGACTGATATTTATGGTGTTTCTCTGGATTATATTGCAGAACGTACAAATGCCAAAAAGGTAACCCAATCCGAACTGGCAAGTGCTAAATACAATAGATTACTTGAATACTATAGCCGACTCTCTTTAGAAGATCAGGATTTTATCATGGGTAAAATGGTAGAACTCCACCGTGAACACGCAAACAAAGGAAAAAGAAGTTTCCGGAATATCATACGCTATGCCTTTCTTATCTGCCCTGTGGATAAGATAAATCAACAGCAGCTTTTCTCTTCCGGATAACTACATATCGTAAGTTTTCATAATCTCGGCCGCTTTATTCATTTTTTCCGGAACATTTTTATCCTGGTTTATTCCATTTTTCATATAAATATCATCATTAGGGATATGGAAAGAAATCTGTCTAATCTGTTCTTTTTCATCATCGGTGTACCGGATCTGTCTTGGAACATCCTCTGTGATACCCAGATTAAATACATACTGGTTAGTCAGCTGCTGGTGGTTGTACCAGCGGTCTTTCCGGATAATATAACCGGCGTTTTCCAATTTACGCATATTATACTGGACAGTACGCTTGCATACGTTTAATGCTTTTGCTATCGTTTCTACCGCCGGAAAACAACGTTCCTTATCTGATCTATGTATCAAGTACTGTAAAAGCAGGATGCATCCTTTCTTCAATTCACTATCCCTGTATACTGCATTCAATAAATCATATTTTGTTTCAAATTTCTGCATAATTATGTCTCCTTATCAAAAAAGCTCCGGATAATCCGAAGCATGAATTTTTTGTGTATTTATGTTTCTAATTCCTGATTGATTTTCTGATTACGGAATGCTATAATAAGCATATAAAAGAGCAACCGCCCACAAAGTGGTTAGCCTCATTGTAAGTAAAAATACCTACCAGTACCGGCTAAGTAACAAGGTAGGTATTTTTATTTTCGCTTGTTTTTCCTATCTATGTAGGCAAGCAGTGCTATGATTAACATTCCAAACGCAATCAATAACGAAAATATTGATATTATGATTGATATTATTTCAAATGTTGTCATTGGCACCACCTCCCCTCTTTAGTAAAGTTGGGGAAGCTATCCACCTTGTACACGATTACTTTTAAAATCTACTATACAAATCTTCTTTTCTTTTTCTATAACAATCTGCTTACCATTCACATTTCTCATAAAATACATTGTCGCCTACATTGATTCCATTCTTTTCAATTCCCAACTGTTTCGCATAGGCTGCCGATATGAAATAACATCGTTTTCCAATCGGATTCGCTACTGTTCCCTCTAGCACTGCCCTTGCTGATTTTAAAGCCCAGTCTGGTGCTTTATTCAGATTATTGCTACCCAGTTTCCTTCCGATGCAGAAGCTTCTGCCACTATAACAGTACCGCCTTTGGACGCCACTACATCCGTTCCTTCCTGATATGCTATATCGATTCCCTTATGGTCTGTGGATACTCCTGCGGTCGGGGAATTTCTTTATCCAAAATAGGAAGATATCGTTCTGCATTCCGAAACTGGCCACATCTATTCTTTTGTCCTTTAATAATACCCATTCCCTTCACTTTCCTCAAAAGAACCGCCTAAAATGGCACAGAAAATAAGGAGAAATCCGAAGAATCCCCCTATTATCCATGCCAGTATCCGGTCCATCACCTTCCTCCGGCAGAACCAAAGTAATCCCATTTGTATTCTGCTATTTCAAACATGACCTTCATATGCATATGCCCGATGATCATAAGGGCAAGCCCTTTCTGCATCAGTTCAAGGGTTTCCTTTTCTGCTAAGGATATCTCATACTTACGTCCTCGTTTCAATCCATTCCTCAGGAATATCAGCGACTGCGGAATCTTCTTACTCCTTTTCTTCTTAAATATATTTAAAACTGCATTTTCTCTGTTTTTGTTAGCTTTTTGCTGACATTTTTGTTCACTTTTAGATAACAAGTATGTACCTTCCACCTTCTTTATATTAAATTTGAAATAACTAAAAAATTACAAAGGAGGCGTTTTTATGCTTACAAAATAAGAGAAATATTTAATTACCTTTGAAAACTGTGATTTTTTTGTGGATTTAGGTATCCACATTGCCTACTTCCGCAAAAAAGCCGGCTTTACACAGCAGAGACTTGCTGACATACTTGGTATCAGCCGTTCTTATCTGAGCCGCATTGAAAGCCCCAATCAGGACGCACATATTTCCTTTCAACAATTTTTCACCATCTGCCGGGTCTTAAATGTACCACCAAAGTGCTTCTTCGAACCACTTCCGGATTCCAAATAATTAAATAGCTTACAAAAAAGGGCACTTGAAAAATCAAATGCCCTAGTATATAATCTAATTAGAAAGTGAATCGGCTACAAATTCCGATTTGCCCTCGGTAAAATAATAATTATCTAAAAGAGATAGTATCCTTCTACTTTGGACGGTGTTGGGATGCTATTTCTTTTTGTGGTTATCTATAAAAGATAGTGCCGCAAAAACCACTAACAATAAAGTCAAAACTTCCATTGTATTCACGGGCATCACCCCCTTATGTACTAGAGGGCATCTACCGAAATATGCATCCTGTTTCTAATTAAACTATATAGTATGATTATAACATATTAATATTGTTCTTACAAAATTGATTTTTCATTATTATTTTTATCAAATACCCCTTAAATACCGGGATACGTTCTCCCCTTCTTATCACCCCCTTTTCTTTATCAACTCTTAAAACTGCATCCCTCTGCGATTTGTCAGCTGTCAGCTTACATTTTTGTTCATTATCAGAAAACATTTATATACCTTTTGTCTTCTTTGTATTAAATTTGAAATAACTAAAAATTTTACAAAGGAGGCATTCTTATGCTAACAAAACAAGAAAAATATCTGATAACCTTTGAAAACTGTGATTTATTCGTGGATTTAGGTATCCATATAGCCTATTTCCGCAAAAAAGCTGGTCTTACACAGCAGAAGCTTGCTGACATACTCGGCATCAAACGGACTTATTTAAGCTGTCTCGAAAGTCCCAACCAAAATACACATCCTTCTTTTGAACTCTTCTTCACAATCAGCCGGGTTCTGGATGTACCGCCAAAGTGTTTCTTTGAACCGCTTCCGGATTCCGAATGATGCAATATCCTGTCAAAAAGTGACCGCCCAGTGCGGTTGCTTTTTGCTCTTTATCCTTTCTTGTAAACAAGACCTATAAGCGTCACTAAAAATAATCCAATCTGGATTAGATTATCATATGTAACATATCCCAATGCTTCTGCTGCACAGAATGCATCGTCAATAAATTCACCTCCAATTAACAAATTCCATAAAATCAACTCTTTTTAATATTTTTTATTACCTGATAATTTATTCATTATTTTTTCCTTTTCCCCGCTTCCATTTGTAGCCAATCTGATATGTTCTATTCCCTTTTGTTCCAAAATCAAATCTTTCATTTTATCCTTTTGTAACTGCTGTGGATTATTTTCATGAAATGCAAATCCATCAACTTCTACTACTAATACCGGACTTTTATCCATTTTGTAATAAATCACAAAATCCACAGAAGCCCTGTTATTAATATATGTTTTTTCAGCTTCACTAAGCTGACTGTCATCATTTATCAAATTTTTCAATAAAACCCCCTGTGCATATGTATACATACTATATTCTGACTGACTGAGAATATCTTCCAGCAAAACTCTCAAAACTTCCTCAGATCTCCATCGTGCATTCGTATTCATTTTCTTTTTATATCGCGACAATTTACTAGAATACTTTTTGTATAATAAATCAAAAACTGATACTACCTGACTTTCAACCACATTTTCATCTAAAGTACTATATTGAATATACCGAAGCAAAGCTGAAAGATTTTTTCCTCTTATAGAAAATAAATCATGATTTGTTACTAATATAAACTGCTTAACAGCACGCGAAACTGCTACATTGACCATCTGTGAATCATCTACAAACTCAAGCCTTTTTATTCCCGCATATGTCTCATCCAGTACAGTGGACATGATCATAATATCCTTTTCTCTTCCCTGATATTTATGTACTGTATCACATTGAATTTCCTCATCCAATAAACTCTCTGCTTTGCTAACCTGTTTGCGGAACGGCGTGACAAATCCTACATTTTCTTTATTTTCTAATTCCTTATTTTCCAATACCTCGTTCACAATAACATCTAATTCTCTCTGATTATATACCTTTTTCTTTTTATCGTATGTAAGTTCCCTCATATGATTACCTTGTGCAGTTTTATATAACAGCAAGGGAGCTTCCGACATATCCTCTTTTGTATAAGCAATTAATTCCCCATCATAGTATTGTTTATTGCAAAATTCAATAATTTGTGGATGGCAACGATAATGTTCCCTCAGTGTCGTACATGGTACTGTATTCTTATATAACTTCAGTATAGATGATAATATATTTTCTTTAAAATAGTCATATGCTTCATTTGTCACCTCTGTACAAATCTGTTGTTTTATATTTATATTTACAATCTGTGGTAATTGTTTCATGTCGCCAACAATAATTACATTACGGCAACAAGAAAGTGCCAAAACTGCTGTAATTAAATCTACTTGGGATGCTTCATCAATTATCACATAATCCAACAAATAGTTTTGAGGTATTGAAGACCTCAGAGAATGTGTGGTGCTTAAAATAATGGGAAATTCTCTTTTGAATTCCTCAAATCTCGATTTATAGCTCTTTAATGTAAAATTCGGCATTTTATATTTTTTATGACTTTCATATAAACTCCGTTTAAATACAGCTTCTGAAAATTCTTGATATTCTTCTAACAAATGACTAAAGGATTCTCTTTCTAATTGTCTATCTAACGTTTTAATCCTATTTTTCAACTTACTGATCTGCAATTGATAATATTTTTTCTGAAGCATTAAAACTATTTCTATCTCTTGAAATTCTAACTTCCTTATGTCAAAAACACCATACTTAAAAAACAATTTTAATTTATATATCCCTTTCCGGTATTGTGTATATTCTTTAGACAATGCCGTTTCAGCAAGAAAAGACATAATTTTATTAGGCGTTTTACAAAATAATGGAAGTTTTACACTACTTTCTATATCCCTTTTTAAATAGTATTCCTCAAAATGTTCTTGCTCCAAACACCATTCCCTTAATTCCTGCTGCCTCTGTTTCTTTTCTCTTTCTTTATATTGTAAAACCGTTAATTTCCGGTCTATTTCTTTTATTCTTTCTAACATCCATTCAGACGTATATGCACCTTTCCAACCCTCTGGTATTTGAGGAATCGGAATATCCTGAAAAAATCTTTCCCTGTTTTCTTTTTTCCCAAGCAAAGCACCTAAAAATCCATATCCTTCTTTTGACATCTTTTCAATCACATTTTTTACTGCTTCACCATTATTTGATACCACTGCTACACTTTTATGCTGCAAAGCTATAAGATTAGCAAGTATATTTAAAATTGTCTGAGTCTTACCTGTACCTGGTGGTCCTTGTATTACAGATATAGAATGCGTCAAAGCATTTTCAAGAGCCTTTTTCTGGCTAAGATTAAATTGGAATGGAAAAATAATCCCTTTTCCTTCTAATGACCGTTGTTTAACCGGTTGTTGCATCAAATAATCAGCCAGTACACTCTCCGGATGCACAAATGTCATATTGTCTAATTGATTCTTTAAAAATGGGACTTTATATTCACTATTTTCTTCTGTCTTTGTATATTGTGCAATATCCTTCAAATAATTTATTATCTGCCCTCCCTTTTGTTCTTCTACAGCACTATCAACTAATTTAATTTGTTCTATGGCAACAGTAAAATATCTACCTTTTTCACAAATTCTAATATTTTTCCCAAAACGTAGTATAAGCTGTGGATTATTAACTGGCATATCACCTATATACATCACGCTTGTTCCTATTTCTATTAACTCTGGATTTTCTAAAATTTCTATATATTTACGTGATGTATTGTAAGTTGTCTTTCCACGGAAATATTTAATACCTATTTTACCCGGTTCCGAAACATATTTCATTTTTTCAATTTCCGCAGTTTTATCCTCACCTTTAACTATCACCATAATTTTTTTCATATCCAATGTTTTATGTGTCATATTAAATTCTTGCATTTTATCCCTCTCATCTAACGTAATTTTACTTCTTATGTTTATAATAAGGGTGTTTTTTATATTTTTCAAGAACTTTCGACATTATATTTTATATAATAGATATTTGTGATCACCTTTCTATAAAAAAACAGTGTGTTACTACCCTATCTATACAAAAAGGCACATGATCCACATCACTCTTCCATGTTCCTTTACCGTTATTAATTTTTATCAATTATGCCAGTTGCATTGATTCATTTTCCAACTCCTTAACTGTATCAAGAGACAGCTCTGTAGCTTCTGCTATTTCCTCTAAGGACAGCTTGCCTAATTTTATCAAATAAACCGCTATCTTTTGGGCCTTATTCAGTTCAGCTTCCTTCCTCATATCTTCCATAATCTTACACATGATCGCCACTCCTTCCTTGTCCTGCTTGAAATACCTTGCTTTTTTGTCAACTGTCAGATTACTTTTTTGTTCACTTTTAGATAACAAGTATGTACCTCTCGACTTCTTTATATTAAATTTTAAATAACTAAAAAAATTACAAAGGAGTCCTATTATGCTGACAAAACAAGAAAAATATTTAATTACCTTTGAAAACTGCGATTATTACATTGATTTAGGTATTCATATTGCCTACTTCCGTAAAAAAGCAGGTTTTACACAACAGAGACTTGCCGACGAACTTCACGTTCACCGCACTTACCTGAGCCGCATTGAAAGTCCCAACCAGAATGCACACATTTCTTTTGATCGCTTTTTCATGATCTGCCGGATTCTAAATGTTCCGCCAAAATGTTTTTTTGAGCCACTTCCGGAACAATAAACTTAAAATAGGTATAATTACCACTATGTTTATTGTTAACTAACACATTTGATAATAAAATCACCTTATAATTTGTCAATATTTGTTAATTTTTTATCAACATTTCAAATTTTTATAAAAAAACTATGTACTTTTACTACAGTTACGTATATTATTCAAATGTAGTTATTGATTAGGTTTTATTCACAAAGGAGGAGAACAATATGAGTAAAACAAACATGTACCCGTCATCTGAAAACCATAACCTTTTTCTGGACACAGGAAAGCACATTGCTTTTTACCGGCAACGTGCAGGAATGACACAGACTCAGCTGGCTGCTGCTGTTGGTGTCAGCAGAACCTACATCAGCCGTATCGAAAGCCAAAACCAGGTACAAGCCTTTTCTATGGAATTGCTCTTTGATATCAGCAAAGCTCTGGATATTCCGGTGCACCTTTTATTTATGCCGCTTAAAGGTGGCAGGAAAAGAAAGAATCAGTAATCTAAAACCTTTCTGACATGGGAATACCCGCCTGTATTCACAAGCGGGTATTCTTTATATCTTATTCTCTTCCAGTACTCTAACCCCATATCCATTATCAATTTTTCAATATCACCGTTTTCTGAAACAAGCTGTTGTAATATCTGTTTTTTCATATTCAACGGTTCACGTCACCTCCTTAAATTTTTGTACAAAAAACGGCTGTCTGCAATATACAGATAACCGTTTCTTCTTTCTTATCTTATTTTTTCCTGATAATCTTCCAGCATATGAAAGATGCCATTCACATAAACCATGTTTCCATCCACTTGATATAAAAGAATATAATTATGATGTTCCAATGCCAGCCTGCGATATCCTTTTACAGCCAGATATGGATCTTCACATAACGCAGTTGCCTCTGCCATATATTCCAACTTATCATAAGCGTTCATGATATCATTATATACAGCCTTTGCTGCCTGCCTATTCTGAAGCTTCTGCATAATATAAGCAATAATTTCTTCCATCTGTTCATTTGCCCTTTGTGAAACTACTATCTTATAAGTCATATTTCTCCTTTAAAGTGTTTAATGCTTCTTTTGCATCCAGCACTCTGCCTTCCTTTATCTGCTGTTCTGATATTTCAAGTTCCCGGTAGATTTTCTCTTTATTATAATGTGCCTCATATGTTTCCATACTCATTAGTACCATATCGCCATATCCATTCTTTGTAATGTAAATCGGTTCTGAAACGGCATGGCACATCTCTGATATTTCTGCTGTATTCTTCAAATCCTTAATCGGAATAATCTGTGGCATATCAATTCCTCCTTTCTGTATGGGTTAATTATACCATAATTATTCCACTTTTCAAGTTTTCTCATTCCATATTTTATACCATTAGGGTTGGGGACACTTCCCAAATATTGGGCCTAGGGGAATACCCTGGCAACATAACGTATTATTGCAATATCCTTTTTATCCAACACTTTTTATCACTCCCTCCAGATTTTTTCCACAATCTATACTCGCATGATAATATAGTATTATCCTTTCGTCAATGAAATTACTTAGACTATTTTATAAAATTTCCGGCTTATATGAAAAAAGGCTATTGAAAAAAATCACTTTCCTTCAACAGCCTTTTGCCATCTTGTTTCATTTTATATATAATAAACGAATACAA
>JAIDOW010000022.1 GCA_029063085.1 Lachnospiraceae bacterium
TCATCCGTCGGTACTTAGCTGGCAGTCCGCATAAAATGCGGGCTGGCAGCTTATGTACCGTTACGCATGAGATGGAGTGGAAGCGGGGACGGAACGTGAATCCTATAATATCTCCACAGCGAGCTCCACCACCCCCTCATGTTGAAAGCGTCCCTCTTAGTAATACAAACAAGAATTTAGAAAGGAAAAAACTGTGTTTGAGAAAAAAGAGATTATCTTCAGTGAAAATATAGGTGTATGCCAGGTGACTGAAATTACGAAATTGGCGGCAAAAAACGGTGAGCAGATTATGTATTATGGACTGCGTTCGGTATTTGACCACAAAAAGGTTTCTTATATACCGATTGAAAATCATCAAGTGCAGTTGAGACCTCTGATTTCATATGAAGAAGCAGAAAAACTGGCAAAGGATACATCTGATGGTATAGGAGAACTTCAAAAAAGGGAAGCAGAGTATGTGTTGCTGCATAAAAAAGAAAAATAAAAAGGGGCATATCACATTAAAGATTGACAGCCCCTGTATTATATAGTTATTTTGTACCGGTGGAACCGAAGCCTCCTTCGCCCCGGACAGTATCACTTAATTGCTCTGTTTCTTCAAAACAGGCGGTCAGATAAGGTGTGATTACCAGCTGGGCGATACGCTCCTGCGGTTCGATAGAAGCAGGTATTGTGCTATGGTTGTGTAATGCTACCATGACTTCTCCCCGGTAATCAGCATCTATGACACCGACTTTATTGGCGGGAGCAAGCCCCTTTTTGGAGGCGAGTCCGCTTCTGGCGTATATAAGTCCGGCATAACCGGCAGGAATCTCCATTGCCAGTCCGGTTTTGATCAATTTGGTCTCTCCCGGTTCGAAATTCACGGTTTCCTTGATGCAGGCATATAAATCGGCACCGGCTGCATATTCGGAACCATAAGTCGGAAGGGTTGCTTCCGGGTCAAGTTTTTTGATTGGTACATTTGCATTCTGCATGATTTTATCCTCTTTCTCAATAAATTGTAAATTCTTTTGTATCATCCCAAAGGATAATTTTGTTTTCCTGTAAGGATTCCTGCACTTTGATGATCCGCTGGTTGGAGGAACCTCTGAATCGAAGAGCAAGGTCTTTTTTTGCTTCCTCAAATTCACCGTCTACTAAGACATCAATATAGGAAAGCATATCATAGGTTTCTGCCCATTTTTTTGCCATATCGCCTAAAATATCCTCTTCAAAATCATAACCGGTATAGCACCAGATGTCTTTGTTAGGAAACCGATTTTTAATTTCCTTTAGTAGAGGAAGTACACCGATTTGGTTTTCGTATTCAAAAGGTTCACCGCCAAGCAAGGTAAAACCGTGTATATAAGAAGGCTGTAGTGCTTCTAATATCTCGTTGATTACATCACTGTCAAAAGGGTTTCCAAAATTAAAATCCCAGGTTTCAGGATTAAAACATCCTGGACAATGATGGGTGCAGCCGCTAACAAATAAACTGACCCGTACACCGGGACCGTTTGCGACATCGTATTTTTTTATGTTTCCATAGTTCATGATATTCTCCATTTCTCTGTGGGGTAAATAATGTTTTGTCTTATTCCCATTGTTAGCAACGGGATGTTCTACAGGTGGAGAATTCTGGATTTGATTTCCTTAGTTTTACCAACGTTCCAGAAGTTTTCTCCCAGATAACCACAGGTTCTTCTGGTCACATTCATTTTGGCATGATCCTTATTACCACATTGTGGGCACTCCCATTCATTATCATCATTAATCAGTATTTCGCCATCATATTCACATACATGGCAGTAATCTGATTTGGTATTAAATTCCGCATATTGTATATTATCGTATATAAAACGTACAACCTCCGCTAATGCATCTAAATTATTCCTCATATTAGGAATCTCCACATAGGAGATGGCGCCGCCAGAAGATATTTTCTGGAACTGGCTTTCAAAGCGGAATTTGCTGAAAGCATCAATATTCTCTCTGACATCTACGTGATAAGAATTCGTGTAATAACCTTTATCAGTGATATCAGGAATACTTCCAAAACGTTCTAAATCAATTCTTGCAAAGCGATAACAGAGGGATTCTGCCGGGCTTCCATAAAGACCAAATCCAATACCGGTCTCTGCTTTCCATTTGTCGGTTGCTGCACGGAGACGGTTCATGACGCGAAGGGCAAAATCCTGTCCGCTTGGCTCAGTATGGCTGCAATGCTTCATTAATTTGGTTACTTCATACAAACCGATATATCCCAGAGATATAGTGGAGTAGCCGTCTAATAGTAGTTTATCAATGGATTCCCCTTTTTCCAGTCTTGCAATGGCACCATATTGCCAGTGAACCGGACTCACATCAGAAGTGATTCCCTTCAATGCATGATGTCTGCACATCAAAGCTTCATAGCAGAGTTCCAGACGCTCTTCCAATAAATCCCAGAACTTTTCTTCATCACCGCTGGCAATGATTCCGATTTGTGGAAGATTCAGGCTGACTACACCCTGATTAAAGCGTCCTTCAAATTTGTATTTACCGTTTTCGTCTTTCCATGGCGTTAAAAAGCTGCGGCATCCCATACAGGAGAATACATTTCCTTCATAATTTTCGCGCATTTTCTTTGCGGAGATATAATCAGGATACAGGCGTTTTGCAGAACACTTTACTGCAAGTTCTGTAATGTAGTCGTATTCACCGCCTTTTAAGCAGTTGTGCTCGTCAAGAACATAAATCAATTTTGGAAAAGCAGGGGTAATATAGACACCTTTTTCATTCTTAATGCCTTCTAAGCGCTGCCGGAGAATTTCTTCTACGATCATGGCATTCTCTTTGAGATATTCATCATCTTTATCCAAATTCAGGAAAAGGGTGACAAACGGTGATTGCCCATTGGTAGTCATCAACGTATTAATCTGATACTGGATGGTTTGTACGCCGGAACGCAGCTCATCATTCAGGCGTTCCTGTACCATTTTTTCAATGATGTCTTCGGATACCTTTCCGCTAAATTCTGCGGTCATTCTCGTTTTAAATTTATGATAGGATTTTCTTAAATATTTGCCTAAATGGTGTACATCTACGGATTGTCCGCCATACTGGCTGCTGGCAACAGCGGCGATTACTTGTGTCATGACGGTACAGGCTACCTGAAAACTCTTTGGGCTTTCGATTAATTTGCCGTTCATCACAGTACCGTTATCAAGCATATCTCCTATATTAATAAGGCAGCAGTTGAAAATAGGCTGGAGAAAATAATCAGCATCGTGGAAATGCAGAATGCCTTCCTCATGTGCTTTTGAAATCTTTTCCGGCAGTAAAATACGTTTTGTTAAATCTTTGGAGACCTCGCCGGCTATCAGATCACGCTGCGTGGAGGCAACAGTAGCATTTTTATTAGAATTTTCTTCCATAACATCTTTGTTGCGATTTTGTATAAGACTTAAAATAGAATCATCGGTGGTATTTGCCTTGCGGACAAGTTCTCTGGAATATCGGTAGATAATATATGTTTTTGCTAATACAAATTTTTTTTCATCCATTAACTTTTGTTCAATGATATCCTGAATATCTTCTACCAGCATTCTGGAACGATTCTTGGTCTCGATACAGGAAATGATATATTCAATTGTATCGTCAGAGACTTTTTCAGCAGGTTCAACTTCTGAATTTGCTTTTTGAATGGCACGCTTTATCTTGTTTCGATCGTAAGAAACGGTTGTACCATCTCGTTTGATTACTTTCATATTTTTACTCCTTTTTATGCTTCAAAGTGCAAAAATGGGCGCACTTTAGCTGAAAATAAATCTATTATAACACTCTATCTTGGTATTGTAAATGAGAAAAAACACAATATAGTGTATACAATGCTGGGACGGCACAATATTATGGGAAGAAAGAAATGATAAGCCTTAAAAATGGTATTTCTGTGAACTTTTATAAATACACTTTATTTTTAAAGTCATTTGTGATATAAATTTAATGTATGTATTTTAGGAAATATTTTTTGATAGAAGGGAAATGAACAATGAAAAAACAAAGATTGGGTGCCGTTGTCTTAGCAGGAGTAATCGTTCTTGGTATGACAGGGTGTGGTAACAGTAAGGCGAAGGTTTATAACGAATATGTAACATTAGGAGAGTATAAAGGAATTGAATATACGAAGACTGTTGCAGAGGTGACAGATGAAGATATTCAAAATCGGTTAGATTCGTTTACGGCAGGTTTGGCTGAGACAACTGATGTAACAGACAGGGCAGTAGAAGATGGGGATATTGTCAATATTGATTATGTTGGCACCAGAGACGGCGAAGAATTTGAAGGCGGTTCTGCGACTGGATATGATCTGACAATTGGTTCCGGTTCTTTTATTCCAGGCTTTGAGACTGGACTGGTTGGACATAATATCGGCGAAGAGGTTTCCCTTGATCTGACTTTCCCGGAGAATTATCAAAATGAAGAGATGGCAGGGGTAGAAGTTAATTTTAAGGTGACGATCAATTCGATTCAGACTACGGAGACACCTGACCTTACAGATGCATTGGTAAAAGAGAATACAGAGTATGATACAATCTCAGCTTATAAGGATTCTATCAGAGAAGAGTTGGAGGAGACAAATGAAGCCAATGCGGAGCAGCAGGCTCAAAGTGATATTTTCAATAAAGTAGTAGAGAATTCCACGATCAGCGGTTATGATGAGGCAGAGGTGAAGAAATTAGTTGACGAAGAGTTTGAAAGCTTTAAGACAACTGCCCAGAGCTATGAAAGTTATGGATATTCGTATGAAGATGTATTATCTATGAATGGTTATGATTCGGAGGAGGCATTAAAAGAAGGGATTACCGAATATGTGAAAAAATATCTGGATCAGAAAATGGTTCTGTATTGTATTGCTGATAAAGAGGGAATTAAGGTAACCAGTGAAGAGACAGACAAAAAAGTAGAAGAATATATGGATACTTATCAGGTCAAGACTAAGGAAGAAGTGTATGACTACTTTGGGGATGATTATTTTGAGGTTTCAATTTTGTCAGAGAAGATTATGGCATTCCTGAAGGAAAATGCAGTACTTGTTGACAGTACAGAGGCGGATTCTGAAGAGACCGGAAAGAACTCGGAAGAAGCAAAAACAACAGAAGAGACAAAGACGACAGAAGAAGAGAAGACCACAGAGTCTTCTGAAGATAATTCTTCGGAAGCTTCCGAAGAAAACACTACACAAGAATAATGATATAGCGACATATTTTGAAAAGAGATTATGGTTTCCCATAGTCTCTTTTCGGCTTTTTTAGGGTGTTTTTTGCGTTGACATGGTTTGTTTCGTCATGTATAATGAGATAGCGAATGTGGATTTATTTGGTCGCATAATTTAATTAAGATGGAAGGACGAGTCTAATGGCAGAGAAAAAGAACCTTTTGACCGACAAAGGTCTTAAAAAATTAGAAGATGAGTTACAGGAGTTACGTGTTGTCAAACGTAAAGAGGTAGCGCAAAAGATTAAAGAAGCGAGAGAACAGGGTGACTTGTCAGAGAATGCAGAATATGATGCTGCAAAAGATGAACAAAAGGATATCGAAGCAAGAATTGAGGAACTGGAATCGATTCTTAAGAATGTCGAAGTTATATATACAGATGAAGTAGATAACGAGAAGGTAAATGTAGGCTGCGTGGTCACAGTGAAAGAACTGCCGAATGGTAATGTACAGATTTTCAAATTAGTAGGTTCGACAGAAGCTGATATACTGAATAACAAGATTTCCAATGAATCTCCGGTGGGTGCTGCATTAATGGGTGCTAAGGCAGGAGAAGTTGTAACAGTGGAAGCACCCAATGGATCATTCCAGTTTGAGATTTTAGAGATTAGCTTGGATGAAGAATAATCAAGGACGATTGGAAGGGGATGGTTTATACTATTCCCTTTTTGTATTAAGAATACATTGAGAAAGTGAGTGAATGAAGTGGCAGAGAATAATCAGAACCAGCAAAAGGGAACCCAGGATATTAATCAGTTATTAAAGGTGAGACGGGAAAAATTAAAAGAATTACAGGATAATGGAATGGATCCGTTTCAGATTACAAAATATGATGTGACTGCTAAGGCAGGTATCATTAAAGATAAATTTGAAGAGTATGAAGATAAGGACGTCAGTATTGCCGGGCGTATGATGCAAAAACGTGTGATGGGAAAAGCTTCCTTTGGTAATGTACAGGATTTAAGTGGCAATATTCAGATTTATGTGTCAAGGGACGCATTAGGAGAAGATGCATATAAGTTATTTAAGAGAATGGATATTGGAGATATTGTTGGTGTGGAGGGAAAGGTATTTTTGACCCAGAAGGGAGAAAAATCCATCCATGCCACTAAAGTTGTTCTTCTGTCTAAGAGTTTACAGGTTTTACCGGAGAAATTCCATGGACTGACGAATACAGATATCCGTTACCGCCAGAGATATGTAGATTTAATCATGAATCCGGATGTAAAGGATACGTTTGTGAAGCGTTCGAAGATTATCAGCACTATCCGTAAATATTTAGATGGACAGGGGTTTATGGAGGTAGAGACTCCTATGCTGGTTGCTAATGCCGGTGGAGCGGCAGCAAGACCGTTTGAGACTCATTTTAATGCACTGGATGAAGATTTTAAGATGAGAATATCTTTGGAATTATATTTGAAGCGTCTGATTGTAGGTGGCATGGAGCGTGTATATGAAATCGGGAGAGTGTTTCGTAATGAAGGATTGGATACCAGACACAATCCGGAATTTACTCTGATGGAATTATATCAGGCTTATACGGATTATAATGGGATGATGGATCTGACTGAAAATATGTACCGTTATGTGGCGCAGGAAGTATTGGGAACAACAAAGATTACTTATAACGGAATCGAAATGGATTTGGGCAAACCGTTTGAGCGCATTACCATGGTAGATGCAGTGAAAAAATATGCAGATGTGGATTTTCATGAGATTCATACGTTAGAGGAAGCAAGAGCTGTTGCAAAAGAAAAGGGTGTTGAATTTGAAGAGAGACATAAGAAGGGAGATATTTTGAATCTCTTCTTTGAGGAGTTTGTGGAGGAGCATCTGGTTCAGCCTACTTTTGTTATGGATCATCCTATTGAGATATCTCCGCTTACCAAGAAAAAGCCGGACGATCCGGAATATGTGGAACGTTTTGAGTTCTTTATGAATGGATGGGAAATGGCAAATGCATATTCAGAGTTGAATGACCCTATCGACCAGCGGGAGCGATTTAAGGCACAGGAAGAGCTGCTTGCACAAGGAGATGAGGAGGCAAATACAACGGATGAAGACTTCCTGAATGCTTTGGAGATTGGTATGCCGCCTACAGGTGGAATCGGTTTTGGTATTGACAGAATGTGTATGCTGCTCACGGATTCCGCAGCGATTCGTGATGTACTGTTATTCCCCACGATGAAAACATTAGGGTAAACTATTTTCTCTGGTAAAGGACTGATAGGAAAGAGAGGAGGATGGGAATGGTTCGTGAAGAAAACGTAAAATTGATGAGCCGGATTGCAATCTATGAGAGAAATAAAGGAAAAGAAGAGATTGTAATGAACAGCTTTTATAAAGGCGACTATGTCAGATTGCATTCCTTAAAAGCTGTTGTCTCAGCCACCATAACTTTTGCACTGGTTTTTGCAATGGGAATCATTTATAAGCTGGATTATATTCTTGCTAATATATTAAAGTTGGATTATAAAAAAATAGGATTTACCATTTTGATCGTTTACGGGGTCTGGATTTTTTTATACTGGCTTATAGCAAGGGTTGTTTATGCAGGAAAATACGAAAGTGCAAGACCCAATATCATTATTTACAATCATAATTTGAAAAAGCTGCGGACGGAAGCAGGAAAAGAAGTTGTAAAAGCCAAGGGAGGTGTGGGAATCGGTGACGACTTTATTGACTTTTAGGGATAATATTAAGACTTTTTTAAGTCGGTATGACTACATAGCTACACCTGTCTTTAAGTTTTTGCTTGCACTATTGGTGTTTGTTTCATTGAACAGACAATTTGGCTATATGCCAGTACTGGGTAATGGGTTATTGCTTGTATTGTTGTCCTTTATCTGTGCTTTTTTGCCGATTGAGATTATAACAGGGATTGGTGCTGTTATGATTGTTTTACAGTCGATGCAGGTATCATTGGATGTGGGACTTACCAGCATTGCATTTATACTTATTTTTTATTGCGGGTATATGCGTTTTGTGACGAAGACCGGGATTATTGTGCTATTAGTGCCTTTGTGTTATATATGCCATCTTGTGTATGCGTTGCCAGTTCTTTTAGGTTTTTTAGTGGGACCGGCTGCTATCGTACCTGCAATATTCGGAATGATATTATATCATTATGAGAATAGTCTGGCCGATTTGGTAAAGGTACTTGCAGCGTCTGCGGAAGATGAAGAAATGATTCAGGGCTTTCAATATATCATGAGTGAATTGTTAGGTGACAAGCTTATGATGTTAGCTTTTATAGTTTTTGCCTGTGTTATTCTGGTAACTTATGTGGTTTACAGAGCATCTTTTGAACATTCGTGGATTGTATCATTTTTAGTGGGCGGATTTTTAAATGTTGTTTTATTTTTGGTAGGAAGTGTTACACTATCAATAGAGGTAGAAATTATACAGATTTTACTTGGGAGTTTGACCGGATTTTTGATTGCAGTATGTCTGCAATTTGTGAAAGGCATTGTTGATTATCAAAAAACGGAACTTTTGCAGTTTGAAGATGATGAATATTATTACTATGTAAAAGCAATTCCGAAGTTATCGGTATCAGAATCAAATAAAAATGTGAAGCATATTAATTCCAAGACACATAATTAAATGGAGATGTTAGGCGATTGGAACAGATTATCAATTATTTAAAAACTTATTTTGACTGGTTTTATATTCCCAGAATTACAATTACAGATTTGATAGAGATTGTCATTATTGCGATTTTGATTTACTATATCATGGATTGGTTTAAAAAGACCCGTGCATGGACTTTGATGAAGGGTATTTTAGTATTACTGCTCTTTACGGGAATTGCCAGGATTTTTGAATTTAATACAATAATCTGGATTTTTAAAAATACAATCAGCGTTGGTGTAATTGCGGTTATCATTATTTTTCAGCCGGAATTCAGGCGGGCATTGGAACAGCTGGGAAGAAAGAAATTTATTTCTTCGCTTTTTATAGTAGATGAGAGCAGAAATGGAAGAAAATTTAATAAAAAAATACTAAATGAAATTTCAAAAGCAGTTTATGCAATGTCAGAAGTGAAGACCGGTGCGTTGATCGTATTGGAACAGGAGGTTCGTCTTGGAGATTATGAGAGAACAGGAATTACAATAGATGCAGAGGTTACCAGCCAGCTTTTGATAAATATTTTCGAGCATAATACTCCATTGCATGACGGTGCAGTTTTAATTCGGAATAATCGGATTATTAGTGCAACCTGTTATCTGCCGTTATCGGATAATCTGGATATTAATAAATCTTTAGGAACCAGGCATCGTGCAGCTATCGGCGTGAGTGAGGTTTCTGACAGTATTACTGTTATTGTGTCAGAAGAGACAGGAGCGGTTTCCCTTGCCTATAACGGAGCAATTTATAGAAATTTGTCAAAGGAAAATTTTGTGGGTAAGATAGAAGAAATTAGTAAGAATGAACCGGTTGCCCGAAAAATGAAGTGGTGGAAAGGTCTTGGTAAACATGAAAAACAGAATTCTTGATCATTTCGGATTAAAGGTTTTATCTCTGGTGATTGCAATTGTGGTCTGGATTGTTGTAGCAAATGTAGATGATTACAAGACGACAAAGCAGATCTCGGAAATTGAAATTGAATTTGTAAATGGAGATGCGATTACTGAAAAAAATAAGGTATACGAAATTCCGAAAGGAACTACGATTGATATTGTGGTAAAAGGCAAGAGAAGTATTGTGGAAAAGCTGACTAACGAGGACTTTAAAGCCGTGGCAGATTTGTCAAAAATGTCCGTCACCAATGCAGTAGCAATCCATGTATCTCCGATCAGCAGCTATATAGCGAAGGATCTGACTATTTCTTATGTTGAGGATGCTATTGTAATTGCTGTTGAGGATAAGATGAAGAAACAGCTGCCGATTTCAGTCAGGGCAAATTCGGAAGTGGCAGAAGGATATGCGATTCGGACCAAATCTGCTGCACCAAACCTGATTACGGTGGAGGGTGCGGAAAGTGTTGTTAATATGATTGAAGAGGTTGTGGTGGATGTGGATGTAAAGAATGCAGATCATAGCCTCACGTCCTATGCGACCCCCGTATTTTTGGATAAGAACGGAGAAATTATTGATGCGGCAAAGTTTGAGTATGATGTGAAAGAGGTTGAGGTATTCGTAGAGATTTTGAAGACCAAGAAGCTGTCCGTTAAAGTAAAAACATCAGGCGATCCCAAAGAAGGGTATGCGATAGCGGGTATAGATTACCAGCCGACCAGTGTTTTAGTAGTGGGAGAAGCTAATGATCTTGCAAAAGTAGAGGAGCTTTTAATTGATGATATTGATGTGACTGATTGTAGTAAAGATGTGGAAACATCAGTTGTGTTGGCAAATTATCTGCCAGATGGTATTACATTGGCGGAAAATACAGAAGAAGTCATGGTAAAAGTGATTGTGGAAGAGGTAAAAGAGTCAGTTCTGGGGATGGATGCGGATGAAATCAATATAGTGGGAAAGGAAGAAGGATATAATTATGTATTTAAGGATGAATCCAAATATTCTTTAAAAGTGAGGGGATTAAAGGCTGATTTAGAAGCTTTAAAAGTTACCAATCTGATTCCGAGTATTGATGTAACAGGATATGGACCGGGAATTCATACTTTTACAGTGAATTTAAGGGAGATTAAGGGAATTCAGATATTGGAGGAGATAAAAGTAGAACTGGAGATTGTTCAGGCAGAATAACAGGATGAGGAGGGATGGTATGGTAACACAAAAAATTGTGGTTGCCGAACCTTCCGGTTTGCATTTGCGTCCAGCAGGGAAACTATGTGAGATGTGTCTTGAATATCAATCGAAAATACAGATTAAAAAAGGTACAAATATAGCAAATGCAAAGAGTGTATTGGGTATATTGGCTGCGAGAGTGCAGCAGGGAGACGAAATCGAAATCATCTGTGATGGCGCAGATGAGGACGAAGCGTTGGCGGCACTTGTAACAGTTATGCAGGAAGGATTTGGTTTGCCGGCGGTTGAGGAGTAAAAGGAGTAGGAGGCGGTAACGTGCTGCATACAGATTCAGGGAAAAAGATTGATAAGTTAAAAGAAATTGTTGAAAACAGTGAGAATATTGTCTTTTTTGGAGGTGCCGGGGTCTCTACAGAGAGCGGAATACCGGACTTTCGGAGTGTAGACGGCTTATATAACCAAAAATACAAATATCCGCCTGAGGTTATGGTCAGTCATAGTTTTTATAGAAGTCATCCGGAAGAATTTTTTGAATTTTATAGAAATAAAATGGTTGCTTTGGAGGCAAAACCAAATGCTGCACATTTAAAGCTGGCCAAGCTGGAGAAAGAAGGAAAGGTAAAGGCTGTTATTACACAGAATATAGACGGTTTACATTATATGGCAGGCAGCCAGGAGGTAATGGAACTTCACGGCAGTGTGCATCGGAATTATTGTGAAAAATGTAGAAAATTTTATCCGGTAGAATATATAATGGAATCTTCTGGAATTCCGGAATGTGAATGCGGTGGAAGGGTAAAGCCTGATGTGGTGTTGTATGAGGAAGGTCTGGATTATGAAACGATGCAGAGGGCAGTAAGTTATATCCGGAATGCGGAGGTTTTGATCATAGGAGGAACTTCTCTGGCGGTATATCCGGCAGCGGGATTTATTGATTATTTTAGGGGGAACCATCTGATTGTTATTAATATGGACAAAACAGCCAGAGACGTCAATGCAGATTTGTTGATTCAGGAAAAAATCGGAGAAGTGTTTGAACAGATTTAGCATTTGATTTCCGAGGGTAGTGAACTTGGCAGTGACGTTTGTATAAAAATACAATATAGTAGAATAAAGATGAAAAAAATCCAGTTATAAGTTTGACTTATAACTGGATTTTTGCGTAAATATATCAAAAAAAGTAGAATTTAGGGGTATACAAACAGACAATATTGGTATATAATCTGCTTATGGAAAATCTATTAGACATAAGGAGAGATTATATGAATATCAATCTGGAATACTATAAGATTTTCTATCATGTAGCCACCGAGCTTAGCATAACTGGTGCTGCAAAGAAGCTTTGTATATCGCAGCCTGCCGTCTCCCAAGCTGTCAAACAGCTCGAGCAGGGACTGGGAATAGAGCTTTTTACCAGAGGTGCAAAAGGTGTTAGTTTAACCCGAGCCGGAACTTTATTGTATTCTTATGTGGGGAATGGATATGAAACGATTCTTGCAGGTGAAGAGCAGCTTGCCAAGATGATGAATCTGGAATATGGAGAAGTGCGTATCGGAGCAAGTGATATGACCTTACAGTTTTATTTGCTGCCTTTTCTAGAAAAGTTTCATCAGAAGTATCCTGATATTAAGGTTACAGTTACAAATGCCCCCACGCCGCAGACCATTGACCACCTGCATCAGGGACGTATTGATTTCGGGGTCGTGACCGGACCTTTAGAAGTTGACTCAAGGTTTGATGTTTTTAGCGTCCGTAAGATACAGGATGTGTTTGTGGCTGGGGAGAAGTTCCACTATTTAAGAGGGAAGAAACTCGATTATAATGAGCTTTCTAAGTTGCCCCTCATATGTTTGGAAGGGGATACCAGTACAAGGAAATATGTAGATAGCTATTTGGAAAAGAAAAAGGTAGAAGTTGTGCCGGAATTTGAACTGGCGACAAGTGATATGATTGTACAATTTGCCATGCGCAATCTGGGAATTGGATGTGTGGTAGAAGACTTTGCAAAAATACAGATTGAGAGTGGGGATTTATTCCGTCTGGAATTTAAAAAGCAGATACAGGAACGAGATATGTGCCTGATTATTGACAAACGCTCTACGATGTCGGTTGCTGCATCAAAGTTAAAGGAATTGCTTGAAGTTGAAGAGAAACAGAATTAGAACCTTTACTCTGCAATCATTATGATGATTTTGGCTATCAATGTTTTGCAGAGTGGATATGATTAGAAAATCGAATGAAATGCTTTGTGAAAAGGATAGTGCAGATAGGCAGGCAATCAATTTGTGGGAATAATGAGTTAACGTAGATACTAGATATACATTTGACGATTATCGCGGCAAACAAAGTCTGCAAGGTAAAATTGATTACAAATTAGGAGGTATAAGGAATGGAATTGAACAACACATTTAAGCTGACAAATGAAAATGGAGAGGAAATTACATATGTAGGTCTCAGCGTGGTGGAGAATCCAGAGAATGGACAGAGATATTTAATCTATACAGAGGCAGAAAATGCGAAAGAAAAGAGTGGAAAACAGGTAGATTTGTATGCCTGCATATATGGTAAGGAAAATGGCCGGATTGTGTTAGATCCGATTGAAACAGAGAAAGAAAAAACTTTGATAAGAACCTTCATAAAAAAGAATATTCAGGTAGCTTGATATTCCTTTTTAATCCCTGCTTCCGGCGGTGTCGGCAGCAGGGATTTTTATCTTAAAAGGCATAAGTAATACTTATGGAATATATTAGAAATATTAATTTTACTTATGACTGAAAAAGGAGTATACTGGGGATGAATATAGAGGTATGTATTTTTATTCATAAATAAATATGAAAGAAAGGGTTAAGCGAATGGTCAAAGCAGTAGTAGGCGCAAATTGGGGAGACGAAGGAAAAGGAAAAATTACAGATATGTTGAGTAAGGAGGCTGATATTATTGTCCGTTTTCAGGGTGGGGCAAATGCAGGACATACCATTGTAAATGATTATGGTAAATTTGCATTACATACGTTGCCATCCGGAGTATTCTATGATCATACTACAAGTATTATCGGCAATGGTGTAGCACTTAATATTCCTGTTTTATTTAATGAGATTAAAGAGATTGTGGACAGAGATGTCCCGATGCCCAAGATTTTAGTATCTGACAGAGCACAGCTTGTAATGCCTTATCACATTTTGTTTGATGAATATGAGGAAGAACGTCTGGCCGGTAAGTCTTTTGGTTCTACTAAGTCCGGTATTGCTCCGTTTTATTCAGATAAATATGCAAAGATAGGTTTTCAGGTAAATGAGTTATTTGATAAAGAAGCATTAAAAGAGAAATTAGAACGGGTTGTGGTTCAGAAAAATGTAATGCTGGAGCATTTATACCATAAGCCGGCATTAAACGTGGATGAGCTTTTTGAAACAATGATGGAATATAGGGATATGGTCGCACCTTATGTCTGTGATGTATCTGCTTTTTTGTATCAGGCGATAAAAGAAGACAAGAATATTCTTTTAGAAGGTCAGCTCGGATCTTTGAAGGATCCTGATCATGGAATTTACCCAATGGTCACGTCTTCTTCCACATTGGCTGCTTATGGTGCGATTGGTGCAGGGATACCTCCATACGAAATAAAGAAAATAGTTACAGTGGTTAAAGCTTATTCTTCTGCGGTGGGTGCAGGTGCATTTGTCAGTGAGATTTTCGGGGAAGAAGCTGATGAATTAAGACGCCGTGGAGGTGATGGTGGAGAATATGGTGCGACAACAGGTCGTCCTAGAAGAATGGGATGGTTTGACTGTGTTGCATCCAAATATGGCTGCCGGATTCAGGGGACAACAGATGTGGCATTTACGGTTCTTGATGTACTTGGATATTTAGATGAAATTCCGGTATGTGTAGGTTATGAGGTGGATGGAGAGGTTACAACGGATTTTCCGACTACTGGAAAACTTGAAAATGCAAAACCGGTTCTTAAGATACTTCCCGGCTGGAAGAGCGATATCAGAGGTATTACAAAATATGAAGATCTTCCAGAAAATTGCAGGAAATATATTGAATTTATTGAGGAGCAGATTGGATTCCCGATTACTATGATTTCAAATGGTCCAGGAAGAAATGAGATTATTTTTAGATAGTCGGATAACAGGAGAAGTTTACATAAAACAGACGAATGAGATGTAAAAGATAGCTCCTGTAAGTTAAAGGTAAAATATTGTTAACTTATCCACATTATTGTGCAGTTGTCGCAATAATGTGGATTTTTTACATTATAGGAACTGATTCGCATTTGATTCATTGATTTGTTAAGAAAATCTTAATCATTTATCAAGAAAATCATAGGGGTTTTTTTAACGGAATTTGCTATAATAACATTGAACAGTATATGGAAAAAGTCATGCATTTACAAATCATGCAAACGAAGATAATACAAATTTTTTATACCTGCTATGATAGATTGGAGGAAAATTGATGAATGAAAAGATATTGGTTGTGGATGATGAATGTGAGATTGCCGATTTGGTTTCGTTGTATCTGGAAAATGAGGATTTTACAGTGTTTAAGGCATATAATGGGGCAGATGCACTGGAATACATTGAAACAAAAGAATTGGATCTGGCCGTTTTAGATGTGATGCTTCCGGATATAGATGGATTTCAGATTTGCAGGAAAATTCGTGAGAATTATCAATATCCTATTATCATGCTGACTGCTAAGGGAGAGGAATTGGACAAAATTAACGGATTGACGTTAGGGGCAGATGATTATATGACCAAGCCGTTTCTTCCGTTAGAGATGGTGGCACGGGTCAAAGCACAGCTCCGCCGGTATAAACGTTATAATACAGGGAATATGAAGGATGAAGATATCATAGAGCATTCAGGACTGGTTTTAAATATCAGGACGCACGAGTGCATTTTGAATGAGACCCCATTGTCTCTGACTCCTACAGAGTTTTCTATTTTACAGATTTTATGTCAGCATAAAGGGGAAGTTGTTAGTGCAGAAGAATTGTTTCATCAGATATGGAAGGATGAATATTACAGCAAAAACAACAATACGATTACCGTTCATATCCGTCATTTGCGGGAAAAGATGGGTGACTCTTTTGAAAATCCCCAATATGTAAAGACGGTCTGGGGGTGTGGATATAAAATTGAAGGATAAAATGTGGGAAGCTGTTAAAATTGCTTTTGTCATTGCTATAGGTATTACAGTCTGTCTGGGTGTATTTTATCTGTTAGATAATGTATTAAACGGAATGATTGTTGATTGGTTTTCAAAATATATGATGGTAGAAAGATATGAGGGAAACGGAATTACAACAATAGGGCTGGACTGGTACAGAGTAAAAATAATGGCAGTAAGTGTTTTGCTGTTAGGTGTTGTAGTATGGCTGCTCTCTATTTTTGCGGCATCCCGTCTGGGGGCTAAAAAGGAAAAAAAGAGAGTGATAACGGCAGTAAGCCGGATGATATATCAATATATGGAGGGGGATGCCGAGGCGGCAGAGGTTTTTCCTAAGGAATACGCAGAGATTTTGGCACAAATGTTGGAAATTAAGGCTGATATCCAGAGGAATGAACAGATTTTAAGGGAAGAAGCAAGCCGGAAGAATGATTTGATTGCCTATCTGGCACATGATTTAAAAACACCGCTTACTTCTGTAATTGGATATCTGAGTCTGTTGAATGAAATATCTGATATGCCAATGAAGCAAAGAGCAAAATATATTAACATAACATTAGATAAGGCGAACCGTCTGGAAAAACTGATTAATGAATTTTTTGATATTACCAGATATAATCTGCAACAGATTTCGCTGGATAAGGAAGTGACAGATATTTCCTATATGCTGGCGCAGATGACGGATGAATTTTATCCGATACTAAATGCACATGGAAATACGATCGACCTTTGTGTGGAAGAAGATTTAACGGCATCTATTGATGCCCAGAAGATGGCGAGGGTATTTAATAACATTTTGAAAAATGCAGTAGCGTACAGTTATCAGAACACCCCTATTGAGGTTATCGCAGAAAATACAGGCAGTGCTATCCGTATTACATTTCAAAATAAGGGAAAAACGATACCAAAGCAGAAGCTGGAGTCTATTTTTGAAAAATTTTTCCGGTTGGATGGAGCACGGGGATCTAATACCGGTGGAGCAGGCCTGGGACTCGCCATTGCAAAAGAAATCGTGACCTTGCACGGAGGAATCATAGAAGCATTCAGCGAAAATGAGACTACTGCATTTACAGTTGAATTGCCGCTATAAGTAGTTTTGGAAATGTTCGGAAAAGGAACAGATTATTTAAGTATTGGTATTTTTATAAAAATATCGTATAATAGACTGCGTCAGGGTTCTGACAAAAAATCTATAAAAGATAAGGAAAAGCGGTCTATATGGAGTACACAGTTAAAAAGAATAAAAATAACCGGATTGCCATGCGTATAACAGCCTGCCTGTTTTTGTTAATCGCTATAGTGAGGTTTGCAGTTGTGGTAATCAGTAAGGAACAGACAAGTATGTTTCTTACCATTATTTTATGTGCAGGCGGGATGACTTATGGGATATATCTGTTGAGGCAGACATTAAAAGTACAGGCGTATGATATTACCTATGTGTTTGGTGAAAAAACGTTAACATTGAAAATGCACAAAAAAGAAAAAAGGATTACGTATTCAGAAATTTCTGATTTGGGATATGTGGTTCCGAACGAGAATATGGATTACAGTATTGTTCAGATTTATATTGGAAAAGAACAGTATATTCTTCCTTTTATGGGAAAAAGTGAGGTTGGGAAAGCATTATATGGGATGCTTAAATTAAAAAAAGAGGAAGCAGACGGTGATACAGATAGGAATAATGAAATTTAATGATTTCTGTACGGAATCTTTATGTTTTTAAGTATTGTTTTGTCTGGAATTCAAAGGGAAATGGGTATGAAAGAGGAAATTTTAGAATTATTAAAAGCACATTCGGATTATGTATCGGGTCAGGATATCTGTGAACAATTGGGAGTATCCCGAACTGCAATATGGAAGAATATTAATGCTTTGAAAAATGAGGGGTATCACATTGATTCTGTAAATAACAGGGGATATAAGCTTTTAAGTGAGCCGGACGTAATTGAGGAAAAAAGAATACGGGAATATCTGAATACAAGGTGGATAGCGAAAAACATCTGGTATCAGACGGAAATGGATTCTACCAATACGCAGGCAAAAAAGCTGGGAGAGGATGGGGCTTCTAATGGAACTCTGGTAATAACAGAACGCCAGACAGCCGGTAAGGGAAGAAGAGGCAAGTCCTGGGTTTCTCCAATGGGAAACTGCTATTTTTCAATTTTGCTAAGACCGGAGATTTCCGTTGACCGAGCTTCTATGATTACACTGGTTTCAGCATTAGCTCTGGCGAAAACAATTAAAGAGACAGAGGATTTGGATACTATGATCAAATGGCCTAATGATGTGATTGCAAATGGGAAAAAGCTATGCGGTATCCTGACAGAGAGCAGCACGGATTTGGAGTACATTAATTATGCGGTAGTAGGGATTGGAATTAATACGAATCAGGTTGATTTTCCGGAGGAAATAAAAGATATGGCATCATCTATCCGGCGGGAAACCGGAAAGAAAATAAACAGAGCGAAGCTGCTGGGCACGTTCTTAAATGTATTTGAGGTTTATTATGAAAAATTCCTGGAAACAGGAGATTTATCTATACTTTTGGAGGAGTATAACCGTTTTTTAGTGAATTGTGGAAAGGAAGTAAAGATTATAGAGAAAGAACAGGAACGAATTTTGACTGCAATTGGAATTGACAGCCAGGGAAGGTTGATTGTGGAAGATAAAAACGGGCAGCGGGAAAAGATTATATCTGGTGAGGTATCTGTAAGAGGATTATATGGGTATGTTTAAGGATATTCTCCTCAGTTATGCAGAAACGTGTATGAGCAAATTCATATTTTTTGATAACATGAAAGATATGGATATCAGGTTTGGTTATAGGGAAATCCTTATAATTATAGAGGTGATATAATATATATATTATCGCACTGCGATTGGTCATAACACAGGCTGCTTAATAATGTTAAGGAAAGAAGCACGCATATCTTATATGTGCGGAGAAAAACTTAATAAAATAAATCAAAACGATAAAAATGCCTAATAAAATTTAATTGGCAAATTGACAACTTGCACAAATTAAGTATAGTCTGTATAATAATATGCAGACAAAGGCGTCTTAATAATAGAACACACGTCTTTTTGTGTGTTCTTTTTTTATGTAGATTGTACAAGTTTACAATATTAAGTGCCGACGTTAAAGATGTATCATATTTTAAGGAGGATAAAAGGGATGTCATATGTTGATGAAGTGCTTGCCAAGGTAAAGACAAAAAACGCAAGTGAACCGGAATTTTTACAGGCTGTAGAAGAGGTGTTAAATTCTTTAAGACCTGTAATTGATGCAAATGAGGAGTTATACAGAAAAGAGGCAGTTTTAGAGAGAATTACAGAGCCGGACAGACAGTTTATGTTCAGAGTACCTTGGGTTGATGACAAGGGACAGGTTCAGGTTAATAGAGGTTTCCGTGTACAGTTTAATAATTCAATCGGACCATATAAAGGAGGTCTGAGACTTCATCCATCTGTAAACCTTGGAATTATCAAGTTCTTGGGCTTTGAACAGATTTTTAAGAATTCTCTTACAAGCTTACCGATTGGTGGTGGTAAAGGTGGTTCGGATTTTGATCCTAAGGGTAAGTCAGACAGAGAGGTTATGGCGTTCTGCCAGAGCTTTATGACAGAGCTTTGTAAATATATTGGTGCAGATACTGATGTTCCTGCTGGTGATATCGGAACCGGTGCAAGAGAAATAGGTTATATGTTTGGTCAGTATAAGAAAATTCGTAGTGTATATGAGGGTGTATTGACCGGTAAAGGGTTATCCTATGGTGGTTCTTTAGTAAGAACGGAAGCTACAGGATATGGTTTGTTATATTTGACAAAAGAGATGTTAAAGTGTAATGCTAAGGATATTGCAGGTAAGACGATTGCGGTTTCCGGTGCAGGTAATGTGGCAATTTACGCAATCCAGAAAGCTCAGCAGATGGGGGCTAAGCCGGTTACATGTTCGGATTCTACCGGTTGGATTTATGATTCAGAAGGAATTGACGTTGCTTTACTTAAGGAAATCAAAGAAGTTAAGAGAGCACGCCTTACAGAATACGCTGCTGCAAGACCGAGCGCAGAATACCATGAAGGTAAAGGTGTATGGAGTGTGAAGTGTGATGTTGCACTTCCTTGTGCGACTCAGAATGAGCTTGATCTCGAAGATGCAAAGCAGTTAGTTGCAAATGGCTGTATTGCAGTAGCAGAAGGTGCTAATATGCCTACAACCTTGGAAGCTACAAAATATTTGCAGGAAAATGGGGTACTGTTTGCACCTGGTAAAGCGGCAAATGCTGGCGGTGTTGCTACTTCTGCATTAGAGATGTCACAGAATTCTGAGAGACTTTCATGGAGTTTTGAAGAGGTAGATTCTAAGTTAGAGAGTATTATGGTTAATATTTTCCATAATCTGGATGATGCTGCTAAACGTTACAATGTGGCTGGTGATTATGTAGCAGGTGCCAATATTGCAGGCTTCGAGAAGGTAGTAGAAGCTATGCTGGCACAGGGTGTTTGCTAATAGCCGAATTTTAAAATAAAAGATTATATGGAAAAGTCCTGGAGATGCTGAGTATCCGGGACTTTTCTTTTGGAAAATATTGCTGTAATCAATATCTTGACACGTGATAACATTAAAGTTATAATCATATAGATTTCTCAATAGATTTAGGGATTTTTATCTTCACAGGTAATAGGGTAGTCTAAGGCAAGGTATGTTAATGTCTGGCTGATTGTGGAGTTTGGATTGAAAATAAATTATATTTTAGAACAAGAATTTGCGACATGATGAAATGGAGAGAAAAGTATGGAGTTACAACAATTACAGTATTTTTTAGTAGCAGCACAATATGAGCATATTACAAAGGCGGCCAACTCGTTACATATTGCCCAACCGGCGTTATCCCAGTCGATTAAGCGGTTGGAGGCAGAATTAGGGGTGAAGTTGTTTGACCGGAAGAAGGGCGGTATTGCCTTAAGCGATTCTGGAAAACTTTTGGTTGAGGAATTAAAACCGATTATGAAAAGTCTGGACAGTTTACCCAAAAAACTGGCAGATACAGCAAGAAAACAGCATCAGACTATTCATCTGAATGTACTTGCTGCTTCTATTTTAGTGACTAATTGTATTATTGCTTATAAGGCAAAGCATCCGGATATCAATTTTCAATTTGTGCAAAGTCAGTCTTCAACAGACTATGATTTGTGTATTACGGCAACATTGCCCAGAAGAAATCCGGCTGCGAATCAGATTATGTTAGAAGAGAATTTCTTTCTTGCGGTGCCGGCATCTTCCAGATATGCAATGTATGATGAGATTGAACTTGCCGAAGTATCGGAAGAGGGATTTATTGTAATGGCAGATACCAGACCGATTCGAAGTATCTGTGACCAATTCTGTATAGAGGCAGGATTTACACCTGATATTGTATTTGAGAGTATGAATTTTGAGGCGGTGCGAAGCCTGATCAGTGCAGGTCTGGGAGTTGGTTTTTGGCCGGAATATTCATGGGAAAGTGCAGAACCTTCGAAAAATGTGGTGCTTTTGCCTATTAAAAGTCCTGAATGCAAGAGGGATATTATCATTACATATAACCAGCAGTTTTCTGAAAATCCAATTGTTAAGGATTTCTATGACTTTTTGATTCGTTTTGCAATGGATTGCAAAGAACAGCATCAAAGAAGCAGAGGGCAGAACAGGCAGAATTGATGGAAAAACTATTGTATCAAATTACGCACGATACAATTTCATAAAGTGCAGGATTTTTGGTGTAAACTTTGGTCGGAAACTGATATGATAATAGAAAATAATTTACAAAAGCATAGCGGGTACTATTATTAATCAATATCCGGAAATTGTGAAGGAGGTTTCTCATGGGGAGAAGAGCAACGAAAGCTTCGGATAATATATTCTATCAGGCAAGAGTTGAGGCAATGGAAAGAAATCCAGTGTTTAGCAGCAGGGAAAAGGCATCTGATTTGATTGGAATTGACCGGACCAGACTGGCACGGATTGAATTGTCAGAAATCATTCCGTATCAGGAAGAGGTGAAGCTGATTGCACAGGCATATGATAAACCAGAGCTTTGTCATCAGTATTGTGCGACAATATGTCCTTTGGGCAGTATTACAACGAAGAAGATAAAGGTGAGAAATCTGGATCGTCTGATCCTGAACACGCTTGGTGCATTGAATGATGTAGCTGATTTAAAAGATTCTCTGATTGATATATCTGAGGATGGATTGATTGACGAATCAGAAAGAGAGGAATTTAGAAGGATTTTAAATGTTCTTTCTGAAATCTCTGAAACGGCACAGTCACTGGAACTTTGGGCGAGAAAGAATCTGTCTAAATGGGAAGGATAAGGGTTATGGACAATGAGGAAAAAGGAATTGTAAAAAAGGGGATAAAATCCATAATTGTTATTTGGATAATAGGGGGATTTTTGTTTTTTCAGATAGCGGCATTGGTATTGATGTCGATAATTTCAGTTGAAAGGTCAGAAATACAGGATAGGATAGAAGAAGGTGTAGATTATTTACCGGTTACGATTACATGGACGGATTGTCGCCAGGAAAAGACAAGAAAAAGGTCTCATGGAAAGTGGAGAACGGAAACGAGATATTATAATACGTACTCTTATACTGTAAATGGAGTTGAGTATTATGATACGGTGGAAAATGTACCTTACAGCGTTGTTGTGGGAGAGCAGGAAACCCGGTATTATAATCCGAATGACCCGAGTGTGATAAGCGGGTATCAGTCTGTTCAAAAAAGGGTAGAAAAAGTAAATGGTGAGATGGTTCCTTTGTGTACTTTTTTTCAGATTCTTGCGATTGTTTCCTTAGTGATTTTTGTCCTAATATTGGTGTTAGGGAAGAAAAAACGGCAATAAAGATGAGGGGGAGAACTGATTTAGGAGGAGATGAGAAGGTTAAGTTATGTAATAGAAGATGATATGAATAATCAGAATCAATCAGTTTACTAGGAAAGGCAGTATGTATATGATTAAAGCTGAAGATATAGAGAAAAAGGAGATGACATAAGTGAATGAAGTTCAGGTAGATGAAGAAAGAATCTATCAGGTTTTAGAGCCGCATAGAAAAAAACAGAACAGGTATAAAGGGATTCTTTTAGGGTATGTTTGCGGTATGTTTGTCTATCCGGTAGTAATGGTGTATCTTATGCCTATCCTTGTAAACTTAAATAGAGTTGCTACGAATGTGATTGCGTTTATAATTGCTATAATAGGAGGTTTGCTAAACATACTGGCTTTGCCTGCGATTATTATACTGGCAGTTCTGTGGACCAAGGCAAATCGCGAATATAAAAAGAAGTATAAACAGCTGATTGCAGAAAATGTGTTGTGCTCCATGTTTGATGATGCCCAGTTTTATCCGGACAGAGGGTATACAGAGGCAGAATTTAAAGGAATTCATTTGATTTACTGGCGTAATGATTTTTCATATTATTCAGAAGATTTAATAACTGGATCGTATAAAGGTGTAGAATTTGGACGGGCAGATATTAGAATTAGGCATACAAGTGGAAGTGGAAAAAGTAGGAAAACTATTGTTGATGTCGATGGAAGACTGCTGGAATTTGCTTGGCGAAAAGAGATTAACAGCAGAATACTGATTGTAAAAAAAGGAGAACGTGCCCGGTTGGAAAGCGGATTGAATGAGATAGAGATGGAGGATGTGGAGTTTAACCAGAAATTTGATGTTTATGCTGAGGATGCACACAGTGTATTTTATCTGCTGACACCGAGATTTATGGAATATATTAAAACGTTATATGACAGGGATAAAATGATTTACATAAGTTTTGACAGGAGAAGGCTGTATTTTCTTCAGTCCGGTCATGGGGGCATTTTTGAACCACCAGAGAAAGGTTTTGATGTACATGCAGAAACAGAAAAAACCAGAGCTGAATTGGCAGAGATTGGACAGATTATTGAATTGTTACAGTTAGATGACATGGCAGAAAGGGAAAAATTGCTGAATGTGGAAATTTAGCATATATCGAATAATAAAGTTTTGGTCTTCGACAGGAAAGCAACTTTAGATAGAATGAGGGAGGATTAAATTATGGTATTAGGAATGATAGCAGCTGTTATTGTAGGTCTTGTAATCTGGTATGTCAGCACAATGAATGGGCTTAGAGCATTAGAACTTAAAGTGGAGGAAGCTGATTCGGGAATAGATGTAGCTCTTACAAAGCGTTATGATGTTTTAACGAAGCAGTTGGCAGTTGTAAAAGAGTTTACGTCTCATGAGAGTAAGACACTATTTGAGACAATCAGACTTCGTTCAGGTATGAGTGTTAGTGAAAAATCAGAAGAGGCAGGGAAGATGGAGGAGGTAGCAAAGCAATTTCGTTTGACTGCAGAAGCTTATCCGGAGCTTCGGTCCAGTGCGAATTATATTGCATTGCAGAATAGTATTACCGATGTAGAGGAACATTTACAGGCGGCGAGACGGCTCTATAATGCAAATGCGACAGCTTATAATACAAAAATCGTGATGTTTCCAGCATCTATTGTGGCTGGAATGATTGGGGCTAAAAAACGGGATTTGTTTGAAGCGGAATCGTATAAGCGTAATGATGTGGAGATGAAATTTTAGATATGATATAAAATACTTTTGTTTAATATAGTGTTTTGTTGTGATTTTTGGAGTTAGAAAATGAATAAGAGTAATTAATTTAAAAAAGTATTTGACAAATATTTATAAGAAGTTTATACTAGACTACAGAAAAATACTGACTAGGTTCAAGGAGTCAGTTATATTGTACTACAAAACCGATGAGTAAGAGGAGTAGGCTATGGTAAAGCTTTACAGAGAGCTGTGGAGGTGAGATACAGCAGGTGGTCGATAGTTGAATGGACTTACGAGGGTGGCTTGAAATGTTTATCAGAGTAGATGCCAACGGGAACCTGTCCGTTATCAATGGGGTGCATATGATAGTATGTAGGAAGAGTGGATGCATTGCATCAATTTGGGTGGTACCGCAGAAGTATATTATAGCTTTTGTCCCTGTATGGGGACAGAAGCTTTTTTCACGTTAGCATTGAGACCTGCGAGAGAAAATGATGGGATAGCGATGGAGGAGCTTGTTCATCCATCGCTATCCCATCATTTTCTCTCATACGGCGAAAGCCGTGACCGAGATGAAGCGGAGCGGAATCGAGGTGCAGGTGGAAAGGAAGGAGAAAGCCGTGACCGATGCCGGAGACCTTGGAGAGCGAAGTGAGCCTAGTTCGAAGGTATGCAAAGCAGATGAAGCGGAGCGGAATCGAGGTGCAGGTGGAAAGGAAGGAGAAAGGCGTGACCGATGCCAGAGATCTTGGAGAACGAAGTGAGCCTAGTTCGAAGGTATGCAAAGCAGATGAAGCGGAGCGGAATCGAGGTTGCGAGTTAATAATTATCACGAAAAATGAATCATATAGAAAGGAAGGTAAGAAAATGTTTCCAAGCTACGAAGAAGCGAAAAAGTATGAAAAAGATTATGATATCATTCCTGTATGTAAGGAAATTTATGCAGATATCGTAACACCAATTACATTACTGAGAAGATTAAAAGAGATTGACAGCAAATATTATTTGCTGGAAAGTGTAGAAGGTGGAAGACAGTGGGGACAGTATTCCTTTCTGGGTGTGAATCCTCTGTTACAGATTAGCTGTAAAAATGGAGTAGTTACTATGAAAAGTGGGGCTATGGTAACAACAGAGGAAAAGGATGCGATGCAGGCATTGAGGGAATTGTTAGAACGGTACGTATCACCATCTATTGCGGGTATGCCAAGCTTTACCGGTGGACTGGTTGGATATTTTTCCTATGAAATGATTGGCTATGCAGAGCCGAAACTGCATTTAAAAGAAAGTGAATTTGATGACTATAACTTAATGCTGTTTGATAAGGTGATTGCCTATGATCATTTAAAACAGAAAATCAGTGTGATTGTAAACTATCGCAGTGAAATGGGAGAACAGGGATATAATGCGGCAACGCTCGAAATTGAAAAAATGGTGCATTTGATTCAGAATACCACACCATTAAAAGAAGAGAAGGCAGATAAAGCAGTAGAATTTACCTGTAATCTTTCTAAAGAGAAGTATTGCAGTATGGTGGAGAAAACCAAGCGTTATATTAGGGAAGGAGATATTTTCCAGGGGGTGATTTCCAGAAGATTTGAGGCTGATTATGAGGGGAGTCTGATTAACACCTACCGGGTGCTCCGAACTACAAATCCATCTCCGTATATGTATTTTATTGGCTGTGATGATCTGGAGATTGCCGGAACCTCACCGGAAACCATGGTTCAATTAAAAAATGGTAAACTAACAACATTTCCCGTGGCGGGAACCAGAAAACGCGGGGAAACAAGGGAATTGGATGAAGCGTTAGAAGCAGAGCTTTTAGAAGATGAGAAGGAATGTTCTGAACATAATATGCTGGTGGATCTTGCAAGGAATGATATTGGAAAGATTGCAGAATTTGGTACAGTGGAAGTAGAGGAATACATGAAGATACATCGTTTTTCCAAGGTTATGCATATTGCATCTACTGTAACAGGGCAGATTCGGGAAGATAAAGACGGATGTGATACGATTTCAGCACTACTTCCGGCTGGAACTTTATCAGGAGCCCCTAAATTCAGGGCTTGCGAGATTATAGATGAACTGGAACCGGTAGCAAGAGGGATTTATGGTGGAGCGATCGGATATCTGGATTTTTCAGGAAATATTGATGTGTGCATTGCGATCCGCACTGCGGTGAAAAAGCATAATAAAGTATATGTTCAGGCGGGAGCCGGAATTGTTGCAGACAGTATACCGGAAAGTGAATTTATGGAATGTGCTAATAAGGCAGAGGCTGTGATTGAGGCAGTTAAACAGGCATCGGAGGTGAATGGGTGATGGTTTTGTTGATTGATAATTATGATAGTTTTTCATATAATCTGGTGCAGCTGATTGGTGGAATCAAAAGAAAACGATATGAAAAGGGATTATCGGAAGAAGGCAAAGAAGTTGGCTATGGAATCAAGGTGGTTCGTAATGATGAAGTGACAATAGAAGAAATTGAAAATTTGGAACCGGAGTGTATTATCCTATCTCCGGGACCGGGAAGACCGGCAGATGCGGGAATATGCGAAAATTTAATAAAGAAATACAGAAAACCTGCAAGAATTCTAGGGGTTTGTCTGGGGCATCAGGCAATTTTTGAAGCTTTTGGAGGCAGGGTAACCTATGCAAAGAAGCTGATGCACGGAAAACAAAGCGAGATTATATTTGATAAAAATGAACCTCTTTTTAAAAGTATACCAGAAAAAATTAAGGTTGCAAGATATCATTCTTTGTCGGGGGATGTGAATACTCTTCCGGAGTGTTTGGAAATTATTGCAAAAACAACAGATGGGGAAATCATGGCGGTGAAACACAAGGAAAAAGAAATTTATGGTCTTCAGTTTCATCCCGAATCAGTGTTGACGGAGTCAGGAATAGTGATGTTGGAAAATTTTATTGAATTGAATACTGTTGTGAAATAGGTACGTGAGTATCTTATAGTATAAATGAATATAGTGCATAATCGTTGGTTTTATAACCGTATATAGAAAGTCAGGAGGAAAATAAAATGATTACAGATGCAATTGCAAAATTAATGGAAAATAAGGATTTAACTTATAATGAGGCTTTTTCCTGTATGAATGAAATTTTTGGAAATGAAGCTAGTGAGATTCAGGTGGCGGCTTATTTGACGGCACTCCGTATGAAAGGAGAAACTGTTGAGGAGATTTCTGCAAGTGCAAAAGGAATGAGGAACCATGCAACTCATTTGGAGCATGAAGGGATAGAAGTATTGGAGATCGTAGGTACAGGTGGAGACTGTGCAAATTCCTTTAATATTTCCACTACCAGCGGACTGGTTGCTGCCGCTGCGGGTATTCCTGTTGCTAAACATGGCAATCGGAGCGTGTCTAGTAAATGTGGTGCAGCAGATGTATTAGAGGCATTAGGAGCAAATATTGTTCTGGAACCGGAAAAAATGAGCGAGGTTTTAAAGAAGACAAATATCTGCTTTATGTTTGCACAAATTTATCATAATGCAATGAAATATGTGGCACCTGTTCGCAACGCACTGGGTGTTCGTACGATTTTTAATATTCTAGGACCGTTAACAAATCCGGCAAATGCCAGTATGCAATTAATGGGTGTCTATGAAGAAGCCTTAGTAGAGCCTATGGCAAAGGTTCTTTCGAAACTGGGAGTGAAAAACGGTATGGTTGTATATGGTCAGGATTGTCTGGATGAGATTTCTTTAAGTGCAGCAACAACGGTATGCGAAATTCGTGATGGAGAACTGAAATCTTATATTGTGGAACCGGAGGATTTTGGATTTGATAAATGTGATAAAAGTGAATTGGAAGGCGGAAATCCTGAAGAGAATGCAGCTATTACAAGAGCAATTTTGAATGGAGAAAAGGGAGCAAGAAGAAATGCAGTTGTATTAAATGCAGCTGCCTGCATCTATATTGCTAAGAAAGCAGATACCATGGCGGAGGCTGTTCAGCTTGCAGAAAATGTGATTGATTGTGGCAAGGCTATGGAAGTGCTGAATCAATTTGTTGCATTGACAAATGCGTATTAAATTGAGAGAAAGAGAAGGAATTGTATATGGCCGCAGATATAATAAAAAAGATTGCCGCAGATAAAAAGATACAGGTGGCACAAGAAAAGAAAGAGATTTCGTATGAGAAGTTAATGGAAATGGCAATGATAGCGAAGAGCAGTTTGCCGGATTTTATTTTTGAGGAAGTTTTGCAAAAGGATGGGGTTTCATTTATTTGCGAAGTGAAAAAAGCATCACCTTCTAAGGGGATTATATCTAAAGATTTTCCGTATATGGATATTGCCAGAGAATATGAAAGAGCTGGTGCAGATTGTATTTCGGTATTGACCGAATCCAAATATTTTCTCGGAAATGACAGATATCTTTCTGATATCAGGAAGGCAGTAAAGCTTCCTATAATTAGGAAGGATTTCATTGTGGACACTTATCAGATATATCAGGCAAAAGTGATTGGTGCAAATGCAGTTTTGTTAATCTGTTCTCTGATGAATGTAGAATTTCTTGAAGAATGCATTGGAATTTGTAATAAGCTTGGGATAAGTGCATTGGTAGAAGTACATAGTGAAGATGAAGTGCAGATGGCGATTCGGGCAGGTGCAAGGATGATTGGCGTGAATAACCGAAATTTAAAAGATTTTTCGGTGGATGTACACAATAGCATCAGATTACGGAAACTTGTACCAAAGGAGATGATTTTTGTTGCAGAGAGCGGAATCAGAGCTAGGGAGGATATAAAGGCTTTAGAGAAAGAAGGCGTAAATGCAGTGCTCGTGGGAGAAAGTCTGATGCAGTCAGAAAGTAAGGAACAAAAGCTTAAAGAGTTGAAAGGAATAATTTAGGAGATATGATTAGAATATAGTGATAAAAGTTAAGGATTCACAAATATTTGTACTGTGTTTTGGAAGGAGGTCAGGTGTGAAAA
>JAIDOW010000023.1 GCA_029063085.1 Lachnospiraceae bacterium
TCTCTTGAAAATCTTTTCAGAATTTTCAGGGTTGTTTTGTTGTTCATTCTTCATTCAGTTTTCATTGTTCTTTCCTTGCGCCAAGTTACTAAACGGAGAAGGAGGGATTTGAACCCTCGCGCCGCTATTAACGACCTACTCCCTTTCCAGGGGAGCCCCTTCAGCCGCTTGGGTACTTCTCCAAGCCGCAAGCAATATCGTTCTTAATATGAATTTTAAGAACAGCGGAGAGGGTGGGATTCGAACCCACGTGCCCTTGCGGACAAACGGTTTTCAAGACCGCCTCGTTATGACCACTTCGATACCTCTCCGTGTTTCTGACAATTTCCTTTCGTCAGCGACATTGACTATATTAACACCAACTTAGACCGATGTCAACAACTTTTTTCACTTTTTTACAAAAAAATTTCAGCCATTAATAAATCCTCCGGAGTTGTTACTTTTATATTACGATAATCACCCAAAATCAATTTCGTTTTTTTATCGAGATACCTCTCCATAATCATTGTATCATCTGTAATATCAGTATTCTTTTCCTGTTCCATTCGGCGATATGCTTTCATAATATCTTCATAGCAAAAACTCTGTGGTGTCTGTACCTGCCACAAATATTCCCGGGGAGGAGTTGCAATTCCCATACAGGACTCATCCACAACTTTAATTGTATCCTTAACCGGTACACCTAGCGTGCAGGCACCTAATTTCATCACTTCTATAATAGATTGTTCAATCAACTGTACCGTCAGGCAAGGTCTTGCAGCATCATGAATCAATACATAATCTGTACTAATGATCGCATTTAATCCATTCCTCACGGACCAATACCTTTGTGTTCCGCCCCCGACAATTTGTTTTATCTTCCGCAATTGATATTTTTCCACAATATTCTCTTTACAATATGTAATATCTTCTTTGCCGGTAACCAGAATAATATCATCTACCGAACTTTCTTCAAATCTTTTTAAAGAATAATATAATATCGGTTTCCCACATAAATCCAGATACTGTTTCGGTGTCTTTGAACACATCCTGCTGCCTTTTCCCGCTGCCAGTACTATTGCTGTTATATGCTTGCCATTCATATTATTCTCCTCATATTTTTTGTCCTATTTTTAGATTTGGCACAGCATTTAAATCAAGCCCATGCCGTACCCCATTCCGATACGCATAAAATCCTGCTGCCCCTATCATCGCCGCATTATCCGTACAATATATCGGAGATGGATAATATAAATGAATCCCTTCCCCTTTACATGCCTTTTGAATATTCCCACGTAGAGATGAATTAGATGCCACACCTCCTGCAAGAGCCAGTTTTGTTATCCCCATCTGTTTTGCCGCATGAATTGCATGGGTTGTCAATACATCGATCACCGCATATTGGAAAGATGCCGCTACATCTGCACGGTTCACCTCTATCTGCTGCATTTCACACTTGTTTAAATAATTGAGAACTGCTGATTTCAAGCCACTGAAGCTAAAATCATATTCATTCCCCTCTACCTTGGCTCTCGGAAAAACAATCGCTTCTTTATTACCTTCCTTTGCCAATGCATCAACCTTGGGACCACCTGGATATCCCAATCCTAATGCCCTGGCCACTTTGTCGAATGCTTCCCCTGCCGCATCATCCCTGGTCCTTCCAACAATCTCAAATTTATCGTAATCCAACACCTTCACAAGATGAGTATGACCACCAGAAACCACAAGACATAGAAAAGGCGGTTCCAAATCCTGATGTTCAATATAGTTAGCCGCTATATGACCTTCAATATGATGAACCCCTACCAACGGTTTTCCAGCAGCATATGCAATCGCTTTTGCCTCTGCCACACCAACAAGAAGAGCTCCAACCAGTCCCGGACCATAAGTAACCGCTACTGCATCTACTTCTTCCAAACTTAAAGATGCACATAAAAGAGCCTCTTTAATTACCTGATTTATTTTTTCAATATGTTTCCTGGATGCAATCTCCGGAACAACACCACCATACAGCTTATGCAGCTCTATCTGTGAAAAAATAATATTGGAGCAAACCTCCCGCCCATTTTTAACAACTGCTGCCGCCGTCTCATCACAGGAGGACTCAATTGCTAATATATAGGTATCCTCTTTCATCTATTTTGTCTCTCCTTCACTTTCTGCTTCCTTGTTCTTCACAACCTGCCAGCCCATTATCTTCCAATACCCTTCTCCATCCTTGCGAAGGATATACTCTTCATCAGTTGATACCCTGGAAGATCCCATATTTAACATAATAGTAACCTTTATCTTGGCATATTCTTTTCCACCTTCTGTATTATTCTCCACCTGACTGGCTTCTGCAAGTGAATAACTGACAAATTTCCATTTACTGTCTTCATAGAATTTTATTTCATCTTTTAAATTTTGCAGCTGCATTTCAGAAGTATTAAATTCTAACAGTTCATCATCAAATAAATTTCTCATCTGCTGGTTTACTTTAAAGAGTTCATCTTCTGTAAATTCACCGCTGTATGCACTTTTTAAGTATCTGCAATGGAGTTTAACCGTTTCACGAACAGTCTTAGGATAATCATTTTCAAAATCATAATCCAAAAGGATATCCTTTTCCGTCTTTTTAGAAACATTACGGCGGTTTGAAGATTTATTATTCAAATGAACATAATATCCCAAACCTGCGATTACAAGAAACACCACAATCAATGTAAATCCTTTTGTTCCCAGCTTTTTCATACTATCCCTCCTCAAATAACAATGTAGTCGTCCTTCTGTCTTTTGCTATTATCGTATGCGGAAATATTTCCCGAACCTTCTCCTCATATTCCTGCGGTCTGACCAGAGAAGGCGAATAATGGGTCAGCCACATTTCTTTTACTTCTGCCTCTTTGGCCATCCCAGCTGCTTCATAAAACGTCATATGCTTATATTCTTTTGCTTTTGCCTCTTTTTCCGGTTCCCCATACATACCCTCACATATAAACAAATCAGACCCTCTGGCATTATTTACAATCCCTTCCGTAGGTCTGGAATCCGTGCAGTACGTAATTTTAATTCCTTTCCGCGGCTCACCTAAAACCATATCTGGTGAGAAAACTCCTGCTTCTGTTTCCACTATTTCCCCTTTTTGCAGCCTGCTCCAAAAAGATAAAGGAATTTCTAATTCTTTTGCTTTTGTAACATCAAATTTACCCGCACGATCCAATTCCAAACTATATCCATAACATGCAATATTATGATTCACTCTAAACGCATTAATTCTCAATCCGTTAAATACATAGCTCTCTTCCTCTTTTTCCAGTTCAATAAATCGAATGGGAAACGGAAGCTCCGGTGCTATCATTCTCAATGCATTCACTATCTTTTCCAAACGTTTGGGACCAATCATCGTTATTGGCTCCGTACGTTCTGCATTTCCTAATGTAAGCAGCAATCCCGGCAGACCACTGATATGGTCTGCGTGAAAATGCGTAAAACAAATCACATCAATAGGCTTTACACTCCATCCCTGCTGTTTGATGGAAACCTGGGTCCCCTCTCCACAATCAATCAACACATTCATTCCATTGTACCGTACCATCAATGATGTTAACGCACGGTATGGCAATGGCATCATTCCTCCCGTTCCAAGCAGACATACATCTATCATCCAATTCCCTCTTTCTATCTCTACAACATTTCTATCGTTTCATATTGTTTGAAAGGCAGTATAAATTCTCCTTCTAACTTTTCTACACACTCTTCACAAATCGTAAACTCCTGTGTAGTTCCATCTTTTTTCGAGAAATATCCCCATGACTTGCAAATACGGATAAAATCTTCCTTTGGTATCCCATTATCCATCTTTAGTTCTTTTCCACATGCATTACAAAAAATCTTTTCCATGATATCCTCCATACTTATATGAATATAATATGTTTTCTCTCTTCCTGATTAAATTAGACAGTCTGCTCTGTACTATCATGGTAGCCTAAATTAAATATAAAATCTAGTGGAAAAAAATGTTCATTCTCATACAAAATTATTGGCATTGCTTAATTTCTTTTCCATTATAATGGCGTCCTCTGTCGGGTTACTATAATAATTCTTCCTTTCTCCCAATACAGAAAACAGATTCTTATAATATAACTTTACTGCTGGTATATTACTTCTTCTTACTTCCAGCAGCACTCTTTCCGCCCCCCGTGCTCGCCCTTTCTCAATTACTTTCTCCAAAAGAAGCTGTCCAATTCCCTGTCCCTGATAATTCTTTCTGACTGCAATATTCAATAATTCTGCCTCGTCCACAATCAGCATAATCCCTGCAAATCCAACAATTTCCCCATTGTCAGTCTGCTTTGCTACATAATATATATTATCATCATATTGAAGAACATCCTGTATTCCACTTAATGACCATGCCTCAGGAAGATTCTCCTTCGCAATATCAGCAACCTCTTCACAGTATTGTAATTTTAAGGGTATCAGTTCTATCATATCAGATATTATCCTTTTTCTCTTTTTCCAGACGTTCCCGCTCCGCCTGCGACAATCTTAGATAATCCGGTTTAAATTCATCTGCGTTTACATATGCTTTCTGTTCCCAGTAATCAAATGCCCGGACCCCTACCGCTGCCGCCCGCTGTTTATTTACATGGGCAGGTGCAAAGGTATGGGAAACCTGTAACTTTTCCTGTATGATATCCCGATAAACCGGCACTCCGTCACCAAGAAAAATTACTTCTTCACCAATTAAATTCAGTGCCTCTATAATATCCTCAATTCCTGTTGCAATCTGCTCTTTTACAATTTGCAGTTTCCCCTTTTGGAATCTGTAAATCCCCGTATAGACCTGATTACGCCGAGCATCCATCAGCGGACAAATTAATGCATCTGTACCATAAAGATTCATTGCCAGACCTTCCACTGTGGGAATCCCAATCACAGGCTTATCCAGAGCAAAACCAAGTCCTTTTACAGTAGCTGCACCTATTCTTAACCCCGTAAAAGAACCGGGACCTTTTGCAACCGCAATTACATCTATTGTGTTCAAATCTGTATCCGTCATTTTTATAATCTCATCTAACATCGGTAAAAGTGTCTGTGAATGCGTTTTTTTATAATTCACTGTGTATTCCGCAATCAGGCTGTCATCCTCCAACACAGCCACCGAGGCGACTAATCCTGAACTATCTACTGCTAAAATTTTCATACAATATCCCTTCATTATATATTTTCTATCTGAATTCTCCGATAATCAAATCCTCTATCCAGGTTCTTATTTATCGTCACCTTTGTATAATGTTCTGGCAAAATATCAGAAATCATGTCTGCCCATTCAATCAGACACACCCCTTCCCCATATAGCATGTCAGCAAAACCTGCCTCTTCCATCTCATCGGAATCTTCAATCCTATAAACGTCAAAATGGTATAACGGCAGTCTTCCTTCATCATATTGCTGTACAATGGTAAATGTTGGACTGCTTACACTTTCTTCAATCTCAAGTCCTTTTGCGAATCCCTGCGAAAAAAGGGTTTTGCCAACCCCCAGATCTCCTATCAAACAGATCACGTCTCCTGCTCTTGCACTTTCACCAAGCGCTTTTGCAACATTATATGTATCATCCGGGTTAAAACTATCATATTCCATATCATACCTCTTATTCAATCTATCTGCCTGGGAAAAGAACCTTTTCTCTTTACATTTGTATTCTTTATACATTGAATTATCAATTTGTCCAATGCTTCACACTGTGTCCCTATATCTTTTTTCGGAAATATGAAAGCATGAATCTTACTACTATAAAAGAGATACTGAGATCTCGTTTTTACGATTTTAGCCAGATTTCCCCATGCAATCGTCTGACTTTCACCATCCTGTGAGACCGTGATACCTTCTTCATCCAGAACATAATTTAAGGGCTGGCTGTATGCTTTCGTTCTTTTGACCTGTTTTCTGGCACGAAAGAACATCCTGATCGGCTCTAAAACCGTAAACCAGGCTGCCACAAAAGTCAAAATAGTCTTATTCTGATCCGACAAAGAATCAAAAGAAAGGACCAGATTCACTAATGCTACCAGGGAAAGACATAAGCCAAGTCTGCCCGAAAAACCATGATACACATGATACATTGTAAACATATAAACTTCTTTTGCTGTCATCTGCACCGAAAATGTAATCTTCTCTTTAACCATGCTGCCGCCTCTTTTCCCAATCTATATCTCTATTCCAATATCAAGCCTATTAATATCTCCTGTCTTATATAATCATAGATAACTGGATTCTTTTTCTGTCTAAATCCACGCTTAATACTTTCACTTCTACTACATCACCGACACTGATTACTTCCAATGGATGTTTAATAAATTTCTTATTCGTAATCTGTGAAATATGTACCAATCCATCCTGATGCACACCGATATCAACAAAAGCACCAAAATCAATTACATTTCGGACTGTTCCTTTCAAAATCATTCCTTCTGTCAAATCTTTCATTTCCAGCACATCCGTACGAAGAATCGGTTTCGGCATCTCGTCGCGGGGATCTCTTGCCGGTTTTTCCAATTCCTTAATTATATCATCCAGTGTCACACTTCCAATTCCCAAATCTGCCGCCAGCTGTGTACGGTTCTTCGTAAGCAGGGATAACCCTACAAGCCCCTGGCTTGTAATGTCTTTGAGAGAATATCCAAGCTTTTTCAAAAGACCTGTGGCTGCTTCATAGCTTTCCGGATGAACACTGGTAGCATCCAAAGGATTGTCCCCTCCTTGTATACGCATAAATCCTGCACACTGTTCAAATGCTTTCGGTCCCAATTTAGCAACTTTAAGAAGCTGTCTGCGGTCTGTAAACTTACCGTTCTCTTCCCTATATGCCACAATATTCTTCGCAATCACCTTAGTGATTCCGGAAACATATTCCAGCAAAGAAGCCGACGCTGTATTCAAATCCACACCAACTTTATTTACACAATCTTCTACAACTCCGGTCAGTGCTTCACCTAACTTCTTTTGGTTCATGTCATGCTGATACTGCCCCACTCCAATAGATTTTGGATCAATCTTTACAAGCTCCGCCAATGGATCCTGCAATCTTCTTGCAATGGATGCCGCACTTCGCTGACCCACATCAAAATTGGGAAACTCCTCTGTTGCCAGCTTACTTGCAGAATATACAGAAGCCCCCGCTTCATTTACAATAATATACTGCACCTTTTCCGGAATCTCTTTCAATAATTCTACAATTACTTGTTCTGACTCTCTTGAAGCCGTACCATTTCCGACAGATATCAATGTAATCCCATACTTCCTGATTAATGCATGTACTGTTTTCTTCGCTTCTGCAATCTTTTTTTGCGGTTCCGTCGGAAATACCACCACCGTATCTAATACTTTTCCCGTGGCATCCACCACTGCCAGCTTGCACCCTGTTCGAAAGGCAGGATCCCATCCCAATACTACCTGTCCGGCAATCGGAGGCTGCATAAGAAGCTGTGTTAAATTCTTTCCAAATACGGCAATAGCTCCATCTTCTGCATTTTCTGTTAAGGAACTTCTGATTTCTCGCTCAATTGCTCCTGCAATCAGACGTTTATAGCTGTCTTCAATGGCAGACCGTAGCAAATCAGTTGTATAGGGGTTATCTTTTGTAATGATCTTCTTTTCCAGATAACCCAGGATACGTTCCTCCGGAGCTGTTATCTTAACGGTTATAAATTTCTCCTTTTCACCACGATTGATCGCAAGTATACGGTATCCGGCAGCCTTATTAACCGGTTCTTCAAATTCATAATACATTTCGTAGACAGATCTGGCTTCTGCATCCTTTGCAGATGTCACAATTCTTCCTTCTTTCACAGTAATCTCTCTGATATAAGTTCTGTATTCTGCTTCGTCAGATATATTCTCCGCAATAATATCGAGAGCTCCCGCAACAGCATCCTCTACAGTATTAACCTCTTTTTCTTCCGAAAGAAAAGCTTCTGCTTCCTTTTCAACAGGCTTGTCTGTCATTTGCAGATAAATAATATTAGCCAGCCCCTCTAATCCTTTTTCCTTTGCAATGGTTGCTCTCGTTCTCCTCTTTTGCTTATAAGGACGATATAAATCCTCGACTGCAACTAATGTCATTGCTTCCTTAATCTGTTGTTCCAGTTCTTCTGTCAATTTATCCTGTTCTGCTATACTGGCTATAACCGTCTCCTTACGCTCCTCCAGATTTCTCAAATAATTCAGACGCTCATATAAATCACGCAAAACCTCATCGTTCAGGGAACCTGTAACCTCCTTCCGGTATCTCGCTATAAAAGGTATCGTTGAACCTTCATCTATAAGCTTGATTGTAGCTTCTACCTGGCTTACCTTGATTCCTAATTCCTTCGCGATTACTTTTGCAATATCCATTTGTTTAAAACCTCTAACTTTCTTATTCTTTTTCAGACTACCTCTTCCTAAGCTCCGGCTCTGACCGTATCTTTCATAATGGGGTAATTCTAATATATTATATAAAATGTCCCATTTTAAGGACTATAGCTCTAACTCTATCTTTTTATTTTTTGAATCAAATGCCCGATAAGCCACTCCCGCCATATTAAACATCATTTTGGATGCCACAGTAGCTTCTGTATCGGAATATTTATCTGATAAATATACAATCTCCTTAATCCCGCTTTGTATAATTGCCTTTGCACATTCATTGCAGGGAAATAATGTAGAATAGCAGGTTGCACCTGCCAGGGACCCCCCGCTGTAATTTAAAATTGCATTCAACTCTGCATGGCAGACAAAAAAATACTTATTTTCTAACGGTTTTCCTACCCTTCCCCATGGCATTTCATCATCATTACAACCGGAAGGCATACCATTATAGCCAACGGATAAAATTTTATTATTAGCTCCTACAATACAGGCTCCGACCTGCGTATTGGGATCCTTGCTGCGTTCCGCTGACAAAAGTGCAATCCCCATAAAATATTGATCCCAGCTCAAATAGTCTTCTCTCTTCATCCTATGTACCTCCTGCCTTTGTAACCACTCATTCCACCACATATATCTTTTTTATAAACATATTTTTTATCATAACATAAAACAAGTGCCTGCGTAAACATTCTAATTAAAAAAAATCCAAAGCACATAAGATTCCCTCATGTTTCTTTGGATTTTTTAATCTTCCTCATAATCATGTATTAATCGGATTACTGAATGGTCTGCATATAAGACTGCATCATCTGCTGATACTCCGGACTGTTAAATCCAATCCAAAGCAAAATAATCGTAAATACAATACCAACAATAGAACAAATCAATCCTGCAATTGAAAGCCCTGACTTCTTACCCGTTGCCAATGCCACAATACTAAGCACCAGACCAACAATACCGAAGATACCGTAGCAGCAGCAACATACGATAGATAAAATTCCGAATACCAGCGAACAAATCTCCAAAGCTTTGCTCTCCTTTTTCTCTCCTGCCGCATAATAATTCTCTTCCATTTTCTTCTCCTCCTCGTTTCCCCATTTAAAAATGTTCAGAATCTGTCCAAAAATATACATGAACAATCCCAATTTGAAATGATATTAATATCATATTCGCAAATACCTAAATAGTCAACCTTAATTTTCAATTTTTTCTGGTATGTTTTATAAAAGCCGAATAACCATTACATACAGCACCAAATGCAACACCGTAAAACATGGTACTAAAATGCGAAACTTCCAGTGCTTCGTCTTATGACGGAATAAATACATTCCTAACAGTGCACCTAAACCTCCACCGAACAGTGCCAAGCTTAACAATGTTCTTTCAGAAATCCTCCATTTTCTTTTAACAGCCTTTCTTTTATCTATTCCGTAAATTATAAATGTTCCTATATTAAATATCATATAATAAATCATAATCATATTTTTTCTCCATCGATGTACGCACACATATACCTTATCTCATTGCCTGGGAATCAATAACGTGAGTAGTCTAAATCAATCGTTACTACCTTATCCTCAAATGTCATAATATCAAAATAAAAAAATGATTGTTCATCCTGACTGTACTCTGCATAATACAAGGTATAATCTTCTTCTTTTTCCACCTCATATTCCATTTCTGTCAATTGTTCTTCCAATGTCCTGATATCTGTTCCCAATTTAATGTTGCCAATAAATAATACTTCCATAGCCTTCCCATTAAAAATCTCATCCACCTCTATACCGACTACGTCTGCCTCTTCTACATGCTCCAAGGTTTCCTCCGTATCATTCCTAAGACGCAGCCGTACACCATTTTCCACTCCGTCGGTTGCTAAACGCAGTGCTAAAGATTCCTGAGATTCCATTGGCATCCCAAAATCTCCTATATTATAATCACTAATCTCAAAATCATCTTTTATATCAGCATATTTACATGGAATCCTTATCATTTTTCCGCCTACTACCACTATACCCATCTCATTAGGTGAAGCATATTCCTCATCCTGCTCTTTTTCTGCAAAAACAGGCTTTACCTCCTCACCTCCAACATTCTCTCTCTCTGCTTCTTCTGTTTTCCCGGCAGCTATGCCTTTAACCGCTCTGGTGCTGCTGTGTTTTTCAATTTCATTATAAACTCCCTTTCCGACCTTCTCTTCCATATGCTGCTTCGCATCTGAATCAATACAAGCTGATAAGCCATAACAGCAAAAGCCTGTAATGCAGAGAATACCAAACATGAGTATACAAATGCCCTGTTTTCTGTTTTGTCCTGACTTTGGGTTTTCATTTTCTTTCTTCATAATATTTCCCCCTCTCAAATCTCTTATAAAGTAAAAGAAGCTGCCACACTAAAAAAACATAGTACTTTAGTGAAACAACTTCTTTTTCTATCGTAAAAATTACTAACTCGGATAAAATGATGATCAATTATCACCTAATCCAAATTTATCATGCACCGCATTCATTGCTTTTTCTGTATGCTTTTCATCAATCAGTACAGAAACCCTGATTTCAGAAGTAGAAATCATCTTAATATTGATTCCCTCATCATATAAAGCTTCAAACATCTTTGCAGCAACACCTGCATTACTCATCATTCCCGCTCCAACAATAGAAACCTTCGCTACATTCTTCTCTACATCAATCTTCTCATATTCATGGAAATGTCTTTCAATAATCTCTACTGCCTCATCAGCATTATCAACAGCAACCGTAAATGAAATATCCTTTGTACTATCACGACCTACTGACTGTAAAATCATATCTACGTTGATATTATGTCTTGCCAAATGATTAAATAAGCGGAATGCCACACCAGGCTCATCCTTTAATCCAATTAACGCTACTCTTGCTGCATCTTTATCTGCTGCTACTCCACTAACAAGCATTTTTTCCATCTTTGTATCCTCCTTAACGACAGTACCTTCTGAAGTATTAAGACTTGAGCGAACAACCAACTGTACACCCTGTTTCTTTGCAAGTTCTACTGAACGGTTGTGTAACACACCTGCTCCAAGAGTTGCAAGCTCTAACATCTCATCATATGTGATCTGCTCAAGCTTATGTGCCTTTGGAACTTTACGTGGATCTGCTGTATACACACCATCCACATCCGTATATATCTCACAGGAATCTGCATTCAATGCTGCTGCCAACGCAACAGCAGTCGTATCAGAACCACCTCGTCCCAAGGTTGTATAATCATCATATTTATTAATTCCCTGAAACCCTGTTACAATTACAATCTTCCGCTGGTCTAATTCATGTCTGATTCTCTCACTGTCAATTCTTTTTAATCTTGCGTTGCCATATACTGAAGTTGTATGCATTGCTACCTGAAATGCATTTAGTGAAACAGCCGGAACCCCTAAATTGTTCATAACCATTCCCATTAATGCAACAGACATCTGTTCTCCAATGGTATAAAGCATATCCATTTCACGCTTCGGTGGATTAGGATTCATATCCTTCGCCATATCAATTAACTCATCCGTGTATTTACCCATTGCAGATAATACAACAACTACATCATTGCCTTTTTTGTAGTCTTCGATACATCTATTTGCAACATTATACATTCTTTCTTTGTTTGCAACTGAAGTACCGCCAAACTTCTTTACGATTAACATTTAATTCGCTTCCTCCTACCTGTTTATGTTACACTAGGTTACTACTTTTCAAACAAATGGTCAATCATTTCATGACCATTTTTTATATAAATACCTGATTTTTTTGCATCTTTTTCATTGTAAAGCAAATCAGAAGCTTTCCGTTTGGTACTATCATACAATAAATAAGGCACAGGCTCTCCCACATGAGTGCGAAGCTTGATTGGTGTTGGATGATCAGGCAGGACCAATAAGCGAAAATCTTCACCTCTTGCCTCTAACTGATCCTTTACCACTCGAATCACTTTTTTATCCAGATTTTCTACAGCCTGCAATTTTCGCTCCAGACTTCCCTGATGCCCCATTTCATCCGGTGCTTCTACATGTATATACGCAAAGTCATAATCCTCATTGCAGAGTGTTTCCACAGCAGCCATCGCTTTCCCTTCATAATTGGTATGAAGACCACCATTGGCACCTTCTACCTCTATCACTTTCATTCCTGCACCGACTGCAATTCCCTTTAACAGATCCACCGCTGATATCATAACACCTTTTTTTCCGTTTTTGGCTTCAAAATCAGAAAGAGCAGGGCGTGTACCAGCTCCCCAAAACCAAATGGAATTTGCCGGATTCAAACCTTGTTTTTTTCTTTCTATATTGATTGGATGATTTACTAAAACAGCATAGCTTTTCTCCATCATTTCATGAAGAACATTATCCACCGGAAGATATTCACCGATTTTCTTTCCCAGAATATCATGCGGTGGTGTAAGTGGCAAAACCTCACCGTGTTCCCATATAGTCAGATGACGGTAGCTGGTTCCCACATAGAATTTATAACCGGAATATTCTTTTTCCAGCACATCACTCACTGCCTTTAATAAAACTGCTGCATCTTCTGTGGAAATCTCAGAAGAACTATGGTCAATAATAACCTTATCCCCATATGCAGCCTCCTCTTCGCTCACGGTAACAATGTTACAGCGAAATGAAATATCAGTAGGCTTCATATCCACTCCAATCGATAAAGCTTCCAAAGGAGAACGCCCTGAATAGTACTTCTTCGGATCATAACCAATTACTGAAAGATTTGCCGTATCACTGCCCGGACTCATTCCTTCCGGTACCGTAAGTACCATTCCCACTTCCGATTCTTTGGCCAACTCATCCAAGGTTGGCGTATCTGCGTGTTCTATGACAGTTTCTCCTCCGATTTGTTCAATTGGATAATCTGCCATTCCGTCTCCTAAAACTATTACATATTTCATGTTTTTCTCCTCATACCGGATTCATAAGATTCCTATAGACTCCTGAACCCTGTTTTTCCCTGCCTCTCATTCTATATTAAAAATCCACACGAAGAACGCTGTAAACATCTTCAAATTTTTTAATATGCTCTGCGAAATCTCCCTCACTCATCGGTTCTGTAATAAAAGCAAGCTCATCCGTTACATCCGGTGCTTTTACATATAACACATTTCCAAAGGCATTTTTAATATCCAGCATCTGATCATCATCCAGACCTTTATCTTTCATGCGAACAAAGAATTTATTTTCAAACTCTTCAAATTTTCCCAGCTTACTCTTTCTCTCCTCCCAGATCGTCATGATATTGGTATGCATATGCTTTACTGCATCCACCACATCTGACACTACCGCACTGGCTGTCGGGAGTTTGCCCGCACCTCTTCCGTAAAACATAACATCATCCAGAACATTACCATGGACAAAAATTCCATTAAACACACCATTTACTCCTATTAAGGGATGATCCTGCCCGATCATGACTGGAGCCACCATAGAGTAAAAGGTATTATCCACCTTTTTGCTGGTCCCCAGCAGTTTAATGGAAGCATTTAATGCCTTTGCATACTTGAAATCCACTTCTGTAATCTTAGTAATACCTTCTGTATGGATATCTTCATAATCCACCTGTTCTCCTGCTACCAACGATGTAAGAATTGCTATCTTACGACAGGCATCATATCCTTCCACATCAGCTTCAGGATTTCTTTCTGCATATCCCTTTTCCTGGGCATCCTTCAATACATCCTCAAAAGCAGAACCCTTCTCTGCCATCTCTGTCAAAATATAATTAGTAGTTCCGTTAAGAATACCTGTAATTTCCGTAATTTCATCTGCGGTCAAAGAACTGTTGAGCGGACGGATAATGGGAATACCACCGCCGACAGAAGCCTCAAACAGATAGTTTAATTTATTCTTTTTTGCTATTGCAAGTAATTCTGCACCATGCTTTGCCACTAATTCCTTATTGGACGTACATACACTTTTCCCTGCCAGCAATGCCTGCTTTGTAAAGGTATATGCGGGATCTACTCCTCCCATAACTTCTACAATAATATCTACTTCAGGATCCTCTAAAATAATATTAAAATCATGAACCAGAATCTTCTGTACAGGATCTCCTTCAAAATCCCGAAGATCAAGAACATATTTTACGCTAATATCCTTTCCAGCTCTTTTGTTTATGCTGTCGTGGTTTGTATTAATAACCTCCACCACTCCAGATCCCACTGTGCCATAGCCTAAAACTGCAATATTAACCATATTTACCTCCTTTATCACCCTGTATCTTTTTCTTATGATAATTCTTATTTATTATCCTCAATTAACTGGTCCACCATATTTCTGGTATCCTCAGATAATACTTTATCTACATTAATCGCAATGACAATATCATTTCCTATATGCAATACCTGTTCCATAAATATTGTCTCCTCATTCGAAGCGACAGACGGCATTTCATTGATATTCTTCTTTGTGATTTCTTCAATCTCGGCCACTGCATCCACCTCATATGCTAATACCGTACCGGAGCTATTTGTAATCAACAGACTCTTTTCAGGATTATCAATCCTTTTATCCATGCCAAACCGTTCTCGTAAACTATATACAGGAATTACAGCTCCACGCAGATTGATAATGCCTGTCACTCCCTCCGGTGCATTTGGTACAGGAATAATATGATAATCCTGTTCTATACCATTCACATACATCAGATTCATCGCATATTTCTGTTCTTCCAACTGAAATACAACATATTTTAATTCCTCCATACGCCTACTACTCCTTATTAAGACTCATCCACTTCAGGTACGCATTCATAAATGGTTCCACATTACCGTCGAGTACCCCGTTTACATTACTGATTTCATTACCTGTACGATGGTCCTTTACCATCGTATACGGCTGCATAACATAGGAACGGATTTGGGAACCAAATCCATTCTCTGACACATCACCGCGTATATCGTCAAGCTTTTCCTGCTGCTCCTGCTGTTTCAAGACATAAAGCTTGGACATCAGCATTTTCATAGCCTTGTCTTTGTTCTGATGCTGGGAACGCTCATTCTGACACTGTACTACAATGCCGGTTGGTAAATGTGTAATACGTATTGCAGAAGAAGTTTTATTAATATGCTGCCCCCCCGCCCCACTGGAACGATAGGTATCAATCCTCAAATCATCTTCCTTAATGTCTATCGTTATCTCATCTCCGATATCCGGCATCACATCACAAGAAGAAAAAGAAGTCTGGCGCTTACCCGCTGCATTAAATGGGGAAATCCGAACCAAACGGTGAACTCCCTTTTCTGATTTCAGATAGCCATATGCATTCTCTCCATCAATCTGCATGGTAACAGATTTTACTCCTGCTTCCTCTCCCTCCAGATAATCAAGAATCTCTATTGTAAATCCTTTTTTCTCTGCCCATCTTGTATACATACGCATCAGCATTCCTGTCCAATCGCAGCTCTCTGTTCCTCCTGCACCTGCATGAAGTGTCAAAATTGCATTATCCTTATCAAACTCGCCTGATAACAATGTCTGAATCCTTAACGTTTCAAAATGTTCCTTAAAAGATTCAAACAAATCTGCAATCTCCGGAATCAGCGAAGAATCATTCTCCTCCTCAGCCATTTCAATCAGCACTCCGATTTCTTCATATTCGTCTGATACCGTATCAAATGCTGTTAACGTATCTTTTAGATTTTTCACAGTCTTCATAACTTCATTAGAACGCTCCACATCATTCCAAAAATCCGGAGCCTCCATATCAGATTCTAACTCTGCTACCTTATCCTTCTTGATAGGGATGTCAAAGTGAATCCCTCACTTCCTGTAATGGAGTTTCATACTGAGCAAGCTCAGACTTAAATGCATCTGTCTCTATCACAAAAATCACCTCTTTCTATATTCGCAAAACAATATGCTGCATCTAAATAAATATGTTATATCATGAACAATGCCCATAATCAGCATTCAGAAAAATCACTCTTGCAAGCAAGTGCTTTTTCTTCTATTAAATTATGCATTTCTACCACAACATTGTTTATACTTAAGCCCTGAACCGCACGGACAAGGATCATTTCTTCCAATCTTTGCACTCTTACGTTTTACCGGTTCTTTCACGGATGTATCATCTTTATTGGTTCCTGTCACCTTAGCAACTTCTTCACGCTCTACCTTTTGTTCTACCCGGATATGAAGCATAGCCTTTACTGTATCCTGACGAATCGCAGCTTCCATCTCTTCAAACATATCAAAGCCTGCAAATTTATATTCCACCAGCGGATCCCTCTGTCCGTAAGCACGAAGCCCTATACTCTGACGCATCTGATCCATATCATCTATATGATCCATCCATTTTCTGTCAATGACTTTTAACAGGATAACCCGTTCTGCTTCCCTGATCATTTCTGCCTCAGGAAACTCCGTTTCTTTTTCTTCATAAAGTTTATTAGCAGCCTCTTTAATCTTCTGAATCAAATCCTGTTTTTGTATCTTTTTAAGTTCCTCATCAGAAAGTTTAATTTTTTCAATTGGAATAATATCCAAAAGCTCCTGATTCAAAGATTTCATATCCCATTCAGAAGGGTCCATATCTTCCAATATATTACGATTTACAATCTCTTCCACTGTATCGTTAATCATTTTGAAGATAACGTCACGCATATTCTCCCCTTCCAATACACGCCGACGTTCCTTATAAATAACTTCTCTTTGCTCGTTCATAACCTGATCGTAATCCAGAAGGTTCTTCCTGATTCCGAAATTATTATTCTCTATCTTCTTCTGGGCCTTCTCAATAAAGTTAGTTATGGTTTTATGACGGATTTCTTCTCCCTCCGGAATATTCAATGCACTATACATTGCCATTACTCTTTCCGAGCCAAAAAGCCTCATTAAATCATCTTCCAAAGAAAGATAAAATTTGGACTGTCCCGGATCCCCCTGACGACCGGAACGACCACGCAGCTGATTATCAATACGGCGTGATTCATGACGCTCTGTACCAATAATACGGAGACCTCCTAATTCCTTTACTCCCTCTCCCAATTTGATATCCGTACCACGACCGGCCATATTCGTTGCAATGGTCACCGCATTCATCTGACCTGCCTGTGCCACGATTTCAGCCTCCATCTCATGGAACTTGGCATTTAAAACCTTATGTGGAATATGCTTTTTTGTAAGAAGTCTGCTTACTTCTTCCGAAGAATCAATGGTAATCGTACCCACCAATACAGGTTGTCCCTTCCTGTAACATGCATTGATATCTTCAACAATCGCATGTAGCTTCTCCGCTTTTGTACAATACACGGAATCATCTTCGTCTATTCTTGCCACCGGAAGATTCGTCGGCACTTCTACGACATCCATGCCGTAAATTTCACGAAATTCATTTTCTTCTGTAAGAGCCGTACCTGTCATACCGGCCTTTTTCTTATATTTATTAAAAAAATTCTGGAATGTAATCGTTGCAAGCGTCTTGCTTTCTCTTCTTACCTTCACATTTTCCTTTGCTTCAATTGCCTGATGCAGACCGTCAGAAAAGCGTCTCCCCGGCATCACACGTCCAGTAAATTCATCTACGATCAGCACCTCATTATCTTTTACAATGTAATCTTTATCTCTGAACATCAGGTTATGGGCACGAAGTGCAAGAATGATATTGTGCTGAATCTCCAAATTATCAGAATCCGCAAGATTCTCAATATGGAAGAAATTCTCCACTTCCTTAACACCCTGCGAAGTAAGCATAACCTGCTTGTCTTTCTCATTTACAAGGAAATCACCGTTTTCTTCAATATCATTTCCCATTATGGCATCCATTTTGGAAAGTTCACCATCACCTTCCCCCCGCTTCATTCTGCGAGCCAGCAAATCACACATTCTATATAACTCTGTAGATTTACCGCTTTGTCCTGAAATGATAAGAGGGGTTCTCGCTTCATCAATCAATACCGAGTCGACCTCATCCACAATGGCATAATGCAAATCCCTTTGTACCAGCTGCTCTTTATAAATCACCATATTATCTCTTAAATAATCAAAGCCCAGTTCATTATTAGTCACATAAGTGATATCACAATTATAAGCATCCCTGCGTTCTTCATTAGAATAGCTGTTAAGAATGACACCTACTTTAAGCCCCAGAAATTCATGAATCTGCCCCATCCATTCCGCATCACGCTTTGCAAGGTAATCATTTACCGTAACAATATGAACACCTTTTCCTTCCAGAGCATTCAGATAAGCAGGGAGTGTAGAAACCAATGTCTTACCTTCACCGGTTCTCATTTCCGGAATCCTCCCCTGATGCAGTAAAATTCCACCCATAATCTGCACCGGATAATGTTTCATTCCAAGGGTTCTCACAGATGCTTCCCTTACAACCGCAAATGCTTCTACTAAAAGATTATCTAATGTCTCTCCTTCAGCCAGTCTCTTTTTAAACTCATCCGTCTTTGCTTTTAATTCATCATTGCTCAACGCCTGCATAGATTCATCCAGAGCTTCTATCTTGTCAACCAGCGGTGTAATCCTTTTAATTTCTTTCTCACTATGTGTCCCAAACACTTTCTCGAAAATACTCATCTTAACACTCCTATTATTTAAAGATAATCATACGAATCTCATTCTAACATTATTCCAAAAAAAAGTAAAGGGCTGCCGTAATCGGCAACCCTTTTAAAACATATCATTCTAATTAACATTCCGGTTCAATCAACCCGTATGTATTCCCTTTTCTCTTATAAACCACATTTACTTCATCCGTATCAGAATTACGGAATACAAAGAAATTATGTCCCAACAAATCCATCTGCACACATGCTTCTTCCGGATCCATCGGCTTTACTGCAAACTTTTTACTTCTTATAATATTAATCTCGTCATCATCAGGAATATCCTCCTCAATGAAAGACTTCTGGAAAAATGCTGCACTCTGTGCCTGATCTACCAGCTTCTTCTTATGTCTGGAAATCTGACGTTCTATGACTTCTGTCACAAGATCAATCGATACATACATATCATCACTAACCTGCTCTGCACGAATAATATTACCTTTAATCGGAATCGTTACCTCCATCTTCTGTCTGTCTTTTTCAACAGAAAATGTTACCTGAACCTCTGTATCTTCATTAAAATACTTTTCCAGTCTATCTAATTTCTCATATACTGCCGATCTTAAACCATCTGTTACCTCAATATTCTTCCCACTTATTATGTACTTCATAATCTGTCAACTCCTTCTCGTCTTAATTCCAGCCTGTCTTTCCCCTCTCTCCCACGAAAGGGTTAATATCACAGTTCTTTTCCTGCACCTTCCGTATCAACCGACTGTATAATTATTATACCATATCTTGTATTTTTTTCAATCTATATCAGCAAAAAATTTTCGAATTTTCATTTGTTCTTCTATAAAATATCTGTCAATTCCAAAATTTTTTTCTTTTTTTTCGACATCTGATTTGTCAATTCTTTTTCAACAGAAGTTCCTTTTCAGCAATTTTACACAGAACATGCATTCTCATTTTCCCACTTATTTTTACAAAATCCCACTTGTTTTTTGTGGAAAATGTGGATAACTTTGTGTATAAGTCCATTTTCCGAGCTTTTTTATGAATATATTGTGTGCAAAACTAGGTTTCATAATCACTTTACATAATATTATCCACTTTTAAAAGTGGATATTGTGGATTTTTTTGTGCATTTCCTCTAAAGCTGATTTTGCAAACACTAATTAAATGTTAAGATTATTCTGAAACAATTATGAAATTGTGTGGCAACTCAAGATATAGTACAGCAATACCCTGGTACAATGGATATTAAGACATTTTATGTTAAACGCAGGATTCATTTTCAGCTATAATCTATGTCAAGACCAAAAAAATATATTATTTCATTAGCAGATATCTCCTTATCCATAGTCATACCAACTAACCCATTGTCCATAATAGAAGTAGCCACCTTGTATTAATGACCATCTTTACCCTTACTTTCTCTCCAAATAAATAACTCCTAAGTGGTAATATCCCTGCATCTCTATTTGCTCCATATCGTCCATTACTTCCTTTACAATTGACTGAAATTCTGCATTGGTTAATGCCGCATCTGTTCGAAACACTGCTTTTTTTCCAAGCGTCAGCGCATGTACAAATGCCTCCGCAATTTTATCCTTTTCATAATCCTTTCCAGACAGATGGTAGTATTCATATTCATCTGTATCCGCACTATATTGTTCGATACTGTCATCACACAGATAATGGTCATCCTCCTTCAATACTAATTCTGCCGTCTTGTCTGAAATATTTAACATAGTGTTACTTATGTCCTGGTCATCATTACTGGTCACATCCAACACACACCATTTTCCATCAATTTTCACTTTATTCCATGCATGATTCTGATTTCCGTTCAATGTGCCGGTTACAACAATACTGTCAAGCCCCATAGCCCTCGCCAGTAGCTGAAATGCACCTGCATAGGCAAGACATACTCCTCTATGATTGACCAGAGCACCAAAGGGTGTCATGGAATCGGTAAACACTTCATCTACAGACTGCCCTGTCATTGCTTCACTATAATGAAGCCTGCTGATGCCCGCACATGTCATCAACCTTTGCTCCTCTTCGATTGTTGACATGGTATCATAGACCACAGTGTCACACAGATAAGAGTTAATTGCCAATACTTTATCTAAATCCGTCATCCCTTCTTCTTCAAGCTCCCCAGCCACAAACTCTACCTGCTCCATCACCTGCTGCTGCTTTTTATACCCTATTTCACTATCCTCTTCATAGAGAATGTTCAATGCCTCTCCCGACTCCAAAACGGATATTTCTCTTACAGCAGGAATTAGTGGGTTCTGATAATATGCCTCGTAAAAAGCATCAATTAATGCCTCCCGGTCAGGTATCTCCTGTATATCCGAAACTGCAATATATTCATCTCTTTTTAGCAGACAGGCGGCAAGATAACGGCTTAACTTTGTTGTGCCCATCGGCTTCAGTATCTTCTTCCATTTTTCTCCCGAACCAGTTTCACTGCTATTAGCCCCTGCCGCAGATATATCCATTTCTTCCCCAATATCCTCGTCCGTACTTTTTTCCGGTTGCACTGCAATCTCTACATCCTTTAGCATTCCGTCCATCTTACTTTTAAGAATATGCTGTCGTTTTTGTAAATTTTTCAAATCCTCCTGATAGCTTTTCCGGTCAAATGTTTCCACATAAAAGCTCCCTTCAAACTCTGTTCCCACTACCGTATAAGGAAGCTGCAGCATTTCCTTTCTCCCATCTCCATCATCAACACTTATCAGTTTTGCTTCTTCTATTTTATACTGAAGCAAGTGCTGTGACATCGTACCATCACAAAGCTGTATCCACTGATATCTTGACAGCAAATCAATGCTTTTGGCAAATCTTGCAACACCCAATTCTCCCTTATATCCGTTTTCCTCTTTACAAAAAGGCAACCTTTGAGCCATTTCCTTCTTCGGAATCAAAGAGCTCACCATAGATGTCCCGGCTTTCCCTACAGCAATCACACCGTAGTAATATTCCCTATCGGTTTCCTCCACAGTATACATTCGAAACTCCCGGTTCATTATATCCCCTTTGTCTTCCGGCTGCCATGTAGTTTCCTCCGTCTCAGCAATAATATCACAACTTTGATAAAATCCGCTGATTTTATCATTACCAGTCAAATATGTCGCCTTCACAACAAGATAGCATTCTGCATCCTCCACCGACTCCCAGGAAAGAATACCATTCCCATATTCGGACACTTCAAACTGAAAATTTGGGGGGCGATCCAGTTCCCCCTCAATCTCAATTTCCGTAATGTCCGGCTTATCCAGCTTATCACCTGTCTGTAAATCAATCCACCTTACCAGAAACATCCTGCCAAGATTCCCCCAATCCTGGTTATCTCCTTTTTCGAACAAAAAATAATCCGAATGCTCATATTCCCGCAGAAAAGCTTTGCTGGCAAACAGAGTAGACACATTTAACAGCGGATATGCCGGTGGCAGCAGGGAAAGCTTTCTCCCCTCCCTATCCCATTCATATTGGCAGTAGACCTTATTGCTCAGTTCCCGATCCTGATAAAGCTCTACCGCATCGTCATAATATTCTATACCCAACGCTGAAAAATCTATGTCCACATCCAGAATCACAGTAGCCGAGCGGTCATAACCCTGTTTTTTCTGTTCCGTTGCTCCGGCTTCTTCCTCCCTGTGTAAATTTTTTATTTCTTTTTCTCTATTCTTCCCCAACAGCATTTCACACCCTGCCAATTGCAGGAGTAAAACGCCAGCCAGTATACCATATGTAATTCTCTTTGTCCTTTGCACCGTCATCCCTCGCCAGCTCATCATCTACTCCTCTGGTTTTCCTATTTGTTTTAACAATTCCTTAATACTGGCAGTCATTTCGCTCTCCGTTACATGCTCACTCTCCAGATAGTAATACTTATTTTGCAGATTAAAGGCCGCAAAAAAAATCATCTCACCACTAATCTCCTCTTTTCCCAAATATATTTCATATCCTCTTATTCTTTGCGGTTTTGTCTGATACAAAGGTTGATATCCACAATTTTTTACAGTCCCGGTCCGAATCGTAATCTTCCCCTGTCCGGTTACCAGCTCTGATAACTCCGCATCTCTGTCAAAAACATAACAGTCAGAATCATCCAGTCCCAAATAAGAATTACGTTCCTCGCCAAAAGTTTTCCCCTGACTGTCTTCAGTATCACGTTCTGCAACAGACAGATTCTCCTTCCCCAAATTAAAATAAATAACCTGTGTATTCTGATGCCATATTCCTCCTACTATCAACAAAACAACGATACATACAGCAGCACAATACTTCCATATTCTTGTATACTGTAAAAATATTCCTTCTGTTTTTATATCCTGCCCACTGGGTTTACCTGCTTCTCCTTCCTCAGAAATCTTTTTCATCTGAGATACGGTATCTGCTATTAATTCCTTCGACGGATGCTGTCTGTTCATAAATGATTTATAATACTGTTCCATTCCCAAACTCCTCCCCAAGCTTTCTTCCCAAAAGTACCCTTCCTCTAGCAAGCTGTGACTTAACTGTCCCTTCCTTTCGCTCCAGACACTTACTGATTTCCTTTATTGAGAGTTCTTCATAATAGTACAAATGTACAATTGTCCTATACTTCGGAGGCAGGCTTTTTACTGCAGTATACACTCTCCATTCCATTTCCGATAAATCATCCGACACCGTCTCCGTCCATTCCTCATTTAATGGCAGTGTCTGCTGCTTTGCCATTTTCCTTCTATGTGTTTTTCCGCAATTAATTGTAACCCGAAGCAGCCAGTTCCTGATATGCTCCCCGCTTTCCAGCCTGTGTATATAGCGCACAAGACGAAGGAAGACCTCCTGAAAAATATCCTCTGCGTCTTCCTTCGTCTTTCCATATAGCTTAGCCATACGATATACCATATCACTATATTCTTTCACAATCTCTTCAACATCAAAATTCTGTCTGTTCTCCAAGGTTTTTCTCCTGCCTTCTAGCTTTTTTCATCTGTAGATATTTTAATTTCACAAGCGTACTGCTTTATAAGTGTAGCATTCACAGAAAAACATTTCAACCCTTTCAGACATTTCATATGGCTGTTCACAGCCTCAAAAATCTTTATTTATTATTCGGATTTCCTTCAACTTATTTTCATTAAATGTAAAAGTAATTTCCTTTGTCGCATATTCAATTTCATAATAGACCAGAACCACCTGATCCGATTCAGACAAGCGTGTCGGTTCCCCATATGCTGCTTTCATATCCTCCAATGTAGATACTCCGGATTGAATGCCTTTAGGCAGAATAAAGGTCATTCCCCCTTTATAATTATAAAATAAACTGACAGAAATTGCCACAGCTCTACATTCCCGATATGACTTAGGACTATCTGTTTCATTGACAATAGTTACCTGTATTTGGCAATCCCCATTATAAAATGTGCGCAGCGGATAAGATGTATAAGCCTCCAGTTCCTCATCCATACTTTCTTCCAGCTCCCAGCCTCTTTCTACCAACGTTTCCACATCCATAGGTACCTGATAAATTTCCCCGTTTATCAAAACCTGATAGCTATATAAATCATCCGACAGTTCCCCGGAATTTTGTGTTACTGCCTCCTCCTGATCAGAATCCTCTATAATTGTCGAAGCCTCCGTATCCGATTCCTCTGATATATCCTCTGTAATTTCTTCTGTATCCTCGGTCACCTCCTCTGTGACTTCTTCTGTGACCACAGGTTCCTCCTGCCGGGCATCAGACACTCCACAGCCTGTGACACTGACACAAAACAGCATAAAAATAATGCACCCTTTTACAAATAGTTCTTTTTTCATATATGTTCTCCTTTTCTTTTATAATTTCATATATTAATACTCAGGACAACGATAAAAGGTTGCATTTTTTTATTTTTCTATAAAAGTGATATGATTATTCTATAGCTACTCTGCCTATGCTGCTTTTCTCCTACTGCTTCATAAATATGGTCTTGAAGACGATTCTCACCAATGACTAGATAAAAAGCATCTGGCTGAAAAATACGAATAAAAAATTAAAGTATCCAGCTTAGTTCAGTTTGCAAGCAGCGTCGCAGATAAAAGTCTGTATAATATGGATAATATATAAAAACAGCCCAAAAGCGCATCACCAGACACATAAGTTTGTACTGATTATCGCAGATTTGAACAATACTTTAAACCGTGCTGAATATATTGTCAATCTGCAAGGCGATAAAAGAAGACGTAACGGTGACTATGCTGACTGACAACAAAAAAAGAACTGTTACACTAAACCAATCCTTTCATCAGTGTAACAGTCCTCTGCTTATTCTCATATTAAAAACTCATTAATCCCAGATTACTCTTGCTGCCGCACAAGGAGTACGATACCCAACACCGGAAATGATGATACCAGTGGTACTACTGCTTGCATGGACAACCTGACCTCCACCAATATACATGGTAACATGTCCGATTCCACCACTCTTATCCTTGTAGAATAATAAATCTCCAGGCTCAATGGAACCCAAATCCACACTGGATAATCCCTGCATCTGTGCTGCCGCTGTTCTTGGAATACCATAGCCAAAATGTGCATAAACGCTCATTGTAAATCCTGAACAGTCTGTACCGTTTGTAAGACTGGTTCCTCCGTATACATACGGATTACCCACAAACTGCAATGCATAATTTACGACTTCCTGCCGTTTGGTACTGGTCATTTCTGCAAGTCTTGCTGCTTCTTCCCGTTCCTTCTGCAGGCGAATCTCCTCTTCCTCTGCCACAGAAATTGCATGAGAAAAACCATATGATACATCTACATATTCTGAAGATACATAACCTTCTATATCGGAATCCACTCTGATGTATGTCCAGTTATCCACATCATCATCTTTTGGAATCACCTCATAAGATTCCCCTTCCGGAATCATAGTCAGACAGTCACTGTTCTCACTTTGTTCAGCACGTACGTAAAGAGTTGTCGTATTTACCTTTGCCCGCTTCGGACAAGTTTGTTCTGCATAGGCACCTGCTGCATCTCCAAACAACAAATAATCATTACGGACATAACCCATTGTGATCCCGGATTCTATCTTAGTCCATGTATCCCCTTTTTCTACCACTAAGGCAATGCCATGTACCGGAAGACTTCCCGCACGCTCTGAATTCTCATCTGGCTCCGTACGCACATTTACTGCTTCTTCCACATATGCCAGACACTTTCCTTCAAACTCCGGATATTTACAGGTGGGCTGCTCTTCTTCCTGAACAACCTCTGATTCTTTTATCTCTTTTATCTTAAGATTGGACACATACTGATCTAATGCGTATGTGATTCCAACCGTAGAATCATCTAAAATCTCTGCATTACTCGTAACAGACGGCATCAATACTCCAACTACACCTACTGCCATGAAAGTAAAACCTAGAATTGTACTCTTTCTCACAATAATCCTCCTTTATATCCTGATATCAATATTCTGTCCCACCATGGGATTAACAGAACGTTCCAGCATACTGGCCAAGAAATCTCCACTTGCCTCATCTGCATCTAATGCCTTGTTAAGCAGTGCCATTCCTACAGAAGACTTGACATTCGCATTAGACAGCACAGTTGATGATAATCCTAATCCCTGAATCTCCATAATACTATATCCCTTCCCATAATATCATTTATATAAATACTCTATTGATTATAGAGCATTTTCAGTCAAAAGGCAACATGGAAATAGTAAATCTTTATTCATTATTCCGCTTCATCCCTCTTGTATGCCTTAAGAAACCGTCTTGGCCTGCACCAGCCTCCTGCAAAATTTATCTACTTCCTGATAGACTTTTTCATTCTCCTCTTCATTATGAATCTCGTGACGCATTCCTTCAAAACGTTCAGCCGTGATATCCGTATAGCCTAACCGGCTCATTCTTTCAAGTGCCTGAGCCCATTTGTTCTCACTGATGTAACAGGGATCGTCCATTCCAGAGAGAAACAAAATCGGAAGCTGTGGATTTTTCATCTGGTACCCACTCTTTTTATAGACAACACTCTCTAAATGGAGCAATGTGTCAAATCCATTTAATGTATAAGTAAACTGACATAACGGATCCGCCTCAAAATCCTCCGCTACGGATTCTTTTGCTGCCAGCCATGCACTCTTCCTGTTTTCTTTTCGAAATCTTTTTTCAAAATTTCCAACTATAAGGTTCTGAAAAAAAGAGGAACGCCAGCGATCTCCTTTTAATAAAGCAGCTGTTTTTACTAAAAATTCACCAAAAGGAACCCCATCATTGTACGCTGGACACCCTGTCACAACCAGAGCATCTATCGCATCATCATGCTGTCTGAGATAAGCACGCACAGCAAGCGAACCCATGCTATGTCCATATAAGATCAACGGAAGCCCTGGAAACTCTTTACGAATCTTTTTCGTAGCCGTAAAGATATCCTCCACAAATCCTTTTTCCTTCGATGCATAACAATAACCCATATCTTCCTCTTTGATCACACTTTCGCCATGTCCCCTGTTATCATGCATCAAGGTAACATAACCTTTACCTGCCATTACTTCCATATAAGAAAGATATCTTTCTTTATGTTCATTCATACCATGTACCATTTGCAAAATTCCAATCGGCTGCTCTGGAATCATGCAGATACCGTGAATGATTACACCATCATATTTTGATTGAAACGAATATTTTCTGGTTACGATTCCCATCTCATATTCCTCCTATTCTATCTCAACTATAAATCCTGTACTAATCCGTTTAGATACTTCCAACATTGCAGCTTCCATTTCCAATACATCAAACTCCCTAAGTACTCCCACATATCCATTAATCACAAATGTTACATATAAATGATGATGAAAATAAGCGTCGGAATTCACTTTCATTCCTGCTGCCACAAATTTATTCATAATCGTATCAATAACGGTCCTCTCAAATTCCCGCACCAGTGAAGACATTCCCGGTTTCCTCATCAATGCTCCAAGATCTTTGGAATCCTTAAAATGCGCCTGTGCAATTCTGGACCACATTTCCGGTGCCTTGCTGATAATTTCATTATAAGGATATTCATCAATAACCGCACAGACATCCCGAATCAAAATACTCTGAATTGAATTTGCCAGATCATAAATATCGCGGTAATGCAGATAAAATGTACTTTTATTAATATCTGCCCTGGCACAAAGCTCTTTTACCGTAATTTCATTCAGTTTTTTTTCTTCGATCATTTCACAAAAAACATCCTGTATCGCTTTTTTTGTCTTTCGCACTCTTCTGTCTTCTGCCACTATTTTATCCTCCTTTGTATAGATTCCATCTTTTGATATATATTAGCACAATAGTAGACCTTAGTCCAGTAATATACTCCAAAAAGAAGTTACTTGCAAAAAAACTGCCGATGCATGAAATATATAAATAATTCACATAAAACGGCAGTTTTATCTTTCTATCATTTTCTACGCAGTCTGCGATATACTGTACCTTTTTTTAAGGCATAACCGCGATATTTAGCCAGCTCGCCGACCGTCACAAGCTGATACCCCTCCTGCTTAAGCTTGGGAATCAGAAAACAGGCAGCATTTTTTGTAGGCTCATAGATATCATGCATTAAAACAATGTCCCCATCTTTTATATCACGCATAACCGCCTTAATCGTTTTATCCTTGCTTCTTGTTTTCCAGTCTAAGGTATCGATCGACCATAAAATAATCGGTTTACCAACAGTACTATTTACAGTATCACTAATGGCACCTCCCGGCGTTCTCACTAAATCCGGTGTCTTTCCGATTACATTTTTTACCTTTGTATCCGTCTGGCTAATCTGCTCCCGGATTTCCTTTTTGGATAATTTAGTAAGAATCTTGTGATTATAGGAATGATTTCCTATCTGGCATCCTATCTTATCTGCTGCTTTCAAAGCATTTTTATAAGAATCCACATTGCAGCCCAGCACAAAAAAGGTTGCTTTTCCGTTATTCTTTTTCAGGCAGTTTACAATATCTTCCGTATATCTCCCCGGACCGTCATCAAATGTCAGTGCAATCATCTTTTTATCAGGATCAATGACATCAGCCAGAACCTTACACGCTCTGCTCTTTTTACTTTTCCTGGTTATTCCTTCTCTGCTGTATGCTGCTGTTACCTTATATTCATAATAATTTCCTTTTTTCACCTTTTTATCCGTAAAATATAATTTATTTGTCGTACCTAACTTTTTATAAGTTCCTTTACTGTTCTTCTTATAAACATAATAAGTATCTGCCCCCTCTGACTTTTTCCATGTAATCTTTATCTTATTTTTCTCATAGCTTCCCATTACCACCGGAACACATGGTTTTAAATAAACAGATACCGTATCACTGGGATTACCGGAAACCGCTTTTCGCTTCTTTTTGACCGCTTTCACTCTATAATAGAGTGCACCCCCTTTTACATTTTTATCCGTAAATTTTGCCTTTGCCGTTTCTCCTATTTTTTTAAACCCTTTTTCCTTGTTATTACTTCTATAAATAATATAGCCTGTTGCACCTTCTACTTTATTCCATGAAAGCTTTATTTGTTCTTCTTCTAATTTTACGATATTAACATTTACGGGTGCCGGCAGCAATATTTTCATTTTAATCACCTGGCTCTCCTCTGCTGTCTGATTCCCGGTAACCTTTACTACTTTATAATAATACGTATCTCCAAGCACAACATCATGATCATAGCTGGAAACAACTCCCGTTTGCCCTGATATTGATGTTAACGTCTCAAAAGGACCTGTTTTCTTGTGTGCCCGTTGTATTTGATAAATATAATCCTCCCGGTCAGATTCCCATTGCAGTAATACACTTTGATAACCGTCAATCCGGCTCTCTATAGTAAATGCACCCTGTGCATCAACCCTTTTCCCCATAAACAGTAATCCGGCAATCAACAAAAAAAGTACTCCTGTCAGCTTTCTTCCTTGCATCTTCGCACCATATACCCTATTCATAATATTCACCTTCCCTTTACATCCAAATCCATATGTAAATTGACTGTTCGTATATTACTATCTTATGTTCCAAATCGACAAAAATCAATAGTTTTGTCGGAATTTGTTGAATCTTTATTTTTGCTTAATAAATGCAATTCATTTTTTTTGCGCTTTCAAAATTGTCAGTTTTTTTATAATATTTTTATATTTTTTCATTCGTTTCCCTTATATTTTCATAAATTTATAAAAAATTAGCACTCACCTATTGACAGTGCTAACAATAAGTGTTATAACATAATTACAGGTTAGGTAATTACAAAAAACTAACCGGAATAATAATAAAAAAAGTCTACAGACTAATCTATAGACATTCAAAAAAGGAGGAATTTTTTATGTTAGTACCAAGTATCTTCGCAAATGATTTATTTGACAATTTTTTCAACGACACTTACAGACCAAATGGAAATCTGATTCATTCTGCCAATTCCAGAGACCTGATGAATACAGACATCAAAGAATTTGACGATAAGTATGAATTAGGAATCGAACTACCTGGATACGAAAAGGAAGATGTTTCAGCCAGTCTGAAGGACGGCTATCTCACCATTGAAGCAGAGCGTCATGCAGACAACGAGATTAAGGATAAAAACGGTAAATATATCCGCAAGGAATGTTTTTCCGGAAAGTGCCAGCGCAGCTTCTATGTTGGCGACCAGGTTACCCAGGATGATATTCATGCCGCTTTCAACAATGGTATCCTTTCCATCACTGTTCCAAAGATCAAAGAACAGCCTAAAGTAGAAGAAAGCCGGTATATTGCAATTGAATAAATGCTTTCCCAACACCCCTTAAACCAAAAGGTACTGTCTGATTTGATCTGTTACACGATCAGACAGTACCTTTGTTATTTGTAAAAACATCTCTACATAAAGAATGCATATACTGCCTCTTATACTATTCCGTAAAAGGCTCCTTCTTTTCTATTGTCTTCTTCCCTTTCAGCAGCCGGATTCCGACAGGCGTAAATACGACCGCCATCACACCTAGTCCTATCAGAAAGAACACACCTGATTTCTCTTCATTAAAAAATGCAATCTTATCTCCATAATATAAGACAAATACCGAAAATGCATTATTAAGAAAATGCATCATGGCGGAGGTAAATATGCTTTTGCTTCTATACATGGCGTAAGCTAAACCGGCCCCCAAAAATGCTGTCGGTATCAACTTGATCAAACTCATATGGCTGATGCCAAACAAAACCGATACAAAAAAAACCGCCTTGGAAACATCCATTTTCTGCCTGAATGCAGTAAACATATACCCTCTAAACAGCAGTTCCTCGCAGACTGCCGGAACAAAAGCTATCAATAAAAGTGCCGGGACAAAAGATACTCCGTCCAAAAGCTTCAGATATTCTTCATTTAATCCCTGGCTGTTTTCCGGAAACAAATAACCCAGCAGATTGCTTAACAGCAAAGTAAAGCTGCCCAGTCCGAGATAAAGGCAGAATGCTCCTATGATATCCTTCCCTTTGGGAAGCTTCAGCCCAAAAATCAATTTGGGATTACCTTTAATATAAATACAGGCAAGCACCGGCAGCACACCGATGAAAAACTGTGGCAGGATCACACCCATCAAAGGTTCAGACAGACTCATAATGCCACCTACATAAACCATCAAAAGCAATGCCACTATCAGAATCAAAAGACTTTCCTGTATTGTAGGCAGACTTCCTTTTTTAATATTTTTCCTTCTCTCAAACAGCTTGATTCCGCTGGCTGACTCCCCAAATAAGATAGATTCACTATTATAAATCTTTCCTAAAAACCAGACAGCAATAAATGCATATATAATATTGCTCAACAAAACCATTAAGATCAATGTAAAATCATACTTAAATACCAACAAATTTTTCATTAACAGACAAATATTAGCCACGGGAATCAACGCTGTTTTGGCAGTCAGTTCAATATTAGGGATAAACCCGATATATCCGGTAAGGATCACCACCAGTGTCAGCGGCGTAATATAGTTATTTGCCTCTTTAAAACTCTTGGCAAATGCGCAGACACACATCACCAGTGCACTCATAAACAAAGCAAACGCTATGATGCAGATAAAAGAGATTATGATTGCCGGCACAAAGCTTCCCAGACGGAATTCTCCTGCCCCTTTCGAAAGTGCATGAATAGTCGCATACAGATATGCCGCTATGCCTCCCATAGACAACACATTAATAAATACAGATACCACGGCTACCGTTGCTACAGAGAAAAATTTACTCATGATCAGCTCCATATTTCCAATTGGAAGCGTCAGCAATGTTTCCAGTGTTCCCCGCTCTTTTTCTCCCGCAGTCGCATCAATAGCAGGATACATGGAACCCATCAAAATACTGGTAATCAAAAGAAAAGGAATGATGCTTCCCAGAATACTTCCGATGGAACTCTCATTACTGGACAGGTCTGTATTCTTTACCTTTACCGGATATAAAACTTTTTCAATGTCCAGCCCCTCCTTCCTGACATTGGTTTCCGCAATCTTTTTTGAGTAGGATTCTATCTCTTCCTGTAGCATATCCATTACCGTCACAGAATTCGTCACAGCCGATAGATAATGAACTTCGTATACTATCTGGCTTTGTGTCACAGAAGCTGTAATAAACGCATCTATTATCTCTTCATTCAGGTCCTTTTCAGGATTCTCCGATTCCACTTCTTTTATCACATACTCCAGCTTATCCTCATCCCCTGCAATCCAGTCATTCAATGCCTGTCGTTCCTGATCTGCCACCTTATCATATGCTATATAATAGGTTCTCTCCTGCTGGGCAGTACTGATCATTGTCATCACCTGCATAATGACCAGAAACAGCACAGGATACAAAATTACAGGCAGTACTACCATAGTAAGGATCGTTTTTTTATCCCTGATGACATCCATAATTTCTTTCTTATAAAGAGTCCGTAGCTGCTTATAATTCATCTCCAGTTTCTCCTTTCATATACGCAAAGAAGGTATCCCGAAGATTACCCGTGCCTGTAGCTTCTTTCAATTCCTTTGGTGTCCCGGAAGCAATAATTTCTCCTTTATCAATCATAATGATACGGTCACACAAAAATTCGGCTTCTTCCATATAATGCGTGGAATAAAGAACACTCTTCCCTCTTCCTCTTTCCTGTTTCATAAAATCAATAATTGCCTTTGAGCTTATGATATCCAGCCCCAGAGTAGGTTCATCAAATATATAGATCTCCGGATCATGTACCAGACATCTGGCAATAGAGGTTCTTTGTTTTTGCCCTGTAGAAAGTTTTTCAATCCGGTTGTCCAAAAAATCTGCCATATTCAGCAAATCACAGGTCTGATCAATCCTCTGTTCAATTTCTTCTCCCGAAAATCCATACAATTCCCCAAACACGGAAAGCAGTTCCCTCACCGTAAACCTGCCATAAAGCTTTGTATTTTCCGAAAGATATCCGATATATTTTTTTAAAGTTTCCTTTTCCGTAATCCGGGTATGGTTTTTATCCGTTATCACTACCTGCCCGCTGGTGGGTTCCATCAAAGATCCCAGCATGCGAAGCAATGTCGTCTTTCCTGCTCCATTGGGACCTAAAATACCTAATATTTCTCCTTTGGCAGCAGTAAAACTCACCCGGTTCACCGCAAAAAACTCCTCTTTTTTTCCCTTTTTCTGAGTTCTGACAAACTGTTTTGTAAGTTCCCTAGCCTCTATCAAATCAATTCCTCCTTCTTTACCTGCCAGACACTGCTGCTGGTAAAGTATGCCCAAACAACCACTTTCATCCTCCAAGCATATTCATGACAGCGATAACAATGCAAAAAGCCCAGCCAAGTATCAGGAAAATAGTAACCGGACCATTTTTTTCTGCCCCTTTCTCCCTGTCACAGAGATATGCCCATGTAAAAGGACGCTTATTAATCCCCGCAATTACTTTTAAGAGCAGAATGGTCAGCACAATACCACCTATCGCAAAGGGTGCCAGTACTACAAGCATAGAAAAAAGATGTGTATTAGAAGGCGTCTGTTCAAAAACTGCTTCCATATCCATATCTGCATATTCCTGTGAATATCTGCCGAGCCACTCATACATCTTGGGCAGGATATAGACATAACTTGTATTAACCGCATTAAACAACATATGCAGGATCATGGTGGAAACAACAGAGCCGGTAGCCTCTACAATCAGTGCAAATATAACTCCTAGATAAATCGCATACAATATCTGATTAAAGTTCATATGCATCAGTCCAAAAGATAAAGCACTCACAATAACACCAGTCAGCACGGAACGCTTGCGAAATGCTGTAAACATAATCCCCCGATATAAGGTCTCCTCAATAAATCCCGGAAGACATCCGATTATCACTATCCCAAAAAACATCGGAACATTCTGTGTCACCTGATAAATGGCACCGCTGGTCTGGTTTTTTGCAAACAGCTGGCTGAATACATTCAGCCAGGTCGCCATCGGCGATGCAGTTATCAAGACTACCAAGGATAAAAAAAATGTGGATATCCGGTATTTTTTCACCTGTAAATCTGCCACAAAATGCTGTCCGGTAATGATCAGATACAAAATTGCCCCCAAAAGAAGATAACCCTGCGTCATCAAAATCGATATCATAGTACTGTATCCTGCCGGAAACACTGACTGCACCATCGCAATCAGCACAGATACCGGCAATTCAAATAACATTAGCAGAAAGAAAAAAAGACCGGCCTTCTTCATATTGTTCTTTGGATACATCTTCCGTGCATCATCTGCTGCATTTGTTTCTTCCATTTCCATAATGTACTCCTATCTGCCATGTATAGGCATATTTTCTACTTCTTCAATGCAATCGCTTCCATTTCAATCAGTACATCCTTTGGAAGCCTCGCTACCTCTACGCAGGAACGGGCTGGAAAATCACCGGTAAAATAATTGGCATAAATCTCATTTAGTGCAGCAAAATCATTCATATCCTTAATAAATACCGTAGTCTTCACCACATCATCACAGCTAGATCCCGCTGCCTCAAGTAATGCTTTCATACTCTCAAATACACGAACTGCCTGTACTTTGATATCTCCCTCTACCACATTACCGGTCGCCGGATCAATCGGCACAACCCCTGAAGTATAAACCATACCATTTACTTCTATCGCCTGTGAGTATGGTCCTATCGCCTGTGGTGCCTTATCTGTCTTTACTACATTTTTCATAATTTTTGTCCTCCTGTTTTTATGATTTAAATATTTTTATCATTTATATAGTAAACTGCATTCATATACAGTAAACCCTTTATTTTACAACAATGGAATGCTCGCTAATCTCAACTCTGCCTTCCTTAAGCAGTCTTCCAATTGCACGCTTAAATGCATTTTTGCTCAGTCCCAGTTCCCTTTCAATCACCTGCGGCGATGCCTTGTCCGTAAAAGGCAGTGCCCCGTCAAATGCGAGAATCGTCTGATAAACCATCTCACTGTCCTCTTCTATCTGCTGGTATGCAGGCTTTCCCACAGAAAGGTTAAGTTTTCCGTCTTCCCTCACTTCACTGATACGCAAAGAAAGTGAATCCCCAACATACACCTTTTTATGCAGTTCCTGTCTGGGAATCATTCCCTGGTATTTATTATCTACCGCCACAAATGCTCCTATATTTTCATTTACCTGATATATATATCCTTCCACCTGATCTCCCTTAGCATATGGAGAATCCACAGATAAATGATCATATAGCCTCATTGATACACAGGGACGGCTGCTTTTATCCATATACATATATACCAGATATTCTTTTCCCTCATTTACCTTGCCAACCATCTCCTTAAACGGCATCAGGATATCCTTCTCCAATCCCCAGTCCATAAATGCACCTATACTATTAATACCGGCCACCTTCAGTTTTGCAATCTCTCCCAGCGTAATAAGCGGTTTATTCACGGTTGCAATAGGTCTGTCAGAGGAATCCAGATATACAAATACCTCAATTTCTCCTCCCGCCTTCAACCCTTCCGGAACCTGCTTTCTCGGAAGAAGTACTGCATCCTTATCTCCTTTCTCCTGTGCTAAATACACACCAAATTCTTTACTTCTGACAACCTGCAAGGTCTGCCACTTTCCAATCTCAATCATATTATCTCCTGTTCTCTTTTGACTTGTTAATTCCATTACTTCATTCACGGAAAGTTCATTCCGAAGTTTCTATAATCACAAACGGTATTCCCTCCTCATCTAAAAAAACCACCTGACAGATATCATCTTTTACATAGACCGAGGGATACATCTTATCTCCCAATGCCGCTGCCCTGCGATAGTCCGCCCTCATTTTTTTGACGTTCTTTCCTTCCTGAATAAAATCCATGGCTTCTGCCACATACCTGCCATTATTTACATGATAATTAGAATCCAGAAAGGAATTTTTCACAACAATCGGAGTTTGTTCGATATCCTTAAACCGATATGCTTCCTCCATTATCTTTATCTTTCTAGGGGCATATTCCATTTCCAGCTTAGGCTCCATATCATAACCTGCTAAATCCTCATCTGACGGTCTTGCCGGATGCATCTTTTCTAAATCCATAAAAATCCAAATAGAATTTGCCTTTACGATCCGTCTGCCGTCAGCGTCTAATATATCAAAATTACGATAACCATACATCCCCTTAAAATCATAAGGCCATGTTCTTACTGTAATTTGTTCTTTAAATCCAGGGTATCGCTCTGCTTCAATCTGCCATCCGGACAAAAACCATGCGGTGCAGCTTCTTTTCACCTCTTCTAACCCTTTCCCGATCGCTTCTGAATGAAATAACGTGCAATCCTGAAAAAAATGTGCAATCCCTGCCATATCCATTTTCAAATCACTTGCCACCTGGGAATAGGTTATCTGCCTCTTCATTTCATACATATTCTTTACCCCTTCTAAATTTGTAACAGCTTATAGTATAAAACAAAATTCAAAATAAATAAATATTTTTTTATTTTTCTCTTGATTTTTATTCTGAAATGTGTATAATAGTGTCTTGTGAGTAACAAAAATCCTAATGGGGTATCGCCAAATGGTAAGGCAACGGACTCTGACTCCGTCATTTCAAGGTTCGAATCCTTGTACCCCAGTTTGAAAAAGTAATCGGTTTTCCGATTACTTTTTTTGTGTTTTTTCAATCCTTTTCCCTGCCTCATCTTCTAACTGCTTTGACAGCCATGCAGGCTTTATCACTTCCACATCCGGTCCGAATCCCCTGATCCACCGTATCACATCCGGTGCCAGTGCTACCTTCTGATAAAAATACAATCCTTCTTCTGCCTCTTTTATCTGTCTGGCTCTTCCCGCTTCATATTCTTTAATATATCGGATACTATCTCCAGTAAACAAAAGCTCCATTTCTTCAACACACTTTCCCCTAAGCTCCAAAAAAATATCCTGATCCTGTCCTTCTCTTGCTTCCACCTGTTCAAATCTGTCATCCAGCAGCCGGCTCTCTTTAATTCTGGAAAGTCTGAATCTTCTGACCTCTCTGCGCAGCTCACAGTATCCCTCCACACAGAGATAAGAGTCTATCAGCAGCAGCCGGTAAGGGCAGATAATTCTTTTGGTACATTCATCACTGGTAAAACTGTAATATTCTATTTCCAGCTTATTCCGGTTATCAATTGCATTTTGTATCATTTTTTCTGTTCCTGCATCTACATAATCATCGCTGCCATTTCTTTTATTTCCTTTCTTAAAATGACCACAAAGCTTTTCAAACTGACATCCGTTAAGGGAATCCGAATGTTCTACAATCTTCTCAATAAAAGAAACTGCATGCCGTCCAATATCCAAATGACTGTATTCCGTAAGCATTTCCCTTGCAAATGCAAGTGATGCAAGGTCTTCAATTGTCAGGTTTACATTTTTTAACGTATATTTATCCGCAAAATAATAGGTCCTGCCACCTCGTTCCTCTTCACCAATCCCATAATTTAAAGAAAGTTCATCAATATCTCTTGTTATAGTACGCCTGCTTACTTCTATATCCCATACCTTCAGACGCTCCCTGATTTCCTCTGCCTGATACCCTTTGGGATTTTCTGACAACAATGATAAAATATAAATCTGTCTCTGGGATACTGAAACGTCTTTTCCCCGATATCCTCTCTCATCCTGCATAAATCTTCCTCTTCTGTCTGTTATTTATTCTTTATTACTGTTCTTCTGCAATCAGCTTTCTGTTCCATTTCATGCGAAGGACCCTGGCTACAGATTCATCAATCTGCTGTTCGGCTAATTCTCCCTTTTCCACCGCCTCTACCGCACCCTTCATGGACTCCCCAAAATCTGCGGAAAATATCATGTCATTACCTGCTGCAAATGCTTTTGCAGTGGCCTCTTTTATTGACATGCGGTTAAGAATCGCTTTCATATTCAGATCATCTGCAATCACAACTCCTGTAAAATCCAATTCATCCCTCAACAATTCATGTACTTTTCCTGATAACGAAGCCGGTTTTTTTTCATCTACAGCCTTCATCACAATATGGGAAACCATAACCATATCTACATTCCGTGCTATTCCTGCCTGAAACGGTAAAAAATCTTCCTTCCGATAGGCAGAAAGTTCTTTTGCATCCAGTGCAAATGTCAGGTGCGTATTTACATTATTGCCATACCCCGGAAAGTGTTTCAGGCAGCTGCCCATCTCCGCTTCCTGCATGACCGCAACCACTGTTTCCACATATTCAGATACCTGCGAGGCATTTCCAGCGGCAGATCTGTCGTACATATATGCCTTGGTATCCGTAACAATATCTGCTACCGGATCAAAATTCAGATTGATTCCCATTTTCTTTAGAAGCTCTGCCTTAACTACAGTCTCCTCTTTTATGGCTGTAACTCCGCCTTCTTTATACAGACTTCTTACACTTTTAAACACCGGAAGGTTTTCTTCTTTAAGACCCGATACTCTGCTGACTACTCCCCCTTCTTCATCCACTCCTATAAACAGCGGAAGTGCTGTATAGGATTGCAATTTATCTACTCTTTCCTTTACTTCCTGTATTGTCCTTCCATTAAAATCTACTCCAAAAAGGATAATCCCACCGGGTTGGTATCGTTCCATAGTATTTTTTGTTATATCCTTTTCATTCGTGAGTATCATCAGCTGGGCAAGCTTTTGTTCCAGTGTCATTTTTCCGATACACTCCGCAATATAAGCTTCTCTTTTTTCTTCTGCCTGCTTTTGTTTTTCTTCCTCCTCTGCCTGTTTGGAAAGATTAATGCCGTTTGCCATCACCTTTTCCACTTTTGAATATCTTGTTTCTTTTTCGTGTACAGTATCTCCCCAGCCTGACAGTCCACCGGTCTGAAATTCAAAATTCTGAAATATCATCTTCTGTAAGGGTTTTCCCGCAGCAACAGCCACAGTTAAAATACACAATATGATCACAAGCCTACGTTTCATTCTTTTCCCAACCCTTTTTATATAATCTTTCAAGCTTCTTTCAGTACACTATCGCTTACACAAAGCAAGTTTTTTTCTTAGACTAACTGCTTTCCATATAGCCTTCCTCATTCCATGCAGCAGACTGCGCAATGTTTTTATTTCCTCATTTGAAACGTTCTTTGTGCTAAAACTAATCTGTTCCAGCCATTGGCATACAGTTTCCTTTTCAATGGCGAAACTGTAACGGCTGATAATGAACTCCAATTGTTCCATATGACTTCTGCAAAGATTGAAATCATTATCGCATACCCTTATCATATCACAGATATCGGCATAAGAAGCGATCACTGCTTCTGTCAGATTCTTCTGATTGCATCTCTTGTAACGCACCACTTTTCGTATTCCAATCTTCCCTATCATAAAAATCAGAATACATACTATCACAATAAGTATTACATAAATCAGCCATTTATATTGTGAAAGATTCAAATCACCCCATCTTATTCCTCCATCCCCATTGCCTTCTGCATTGTTACTTAGGAATGCAGTAAATGCAGACCAGAAATCATCTTCATCTGTAGTCTCGTTGCTGCCAGGAGTAACCTCCACTACCTTCCAGCCAAATCCGTTTACATAGATTTCCACCCATGCATGTGCCATTGCATCCGTTACCTCTACATCCATCACCGGTGCCTCACCTATACCGGAATATCCCCGATAATAGTCCGATGCTTCTTTTCCCTCATTCATCTCTGAGTCCAATACCGCTTCTAATGAAAATGCGTAACCTTCCACATAACGCGCCGGTATTCCCATCTGTCGGAATATCAGTGTGGCCGCCGAAGCAAAATGTGCACAATATCCCTTCCGGTTACGAGTCAGAAAATAATTGATAAAGTCTTCATTTCTTGGAGTCGCACCCGGTTTTAAGGTATATGGTATGTTTTCCTGAAAATATTGTCTGACAGCATCTACAATCTCATTTTCTGTCATAGACGAAGCAAGCCCTATCTGTTTACACTCCTGTTCAATTACCGCACGGTTTTTTTCCGGTACATCCAAGAAATCCGGATTCACCCGGCTGCTGTCTATTTTTTCCGGAATATCCTCTCCTAAATAATCTTCCCAGACAATTTTTGGATAGTAGTAATAAACTGCCTCCTGCTGTGCACCGATTCCCTGAGTAGAAGAAAGAAGATTATGATTATTATAAATAGAATAATCGTCGAATAATGTATAATACGGATAATACAGATATGCTGTATTTGCACCCACATTTTTTATATCCATCCTGCCACGGGCACTGTATGTATTCTTTGCCTCGCTAAGGGCAATGCTCTGTTCCTTCATACTCTCCTCTTCAAAAATGGTATTATCATCCATCCCATTCTGTGATACGGCATCAGGATCCCCATATAAACTCTCCCATTCATTATCTCCATATATCCCGCCTGTATATGCTTTCAGATATACCGCCTCATTACTGTAAGGCGTATAAGAAACTATCAAATCCGGAAGGTAATCCGGTCTCACATTGGATACTCCCCCCAGTTTTCCGCCACTCATGCCTCCAGTAGAAGCATACTGATTATATAATCCTGCAAATCCCAGCAAGATAAAATTACCGATTGAATCAGCAGTAGCATCTCTTAAGCGATCATTTTTAAATCGATGTTCAAACACATTTGGAGAAAAAAAGGATTCTACTAATATAACCATGCAAAAACCTAATAATGTGAGTGTTATAAGTATTTGCCTGAAAATTCCAGAATCCTGTGTATAAACAACCCGCCTTTCCTTGAATCCCTTTACTTTAAATGGTGTATCCCATGCAAACGCAAGATAGTGCCCATTTGCCTTGAAAATAACAACAGCCATGTATCCGATTCCCAAAGCGATCATATAAAAAGAATCCGGTGTTAATTTCATATATAAAGGAATAAATAATAACGGAAAAGTGAGAAGCACTGTCCAAAACAGGCTCATCATAGAATATATCCATATATTAAGAATAATAATGATTACCATACCAATAAAAATAGCTACAATGGCAACTGTCAGATAATCATTACTGATTTGTGATTC
>JAIDOW010000024.1 GCA_029063085.1 Lachnospiraceae bacterium
TTGACAAGTATAAATATATATTATTTATTTGGGTGTATTATTTATGAAATGATAAGTATATTGCGTATTCCAAAATCACGTGAGTCGTTTTATAAACATATGAAGAGAGAATTAGGCTGGCATATAAATTAAGATTTCAAAGGTATGTAATTGCAGAAAAGAAAATGATACTAATAAATATGACAAAGATTGGAACATAATCCATGGACCGTTACAGGGAAAAATGGAAGAGTTTGTCTATGACTGCCGCAATCGTCTGATAAAGGCAGGGGATACCAGCTATGAGTATGATGCCGAGAATAACCGGACAGCGGTGATAACGGGAACAAAGAGGACAGAGTATGTGGTAAACAGCCAGCCGGAATTAAGCCAGGTACTACAAAGCAGGATAACAGATGGAGAGAGGGAGGAGACTACTTATTATCTTTACGGGAAGGGGCTCCTATCACAGGAGAATGTGACCGGAGGATACCTGACATACCATTTCAATAACGTGGGAAGCACCATGGCGGTGACGGACCAGGACGGAAAGGTGAAGTATTCCTATCATTACACTCCTTACGGGGAACTGCTGGAGGGAGAATACAGCGACTTGGTTCCATTCCTGTATAACGGACAGTTCGGCGTGACCACAGACGGAAATGGGCTCTATTACATGAGGGCACGTTACTATAATGTGGATATTAAAAGGTTCATCAACCAGGATGTGCTGACGGGGACGTTGGAGAGAATCAGCAGTCTGAACAGATATGCTTATGTGGAAGGGAATCCGGTAAGTTTTCTGGATCCGTTTGGATTGGATAAATGGATTTATGAAGAAGCACATCGGTGGGCAACTCATATTTCTTATTGGATATCAATTGTTAGTGCATTTTTAGGACCAGAAGCTGGGTTACTGTTAGGAACAGTTGCACTTGGTTTTAATTTAGGGGTTTGGATTGCTGAAATGGTTCATTATGGATTTAGTGCGGAATTGATTTATGAAGCAATTGATGATATGTGGAGAAGTGCAATTTTTTATGTTTTGAATATATTTAATGTATCAGATGCAGTAAGAACATATGAGTCGCTTGCTGGTATGGTAGAAGCGGCATACGAGGAGGATAAAATGCATTATCCTGAAATGTATGATAACTAATTTGTAAATAAAAATATCACGATGTGTAGAGGAGACTGAATAAAAGTGAAAAGAAAGTTGTTAGGTATGACATTTGGGTTGGGAGTTTTAATAATAATATTATTATTACCATGGATATTTATGATACAATATAACATAAAAATTAGTAGCAATGAGGATGATTACGAAATTATAGAAGCTGATATTGTTGAGATTAATACAAGATATAGGGGAGATCATGAAATAGCTAAAATAAATTATATACATAATGATAAAATTAATTCTACGGAAGTGACATATTACAATAGAGAAGATAATGGAAAAGATACAATACAAATAGCCGTTAATAAAAAGACAGGAGAAGTATTTCGGACGGGAATACTTTTCTCTTATGGGGATATTTCGTTGATTTTTGTTGTAGTTTGTCTTGTTGTTTTGATGTTTATTTCCATGTCAAGTTATAGGAAATATCGTGAACAGGAGGCAATAAGGTATGCAAAAAAATTATACCAGCGTCAGCTAAAGGAGGATAGCAGGGAATAATGAATGAAATTATAGGGAGAAGGGATAAGATAGTTATCTTTGCCAGTGCGATTATAGCGTTACTATTTAAAAGACCAGAGGGATACTTATTATTGTTGTGTTATTTTATTATTTTTTTAGGGATAGCCTTACTGACAATAAAAGACAAAATGGTAAAAAGAAGAGAAGATGCGAAAGTTCGTTTGGCAGAAAGACGAAGTAGGCAATTGGTTTGTATTATAACAAAGATTGAAAATGAGTTAGATACTATTGAGTATATGGAGAAAGTCAGAATTAATTGCGAATATCTTGAGCCAAATGGGAAAAGGTATAGATTTAAAAGTGAAAAAGTTTTAGGGATAACAGAATGTAAGAACGGCGACACAATAAATGTTTTGGTAGATCCACAGGATTATAATAACTATTGTGTGCAGATACAGGAAGTAGTACATATGTAGATAAAGTTTCAATGGAAATAAGTATAATTTGGAACAGTTATTTCGATAATATTTCCTTTTTCAGGAATAGGTAATGCAATTTCAATTTTGGCAAACAGCATAGATATTGTGGGATATGCAATAGATTTAATATATAATATTAAAGAAGGAAACACAGTAGAGGCAATAAGTGATGCGCCATGGATTATTATTGTTATCATAGGTATTGTAATTGTAGGGGCAGCAAATACATATAAAACAGCAGTGACAGAAGCAGCAACATATAAAGGAATAATGGGAGGATATGAGCATCAAACGAGTATACTATATGACCAGTGGGACTTTAATGCGAGTATACAAACAGCAGCTTCTTTAGTAGTACAAGTGTTGGAACGTCATCTTCAATAAAAAATAATATTATATTTTAGGAGCAAAGAATAATGCAGTTGAGAACAGATAAATTAATTTTTATCGAAAAGTTATTTTTGATTATATACCTGTTTATGATTATATTAAAAATATATATGTGCGGTGGAATGCAACAGATAGACTACTATACATATAAAATAGATCAGGATGGTTACCAGATAGTTGAAGCTACAATTATTGGTATAAATGAGAAATCTATTACTCTTAGGGGATATGGCATACCTTATTTTACTATTACAAAGCTGGAAGTTTGTTATAAAATAAATGGAAAAAGCTATATAGAAGGCATATATACTTACGATGACAAGAAAGAATGTAAAGAGATAAAGCTTGCAGTTAAAAAAAGTAATGTTAAAAAAGTTAAAAGATGTATTCCGTATGTTTTAATGAAAGATAATTTTATTAAAACATTATTGCAGGCAATGAAAATATTTGGAATAGCAATTAGTATGTTTATTTTACTAAATTTGTTTATATTATACCAGAAAAAGCAGGAAAGCGAAAAGACATTAAAAAATGTGAATGAGAAATTGGAAAGGGATAAAGAAAGAGAGGTGGATGAAAAGATAAAAAAACAGGAAATGATACTTTCCTATTGCTTGAATGCAAATAGAATATCTTTATCAAGAATAAGAATAGATGATGCTATGAAGAAATTAAATATAGAGTTCTCGAATGATTTCATTTGGTGTTTGGAAAATTTAGCAGGACAAGAATGTTTTTTTTCAATTCTTTTATTTAGTCAGAGTGAAGAAGGATATGAATTTGAACAGGTAACGATACAATTGAGGGGGAAAGGATTACCATATAATTATTATGTTATTGCAAGATATGGTGAAAATTATTTATGTGGAAATAAAGAATCCTCCAGAATATTTTGTTTTTCTCAGTCGTTAGGAATTACAAATACTCAGTATACAACAATTTATGATTATATTTTAAAAAATGTAAATGAATATCAATGTGTTAAATGAAACAAGTTTCTTTGATGTTGATAAAATATATATACTAGTATTAAAAATAGGTGGAAGAACGGACTTAAAAGAATGGGAAATCTGGTGAAGTTGCTCTATACTAAATGGAAAAGCAGTTATTTATACTTATGATAAGAACACAAGGCTGGTGAAGAGATAAGATATGACAAAGACGGCAACATGACCTATGGACCGTTACAGGGAAAAATGGAAGAGTTTGTCTATGACTGCCGCAACCGTCTGATAAAGGCAGGGGATACCAGCTATGAGTATGATGCCGAGAATAACCGGACAGCGGTGATAACGGGAACAAAGAGGACAGAGTATGTGGTAAACAGCCAGCCGGAATTAAGTCAGATACTGCAAAGCAGGATAACGGATGGAGAGAGGGAGGAGACTACTTATTATCTTTACGGGAAGGGACTGCTGTCACAGGAAAATGTGACTGGGGATACATGGAATACCATTGGAGGATTAGAGATTATATGAAAAATACTAGACAGGGATTAGAAAAGTTTATATACACAGGTGTAATTATATTCATTATAATTGATTTGTATATCAAAATGTTCGCACAGCAATTTGATTATTTATATTATAAGTTAAATAAAGCAAGTTATGATGTGGTTGCTGCACAGGTTATGGAAAAAAGGGAAAAAACAATTATAATGGGAAAAACAGAACCCTTGTTGACTTATACAGAGATATTGATATCTTATAAGATAAATGGATTAGATTATGTTAATAGAATATCAAAATATCCTGAAGTAAAGCAATTTGATACAATTTATGTTGCGGTAAAAAACGGAAATAAAGAGGTAAGAAGATGTGTACCGTATGTTATTTCGGAAAGGGATAAAAAGTTACTATTTTATTATTTTTTCATTATATTTATGATTTTTGTGGTTTTTAGAGTGATGAATTGGTTAGTCATATTAAGGGAAAATATAGTTAAAACATATGATAAAAGTGAAAGGGAGCAGATAGATATTGAAAAATATGTAGATGAAAAGAAAAATGAAATAAGAAGGCTTCGCATACAATTACATATTGGAAATGAAGAAAAGAATATTGTTGTCAAAGAATATGAAGATTTATTAAAATGCAAAATCCATGAGGATTTTATTTGGTGTCTTAAATATTTTATAAAGCCGGATAAAAGACTGCTTACTTTTCCGTTTAGTGGGCTTACAGAAGAAGGATTTGACTTTATTGGTAAAACATTGGAGCAAAGACAGCAAGGATTACCGGATGAGTATTATGTTATTGCAGTAAAAAACAATTATTGTTTATGTGGTAAAGTGAGAGATGGGCAAATATACTCATTTTCTCGGGGGCTGGGAATTACTCATACAAACTATTTAGATATATATGATTTTGTTTTTGATGAATTATCTATGTGTTCAAAATCCTCTAACGTAAGGTAGTTGTCACTAAGCAGGATAATGGATGGAGAGCGGGAGGAGACTACTTATTATTTCTACGGGAAGGGACTGCTGTCACAGGAAAATGTGACAGGAGGATACCTGATATACCATTTCAATAACGAGGGAAGCACCATGGCAGTGACGGTCCAGGACGGAAAGGTGAAGTATTCCTATCATTACACTCCTTACGGGGAACTGCTGGAGGGAGAATACAGCGATATGGTGCCGTTCCTGTATAACGGATAGTTTGGAGTAGCCACAGATGGAAACGGACTTTATTACATGAGGGCACGTTACTATAATGTGGACATCAAAAGGTTCATTAACCAGGATGTGCTGATTGGGACACTGGAGAGAATCAGCAGTCTGAACAGATATGCTTATGTGGAAGGGAATCCGGTAAGTTTTTTGGATCCGTTTGGGTTGGAGCCATATGATACAACGAATTTACATACTGTTGCGGCTGTTTTAGGTGTAGTTGCTGGTCTGGTTTCTTATATGTGTCCAGGGATAGGATTAGGACTTGCGGAAGCAGCTGGTGGATTTGATATAGGATTAACACTTTATGATGGATTTTATCATATTAGAGATGGAGATAAACAAGCAATCGTCGGAGATGTGACTACTATTCTTATTGATTTAGTAGGTATTGCTACAGCGGGTATTATGTTCGAATTAACCCAATCAATAAAAACAGCATCTAATTTTAATGGAATTATGGATGGATATTTACTTAGATTGATAATGGAATATGATAAATGGAAAAATTATCAAAAAGTGTATAATAAGGCTGCAAAAGGATGGAGTTCATATCAGTATTTGAAACAATTTATAAATTATTTAAAGGAAAAAAATGATTAATCATATTGATGTTTATTATCTGAGGTAAAGGAGAAATATCTATGACAATGGCTTACTTATTTAGCAAATAATGTAAATAAGACTATTGATTTTAAAGAAAGAGATTTGACTATGTAGGGAGGAATGATAGTGATTTTTATTGCTGGAATGGAAGAGAAGGAAAAATTTAAAACATATAGACAAATACTATCGTTTTTGATTTTTTTGAATTGTTAGGGATTTTAGGGAATGGTTGTGTTCAACAAGTAGAATATGTACTATTTAAAAGTAATAGTGCTAATTATATACTGGTGGAAGCAAATGTAATAAAAAAAGAAGATGATGTATTTAAAATAATGGGTTTAGAGTTGGTTCCGATATCGAGAGCTTTTATAAAATATGAAATTGAAGGAAAAATATATGAAAAATGGACATTGTCATATCCTAGATGTTATGAAGGAGATAAAATAATGATTGCTGTGAATACAAAAGACTATTCTAAATTGATACGGGCTGTTCCTTATGAAATTACAGATACAGACAAAAAAATATATTTCAAGCAAATAATAAAAATGTTCATTTTAATCATTATTATCATT
>JAIDOW010000025.1 GCA_029063085.1 Lachnospiraceae bacterium
TTTGCTGCTGCTCTCTTATCAGCGCCGCAACGAAGACTATATTATCACAGGGGTTTCACAATGTCAATACCTTTTTTACAATTTTTTTGACATAATTTTTCATAATTTTTATAAGAATAAAACCTTTGTTAAATCCCCCACAATATCTAGTAGTAAATTATTATCATATAACAATTTGAGCAAATCAGACTCACTAATTGCTGCTATCATTTCATGGTTCCATGCCGATGTACTCGTGATAGATAGGATCAAAAAGAAAATCCATATCAATACTACACCTCTTACAGCACCCAAAAGCCCTCCTCCAATTTTGTCAATCCATTTAACAATTGGCAGTTTTGAAAAACCCCCAGCAGCTTTTCCCAAAAAGAAAAAGAAAATCCTGCATATAAAGACCAGTAGTAAAAAGACTACTGCATTCAATATTACAACAGCAATGGATTTTGCAATATAATCGTACACGCCGATCACATCCAGTGCTTCATACATTTCTGAATTATTATTATCCAATATATTTGCTTTCATGTCTTCCGGTAATGGAAGTGCATTAATGATTGCTACCTGAACGCCTCTGGAATTGTCCTCATCCGAATCAGAAAACTGTAGTTCCTCTGATATATATGTAGCAAGTTTATCATCTACCTTTGTATGCTCCTCCAAATATCCACTCACATGGGGTGCCACATAGGCGGCAATAAAAATACTTGCAATCAGTCCCGCTACCGAAATCACAACTTTAAATAATCCCTGTATCCAACCAGCCAAAACACATATGAAAAACAAAATACCTATTACAATACAGACTGTACTCATTTCTATTCCTTTTTACTTTCGTGCTTAATTTTAATAACCTCTGAACCACTATCATATAGAACAATATATCTTTTACTATATCCCGTCGGCACCATATCCACTACATTTTTCTGAAAACTATAAGAAAACTTTAACTGCCCCTTGATTGTATATATCCTGCATTCCGCACCTCCGGTGAATATGATTTCATCTTCACTCATTCTCACATTTTCATAATCAAAATCAATCTTCTGTTTTAAGACACTTCTTCCGTTAGTATTATATAATTCTAATACATAAGGAGCCTTTTCTCCATCTTTCTTATTTTCCTCTGCATTCGGTACTACAATTCCAACATAACTTGAATTATATACAATACTCTGCACCTCAACATCAAATGCTATCTTTGTTTTCTCACTTGGCTTTTCTCTCATGGAGTAAATCAGGAATTGGTTATCACCGAATGCACAGATAGTATTATTATCTAAAAATTCCACTTTAGGTACAATCGTATCATCCAGTTGATAAGCCCCCATCATACGGTCAGCATTTTCACTTTGTCCAACTGCCCCAAAATTATAAGCAGCCATTCCATTTTTTACATCAGCTCCATCCAGATACAAATATGTTGAAAATAATTTTGTACCATCTTCTGACAAATCAATATCCATAGGATATCCGCTTTTATCAATGGTTGTCTGAATCTCTGAAATCAAATCCCCGTTTTTATCATAAATATTTATAAAATTTTCTTTTTCCCCTTCAAGGATAACTGCAAATACTCCCTGAGATGCAACCGCTACATCACAAATCTTATATGGCATAGTAGTACTACTGACTTTACCTGCCGTATTAAAAATATATACATCATTGCCGTTCAAATCTGCAACAGCAGCATATTCTCCTGAAACATCAGCCTTTGGCATTTTCATTGCAAAAGTTTCATTCCAGACGGCTCCGCCTTTCTCATTTACGTAAATTGCTCCGTCTTTGCTGTATTTTAATAAAGAATCCTGATAAGGAATATAATCAATCATGGAGGCATTTTTGACACTGGTTTCCTCCACCACTTCATAACCATTATAATTGGTATTAGAAACACCTGAAAATGCCGCTACTATGACAATAACTGCCACTATAGCCAGAATGAATTTGCCACGTATCCGTCTGGCATCCTCTTTTTCCGTGGGTCTTTGCTCATTCTTATTCTCTCTGTCTACTGCTCTTAACCCTGGTTTCTTTTCCCTCTTTTTAGGAAATGAAAATTTGTTAACAACAGCTTCTTTCTCTTTTTCCATTTCCTGTTCCTTTTTATCTCTTTTCATCGTATCAACCTTTATTTTCCATTACATTATTTTCATGATACATCTTAGTATACTATATTTTTTCAAAAGGTACTAGCTTTATTTCTTTGATTCATAAAACATATTTACTGAATAGATGGAATCAATATTTTATCCCCTTCATGAATTTCATCTGCTTCCCCTAATTCATTTGCCTCCATCAATTCCGCTACATATCCCACCGAATTATACATTTTAAAACTAATAGAAGACAGCGTGTCCCCATTTTGAACTGTATAATATTGCGGCAGATTTGCAGCAGCTGTTCTTACTTTATTAACATCTATCTCCGCTTTCTTCTTTTCGGTACCATTTTGTCCCTTTGTCAGATCTTTTTTTTCTGTAGAATCTTCATTTTCTGTTTTCTTCTCCGTTAAATCTATACTATTTTCCAGTGCAATTATTCCATTTTCCACTAATTTGTACTCCATTTTCTCAAGCATCTGATAATTGCTGAACACTGCAATACCCAGTGCCAATACCGCAACTATAAGTCCTGAGCACACTGCATATAACCTTCGGTTCATGCGTTCAATTTTCGCATTTTTTGCTCTTTCTTCCATGATTTTTCTATAATTACGAAGAACTGCCTCATCCTTTTGTTCCACCTCATCTTCTTGTTTTGGTTCCGCATCTTCTTTGGTAGCAATCATAAAGTTCTGCATAGCTTCATTTCTTGCATAATAAATATAATATCCACTCTGTCGGCGAAGCCCGTCCCCCTCCATCATATAAAAAGCATCTTCTCCCTCCAATGCATCCATAATATAAAGTACTTTATCCATACCCGCAAAATTATCCATATGTAACTGTACAATCATATCATTCACTGTTGTAGAAAATCCCATTCTGGACAAAAACCAGCCCACAACTTCCAAATCAGGAAAATAATTTTTCACCTCCTGATAAATATAACTCCATGTTTCCCCATCAAATGTAGTCTCTTCCAGATTCAGCTCCAGATTCTGTGCTGCAAGAGCACCACTTACAAATACGATTTCCCCATTTTCCCCTTTGACCGTTTCCCCTACTAATATCGCGCCTCTCGCAAAAGTAGAATTGGGATTTGCAAGCTGGTTTAAATACGTCATGACATAATCTTCAATATAAATTCTTCTATTTCCACTGGGTACACCAATTTGTCTGATATTCTTTGGTAATGTAATTCCTGCAAAAATGTTATCTTCCGTAAGTTCTTCTTTATCATACACAATTTCAATCATGCTCTCCATTCCTTTCCGTGACATTTTTGCCTCTTAGTAACATATCATGACAAAAATGCTTATCATGTCTAAAATTGTCCTCTATAACAGGAAAATACCCGCAAAATCAGGAATATTTTTTCTTTTCTATATAAAAAACGACATTCAAAACACTCTCCAAAAAGAATATTTCGTTTTTTTGTCTAAAACAGGCTCAAAATGTTCATACTTTTCATACAATAATTTAGTGCAGTATGGAGATATTTTTATGACACCTTTATATTATAATGCCTTTGAACAGGGATCTGATTTTGAACTGCATCAGGAAATCAGAAATATATTAGAAGAAGCACAGACTTCTATTGATAATATCGTAATTCTTTGTATCGGGACCGACCGTGCCACCGGTGACTGTTTAGGACCTTTGGTAGGAGAACATTTAAAAAGCATTCTTCCCGAAATTTCAGTATATGGCTCCTTGGAATACCCTATTCACGCTTTAAACCTGGAGCAGACCATAGAAGATATTTACACAAAACATACTGACCCGTTTATCATTGCCATTGATGCCTCTTTGGGAATTCCGGAACACATTGGATATGCCACCCTAAGCCGTTCCCCTTTAATTCCCGGAAAAGGAGTAAACAAAAAACTGCCTGCAATAGGAAATCTCTCTATCACAGGCATTGTAAACGTTGCCGGTTTTCCAAACTCTATTCTATTACAAAGCACCCGCCTGCACACCGTTATGATTCTGGCAAACTGTATCGGTAATGCCATTAGCTGGTATTTTATGGATACTTATCTTCCCGCACCTTTATAAGCAGCAATTGCTTCCGAAACAGTATCTGCTGTTCCATCCTCCATTAACGAAATTAAATCTGCTACCTTTACCGGCGTACAAAAATCCTTTCCCAAAATAGCTCCATAATTGTTGGCAATCGCAAGAGCGGAATTCTGAATATCTTCATCCAATGCAGCTATATGCTCCTCCATGTTTTCAATATCCGCTTTCATCTGCTCTACCTTGCCAAGTCTTCTGTCGTTCACTTCATTTGTCAGAAGCTGTTTTGTTTCATTTTCAAAAGTTGTCATTGCATCCTGCTTTTCCTGACTGATTTGACTTAATTCTTCTTCTAATTCAGCTATCTTATCATCATATTTATCGAGACCGTACTGACTATCGTCTTTATCCTTATTTATCTTATTACGGATTGCCTTCATCTGACGCTTATTGGCAGCTATCTTATCTTTGATATTGCGACCTTCCATTAACGTATCATAATGTTTAATCTTAACCTTATTTAATATCAGAATATAAATGAATCCCAGCACAAACAAGGTAAGGGAAACGGTAAGGGTACAAAGAAACGGAATATTGCGGCTCCCCTTGAAAAATACGTGAATGGACAATGCATACATCAGAGAAGGAATTCCTGCGTAAGTAATCAAAATTGTCAACAACAACACCAAAAATTCCCAAAAACGCTTTGTCATAAACAAAGAATAAAACATCTTTGTCAGACAAAATGAGGGGACATGCTGTGCCTTAAATAAAGTTCTCATCTCTACCTGAAGCTGACGGTTTTCTTCAGTCAGCTCTGCGGTTTCTATAGAAACTCTCTCATCTACACGTTTGGATTTTGCTTTATCACGTTTGGCTCTGACACTACGATTTTTATTCTTATTCGCATCAATCTGATCATCATAAACCTTTTCGATCTCAATCTTCCGTTTTCTGATCGTCTGGGCAATCTCATCCTGAATGGACTTTTCTTCTGCCATAATTGCTTTCTTAAGATTTTTTTCCTGATTCTTATATTCTGCTAATTCCTTTTTTAATTGTTCTACAGCTTCAAGATCTGTCTGAACCTGATAAAGATAATCAACGTTTTCATTAAATACGTTATTCTGCATATTCCGCCTCTCTTTCACACCATCTATTGTGCTTAATAAAAGAAAAAACACAATATTTATTATTATAATAACAAACCTACTTTATAAATACAACCGTTTTCGACATTTTCCTACTTTATATTCATACATTATTCATAATCTTTTAATGTTTCAGCCATTGTCTTTATAATTATTTTATTATATACTATATAGAGAGAAAGATATTTTGTATGGGAGGTGGCAGCAATTAACATATTGTTTTTTTTGACACCCAAAGCAGAAGTTGCTTTTTTAGAAGAAAGTTTCTCATTACGTCAGGTTCTTGAGAAAATGGAATATCACAAGTATTCAGCAATTCCTATTCTGAACAGTGAAGGTGAATATATAGGGACTTTAACCGAGGGTGATCTTTTATGGTATTTTAGACATAACGACATGGTAGGCATCAAATGGCAAGAACTTTTGCATCTGACTGATGTACCCCGCCGTCATGATTATAAACCGGTAAATGCAAGCTCTAACATGGAAGACTTGCTTTCCAAGACATTACAGCAGAATTTTGTTCCAGTAGTAGATGATTGCGATAAATTCATCGGGATTATAACCAGGAGTGATGTCATCCAATATTATTACAGCCGTACATAGAAAACCCTTACCTTCATCCCATATCGGTGATGAAGGTAAGGGTTTTTTAATTACATATACTCCTTGAGACGTTCCGGATCAACCTTAATGCGGTTATCCATTGTCTTCATAATGTTCTTGATCTGTACTTCTGCAAATACACTGTCATTATCAAGATTATATATCTGATTATGTGTAAACCCAAGAACAATCGGCTTTAATATATCATTGATATTCTCATTTAAAACAAGCCCTTTTTCAAAATTAGTAAGTTCAACACATACACCCGGATATAGTATCTTGACACTATTTACCAAATGCCTTACCATTGCTGGATCATACAAATCCGGTCTGCTTTGAAGCATACGGATCGCCTCCACTTCTGTATGAGGGTCTATATCCAGCTGCATTGCTGTATATTCATCATAAGCATTTGCAACCATCAACACTTTTACCACATCAGAAATCTTATCCGGTGCATTCTCCGGAAGATACTGTAACTGACAAAGCTGCATTAACGTACCCTTTACACCCGCCGGCAGATTATAAGCATTTGATATTTTATCCACTCCGGTAATTACCGCTCTTGCTACAACTGCCATCTCCTCATCATTCAGGGTTTCTGTCTTCCCTTTTAATCCCGGTTTCAATTTCAGTTTTCCTAAATCATGAAGAAGTGCCGCAACTACAACTTCTGTCTGTTCCACTACTCCAAATCCCGCTCTATGGGATATGAGTGCAGATAAGATTGCTACATTCAGAGAATGCTTATATACATAATCCTCCGGACTTCGCAAATTCTGGTTAAAACTAATCTTGTGATAAAGATTCCCAAATCTGCTGATCAATTCATCTGCCTGCTTAATCAGATTAGCAGGTGATTTATTCTGCATAATGGCATCCAAATCTCCTTTGATACTAAAGACTCCAACTGTCTGGAAACGTTCAAATTCTATCTCCTCTTCACTCATCGGCGGAAGCGGTTCCGCAGGCTCTAAAATATAAAGACCAATCAGACCAAAGTTCTTAACACTTTCGATACCCTGTTTTGTGATTTTGTCATTCCTGCCATAAAGCAATGTTCCCTTTTTGTTATAAATCGGTCTTGCCAATCTCATTCCTACTTTTAAATCTTCTGCTTTCACGTATATCATAATAATACCTCCCAATATTTGTAACCAACTGCAAGATGGTTGGTTGACTGCTGCCCCTCCCATTTGTGTAAATTCTTATTATGCAATGTATAGTTACAGTATGACTTAATCTTATAAAAAATATATATGGTTGAATATATTTATATCTATTTTATCATTCTACACCATAAATAGCAACGATAGAAATATTAAAATCTTGATAAAGCACCGGATTTTGGCAAAAAATATTAACTGCCATTTGATAAGGAAGTCTTTTTTCTCCCTTTTCATAGACAAAACCTGCATACAAACGTTCCTTTCCTTCATCCGCTTTTTTCTCTTTTCCCAAGTGCTCCATATGATCTCTCCTGAATTCCTCCCCCTCAACTTCCAATACCAGATATGCATTGCAAAACCGGTACTGCATTATCATTTTTTTATCCCATTCTTCCAATAAAAACAATACAAAATCCTGTTTTTCCTCTGGTATTTCTCCATTTTCAAAAATATGCAGGACAACTCCCCATTCCTCATATAAGCTTTCTTCTAACTGGGATATCCCAATAAAATCTTCCTCTAAAGCAATATATAAATCCTCAAAATAATCCTTCGCTGCAACTAAAAGCGGCAGAATATCCCTACGGCTCCATTTTCTGCTTTTCAGTACAAATAATACAGAACTCCGCTTATCCGTTTTTCTCATTGTTTTCATGTTCTGAAAAAGCAGTCTGCGGTTTTCTATCAATTCCTGTTTTCTCCCCCGAAATAACATTTCTTCCAATTCCAACACCTTTGCCATTTCCTTGTCCGCTCCTGCCACAACCTGATTAATCTGATATTTTTTAAAACCTCTTCTCAGTTTTTTTATTGTTCTTTCTTTTAAATCTGGTGTGGTTTCCACCTGAAGAACTGTAACCCCTGCTTCCTGTTTTGTTAAAAAGCGAACCCTGCCCCGCTTGGACAATGATTTTACAAAGTATATATAATCAATTCTTTGCTTTTCTCTCATAATCCATTCCGATATCATCTTATTCTACTAACCTTATTCCAGCACCTATAATAAAATGACAAAATCATCATTTTTTGCTATACTCAAAGAAGCTTCACAAGCATATAATCTTTTTCAGGAGGTTTTTCATGAATTCATATAAATGTCTGACAGCTTATGAAGGCACCCGGTATAACGGCTGGCAGAAACAGGGAAACACAACAAATACCATACAGTGCAGGCTGGAAGAAATCCTATCAAAAATGATCGGTGAATCCATAGAAATCACGGCATCCGGGCGAACAGATGCCGGTGTTCATGCTTTAGGTCAGGTATTTCATTTTCATTGTTCAGCGGAATTATTAAAAGATGATAACGGTAAAATTTTTCTTACAGAAATAAACAGTTTTTTACCTAAAGACATCCGTCTGCTTAACATAGAATCCTGTTCCAGCCGATTCCATGCCCGGTTAAATGCTGTAAAAAAGACATACCAATACCGAATTGACACCTCTGCTTATGGAAATTTATTCTTACGTAACACAGCACACCACATTGCATCACCAATGGATATCTCTGCCATAAAAAACGGAGCCTCGCTTCTGCTCGGCACTCATGATTTCAAAAGCTTTTGTAGTAATAAACGCCTGAAAAAATCCAGTATCCGTACCATATATGATATCCACATTGAAGAAGATAAAGCAAACCATCTTCTTTTGTTTACCTTTACCGGAAATGGATTTCTCTATAACATGGTAAGAATCCTCTCTGGTACATTAATTGAAATCGGTCTGGGGCTTCGTACCCCCGAAGAAATCCCTGCCATCCTTGAAGGGTGTGACCGTGCTCTTGCCGGGCACACAGCCCCCGCAAAAGGACTTTTTCTTTTGCAAGTCTTTTATTAAATTCTTGTTTATATTACTACTAGGGACGCTTCCATGGCAAGTGAGGGCGGACGCAGGAATCTATGGATATAGGGTTCTACGAAAGACACACTTGCGTTCAATATTCCAACGTAACGGTACAT
>JAIDOW010000026.1 GCA_029063085.1 Lachnospiraceae bacterium
AGGCTACCCTCTAAGTACCGACGTTTCCACAAGGTCTTTCTTAAGAACCCTATATCCATAGATTCCTGCTGATTGCTAATCAATAAAGTCGCCATGGAAGCTGTTTCCTGATACAATATACAAGAATTTCTGCCCTGCGGGCGGCGCAGCTGGTACTATTGTGACCGGTTAGCTATTGGACTTTAAAATATTATTTATTACCATCCAGTAAGAAAAGCAATATTTGATAAGAGACTACCTTGTGCCCAGAACAAATATCCCCTGCCCCGCCGGAGGCAAATAAATTCTTGTGTTGATTCTACCAAAAAACAGCTTTCAACATGAGCCTTTGAAAAGTCTAAGCTGTGGGGATATCATAGGATTCTAAGTGTAGGACTGTCTCATCCGTCGGTACTTAGCCACCAGTCTGCATAAAATGCAGGCTGACGGCTTATGTACCGCTACGCATGAGACGGAGCGAAAGCGGGGACGAAACGTGAATCCTATGATATCTTCACAGCGGACTCCACCAGCCCCTCATGTTGAAAGCGTCCCTCTTAGTAATACAAACAAGAATTTTTCACAATATACCCATAGTTAGCCGCCTTATGGGGAAGCGTACAATGACTGCAATCCTTAATCCCATTTTCCAAAAATACAGGGTTTCCACCGCATTTCTCTCCCAACGCATACAACGGACAGTAACAGAACAAACAGTTAAACTGCTCCCGATCAATCCCCTTATGACAGGGAAAAAACTCACATTCTTTATTTTGAAAAAAAGAAAAATGCTTACCTTTCCAATATGGCTCACTCATACACTTTCCACCTCCATAAAACAATTCTACAACACAGATGATACCTCTATTATAATCTTCCTTTTCCTATAATACAATAATTGTAGCAATCTCATCCCATTTTTGATATCATATAGTTATTAGCCACGTAAAACTGCAATCCGGCTAAAGGGCAAACCGTAATATTTTTTAAAGGAGCAATTCAATGAAGTTACCCGGCTATTATTCCTCTGGTGAATTTGCAAAAATGGCACATTTAACAGTCCGTACGATCCGCTTTTATGACAAACAGAATATTTTAAAGCCTTCTTATGTGAATGATTCCGGTGCCCGGTTTTACACGGATGAGGATTTTGCAAGATTACAGCAGATTCTACTTTTAAAATATTTGGGATTTTCATTGGAAGATATCCGTAATATGACTATAGGAGACTCTGACTATCATATGTTAAAAAATTCTTTAAATCTCCAGCTTAAGCTGGTAAAAGACAGGATTGAACAGATGCAGTTAGTCGCAAATGCCATTGAGGATACTGCAAAAGCGATCGATACTGAACAGGAAATCAATTGGAGCCAGATGTTAAATCTCATCCATCTTACTAATATGGAAAACACATTAAAAAGCCAGTACCAGAATGCTACCAACATTTCTGCAAGAATTAATCTTCACAAGCTCTATGCCTCTAACCAACAGGGCTGGTTTCCATGGCTGTACGAACAGTGCCATATTACAGAACCAATGGATATTTTAGAGCTAGGCTGCGGAAACGGTGCTCTCTGGAAGGAAAACTATAGCCGCCTGCCAGCACATATTCATATTACATTAAATGATATTTCCGAAGGTATGCTAAGAGACACCAGACGGGAGATTGAATTGCTGGAAAATGGGCTTCACTCCAATACGACTGTCAATCCAGATCCTTTGCCACTTCAGCAGCATACCGATAGCAGATTTACCTTTAACGCCTTTGACTGCCACCGGATTCCTTATGAAGATGAAACCTTTGACCTTGTTTTGGCAAATCACGTCCTTTTTTACTGTGACCATCTCACTGACGTTCTTGATGAAGTCCGCCGTATACTAAGACCAAATGGTATCTTTATCTGTAGTACCTACGGTGCTTCCCACATGAAAGAAATTACCAGTCTGGTGCAGGAGTTTAACAGTCTGATCACACTGTCGGCAGATAAACTGTATGAGCGTTTTGGACTGGAAAACGGTTCTATCCTGCTAGCTCCTTTTTTTACAAATATACACATGGAAATCTATAAAGATTCCCTGCTTGTAGATCAGGCAGAACCATTGATTGCATATATCTTATCCTGCCATGGCAACCAAAACCAATATATTCTGGACCGCTACAAAGATTTCCGAACCTTTGTAGAAAAAAAGACAAAAAAGGGATTTTCCATTACAAAATATGCTGGGGTATTTGTATGCCGCAAATCAAACACCCTGTAGCAGTCTGCGAAAAATTTACCTATGAGTTTTCGCAAAAATTCATAAGCATAGCAATTCGACTATATAAAAACATAAATATTTATTAAAAATTTCTTGCAGGTGACGTAACGTCACCTTTTATAATATATATTACAATAAAATTTTTCCAAATAAAAAAACCATGGAAATAAAAGTACATATTTTACTTATAATATAACAAGATAAAAAATGAACATACTAATAAAAAAATTATAAAATCATGAGTGCAAAATGAAAAAGGAGGCATTATATTAATGAAAGGAATTATTTTAGCCGGTGGTTCAGGCACACGCCTTTACCCACTTACCATGGTAACTTCGAAGCAACTGCTTCCAATTTATGACAAACCGATGATTTACTATCCCATGTCCGTTCTGATGAATGCCGGAATCCGGGAGATTCTTATTATTTCAACGCCACAGGATACTCCACGGTTTCAGGAGCTTCTAGGTGATGGGCATCAGTTTGGTGTATCCCTTACTTACGCTGTACAGCCAAGTCCGGACGGACTGGCACAGGCATTTATTATCGGAGAAGAATTTATTGGAACCGATACAGCCGCCATGGTTCTGGGTGATAATATTTTTGCCGGGCACGGATTAAAAAAACGTTTAAAAGCTGCTGTAGAAAATGCTGAAAACGGTCAGGGGGCAACTGTATTCGGTTACTATGTAGATGATCCTGAACGTTTCGGCATTGTGGAATTCAACGCTGAAGGCAAAGCCATCTCCATTGAAGAGAAACCAGACAAACCAAAAAGCAACTACTGTGTAACCGGTCTTTACTTCTATGACAATAAGGTTGTGGAATATGCGAAAAATTTAAAGCCCAGCGACCGCGGTGAGCTGGAGATTACCGATTTAAACCGTATTTATCTTGAAAAAGGAAATCTCAATGTAGAGCTTCTGGGTCAGGGATTTACCTGGCTGGATACAGGAACCCACGAAAGTCTTGTAGAAGCCACCAACTTTGTCAAAACAATGGAAGATCATCAGCACCGTAAAATAGCCTGTCTGGAAGAAATCGCATACTTAAATAACTGGATTTCCAAAGAAGATGTATTAAAAGTATACGAGCTCTTAAAGAAAAACCAATACGGACAGTATCTAAAGGATGTCTTAGACGGCAAATATATGGATATGCTGCATTAAATTATAAGATAAAAAGGAGAAAAATTATGACTATTATCGTAACCGGAGGAGCCGGCTTTATCGGAAGCAATTTTATTTTTCACATGTTAGACAAATACCCTGATTATCGGATTATTTGTCTGGACTGTCTGACTTATGCAGGAAATTTATCTACTCTTGCACCCGTTATGGACAACCCTAATTTCCATTTTGTAAAAGAAAGTATCACGGACAGGGAAGCCGTTTATAAGTTATTTGAGGAAGAGCATCCCGATATCATTGTAAACTTTGCTGCGGAAAGTCATGTTGACCGCTCTATTGAAGATCCCGAAGTATTCTTAGACACCAATATCAAAGGCACCGCCGTATTAATGGATGCCTGCCGTAAATATGGCATTACCCGCTATCATCAGGTATCTACTGATGAGGTTTACGGTGATCTTCCGTTAGACAGACCTGATCTGTTTTTTACAGAAGAAACACCAATCCACACCAGCAGCCCATACAGTTCTTCCAAAGCTGCCGCAGATTTGCTGGTACTGGCATACTACAGAACCTATGGGCTTCCTGTCACTATCAGCCGCTGTTCTAACAATTATGGACCTTATCATTTCCCGGAAAAACTGATTCCTCTTATGATTGCAAATGCCCTGAATGACAAACCACTTCCGGTTTATGGCAAAGGAGAAAATGTACGTGACTGGCTCTATGTTGAAGACCACTGCAAGGCAATTGATTTGATTATTCATAAAGGACGGGTCGGCGAAGTCTATAATATTGGCGGACACAATGAGATGACCAATATAGATATCGTTAAGATTATCTGTAAAGAATTGGGGAAACCGGAAAGTCTGATCACCTACGTTGCGGACCGCAAGGGTCATGATATGCGCTATGCTATCGATCCTACAAAAATTCACAGCGAACTTGGCTGGCTGCCAGAAACCAAATTTGCAGACGGAATCAAAAAGACAATCCAATGGTATCTGGATAACAAGGAATGGTGGGAAACTATTATTTCTGGCGAATATCAGAATTATTACGAAGAAATGTATGGAAACCGCTAATTTTTTACAATGAGAAACGGAGACAATTTATGAAAATATTAGTAACCGGAGTGGCCGGGCAGTTAGGTCACGACGTAATGAACGAATTAGCAAAACGTGGAATAGACGGCATTGGCAGTGATATTGCCGATACTTACAGTGGTGCTGCTGACGGTACTGCTGTCACTACGATGCCATATATCCCCATTGATTTAACGGACAGTGAAGCCGTACATGCTCGCATCATTTTTGAACAACCAGATGCCATCATCCACTGTGCTGCATGGACAGCTGTTGATGCAGCCGAAGATGAAGATAATCAGCCAAAAGTCAGAGGCATTAACTTTGGCGCTACCAAAAACATTGCCAAATTATGCCAGGAATTGGATATCCCCATGATGTACCTCTCCACTGATTATGTATTTGACGGACAGGGTACCCAGCCATGGGAGCCTGACTGTCAGGATTTTAAACCTCTTAATGTTTATGGTGCCACCAAGCTTGCCGGAGAACGTGCCGTAACGGCTAACCTGGAAAAATTTTTTATTATCCGCATTGCCTGGGTATTTGGCACAAACGGTAAAAATTTCATTAAAACCATGCTGAATCTGGGAAAAAACCATAGCGAGATCAAGGTTGTCAGTGACCAGATTGGTACTCCTACCTATACCTATGATCTTGCCAGACTACTTGTAGATATGATTCAGACAGAGCACTATGGATATTACCATGCAACCAATGAAGGCGGCTATATCAGCTGGTATGATTTTACCAGAGAAATTTTTAAACAGGCTGTAGAACTGGGACATAATGAATATACGGAAGAGCATGTTAAGGTACTTCCTGTTACCACCGAGGAATACGGTATATCAAAGGCTGTCAGACCTTTCAACAGCCGTCTGGATAAGAGCAAGCTTGCTGCCAATGGTTTTGAACCGTTACCAACCTGGCAGGATGCATTAAAACGGTATCTACAGACGATAGAATTTTAGATATTTGTACAGAACAAAAGGAGATAAAACATGGGACAGATTAAAGTGACCAAATGTCCAATTGAAGGACTTTACGTAATTGAGCCAACCGTACACGGTGACTCCAGAGGTTATTTTATAGAAACTTATAACCAGAAAGACATGGAAGAAGCCGGTCTTACAATGCAGTTTGTACAGGATAATCAGTCCTGTTCTACCAAGGGTGTTCTTCGCGGGCTTCATTTTCAAAAGGAATATCCCCAAGGCAAACTGGTACGTGTAATAAAAGGAACTGTTTTTGACGTAGCTGTTGATTTAAGGAGCGACAGCAAAACCTACGGTCAGTGGTTCGGTGTGGAGCTATCTGAGGAAAACAAAAAACAGTTCTACATTTCGGAAGGATTTGCACATGGTTTTCTTGTTCTCAGTGATATTGCTGAATTCTGTTACAAGTGTACCGATTTCTATCGTCCCGGTGATGAAGGAGGTCTTGCATGGAATGACCCCGAAATCGGCATCAAATGGCCACAGCTTACAGGTGAATATAACGGAACTGCTTCCAGCGACGGCTACCACTTAGAAGACGGAACCTCTTTGAATCTGAGCGATAAAGACCAGCTTTGGGCAGGGCTAAAAGATACCTTTAAATTTAACAACTAATACACCATTCACTAAATATTATCTGCACAAAAGAACCAGTTATTTAATGAATGATATACTGGAATTAAATACCAGTATTGCTATTACACTATGGGACAGTCTCACCAAAACTTCTGCATTTTATCAGTGAGACTGTCCCATATATTTTTCTTTGCTTGACATTATCCATAAAACATGTTATTTTGTATTTGCGAATATTTATATAATAATATTCGCAAATACAAAATAAAGGAAAGGAGGGGTTCAACCATGCCATCAAAGCCAGTTCTTTCAGACACTGACAAGGAGGCAATCCGCCAAAAGCTGGAAGAATTATGTGAAGAATATTGGACTTTACAGGGATACAAAAAGACAAGCATTAAACATTTATGTGAAAAAGCTGCAATATCAATTGGTACGTTTTATACACTATACCCCACAAAGGAAGACTTATTTTTTGACACGATCAGGAAGATACAAAAAAGGCTGACAGAAAAATTTCTTGATACAAACAAAAACAGGCAGACAAAAGAGGGGTTTGCCGAATCCATGAAAGAACTCTTCAGAGAATATGACAACAAGCCCTTTTTATATAACGTAAACACACCGGATTTTCAATTATTTATATCAAAACTGCCAGATGAAGCAATTGAACAGATTAAGTTTAACAGTTTGGATTTTTTTAGACAGACTATTCATACAGCCGGTCTCAAACTTAAAATAAAAGAAGCTCAGGCATATGGAATTTTTAGCGCATTATTATCGACAATTAGTGCAAAAGAAACTCTTTGTGTTACTTGTGACTATTTAGCCGTTTTTGATTTTATGGTAGATAAGCTTGTGACTGATATTTTTGAATAGCTGAGATTATATGGGAAAATGAATACAAAACCTTTTTTGCAAAAACAAACAAGGAAAAACCATCTTTACATGGGACTGCTTATACATTGGTATATTTCTTATAGTAAATCACAGTATGCAATTGTTATTTTAGGAGGATAAAGCATGATAAATAAGATAAATAAATTATGTGAAAATTTGAATAATGCACTCGGTATTTCTGTATCACTTCCTAATCCAGATAAGAAAGCATTAAAAACAGCTATGGTATGTAATCTTACCGCCGGTACCTGTCTGATTATGGCAGGAACTGTTTCTTCTTCCAAATGGTATACTATACTGGGAAGTATCTGTATCATCAGCACTATTATACTTCAAAGAGAAAATAATAATAAAGAATAATTTTAATGACATCCTAAAAGGACTACTCCCGGTCCCTTCTCTATAAAAAGGGAAGAGACCGGTGTCCTATTCGGCATATCTTTTTCATTTACCCCATTGTTGACTATTCCTGCCAGAATTTAACGACCACAAATCCGTACTCTGTTCAATATCATAATACTGCTGTAATCCTTCTTTTATTCTGTCAATATGCGGAATTATAATAATGCCGCCCGAAGTTCCTCTGGGCTTTTTGCACTTAAATATGCAGGTGCAATATCAAATACTGTTTTACAACCGGACTGCCCTTCTTGGGACAACCTATAAGCAGCTCTTGCATATGCCACTATGACACTGGCAGTAAATTCCGGATTGGAATCCAGCTTTAAGCTATATTCTATCACATGCTTATTCTCCTGTTCCCACCCTGTCTTACCGGAACGGATTACAAAACCGCCATGAGGAATTCCGCTATGGCTTGCCATAAGCTCTTCTTCACTGATAAAATGAACTGTGGTATCATAATCTGCAAAATAATTTGGCATGGTTTTAATCTCTTTCTCTACCTTTGCTGCATCTGCACCTTCCTCTAATACAACAAAACATTCTCTGGTATGCTTCTGTCTTGTGGTAAGTTCCGGGTTCTCACCTGCACGTACAGATTCCAGAGCATCATCCACAGGAATCGTATACTGCTTTGCATTCTTAACTCCTGCAATCCGGCGAACAGCATCGGAATGTCCCTGACTGACTCCCTTGCCCCAAAAAGTATAGTCTTTTCCCTCAGGAAGAATCGCATTAGCATACATTCTATTTAACGAAAACATTCCCGGATCCCAGCCTACCGATATAATACCGATTCTGCCACTCTGTCTTGCTGCCTTGTCCACATTTTCAAAGTGCTCTGGAATCTTTGCGTGGGTATCAAAACTGTCCACCACATTAAAAAACCTCACATACTCCGGTGTCTGTTCCGGTAAATCCGTTGCACTTCCTCCACAAAGAATCATAACATCAATTTTGTCTTTCCATTCTTCCGCATCAGCTACGTTGCATACTGCTGCCTCCTTCGTCAAAATAGAAACAGCAGACGGGTCTCTTCTCGTAAATACTGCTGCCAGTTCCATATCCGGACTCTGCTTAACCGCACACTCCACACCTCTTCCAAGATTGCCATATCCCAAGATTCCGATTCTTATACTCATACTATTTCTCCTTGTATATAAATTTATCATAGACTGCCGCATCAAGAAATTTTTCTCTTTTGTTACAAAGCTTTTACAAAAACAAACAGATAAATTTCAGTACGACAATCCTTCCTCTATTACCCGTTTCATTATAATACAAACCTTTCCATTCTGCCATAAATAATTCTATATATTATAAATTCCTACAAAACATTTTATCTTCAAACATTTGAACGACAATTCAATTTTCCTACAGTTCTGTTTAAAGCAAAAAAAGAGATTTTTCCTCCATCGAAGAAAAATCTCTTTTTATTATTCTCTGCTTACATAAGCTTAACTGTGTTTAATTTAACACCAGGACCCATTGTAGAAGTAAGTGTAACGCTTCTTAAATACTGTCCTTTTGCAGCAGATGGTTTTACTTTAATAATCTCATCTATTAACGCTTGGAAGTTATCTGCTAACTGCTCCTCTGTAAAAGAAACTTTTCCAATTGGCACGTGAACAATGTTGTTCTTATCAAGTCTGTATTCAATCTTACCGGCTTTGATATCATTGACAGCCTTTGTTACATCCGGAGTTACCGTACCAGCCTTTGGATTCGGCATTAAGCCCTTAGGTCCAAGTACACGACCTAAACGACCAACAACACCCATCATATCCGGAGTTGCAACAACAACGTCAAAATCCAGCCATCCGTCATTCTGAATCTTAGGAATTAATTCCTCACCGCCTACATAATCAGCACCGGCAGCAGTAGCCTCATCCACTTTTTCGCCCTTGGCAAATACTAAAACCTTTACGGTCTTACCTGTTCCGTGCGGAAGTACAACTGCACCACGAATCTGCTGGTCAGCGTGACGACCATCTAATCCCATTCTCAAATGAGCTTCTACTGTCTCATCAAACTTTGCACTGGCTGCTTTCTTAACAAGTGCAACTGCTTCTGGAATATCATAAACCTGTGTCTTGTCTACAAGCTTTGCAGCTTCAACATATCTTTTACCCTTTTTCATCTCTTATAAACCTCCTGTGGTATTATCGGGAGCGACCCTCCCACTTCTTGTAACCAATTTGTTTTGCAAATTGATTGCCTGCTCGTCCGCCTATCTGCGAAGCAGATTCTTATGCGGGCGATTCCTCGTTTCTTGTAACCAATTTGCTTTGCAAATTGATTGCCTATAATAATTCTCTTCTCGTCGGTTTGCAGGCTCGTAAACACCTCGCCAACGGCTCCGACCAAGTTCTCTGTTTCTCTCTACTAAATTCGGCCTTCAGCCTCATTAAGTATCGAGATGGATTTTCTTACTAAACTCAACCTGCACTTTGTTTGGTCTCGTTAAGTACTCAATATTAATCCTCCACAACAATTCCCATAGAACGTGCTGTTCCGGAAATCATGCTGATTGCTGCCTCAAGGCTGCCCGCATTTAAATCTGGCATCTTAAGCTCTGCGATTTTCTGAACCTCAGCTTTCGAAATCGTAGCAACCTTTGTTTTATTAGGAACGGATGAAGCCTTATCAATCTTACATGCCTTCTTTAATAAAACTGCAGCTGGCGGAGTTTTTGTTACAAAACTGAAACTTCTGTCAGCATATACAGTAATAACAACCGGAATAATCATTCCATCCTGATCTGCTGTTTTGGCATTAAACTGCTTTGTAAATTCTACGATATTAACACCGTGCTGACCTAATGCCGGTCCAACCGGTGGTGCAGGAGTTGCCTTGCCTGCCGGAATCTGTAATTTAATATAACCTTCAACTTTCTTAGCCATAATCGTTTTTCCTCCTATTTCATGTGGTCAACGGGACCTGCCCTCCCACTATTTGTAACCAATTTGCTATGCAAATTGATTACCTGCTCGTCCGCCTATCTGCGAAGCAGATTCTTATGCGGGCGATTCCTCGTTTCTTGTAACCAATTTGCCATGCAGATTGATTACCTGCTCGTCCGCTTATCTGCGAAGCAGATTCTTATGCGGGCGATTCCCTGTTCTTATTTGTAACCAATTTGCCATGCAAATTGATTACCTGCTTGCGTGCTATCACGCAGTGATTGATTACTTAATCGATTTTTGTAACATCCATAAAACTGATTTCCACAGATGTTGCACGACCGAAGATATCAACTTCAATCGTAACGGACTGTTTTCCTGTATTGATATCCGTAATGATTCCCACCGTACCTTCCCAGGCACCGGCTACAACCTTAACGCTATCACCCAGTTCAACATCAATTTCCATCTCGGGAACCCTGATGCCCAGATTCTTCATCTCACTTTCTGTAAGCGGTACCGGCTTTGATCCCGGTCCTACAAAACCGGTAACACCTCTTGTATTACGAACAACATACCATGTGGCATCATTCATAATCATGTTAATCAATACATAGCCCGGAAACATTTTTTTAGAAACCTGTTTCTTCGCACCGTTCTTTAATTCCACTACATCCTGAAGAGGAACCAATACCTCAAGAATCTGATCCTGAAGCTTTCTGTTTTCAATCGTCTTTTCAATATCTGCTTTTACCTTATTCTCATAGCCTGAATAGGTATGAGCCACATACCATCTTGCTTCGCTGTTATTCTCTACATCTGCCATACAATCACCCACCTAACCAATAATGAATGAAAGACCGATCTGCATCAACCAGTCAATAGCAGCAATGATACAGCCGATAACAATAGCAGCAATGATAACTGCAACAGACTGCTTGCCTAAAAGCTTCTTGTCAGGCCAAATAATTTTACGGAACTCACCCTTAAGCTCGGTGAAAAAGCTTCTTTTTAAAGATGTTGATTCATTCTCATTTGCCATCTCAAATCACCTCCGTAATCCCTGATTATTTGGTCTCTTTGTGTAACGTATGAGTCCTGCAAAACGGACAATACTTCTTGGTTTCCATACGCTCTGTGTGGACTCTCTTGTCCTTTGTCAGATTGTAATTACGCTGTTTACACTCTGTACATGCCAATGTGATTTTAACTCGCACAACTTCCACCTCCATTTTATTCTAATGACTTCCTTTTGCCTGCAAACTCAAGCGTTAATTCGAAAATTTGCACACAAAAAAAAAGCCCCGACACACGTCGCAGGTAATAGAATAGCAGAAGACACATGAAAAGTCAAGGAAAATCCTTGATTTTATTATGTCTGTCTGCATTTTCTTCCTATCATCTGCAAATGTTGTCAGGATGACTTATATATCCTCACTTATATTTTATTCCTCCTTACGACGTTGCAAAAATTATATTAATTTTTACGATATTGCCTGACCTGTCCCTTTTCAACATCAAACACTTCATCACATAAAACATCAATATCTTCCCTATTATGACTCGCAAGAAGAATCAGTTTTCCCCTTTTCTTCATATCAAGCAGCAAATTTCTGATAACTGCTATGCCATCTTTATCCAATCCATTCATCGGTTCATCCAAAATCAGGATGGATTGATCCTCCATAATCGCCTGGGCAATTCCCAGCCGTTGCTTCATTCCCAGACTATATTTTTTAACCGGCAGTTTCAAATCTGGATTCAGCCCACACGTTTCCATGGTTTTCCTAATTTTAGTTATATCCACTTTTCCGCTTATCTCCGATAACATCTTAAGATTTTTAATACCGGAATAGTACATGATAAAACCTGGATTTTCAATGATAATACCTGTTTCCTTTATGTAATCAATATCCTTACCAATCACTTCACCATTAACAATCACTTCACCCAATGTCGGCTTTATAAATCCACATACACACTTCATTAACATGGTTTTTCCACTACCATTATTTCCTACCAGCCCATAAATATTCCCTTCGTACATAGCCATATTCACATTAGATAAAATGGGGTGTCCCTTTATACTCAGACTCAAATCATTTATTTGTATCATACAAATTCTCCTTTCACCAAGTGATTCTTATGCACGCAATCCCCCTTATACACTATGATACTTTTTACCCATAACAATAGATAACACCATTAACACAATATTTATTATAGCAAAATACAGATAGGAATAAAAAAGCGGCAACACCTCTTTGCTTTGATATTCAGAATAATGCAGCCATGTTATGGTATGTGCCATCGGAAAAACCCACATATAAGATGTTCTGCCCACACAAGCTATGACTCCCAACAGAATGAGAATTCCATCAAGGAAAATTCCAATCATCTTCTTTTGCACTAGCGAAAAGAGCAGAATAAACAATGCAAGCATAATAAAATATGATATAAGTAACAATACCGTATGTACAAGTGCCACTGCCAGTGAAACCTGATTATACAGATTTTCAGGAATCAACTCCACCACATATTCCCCAGCTCTTTCTGGAAATACAGCTGCATATCTTGTCACGGCATAGCTGTAATCCATACTCCAGCTTGTGAAATCCAGTGACAATAAAACCGAGGATACAAATATAAAAAGCACCAGTGAAACAGAACCCTCAACGGCATATACCAGCTGACCTGCAATCCATATTCCCTTACTACATCGTATCTGGCAAAAATACTGACTCCTCCCTTCCCTTGGAAAATCTGCCATCATAGTTATAAAAAACAGTGGTAATATCAGTACAATGATTCCTGAATTTCCTGTTGCTATAAATGGCTCAAATACTGAAACTCTGTGCTCCATAAAAACACTTAATTCCCTAAGAGGCATGATAATCTGAATATTGATAAAAATTAAAAGTATGGCAAGTATGATTATTTTTGTACTTCGTACCAACCGCTGCATTTCAATCCGTGAAAGATTCCATATTACCTTCATTTTATTCAAATCCAAATCCCTCCCCTTTCTTTTTTAGCAGATATATATTTAGGCAAATCCCTGCTAAATAGATAGCAAGCATAAGCAGTAATGTTATTGCCCAATAAATAGACTGGTTTATGTTGAAAATATTTTCAGCCCTCAAGCCGGAACACAAATTTAATACTGTGTCCTGCCCATTATTTATGGCATCTATCTCTATTTTCATAATGACCTGTCCCCATATATACTTCAACATAAGCGGCAAACAGATTACAATATATTTATCCGTAAAGAAAACTGACACCAGATATGAGAAACCATTGACACACATCCCATATAGGAAAGCACCCATACACCTCTTAAAACAGAAAAAAACTTCATGGAATCCTTGATGGACTTCCATATACATGCTTATCTTATCAACAGAGTATTCATATATGGAAGGAAACTTAGCATATATCAGAAATCCGAAAAACAGATAACCGGCTAACATGATAATGCCACCATTCATCATAGCCGCAATCGCTTTTGAAATACTATATATAAAATTATTTTGCCGAACCAGTAATAATCGGCTGACTCCCGCCAGCTTTTCATTTGAAATCACATAAAGATATCCAATACTTAATAGAAACGGAAGTAGCAGCTGCGTCCACGTTCCAATCCCCTGAACCCATATATCATACCTGTTCAGGGAAATATCAGTCAGCATTGCATCTTTTCCTAAAAATAAAAACAATTCAATAATTGTATAGCTCTTTCCACTGGCAGATCGATAGCCCTCACTTAAACAGCATACCAGAATTACCCCCAGACAGGATAAAATAAAAAAAGGAATATACAAACTCTTTTTTATCTCACTTATAATACTTTGCATACTATTCCCCCATATATGAGTAGTAGTAAACATCCCCCGAAAGGACATTAACATATACACGCATCCTTTGGCTATTCGTTGTATTGCCCCCTTCAAACTGCCAGCAGGGATATACAATATTATTACCTGTTTCATCCATACATGTACAATATACCAAACCTGCTTTATCCACTTCCAGCTTCACATTGGCCGCCAAAAAGTCATCTAACAGCAAAGCCGCATCCTTCAAACTCATAATTTCTGTCTGTTCTTCTATTAATGCTTCCAGCTGTTCGGCATCCACATATCCTGTAAACGCAGCAACCTTGTTATGATCAATCATATAAGCTGTTTTTACATCCTCCTTAAACTCATAAACAGAGCTGTAATAAATTCCAGTTGCTGTGCTTACATATGCAAAAGGTACTCCCTTATAAACCCTGCGCACCTTAAACGCATAGCCATACTTATCATTTAAAGTGAACACCTCCACTTCCGGTACATCAATTGATATACCGGAAGGATTTTGTCTTGGTGTCCCTGCTTCAAAATAATCTTTTACTATTTTCGCTGCATCCGCTATGGACATTTCTCCATCTGGTAGCTCCCATACAGTATCACCTTTTAGGGAAACACTTCCCTTATCCACAATATCTTCCTCGTTTACCCCCAATGCATCCATTGCCGCCAAACTGTCCAGATTCAGGAAATTCGTAATCGATCCGTCACTCATGGAATATATACCGTCAGTTCCCATCTGAATATAACATTTGTTCGTATTAATAAAAAAACCACGACCCGAATGAAATTCCGGATAATGATCATATACCGCCGGATAGTCATATGGGTATTCTGCATCGCTGCTATCATACTGCCCACTTGCATCCCGTAATTCTTTTTCCAGTTCAATATCCTCACATCCGATTTCTTTCAGCCAGTTCTTTATGATTTCTATACTTTCATCTACTCCCATACCATTAGAATATAGTCGGTAAATTCCTACAGTTTTAACTCCTTCCAGCGGCATCATTTCACAGTTCTGAACGCTGATATTATCATAGCTGTTTCCTTTTATTTCATTGACTTCATCCTCATATTGGTTTTGATATTCTGCAAGATCAATGCGGTTTCTTACAAAATCAATTGTGAACTGCGACAATTTATCATCCTCTGTAACAATGGCTTCAGCAGTGGTGCTTTCCGAACCGATAATATCTTTTTCAATTTGAGATTGGCATCCTGTAAGGTAAAGCATACCTGCGACTACCATTAAATATAGTTTTTTTCTGTTCATTGCAATCCTCCTCATACACAATTATTCTCTTTTCACCACAATGTTCCCATCCATCATTCCCAGTTTCACCTTCTTCCCATTAATTCCTGCTTCTTCTAACAGCTTTTCCGGAAGCTGTAGCCTTCCAAACTTATCCAGCACGCTATACTCATCATGAGTATCCTCAAACAAATCCAGATCATTTAAGGATAACCCGGAAAGATTTTTCTCATATTCCTGTTTCATAATCTGTTCCGAACTAATCTTACCGTCCTGTATTCTCACTACCCGCTGTACCATTTTCGATATCTTATTATCATGGGTTACAATCACAATAGTCAGCCCAAGTTCCTCATTTAATTTCCTAAACAAATCAAAAATATGGTTTGCGGTTTTTACGTCTACCGACCCGGTAGGCTCATCTGCCAGAAGAATTTTGGGATTATTGGCAAGTGCAATGGCAATGGCAACTCTTTGCTGCTCTCCACCTGAAAGCTGCTGTAACATACTTCCCTTTTTATGTTCCATCTCCACAAGCTCCAGCAGATGCAGTGCTCTCTCTCTTTTTTCCTTCTCCGCTCCGCCTCGGAATAGCATGGGAGACATCACATTATCTAATGCATTTAAATAAGGCAACAAATTTCTTGAATTATTCTGCCAGACGAACCCAACGATATCACGCTTATAAAGTACCAGTTCTTCCCTTGTAAGAAGGCTCATGTCTTTACCGTCCACCAGAAGTCTCCCCGCTGAAGGTCGTTCCAAACCTCCAATCATATTTAAAAGCGTGGATTTTCCACTGCCGCTCTTTCCAATGATAGCCATAAATTCTCCGGTTTTAATGGAAATCTCCAGACCGGACAGTGCCATAACTTCCACTTCTTTTGTCTTATATATTTTTACCAGACCGTCCCCCCAGATAATGCTTCCAGCTGCCTCCTCCTGTTTTGTATCCGGCTCTTGCTTTTCCGGCTTGTCTATATCACCCTCCAGTGTTTTTATATCTCTTTGCCTTTTCTGCATTTTTCCGTTCCACTGCTTCATCCCATCACCTGCCCGTCTTCCATTTCATAAACCACATCTCCCAGCTCCATCAGGTTTGTATCATGTGTTGTCATAACAATTGTAACTCCTTCTTTTTCCACCAGCTCCTTAAACAGGCCAATCACCCCAAGGCCGGTATTGGTATCCAGCGCTCCGGTTGGTTCATCTGCAAAAATGACCTTCGGTTTATGTGCAATTGCCCTTGCAATGGCAACCCGCTGCTGCTCTCCACCTGACAGTTCTCCCGGCATATGGTTCATACGGTCTTTCAAGCCGACTAATTCCAGACACTCCTTTGCCCTTTCTTCCATATTGCCTTCATACCCTGATAACCTCAGTTCAAATTCAACATTTTCATAAGCTTTCATTACAGGTATTAATGCAACTGCCTGAAAAACATATCCCATTTCCTTTCTGCGAAGCCGCTCTTTTTCCCTCTCTGGCATCTGTCCGATTTCTCTTTCCTCCATATATACCAGTCCACTGGTGGGATTGTCCAATGCACTCAATATATTTAGCAGTGTCGTCTTTCCTGAACCTGACCGTCCTTTTAGTATTGTCAGCTTTCCTGCCGGAATCATCATATCAATTCCCTTTAATACCACCAGTTCTTCCCCATCTCCAACAGGAAATGTGCGTACTACTCCTCTTGTCTCTATCATAACATTCAAAAAATCTTCCATACTCCACCACCTCTTTTATCGCACTAATCTTCACCAAGCTTGATCACCTGGGCAACCTTCATTTTTGAAAGCATTCTTGTCAGTATAATTATACAACTGCCAAGTATAACTGTTACCACAATTCCCATCCGTACCATATCCATAGGAGAAGAATATAATATATATGGCAGACAGTGGTTCTCCGGGGCATATGCAATGACAATCAGGGAAATAAAAATCCGGGAAGTTACGATTCCACTGATGACACCACAAATAATAGGTAGTAAAGAACAAAACACCTGCTCATTCACCAGCATTCCGATAATCTCTCTCATAGACATACCCATTGCACGGTAAATACCAAATAACAGTTCCCTCTGTCGGATAGATATAATCCAATATATTAAAAAGCCAATCATACAAAGCACTAAAACTACCAGAAAACTCATGGTCAGCATACCGTTTGTGACCTGAATGATTGATGTCTGCTTTGCCAGTATCAGTTCCGTAATAGCATTTTTGCTATATTCCAGATTGATATCATCCTTGGAGATAATATCAAAAATATCCTGATTCTCTCCCCCTGTTTTTGCCCATATCTCGCAAGACTGTGTTCCATTGGTACTTTCTATAAACCCATAATTGGCTACTATCAGATATACTGGTTCCTGTTTTTTCACTCCTTTTTCATCTGTCACCGTTTTATAACCACTAAATCCCGGCCATGCATCTACAAAACCGCAAATGGTTCCTGTCACAGTTCCCAAAGTATCTCTTGTATTTGTTTCTTCTGAACTTGGAAAATATTTAATACTGTCCCCTATTTTTAATCCGAAATCTTTTTTTGCATTGGAAGATACCAATACATTCTGGGAAGCATCTGCAAGGTCATTTAAATAATGATACCAATGCTTATCCAAAGTACCATCCCTCATCCATGCCACAGAACCAAATTCCTTTGTATGTATTGCCATAAGCCGTCCGTTTTTTGTTAAATCCTTTGCTCCTTTCATTGCTACGTTCCGCTGTAATACCTGCGTGGCAGATTTCGAAACCTCCCTCACTTCTGAAAACAAATTTGTAGATGGCTCAACATAATAGAATGAAATCTCTTTTTTATTCTCTGCGTTTAAACGGGTAGCAGCCATTTTTATCCATTCCTCCTTTAGCACTATATCCGTACCCAGATTATATAGTGCCCGGTCTTCTTCATTGCGATTAATGGTTCTGGCGATATTGGAATAAAAAATTCCCATTGACAATGTTACGATAAGAAATAAGGATATAAATCCTTGTTTTCCTTTTGTTCTCATTATCTGTAAAAAAGAAGCATACATGGCGGGCGACCATTTTTTCTTTCCTATTATATAAATCAGTTTAACCAACAGCCGGAATACCCTTAATACAAGCATTCCCAGACTTAACATAAATAAAGTTGCACCCAGAAACAAAAACGGATCCAATCCATCTCCATTTAATACTTTGGATGCTATTTCCCCTCTCTGCTTTTGAAAACTATAATATGCATAACCGGAGACTGCCAGGAGAATTACATCAATATAATATCTCTCCCATAAACTGACATCAGCTTTTCCCCGTTTGCTTTTTTTAGAAACAATGTCCTCCCTTGCAATATGCAGCAACGGAAGTGTCATAAATGCAACTGCAAAAACTGCTGCTGCTATACAGTATACCATTGTGGATGCCGTAATTTTTACTGTCAGATCCGCACGGCTAACAAATTCTAAGAATGCGTCAGACTGTCCAAACAAACGGCATAATCCATATCCCATTGGAAGTCCTATTAAAACTCCGATACCTGCCAGTAAAGATGACTGAACAAAATACAGCCATACAATCTGTTTTATGGATACTCCGCGACTCTTCAAAACAGCAATTTCATTTCCCTCTAACTCCAGAATCTGTGAAGATATCATATAAATAAAGACCAGTATCAGAACTAACATCGGTAGCTCCAATATCCAGAGAGTTGCTTTGATCTTTTTAGCGTTTTCCATATATACATCCAGCAAATCAAAAAAATCTGTTTCCCATTCTATAGCCCCATTCTCAAATCCGGAAGATGTATAATGCTTCAAAGTCTTATAAAATCTCTGCAATTCCTTTGCATGCATATTCTTGTAATCATACAGGTTATGATTTTTATAAGAAATTTCCCTCTCTCCGCTTACATCATCAAGTATCTCTAACATCATAGCCTCTGACACAAAAAGATGTCTGGTATATGCTAAAGGAGGATTTACCCAGTATGTATCTTCTGAATTCTGTTCCTCAAATACACCTGTAATCGTAACCCGCAAGGGTGCATTATCTTGACAGATCATTTTTTCAAACTCCAAAGTCTGCCCTATATAAAAGCCGCTTTCCTCCAATAATGCAGCAGATACCACGCAGGTATATTTAGTATCCTGATCAAAAGAAATCACACCTTCCTCCGGTGTTCCTCTTTTCACACTTGCTGTATCATCAAACATGCAACCGGCTGCAAGCTTTATATGATTTTGAAAATCAGAAAGTACACTGAGACGATAATTATTCGCACCCACACTATTTCCGGCATTTTGCAGAGGATTTACCTTTTGTTCCCTGATCGTAAACAATTTTATTCTTTCTTTAGGCTTGATGTGCAAGTCATCATCCAATATCTGATCGTATTTATTCATCTGCTCTGTAGCAACCTTATACGCGTTGTCCCCTTCCTCCACAGCAAATGCATTGGACAATGTAATAACAGAAGGATATCTTTCTTCTTCATTAATATATTCTTTCATCAAGTTCTGAAAAGCCTGATTTTCTGCCAGATTCTGATACATTGGCAGGCACGCTGCCACAGCAGTCAGGATTATGATTCCAATCAAAAGACAGATATTCAGCCATTTTTTATACAATAATTTTTGTTTAATAAATGTAAGCATCTCCTATTTCACCCCCGTAAGAAGCGTGTCATTTTCTGATAAGCCCTTATAAATCAACAGTTTGTCATCTGCCAGATTATCAAATTGTACATACTGTCTGTACGGTTTTCCTTCTCTTAAAACCCATACATAAAAATCTTTTTTTTCTTTCTTCAACAGACTCATATCAATTACAATTGCATCCTCCAGCGTATTAGACTGATAAACCAGTACACCGTTTTTTAACTGGACATCCTCCTTTAACTGAACATATACGTTCCCTTGATTTTCATCTGCGGCTACGGTATAGATTACAGAATTTCCTGATTCATCTGTATCCATAAACGTTGCTTCTCCCGATGGATAAGTTCCTATCACTTCTCCTTCATATTCATTATCATCCGCATCTTTTACTACTACCTTCATTCCATATGACAAAATGTTATCCCTGTCCCCCACAGCCCAAAAAAAGGTATCTGTATGATGCATAATTCCAAGTATTGAGCCCTCTACCAGTCTTGAACCTTTTTCCAAGTAAAATCTTTCAAATCCTGCCTCTTCTGATGCATAGATGGATACTTCCCCTGTACTGTCCTTTAAACGATTCTGCTTTTTTTCCAGTCCTTTCAGCTGAATTTTATAATTATCCTCTTCATATGCTTTGGTCATCTTCTCCATGGACAGCTCCAGTTCCTTGATGGAAATATCCTCTTCAGAGACAGAAGCCTCCTCTGGTTCTCCATCGCCGTTTTCCTGCTCTTCTATCTCACTGATGTCTTCCTGTTCCTCACCTAAGTCAATGTCTTCCTGTTTTTCACCCTTACCTTTATTTTTCTGCTCTTTCCTTTTTTCTTTTAATTTCTTTATTTCTTCATTTAAATCCTTTATGGCCTTGTCATGCATATTATTTTGAATATCATATTGCTTTTTTAATGTAGAAATCTGATTTTCTATCTCCTTTACATCTGCTTCTCCACGTAAAACCTTTACTGTAGCAATTAAATCACCTTTTTTTAACTCTGTTGCTTCCGTAAGATCCTGTAATTCTGATTCAGCAATCCTCGTTGTTACAAGTGACTGATATGGATAACTCAGATAACAACTTCTTTCTATTCCCATAATCGGTATACTTTCTTTTGTTACAATGGCAGTTCCTTCATATTCTATGGTTTCGTCTATCGGATAAAAGATTAAATCCCCTTCCTCAATTCCACTGGTAATCTGTACTTCCGAACCATCGTCTATTCCCTTTTCTATAAAGCATTTCTCCTTGCTCTCTCCTCGAATCCTATATACATAATCCATATCTTCACTGCTGTAAATACATGATTTGGAAATAACAATGGCATCCCTGCTTTCTTCCAATACAAAATACAATTCCAGATAATCCCCAAGTGCCATAGATTTAGTGGGAAGCTCAAATTTTGAACTGATAGCCATACCATTTCGTTCTGCTGCTTTTTTTTCCGTATCTGAATATGGTATTTCATTTAATTCCCATTCTTTCCCGTCATAATACACATATGCCCTGATATAGTCTTCTATCAGATATTCAGCATTGATACACAAAGAATCGGTATTAGTCACCGCTAAAATATTATAAAATTCCAGTGAGGATTCTTCATAGCTTATATAGGATACATATCCGTCTTCCTCTGCATACAGTGTGCAGTTTTCTATCTGCTCTTGTACTTCCGCAATCTGCTTATTGATATCCGCAATCTCTATTTCTAACAGACTCCTCTGGTATTCCTCATCTATTTTTTCTTTTTCCAGCTCCCTTTGTGCTTCTTTTTTCCCTTCTGAATCCGCATTTTGTCCCTGAAGTTTTATTTTTTTCTGGTTCAATTGACTGTATTCTTTTTGATAAGATAACCTTCCTTTTACTTCCTCCAGTTCCCTTTTCAAATCTTCCAGCATACTCTCCAATTCTTCTGTATCCGCCACCACCAGCTCCTGTCCCTTTGAAACCTTTTCTCCAAGTTGTACTTTATATTGCAGCCCATCCATAAACTGGTTGTAGTAGTAACATTTTACTTTTCCCGTCACATTACCCTTCATAGCAGTAATATTTGCAATATCCTTTCTTTCCGCAGGAATTCCCTGAACGCTTTCGCTGGCCGGAGTTTTCAGTTCCGGTGCGGCAATATTTTTCTTACAACCATCCATAATTCCTATCAGCATAACCAGCAAAAGAAATGATGCCATAATCCTTTTATTCATTTATGATCTCATCTCCTTCCTGCAATCCATTCTCCACAATATAATAACCATTTACGGGACCAGTCACATTCACCTCTTTAGCCCGTAAAAACCCATCCTCAGCTGCGATCCGCACATATGCTTTTTCATCATCTATCGCCACAGCTGTCTTTGGAATATATAATACATTTTCCGCTTTTTCTCCTTCAATAACCAGCTTTGCCCGGCTGCTTTGCTCAAATGTACCCTCTGCAAAAAAATGAACCTCTATTTGTCCATCCGTTATATCCTGCATATCCTGCACTATCATTTCCATGGGCTTTGATGAAATTTCGGCAGTAACCATATCGCCTTCCTTTAACTTCCACATTTCCTTACTTACAATTCCTTTAAAATAACCTTCCAAGGATATCACCGTTACAATCGGCCTTTGCGGATCATGGTATGTTATAGTCAAATCCCGCACTTTTATAGCCTGTCCGTCCATATCTGCCACAATACGAAACTTCTCCATTTTTTCCTCTACTTCCCTGATTCTTATTTTTAACACTTCGATCTGATTGGTTCCATCCTCTATCAGCATCTGATATTGCTGTTTTTCCTCTTTATTCTCTGTAATCTCTAATAAATTTTTATTATAAGTAATATCTAATTGAATGGCGTCTATCTGTTTCTGATAACTCTTCTTTTCTTCCTTTAAGTCATCGCAGGGTGCCTCTGCCAATAATTGCCCCTTTTTCACAAAATCCCCTTCCATGATATAGCACTTAATCCTTGAATTCATAGACTCTTCATAATAATAATTTAAATAATACTTCCGTTCTTCCTGGTTTTTATATTCCATAATAACCGTTTCTGAAAAATCCAAATCCCCTCTTTTTACCTTTATCTTTTGATACTGCAATGGAGTAAAATGCTGTACTTTCATTGTATCATTGATGCTTTCCTCCTCTGAAAACAAACCACATCCGGTAAGTCCCAATATCATTGCTGCAATTATAATACTACTTATTCTTTTCTTACCCTTCATGCCATCTCTCCCCTTTGTATCGCTTCTTAATTATGTATGATGAATCTAAAAAAAGGTAACAGTTATCTGCTCCTGGTTTCTTCATAATAAATAACTTCTTCCTACTTCTCAATACAGTTTCACCAATTGTAAGAATATCGAAAGAATATTGTAAGAATCTATATGTTTTCCAGTCAAAAACCCCGCTTTGCGAGATTCTCCGCCGCAGTAACACAATTCCTCTCCGCCTCAGCGCGATCCTGCCCGGAGAACCTTTTATCTTATAGGAAAGTTCTCCAAATTTTCTTATAAGATAAAAACAGCAAGACAGCTAAAACTGCCTTGCCAAAAAATTTAATTATTCTATTTTTTCTGAATACGGCTATCCATTTTTTTTATTGCTACGGCCTTCCCCTCTTTATCAGCCTTAACACAATATAACTCGTAAATCCTGCTTCCCTTGCAATATCTCCCCTTTAATGGCTTTTCCATAACATATTGAAAAGCTTCCCTCTTTTCGGTTATCACAAAATCCTCATACCCCTCTCCATCTTTTTCCACGATGCGAAACGGATGATACCTGACGTTTTTTCCTGCCTCCATTAAAATTCGGATAATTTCCCCTTTTTCATAATCATCTGCCAGTAAAAACATATTTTCTTTATCCCTGATCACCCGTATCTCCTCCAGTGGTTTTCCTTCTACCGCTATCCTTTCGTAACCGTCCGGCAGCATGTACATCTCGTTTGGATGCAGTGTGATCAGGATCAGTGGTATTCCGGCGATTTCCTCAACTTTCCACTCCCCCAGACACTCTTCTCTTTTTTCCTTCTCATCTCCAAGAGAAACTACACATTGTTTTTCCTCATATAATACAGATTGAATGCTTAACTCTATCCTTTCTTTTTCTTCCCCCAAAAACACATGATATTTATCCTTTTTCACCGCCCTGTGATAGCCTTTTGCATATACGCTGGCATCTTCTGATTCTATCATCCCGTTAGTAAATGCATCTCTTAATTCTATGCCAAATACCGCTTTTCTCACGATTTGATCCTTCAATCTTTTCACTCCATCTTCGTAAAATAAATCTCTATTTCCTTCTGATTTTCCTGTCGGCTGTACTTATCACACAGATATAGATATTCCTTTGCTGCCTTATCCTTTCTAAAACGTTTCAATACTTCAATAAACTCATGCCGTGCCTTTTCAAAATTCCTGATACAGTATAGCTCCACCCCTCTTTCAAATAACTCCTTCGTCATATCTTTAAGTTCTATCTCCTCCCTACTGTCCCCATCATACACATCATAAATCCTGTCTGTATAGCCCGTATATGTATTATACAAAAAACCCAGTGTACGAGTATGGTATGTATCAAAAAAATGCGGTATATTATCTGCTGCCGTCCGGGTAATCAGGATATGTGCCTGATATTGTTCCGCAATTTTTTGAAGCCAGCAGGCAGTATCCCTATACTGGGAGACCGTAATCGGTGCCAGTCTTTTTTCCTGCCCTACGATTCCAAGGGTAACGGCTCCGTAAGCAATCCCGATTCCCGCCCGGTTTTTTTCCAATTGCTTAATCCTGACCATATGATTGAGTTTCTGGCATACCTTAATGGCACACAGCAGTGCTGCTTCACTATTATTATCAAATAATGCAGTAAAGCCTGCATTTTGAAAACCTTCTATCATTCCTTCTTTTTCCACAATCACAGGAACACTTACATGCAGTACCTGATTGATCGCATCGATCATTTCTTTAGCACTTTTTTTCCGTATAGTCCTGTCAAAATCCGCTAATTGCAAAGAAAAAACCGTAAGCATTGCACTGGTCTCATTTCCCAGTTTAATATCCATAATCCGTTCCTTTTTAAGAAGTAATAAAATTTTCGATGGCACATATCTGTAATATGCATCATTCATAACCTGCATTTCTTCCATATGCCCTGCTATACTTTCGGACATCCAGTTAAATACGGAAAATATATCACTCAGTTCATCATGTCCCCTGACCGACAGTTTATCATGAAAATTCCCCTCCGAAACCTGTTTCGCATACTCCTTCAGCTTATGAATCCTCTTAAGAACAGAAAAACGGACAATAAAACACAACAGAAAAAAAGAAAAAAATATAATGGTCAGCAGAAACTTCATATTATTATCAATCTGTTTTTTCATATTTTTTGCAATCAATGTCTCACTGAAATCTATCCCGACAAATGCAGCAGCGGTTCCTTCCTGATTTATAATAGGCACATATACCGAATCAAGACTTTCCTCTCCATAATACACTCTGTCAAAATTTCCACTTGCAGTTTTAGATTCCAATACATCTGATAAACCGGGATAATTCATTTTCAATAAATTTTCCTCTCCCAGTTTATGATTAACGGTGCTTTTTTCACCATTAAGCTTTAAATCAACAAAATATATGCCTTTTTCTTCCGTTTCTACGATAACGATATATAAATAATATACCTTTGAGCTTTCTTGAATTTTTTTCATTTGTTCTATTAATTGATAGTATTGTTCATCCTCCTGCCCCATTGCTGCATATTCCTGTAACTCTTCTTCCGTTACCATGTCTTCTATAATCCGGGCAATGGAAACCGCATAATTTAACTGCTGCTGATTTAACAGATCTGCGTATTCTCCATATAAAAACAGACGTACGGAAAACACGATAAAAAGCATAATCCCCATAAACAACAGGGTGAATTTCAGCTGCAATCCAAATTTTACTTTCATGTCGTTTCTCCTCTTATATTTGTACCCAATTTTACTTTGCAAACTTTATTTGCTGCGATAACCGCCAAATGTATATACAAATATCTACGCTTGACCCATCATTCGCACAAGTTGATTGCCTTCTGACCAAGCACTATGTAGTAGAAATTGTCATAGTCCCCGGATTTGAAATCTGTATCACCCCGGCATAGGCACACATCACCTTTGACACGGATGTCAATGCCGGTTTGCCTGCAATCAGCACCTTTACGGTCCCCGGCATCCAGGGTGCCGGTATAACCGGTATACAGGGCATTGGCGTAAGCACACCTAATGCTGCCGCAGTCGCAGATGCCACCATCGGATTTGCCATACTGCTGCACATACCAAAAGGCATAATATTTTTCATCGGTACATTGTCCATAACGGTAGCAACAGGCTGTGTTGTCAGTGTTCTATTCTCCGGGGTAACCATTAAAACAGATGGTGCCATGCCAAAAGAACAGGAACACATCGCTCCCCCACATACCAGATTTCCCATATACTTTTCCTCCTACTGTAACCGAGTACTTTAATCAAACCTCCGATAGTTGTGATATCTGCCAAATATTTATGCAAACCATTTACACCCGGTTCATTATCCACATCAATTGTTTCCCTGTCCCTCTACCTGTGAAAAATCCATCCGGATATCGGTCACACGCTTTACCTGCTTCGTTCTTGCCGACTGTATTTCCACCGGTCCTGCCTTGCAGTATACTGCCATACGCATGGGCTTGTTAAGACCTGTCCATATTTTTGCCTTTGCATCTAAATCCATGTCATATATCTCAAGATCCACTTCCGTTTCCCCTCCACCGGTTTTCTCCAGGTGATGAATGTCTCCTAACACCTGTAACAGTACATCCATTAGTTTTAATTCCTCTTCCATCCTGTATTTCCTGTCGCTGTACGAATATGGTACCAGCATAAAATAGAGATTATAATAGTTGGAAGGATACTTAAGCTGCGTAGCACTGACCGGTATCATCTGTGGCAGATGAATATCCGGATTTTTTCGGATATCATATAAATAAATGCACACTGCCAGATTATGATCCTCTCCCGGCACTCCCATTCCAATCTGCCCTTTTTCCATATGAAATTCCCGTTCCAATGCTTGTGCCACCAGCCTTGTCAACTGCATCCCTGCCCCTGTAATCACGTAATCATTATGTTCCACAATTCCTACTCCTCTCCTGCCGGTGTAACCAGAATACCATTTCTAAACTCCCCTTCTGCCATCACCTCTCCTGTAAGGGGATTATATAAAATTCCATAGCCATGATATTTCCCCAGTGAAAAATTCCCATCATATTTCATAGAGCCGTCTCTTGTATATAAAATTCCATAACCGTCATACAATCCATAACGGAATTCTCCCTCGTATATCCTTGCTTCCGTATTTTCATCATAAAGCTTGCCGCTTCCGTAAAACAGGCTGTTAAAAAAACCGCCCTCATATATGATATTACCTGTATCCGGCTTAAACAGCTTCCCTTCCCCGTCGTACTCGTCCTGTGCAAACTCTCCAATATAGATAATCTTTCCGTCTTCGTTATACGCCGTTCCCTTCCCTTCTTTTTTATCCTTCACAAAGCTTCCCTCATAGGAAAGCCACCCTTTTTCATCATAAAGCTTCCCCTCTCCGTTTTTTTCACCGTCTACCACACTACCTATATACATAACCGCACCATTTTTATAATATAAAATTGTCTTTCCCCCCACAAACTCTCCTTTTGCAAATTCACCCTCCGCTATTACCTTTCCTTTGTCATATAATTTTCCCTGTCCTTCATAAACCCCATCCAAAAATTCACCCTTATAAACCACCTCTCCATTTTGGGCATATAAGATTCCCATTCCGTTATAAAGTCCTCTGGAAAATTCTCCTACATATCTTTTGGTTCCCGAATCATAAAAGCTTTTTCCGGTTCCCTCGTATTTACCCTTTGCAAATTCGCCCTGGTATTTTAAATTTCCCTGATCATCATAATAACTTCCGCTGCCCTCAAAAAGTCCGCCTGTAAAAGTACCCTCATACTGTCTGGTCTTATCCCGGTAATATAAAACCCCTTCTCCCTCATACCGGTTTAATGCAAATCCTCCTTCGTACTTTGGACTGCCGTTATCATAATATTCTATCCCGCTGCCCGAATACATTTCTTTTTCAAACCCACCCTGATATATCAGATTCCCTTCATAATCATACAGTCTTCCTTCTCCTTCAATTCTCCCCTCCTGCAAGGCACCTATAAACAGTACACTTTCACTGTTTTCTTTAGCGGTCAGCTTTACTTTTCCAGTATAGGCAAATCTCTCCTTAGAATTAACGGACATGGTTCTTGTAAACCATTTTGGAAACCAATCTTTTTCCAGATATGGAAACACGATATCTTTCCATAACAAAGGAAGAAATGTAACAGCCAGTATCATGCCTATCACTATCTTTTTTCTGATGTAATATTTTCCAAACCGAAAGTACTCTTTTTTTGTCATTGCCGTCTCCTGCTATTTTATCTCTAACGTCCCTATCCTTTCAAATATAACACCCGGTTCCTCCTGTCCTTTTACCTCCTGCCCTTCCTTCTCCAGCAGCCAGATTCCCATAACATATACCGCTAAAAATATTATTATTTTAGCAACCTCTAATCCTTTTTGAAAAAAATGCGCCATTTTCATTTTTAGTCTCTGGACACCTGGTATATATGCCTCTGCCTCTTTTGGCATCACATCACATAAACTGCTGTATGCTTCATAAATCGCAAAAAAGTCCTTCGGTATATTTTGTTCCAGGCTCTTTGTCAGTTCCGTTAATTTAGGACTCACCTGCCGTTCCAGTTCTTCAGAAAAAAGATTCCTTAATAATATGGCAATCCTCTTATTAATCACAGTCATTCCGGGCTGCTCCTCATAAAAAATGTACCACTCATAATGAAACCTTACATCTTCCCCCTCAGTCAGAATATATTCAACAGACAGCATCTGATCAATTAAAAAATCCGGAAGTTGCCATAACAATACTTTTTCCAGAATATGCTTTCCAATCAGAATCTTCTGATCCAAAGTCAATAAATTCCTGCTTAAAAGTTCAGTCAAAGGGATTCCCTGCCTTTTATAAAAGACCACATACAGACTGCCTTCTTTTGTAAAACACCCTTTATAATCCTCATATACTGTATTTTCTTTCAAGGTAAAGAACAATGGCAGTAACTTTTTCACATGGTCTTCTTTCACAAAATGAATCATGGTATAATAATCATTCCCACCACCGGTATGACACTGTATGATCTGATATCCCTGTACCATTTTTTCTATATATACTACTTCAAACTCTTCACTTAATGCCTGAATCACCAATCCTACCACCCCGCTTATTAACCGCAGTTAAATTATATCCCGTACAATCACAAAAGCAGCAGCTTTTAACTGTTGATCTTCCTGACTGGCTGCCATAACCTCATACACACCTGACTGGTTCGGTGCCGTATAACAGCCATTTGTGTCTATAATCCCTCCCTCCTCTTCTTTAACACTCCATTTCACATGTCTTTGCACCTCATCCCCGATAACTGCCTCAAAATAACAGCTTTCCCTCACCTGTAAATTAACGATATCCGGACGGACAGACAAATGGATTATCTTTTTTTCCTGCCGCTGCAACGTCTTATCCTTTACTGCCATCCAGTATACTCTAAGGCGTCTGGCATCTACCTGTTCCAGACATTTCACGCCAATTACAAAGCTTCCCTTTTCCATATTTACCCTGGCTGCCAGCTCTACCTTGGGACAGGCCGAATCCTCAAATACATCCCTGCTTCCGTAAATCACCTGATTGTTTTCCTGAACACCTCTGGAAAGACCTAATGATACAAAGACCTCTCCTAGCCCCAGTTCATGGATAATTTCTCCTGAACAAAAACGTTGTCCGGTAATTCCTCCTACACCCAGATCTATAATTGTGCTCCCTGTCCTTATTTCCATCCTCTGCTCCGGCAAGGCTGTATTGGAGGACATACCGGTCATATGGGCATGATCTATCTGTTTTCCCACTGAATTTTCTCCCAGCCTGATGGACTCCATTGCTCCACTCAATATATTATTCCATACATACTGCTTATAAGGGAGATTCTCCACACCATCGATCACATAGGCATCTCCTGCCCGAATCACCTTAAGCCTTGCAAGATAAATCGCCTGTTCATAAGTATTTTTCAGAATATCCTCCATTGCCGCAGCATAATAATTTTTTAAAATCATGTGCCGTACATCCGTATCCGTAATGGATACCGAAAATCTCCCCTTTATCAGATCTCTTTTGGTATCCTCCCCGATTGTCAGGACAAAGCTATTTGGAATCACCTCAAGATATCCCTCTATATTTTCCACTGCTTTGGCACGGATACAGCTTTGAAATACATATGTATCAGACGGAGCAAATTGATTTTCATCAAAAGAGATGACAGCTACATGATTCTCCTGCTGCTCCACACAGGAAAGATTCATCTGATAAGAAAAAGAAACCGGTTTTGTCTGTTCTGTTTTTTCCACAAATATTGTAATTTCTGCTTCCGTATTGCTCTGTATATATTTAGGAACTTTTTGACGGATTCGAATCCCGTTTCCCTGAAAAACCGTCTGGATATTTTCATATAATTCTGAAATCTGTTCCCCCTCACTGTCTGGCTCCTCCTCCGTAACAAATAACCGGTAGCCTTCTTGATATTTATTAAACTCTTCCTCCTGCTCGTCATTTACTCTTGAGATATTATGTATCGGCTCCTTCATCTGTTCATCATAAGCAATACAAAGATATAACTCCTGTCTTTCTTCCCCTGATGCCGCATATCTTGAAAAACCCTCAATTGCAGACAATCTTTTTGTCACCGGGGATGCCACTACTATTTCCCTTCCCGAAAAATCCAGTGCCAGTCCCCTTTCCAAAGAAACAGTCAAATCATCCACTTCTACTACCTGCATACCGCATACCACACCGGTACCATAGAGAAAGCGGTTTAACATTCTCCTTTTATCATTCATATAACGCTGTTCTGCCTCAAAATCATCTACACTCAAAAGCTTTCCGTAAAAATACCGGTTCCTCTCAAAAGGAAAATATTTCAGATTTTTCAACTGTAAGCCCCCTTTAACCTTTATCGTGCTATCATAGATACATATGGTATTAATCCGTCATCATCTACCCGCATGCATTTATACCTGCCCAGACAGCTGTTAATTCCTATATATGTATATCTGTCCAGAAAGATATAAGGCTCTAAAACAATCAGCCTGCATTCCATATAAGCCGGTGCTGCGGATTGAATGATTTTTTGCAAAACGGAAATTTCCTGCTGATTAGACACTGTCCCCTGCAAAAGTACGACCGTGACCATATACGCATTATCACCATAAAGCCTTTCCAATATTTTTGCCTTTCTGATATCGGTCTTATAACAATCTGTCTGATAATACTCTACAATCCATGGTCTGCTTCCCGTATATAAAAAAACCAGTTCTTCCATATACTGTTTTGTACCCCGTATACCAAATAATCGTTTTCCGTTCTCTATCAGATAAATCAACTGTTCTCTGCTCCATACCGTTACATTTTCCATGGCAAACCAGCCCGCCATCCATTCCAGAAATTCAGAACTGGCATATGCAGGATACAACATATGGGGTACGGAAGAAATCAACCGGCTCATATCATAATAGATCCATTGAAAAATACTTAAATACCGAAACAAAAAAGAATCTTCTCCCGCCTGCTTTCCATATACTTCCGGCAAAAAGGAAATCCAGGAATCTGCCTGAAAAAAAATCTGTATTTCCAATTGTCCGGCAACAGTCTCTTCATTCGTCTCTACACTGACTACCAGCCACATATAACGACCTGTCACTCCGGTTAACAGACCCTCAGATGTCTCTTCCAGACAGTATGCTTCGCAGGTAGAAAATATAGAAAGCTTTTCTTCCATAGGCACATTTTCCTCGAAAATAAGCTGTCTGATATCATAATTCTCATGATTCCATATCAAAAATTCCTGTTCTGACACAAATAACCGGATTTTTGTAATCCCACTCTCTTTTCCCTGCTGGTATGCTGTAATTCTGGACCAATCTGTCTGCTTCTCTTTACTATCCATCAGATCAGAACATAAATACCCTTTATATATCACAAAATCCTCTTTCTTATTTAACAAAAAATACTGCATGCCATCCACAGTAATCACCTGCCTTTATCACATCTGCCCGGTACTACTCATTAGTCCGGATACACTGTACTTTTATTTCTTCCAGATAAGCCATTCCGTTAAATGGAAGATAAATATCCTTATTGTCATCCCGCATGACATTTTTTCCTCCTGCATGGATTGCCAGATCATGAATCCCCACAGTCTCTTGCAGAGAGTCTATAAAACCGAATACCCGGCTATAAATAATGGTCTTCCCAAAATCCATCTGTTCTTCAAAATATCCTCTTACATGTTCCTCAATTCTTGTTCCCACATCCACATAACGGCTTTTGACCTTTACTTCCAATCTGATACTGACACCGATATATTCGGTCTTTTTAATTATGATACGTGTTCCAATCATCTTTCTTCTTTCCAGAAAGTGCATTACATTTTTATCATATACATCATTTTTTAAAATTCTCCGGTGATTGGTAAATGGCTGTATCACGACCTCCAATGTATTTTCCAGGACATCCGATGCAAATACCTTTACTTTCTTTATTCTGAGCCCCGGTGTTTTTTTTATGATTTCCTCATAATCCTTATAGGTTACTGCCCTGTTTTTTATCTCCATATCTTTTTTATATCTCTCAAAACAGGCATCAATGGATTCTGTGTCCTCCCCGCCTGCGGCACCTTCAGGATTATGTAACGCTATCGCCCGTCTTTCCCTGTCAAACCCGCTCATCTGGTTTTTTTGGATATTCCCGCCTTTGCCTGCACTTACTGCATACGATATGATCTCAATATTTCCTTTTGGCATCATTCCCTGTCTGCCGTTTCCAAATCGTAAAATCCCCTTTTCTTCCTCTAACACATAACATCTGTCCGTATGACCTGCCTTTGCAAAATCCGATACCCGAAACCAAGGTATGTAATATCCCCTGTTTTTATCTTCTTCTACCCAAAGTGCAAATGAGAAACCCAATACATTGCGGTCTGGCAAAAAAAACTGCTGATCCGGCATTCCTGTCCCTTTATATATAAAAGCACCTATTTTCCGGTCCGGGCTGCCTGATACCAGACGGATTGTCACTTCTCCCGACAGACCTCCAAAAATTTCCTTTGCAAACACAAAAGTCCTCATTTCCTCCCTGTCATAAGACGCAAATTTTTTTGTCTGTTTATATCCCTTTTCCGTCTTAATGTAAATCCTTGTATCACCATGGAGAACATTCCACGACTTTGCAGTAATCTCACAAAAATCTTTTTCTCCGGGAAAAATTTCTGATTCCTGATACTCAAATATCGTATTTTTCTGGACAAAGGATATCATATTGAAAGAAACCTCTTTTAATAGCGGTGCCGTATCATACTCTCCGATTGCCGTTACCCGGAGCCGGCAGTTCCCTTCCGTTTCCCCCATCCTTTCCTCAAAACGAAACTGAAGGATTCCCGATTGCAGCAGTCCGCAGGTCGTGTCTTTTAAAATCTCACATACCTGATAATCAGCTCCATTATAGTAATCCAGCTTTAATTTCACTAAAGGAATAAATTCTTCATCAATCATATTGCGGCTTACAGGATATTTATCTAACAGATCAAAATAAAGAGTATGGACAATATTTTCCTTTAATGGATGTTTCAGGCAGATTTCATATTCTGCCCCGGATTCCGGTTTTTCTCCAAAGGGATACCACTTAGGTCTTACCTCTTCCATGATCATATCGTCTCTTTCTATATATGCTGTCTCCTCCGCCTCAAATACTATGCTGTCGGCCAGTGCCTTTGTTCCCTGGGACATAAAAAATGCCTCTTTTACACCGGAAATTTTTGCATAGACCTTTGCCGGACACATGCCCTTTTTGCTCATGCCTAGTAAATGTAAAAATGCCTGCAAATGTGCCTCTCCAATCTGTCCTATATGAAACTGCTGCATTTCTATCATATAAGCAAACAACTCCAGCAATACCATTCCGCTGTCTGACAGATTATAATTTGTCCATGCCGGATATATTTTATCTATTCTGTTTTTTGCCCTCTCTAATATTTCCTGGAAGTTCTCATCTTCCAATTCTTCTGTCAGAATCATGGTTATTTTCCTCTCATACGGGTATTACCTCTATTTCGTGTTTTCCACCAATCCCCAGTACATAATTTCCAAAGCCGGTCTCATCTTTTAAACTTATATTATTTATATATAGTATTTCCTCCATCTGACCACAGGCATTTTCAATCTGCATGATCGTGGGTATGGTTCCTATCTTCCATCCCTGTCCATCAAAATTTCCCGTTACTGGATCCAAAAATGAGTTGATCTTTCGGATAATCTTTTCTTTTAGCTGGCATATCTTTACAGAATCTTCTACCATTACCGTCATATATACCTGCAATATCACCCGCTCCGGTTCAACTATATGCAGACGTCCTCCTTCATACAGCTGTCGATCCATATACGGCAGCAGACACTGCATGATATCCTCTTTTATATATTCAAAATGTATTCCCGGTTCAATTCCCGACTCGGGCAATACCGCAAGTGTAATATGTCCTGGCGTCCTTTCCCCTCTTTCATTTTTTCCCGTAAAGCATTTAACCTGCAATATATTTCTGATTTGACTATAGACAATATCTTCAAAATCCCTGGCTGTTACCGCACGGTTTTGATGCCGTAAAAAAGATGCATATCTCTTTACTGCCTGTCTCCCGTTTTCCTGATCACATCCACCTGACATGGATTCATAATTTGTTACTTTATTGATAAATCCTATATTGCGCTCCATCATATTCACAGAATAAGCCGGCAGATTCCCCTCTTTTCCACTTTCCTTCTTTGCCAGTACCGGTGTGGAATTCAGATATATGCCGGTAATCAAAGGAAATTCTCCCTGTACATCTCCTTCTGTCTCCTGCACGATCCGGATCCAGTATCCTGCATTTTCAAAAAACTCCTGTTTCCGAAATATATGCTCTGCATAAAATGTCACAATCCCTGTCCGGGTCAGATGATTCGTCTCATCCTCCACCCTCAAAACACTCCATCCCTTTTTCCCATAATACTCGTATCGGTATCGGATACGTCTGTCCCTTTTCCCCTTTTCCAGCACAAACAAAAGACGGATATCCTGCTCCTTTAACGGTGCCGAAAAGGCAAGGTACAGCATTCCTTTACCCGGAAAAGCATTATAAAAAGGAACCAATTCTCTGTTGCATTTCATTTCCTGTGATTTAAGCTGGTTTACTGCATACGCATATTCCGGCCAAATCCCCTCTTCATATGTATAATTTAGCATTAAATTTTTCACCCGTGGTACAACATAAACACCATCCATGGCATACAGATTTTCCATTCTGGAAATCCTGAGCCGTATGCAGTAAATTTCTCTTGCCGCAACCAGATAAGGACAGATATCTTTCGGACATGCAAAGCTTACCGTTACCCTCTGCTCTTCCCCCTTCTCCCGGAATATGGTTTCATAGCCTTTCGTACCAGGTATCTTTGTCCATCCAAACCCGTTATAATATTCCCATATAACAGCACCAATCGTAATATCAACCGGTTCAGGCTCTTTAAATTCCGACTGATGCATAATATTCCTCCACTGTATCGGAACCTCCAAAGACCGAAGTTCACCGGGGCAGCAAAGAAATTCCAAATCAAAGTTCATCCGCAAAGATGCCCCTTTTTTTGAAAATACCTCATCACAGGAAACATATATTTCAGCATACGGATAAGGATGTTCACTAAAGGGAAAAAACGCATCCGTATCCAGTTCTAAAGTACCATCATAGATTCCATCCGGTGTAAGATAATTCCCCTCTGCTGTCAGAGAAATTCCAGGAAATATCACTTTGCTTTCCGGTTCCATACCCTGTATTTCCATCCGTATAAAAAAACTGGTTTTTCCTCCAATGACTGTCTGTTCGAAAGCCGGCATCTTCTTTTCTTTGTACAGATATACCCTGCCGTCTTCATACCGGAAAACCGGAAATTCCACAAATCCCTGACTGCTGTAATAAGACCACTTTATCCGGTTCCTGAGCACCTGTTCTGTTTCATTTGCCTGTATGTTTTGCAGCAAATGAAAATCTATTGCCAGCTCCCCTTCCGTTTTGATTGAAAACAAAACGGAGTGCCCAATATAAAAAACATGGGACTGCCGGTTATCCGTCTGTTGTATGGATATTGGAGCATCCAGCGGAGCACTTATATAATCTGTCTTTCCATTAACATAAAAAATGTGCTCCAGACGTGCAGGTGATACATATACCTCCTCTCCGGTTTCAAAAACAACCGTATTCTCCTCTTTGGTTTTCCCGATTACCCTTGTACCTGCTTTCACCAATGCCCCAGGTACCTGTTCATTTACAGTAGAAAAAGTAACAAAGCCCTTTGCTTCATTTGCAGGTAAAGTATCGGCCCCAATCCGGTTATAAAAATGTATCCGATAGCTTTCCATCATCTGATCAAACAGCCTTTTATCCCTCTCCATCATTTCAGAAAATAAAATGGCCAGTGCTGTTCCCATATCCGCATTTTCCGGATCAAATTTCCATTCTGCTGTATAAGCTGCTGCTTTTCTTCTTATATTTTCTATTGTATCTTCAATCTCATTTTTAAGAAAACCAGGAACTGCCACCTTTTATTCCCCCTAATTAATCTTTACTAAAGAGCCTTTGATTTCAGCCATGCCGCTGCTGTTAATTTTCATGGAACTGGATTTTAATTCCGTTATATCCCCTTTTATCTCCAGCTTCTGTGCCTGGATCTGAAAGCTCTGCCCTGCTTTTTCTGTTAATTTATCCCCATTCATGGTAAGTTTTTTTCCATCTATTACAAAAGCGTCCGTCCCATCTACCGACAGCGTGATTTTTTTTCCTGCAAAAAGTCTGATACTTTCTTTTTCCCCGTCTATTACAATTCCATTTTTTCCGTTTTCGTCCGATATAGAGATACTTTTTTCCTTATCCTTTAATTCAATGAGGAGTTTTTTATTGGTACAGATTTTAATCTGCCCCGAATCCTCCCCATCATCAAAAATGATCTCGTGATTTCCTTTCGTGCGGAATTTTTTAATGATATTTTCTTCCCCGGCAGTGTTTTCCGGTATCTGGTCCACCTGATTCCACATGCTTCCAATCACCATAAGGCTGTTTATATCCCCCATCAGGCTCCCCACCACTACCTCCGTCCCTATTTCCGGATGAACATAAAATCCATATCCCGCTCCACAATAAGGACTTAGTACCGGCAGCCATTTTGTGCCGTTTTTTCCCTCTTCTCCGGTTAAAAATTCCACTAAAACCTTACCGGGCTCCTCCTCATTCCAGTTTTCCTTTACCACCGCACGCATCATGCCCATACATCTGCCTGACGCTTCTGTCCCTTCCCTGCACTCTCCTGCTGTCCACCTGTCATTATCATCCCCCGCCAGAAAATCCGTCGTAAACCCGCTGCTGTCAAAATTATGGCGGACTTCCCTGATCTGATAAACACCCGCATCATCCGGATCAACACCTTTTATCCTAATATATCTTCCAGGAACCAGTTCCGGCATTCCCATCACACTGCCGGCGGCTGTTTTCATTCTCATTCTTTTTTCTTCTGCTCTTTTTTCAAGCCAGTTTTGCAGCATCCGGTTATCCAGTTCCCCTCCCAATTCCCATTCCTCGATTTTGGTCTTGGATGTCAGGGACGGAGTGCTCTCATCCGTTTTAATATCTTTTGAACACATATTACCCGTCTTATCTCCCTGAGAGCTGTATGCTCTGATCTGTTCATTGCAATAGCTTTTCCCACTCTGGAAAAAAATCAGATTTTTTCCCCACTCCAGTTCCAGAAACGGAGACGTACTTTTATCAGCTTTCTTAAAATATACATCCCCGCCCACCACAAAAAATGCCCTGCCCGCCCTTTTGCATAATTCATTTTTAATAAATTTATAGTCTGTGCTACTCTGAATCAACTCTCCCTTTTCTTCTACTGCATCTATATGCAGGGTATCATATAACCCACTGTAATCTGTTATGATCTGCTCAAACATCTTTGAATAGGTATCCTCCGCATACTTATATTTCTCTCTTTTGTTTTCCATTAACAGTTTCCTGAAATCTACCGCCGTCACATGGATGACCGGAGACTCACGGTAAACCGTCCTGTATTCCGTTACATACCCCTTAAAAACTGTCGTCAGATTAGAGCCATATCCCAAAGCTGCCTTTATGATCGTTCCCGGCGAAAACATCTCTTTTATTTCATTCCCGATACTATGATTTGTCAGGTCAAACGCATTCGTTATCCAGAAACTCAATGCCGCTGTTTCCTCTGACGAAAGTATAATCTGTATACTGTCAACTGCTGTATTTTTTGCCGTAATGATATTTTCCGTACTGTTTCCCACATAAATGGCAGCTGACGGAGTACAAAAATTATCATATGCTTTCACCAGTTCATCATAGGTATAAGTTCCTGTCATCAGATTTTTATCCTTCATAGTATCCTCTCCATCTATTTACATCCAATTTTGCACTGCAATGCTCCACTCTGCGATAAGAGCCTAATATATGTGCATATGCCTGACCCGTTGTTTGCATAGATCATCTGCACCTGCATCATAACGGCGGTAATTTCAATTTTTGTCCGGGGACAATATCCAGTGGATTTAATATCCCGTTTTCTTTTGCTATCACCTTCCATGCTTCCGGGTCTCCGTATTCCTCCGCCGCAATGCTCCATAGTGCTTCTCCCTGCAATACGAGCCTCACCTTTGTCCGGTCAGGAGACTCAAAAGGAGACGACTTTTTTCCGGTAGAAATATCATATACGGACTTAAAAGTCACATCCACCTTAGCCCGAACCGGTTTTCCGTCTGCCAAAAACATTGTATAATTTTCTTTTACCTCCGTTATAATCCCGGTAAAATGAATGCTTCCCCATGAAAATGTCACTTTGGGAACCCTGTGGAGGGTGCCGTCAATCCGGGTAAGCCCTGTTATCTTTTTCGTATATTCCGTTACATCCGTTCCGCTTTCCTGCGGATTTTCCAATGTCGGCGGTGTATAGGTATCAAAAATAAACGTAACATTCAATGTTGTGCTGTTTCCTGCAACATACTGCCCGATTGGTCCGTCCAATCCCGGAACATTTTTTTCAACATATTGGATACTGTTTAATAAATTATATTCTGAAGGATTAAAGTCTACCTGTATCTCCTCTGCCTGTCCCTCTACAGCCAGCTTTGCTTTTGTGATGATATCTCCCGTTTTTACACCTGCTTCCTGTTAATCCAGACCGTATCTTAACCGCTCCATTTTCATTTCCTGTTTCATGTACTCCACAACTTCCTTCATTATTTTCTTTGTGGAAATCTGCTGAATCTCCTGACTCTTTTTCTTAACAATCGACTCCTCCTGTAACTCTAACTGCTTTTTCAACCGGAATATCTCCTCTTCATACCGTTTCATGGTCAGTTTTGTCTCCTGCCATTCTTCCTCATTATTTGTTAACACACCAAACTTTTTAAACAGATGTATCAGCTGTTTCTTTTCTCCCGGCTGATTATAAATCTGCTCTATCGTGCGGATAAATTTTCGATTATCCTGACTGGTGACCGTCTGATAATACTTATTCTCATAAAGCCTGATTCTTTTATAAAATTCCCTTGTAAATATTTTGTTAATCTGCCAGTAACCCTCAATCCGGACAGAATTCTCTTTTTTCCTGCGGTGTACAACAGACAATCCATAATAATGGCCGGCGTGTACATTCTGGTATTTATTCATAATCCCTTTTGCAAATGCAACATGTCTATTCTCCATTCTTCCACTTCGCACCCGTTTTGTTCAAAATGCTGAGATCCGTATAGACCACCTCAAACGTATCAATCAATATCTGTCCGCTTAACGCATCAATATCAGAAATCTCCCATCTTGACACAAATGCATTATCAACCGCATATTCCATAACAATTTCCCCGGTGCGTCCTAACACCGCAATGATAATACCCTGTTCCAGATACATACCTGGACGAAGCTTATCCAGTAAGGAAGTCCCATCCTTATAAGCTCCCCTCTGAAGCTTTAGCATCCGTGGATTTTTTGAGGGAACTGCCGTAATCTGTGCAGTACCTCCCTTGGATATCATCCTGGTTTTTACCTCCATATGCAGACCTGATATCTTACTAAATGAAACCTCCTGATTCTCAATCCAGACCCGGAACCTGTAATTTGTAACTAAATCCTCATATGATCCCAATATTATCCTCCGTTATTCCTGTAGCCAATCATATAGTGATTGATTCCTGCGAGCAACAAGCCAAGTGTGCGTGCTTGCATGCTCATTTGGCGACTGCCTTACATCCTCAAAACCCGCCTATGTCAAAAACATTTTCCGGCTCATCATTTAACTGCCGGTTTATTTTAGAAAACTCCCTGCACCATCTTTTCCTCTCCCCATGGGGCATTGCCATGATATCATCATGGCTCCAATGGGCATAATAGGCAATAAATGCTGCCTCCTCATAAATCTGCTCTGCCGGATACAGTATTATATTCCGGCATTCATAAAATTTACTGGTACTTCTATTTCCTGATTGCAATGGGGACACACCGTTTTATAGAAAGGAGAATCCATTGTATTTATCTTTTCATATAAATCCTGTAAGTATGCCAAATCCGCTGTATACAGATTTTCGATCATGCGGGTATCTACTGCTGGCAGGGAACCTAGCTGTGTCACCACTCTTGCCAACAGTATGATCGTCAAATACCCCGGATTCTGCTGCACCCTCGGATCCTTTAACGGCAGAATCTCATCTGCCGCCGTTGCCAGCCGCATAATTCCCCTTTTATGCAGGGTCCCCGTGTTATCCAGATATCCTCTTGGCAGCGTAAATTCATATTCTGTCTGAAATGCCATGTTTATCACCTCTTAATATCATTTTGTTCTTGTCATGCCTTCATGGGCAATTTCCAGTGTCTCTACTGCCACCTCCGATGAAGCCGCATTAAAGTCCGGTGCCGTATACTTTGTCGGCCAGGCATTGATCACCTGCCAGGAGGCTGCATCATTTCCGTCAATATCAATCAACGTAATGGTAATCGTCTTCCTGTCTACATCCTTTTCCAAACCGGTCGCCATCCATTGATAGAGAACATCACTGTCCATAAGCCCTTGTTTCAGAGTTATATTTCCGTATTTCTTTAAACCGGGAACCTTCAAAGGTGTCTGGACCTTATCTCCTTCCCTATATTCAATCACATCAATCGAAGCATCGAAGCCGGACACTTCACTAAATCCTCCGGCCGTCAGACCATCTATCTCCACCTTAAACCTAAATTTCCCATGTGGGTATCCCTGTGCCATGTTATCCACCAATCCTTTCCGTCAGGCTCGTCTTATCATTACTGTGCATCTCCGGTTTTCTGCGTAATCCTGAATATCACAAATTCCGCCGGTTTTACAGGGGCAACTCCGATTACACAGATCAACCTTCCGTTGTCAATATCATCCTGAGACATTGTAGTCCGATCCACATTTACAAAAAAAGCTTCATCCGTGGAAGTCCCTGCCAAAGAACCGTTTCTCCATAGTCCGGTTAAAAATACTTCTATCGTACGTTTTACCCTTACCCATAAGGTTTCATCGTTTGGCTCAAACACAGCCCAGTTAGTATTCGCCTTAATGGACTCCTCAATAAATATAAACAATCTGCGGACATTTATGTATTTCCATGAACCGTCACTGGTAGCCGTCCTGGCACCCCATACCCGTATCCCCATTCCCGGAAAGGCACGAATCAGATTCACACCCTTCGGATTTAAGATATCCTGTTCCCCTTTATTAAAATTACAATCCAGACCCACACATGCCCTCACTACTTCATTCGCAGGAGCCTTATGCACCCCCCGCTCATTATCACTGCGGGCATAAATACCGATTACCGAACCAGATGGAGGAATCGCGATATTCCGCTTATCCAAAGGATCAAAAACCGTCAGCCATGGATGATATAAAGCAGCATAATTCGTATCGAACATATCTCTATGTGCATTGATGTCATCAATTTTTTTTGCATCTCTCGGTATATCCAGCACTGCAAAACGGCTTGCAAGATTCTCACAATGCTCCACCAGCTTTAACTGTACATTAGGGTCCGTCACTCCGGGCACCGCCATGATAGATACCACGTCATTATCCACGAACGCCTGTATTCCCGTTCTTTTTCCTGCTCCATTATCAACACCGATAAAATCTGCTGCTGACAGAGCTCCGGTAGAGCCGTTTGAGCCTTCTGTAAAAGTCATCCCCGTCACTGTCAGACTACTGTCCCCCGCAGCCTGTTCAAATGGCGAAATAATCTGGTGCGCCTCCGGTTTTATATATTCCACGCAGATTAGATCCGATTTTTCCGCCTTTTTCACTACAAAATTAGACTCATTGATATTAAAGGAAACATTTTCATACACCTCCACAATATCATCAAACCGGACCTCCAGATTAAATTCACAGGTCATAATGACTTTTTGGGGCAATAAATCCGTATCCACAATTCCATCTTCAAACTCATTGGCAAATTCCAATATATCATCCTGACACTTTACTACCTCATTATAGACAACCGTCTCTGCATCCGCTTCCTTATAGGCAACGATATCTCCCACACGAAACCCTGCCGCTTTTTTCGCCTTATATTTTTTCTTATCATTCTCTGTCACAATTTCCATAATTTGTGTTTTTGCCTTGCTTGCAGGTGATATGGTTACCTGAAGCTGGTTTCCCCATGCTCCCGGATTTTTAGCAGTAATCTTTAATACAGCACCCTCTTCCTTCGGAAGATATCCTACCGCTTCTTTTGCATCCTCCGGAGCTACACGCATGATATAACATCTGGAGCCCCCGTTTACAAAAAAGTGCTCCACTGCATAAGCCAGAAAACGATAATCTCCAAATTCATTTTCTGACAGATATCCTCCATACTTTCTCTTAAAGTCTGCAAAATTGGTGACCAGCTGCGGTAATCCCACTGTCATACCCCTTTGTGCCAGCCCGATAAATCCTGCCGTGCTGGTGCCTACTCCCTCCATGGGTTTACTTCCTGAATCAAATTCTTCTACATATACTCCCGGTGATAAATATTCTGCCATATTTCAGCCCCCTATCCTTTGTTTTTTCTATGCTTTATTCCCGCGAGCAACGAGCCAAGCGACTGCTTGCAGGCATTTGGCGACTGCCGCGAGGATCAAATACCCCATTGCTTTCAGCGGGGTATTTGATTGAGTATGTTTATATAACCTGAAGAAAATGTACCTTCAGATATTTTCATAATACATATGATATTCTTTTAAATCTTCTCTGGATATTCTCTTTCCTGTCTTCCTGATTTCCAGCAGCAGTGCCTTAATGATATGTTCCATACAGATTCCTTTTCCTGCATCTGCGGCAAAAAAAGCTGCCTGTAATGCTATATTTTTAATATAACTGCCTGAAAGCTCAAACTGCTTCGCCAAAAAATTATAATCCGGTATTTCATCAAACCTGATCTGCTCTGGAAACACAGTTTCCCAAATCCGTTTCCTACAGTCTTCATCAGGAAACGGAAATTCAATTAAAAACTGGATTCTCCGCTTAAATGCCTCATCTATATTCTGTATATAGTTTGTAGCAAGAATGACAACACCCTCATACTCTTCCATTTTCTGAAGCAGATACGCTGCCTCCATATTACTGTGTCTGTCATTTGAATTTTGCACCTCAACACGTTTGTTGAACAAAACATCCGCTTCATCAAAAAACAAAACTCCCTGTCCTTTTTTTACTGCTTCAAACACGGCATTTAGATTTTTCTCTGTTTCTCCTATATATTTGCTGACCACTGCCGCCAAATCTACTCTATACAAGGTTGTTCCAAGAAAATCGGCTGTAATCCCGGCACTCATGGTTTTGCCAGTTCCCGGGGGGCCCGAAAATATCATAGAGATTCCCCGTCCATATCGTATCTTCTCCCCGAATCCCCATACATCATAAATCTTGTGCCTATATAAAGCACGATTACATGCTGTTTTTAACTGCTCCTTCTGTCTTTTTGGCAAAATCAGATCTTCCCAACGGTATCCGGTATCCATTACCGTAATCATATTGTTTCCACATCTGCCTGTCTCCCTAATACACGCCTCTCTGATATCTTCCTGCTGGATCAGACTTCGCTTATCAAGAATCCTTCTTTTATCTGCATTTTGAAAAATTCTCTCAATCTGTACTGGCGTAAAACGAAAGGTACTGGAAAAAACGCTTAGCTGTACTTCATTTTTAACAGGATAATTCTCTGCATTTTTCTGCCACAAACATAGGTCTCCCATCTCTTCTTTATCCCAAAGCTCCCATATCCTCACATCCTTTTCTATTGTCAAAACCGGCTTTTCTCCGGTAATAAATAAAAAGACTTCGTTTTCCAAAAAAATTCCGGTCATCTCCTTAATCATCTGTCCGGCATTTTCCCTTTTCATAAATTCCAAATCACAATAGTGTACACAAATCCATGCACCCTGTATCTTCACTGGCAAAAGAATATCATACCAAAATTCCGGAAAGGTTATATTCAATATATTCTTTTCCGCTAAAAATACTAATTGCCTGATATCGATAAAACAAATATCATGCTTCTTGGCACCACCATATCCTCTGACAATCTGTTCCCCGCTATTCTCTCCACTGCACAGATAAATACCTGCCGGAACTATGTCTGAAATGCAGTCCATTTGCTTAAATAGTCCCGTATCCTTATAGACCGCACCGTCCTCCTCTTTTGCATAATACCATTTCAAAAAGGAGAACCTTCCGGAAAAAAAACTATCTTTCGAAAACAAAAGCTGAAAAAAAGAATCCCTGGGCTTAAGCCCCCATCTTACCCTTCCCTTTCCTTCCTGTCCATAAAAAGAAAAAATGTACCGGAGGAGTTTACTGCCTTCCTCAAAATATTTATAAAAATCTATGTCCGCTTCATTCCTCATCAGATACAGCCTGATAGCCGTATCTATGCTTAAGTACCCATTATTCCAGTCATTATTCATATAGATAAAAAACTTTTCAAAATAAGAATTCACTTCCCCTAATACTGCCAGTTCCACGCACATTTTCTCAAATGCGTCCAGATGCAGGACAGACTCCACATCATATAATATGGAATCACAAAATTCCTTTTTTCCTGTCAAAACAGGAATCTCCTCTGCTTTTGCATATTGTAAAAAATATTTTTTTACTTCTCTGCTTAAAATAGACTCTTCATAAGATGACTGTTCACTAAAATCATAAACACTTCCCTGTTCCAGCAAAGATAAAAAACGGCAAATCCGATGTCCCTCTGCCCTCTTTACATATTCAAGATATCTTTCTGTTTTTTCTCCTGTCATCATAGAAATTTATCTGCTTCCCTTTCCAATTCCACATCATCATTAATTGGTTTTCCCTGTTCCCTTTTTGTAATGCCAACCCGTCCCTGCTTCTGCTGCACTACATGTCCCAATTCATGAGGCAGATACTTTTCCTGTCCCGGACCCACATACACCTGATCACCCATTGTATATGCCAGTGCTCCAAGTTCTGCCGGTTTAGGGGAATTATAGTGTACCCTGACATCCGAAAATGACATCCCCGATTTTATTTCTGCGGCCTTTTGCATAGCCTGCGGAATACCTGTTTCACCTGATTTTAAGCTTTGTTTTTCTTCTTCCTGATACAATTCCCTCTCCCTTCACGTTTCTTGTAAGTAAAACGGAAACACCAGATTAAACGGATTATTGGTTGTCCGTACCCGGTATGCTATTTCTATCTGTATGGCATTTTCTTTCTGCATCCGGTTTTCCACCTTTACGTTAATATCCGTAATTCTGGGTTCCCATCTTACCAATGCCTCTTCCACTGCATGTTTCATCATTGTCAACGTTGTATAGTCTAATGCAGCAAACATATGCTGATGAATATCACATCCGAAATCCGGACGCATAACCCTCTCACCCTTTTTTGTCATCACAATCAGATATATACTTTGTCTGATATTATCCTCATAGGAGCATTCCATGATCTGTCCTGTCACTTTATCGGCTGTAACTGGAAAATGCCAGCCAGCTCCAAGAAAATCATTTTTATTACCAAAATACAAAACATCATCTCCGCTCCCTAAAATAATATTTTTATTTTATCTTATCTACTATAAATTGCATGTTGGAATTTATAGTTCTTTTTTGTTAGAAAACATTGGAATTCGTCGATATTTATGGTTTCACCACACCAAAAAAGGACTGCCACAATAAAAAAGAAAATCTTCTCTCTTATTGCAACAGCCCTTTTCTAATATTTTCTTTTATTCATTTACCAGCCTTTTTAATATCTCATCCTGATATTCCAGCCGCTCTCCATGCTCCCGTACCTTTTGCACTAACGGATCAATATATGCCAGTTTACGCTGAATCTCTTCATTCCGCCTTCGGCATTCCACATTCTGTACACATAACTCTCTGCCATCAAACAATGCCGTAATCTTCAGCATCATATCATTTTCAACCCAGGCAAACTTCTTATGCGTATAGCTGCTTAAAGCTTTCAAATCGCTTTCTACCTTATTAATATGTTCATCCACCCTGTCAAGACGTTCTTCTACCCTGTTAAGGCGTTCTTCTACCCTGTCAAGGCGTCCCTCCACCCTGTCAAGACGTTCTTCTACTTCATCAAAACGCTCTTCAATCCGTTCCTGCTGTATATCCAGTAAAACCTTAATGTTTCGCAAATCTTCTTGAGTCAGCATCTTCTTACACCTCCTCTGCTTAACTTATACATTCCGTACAAAATGAGACTATTATGGTGTAGTCATTATATCCTGTGCCAATACCGCAGTCAAGCTCTTTTTCCACTTTACATAGAACTTTTATACCGATCCTTTTTTTCCTAACACAACCTTGAAAGTTTTTAATATAATCTCTAAATCCAGTCCTAATGAAAAATTATCTATATATTCCTTATCCAGTCTTACAACCTCTTCAAAATCCGTAATATCACTTCTTCCACTTACCTGCCACATTCCGGTTAAACCTGGTTTGGTTGCCAGCCTTCCCTTGTGATGAAGCTCATACTGTTCATATTCCTTCACAGTCGGAGGTCTGGTACCCACCACGCTCATGCTTCCTGCCAATATATTAAAAGACTGCGGAAGTTCATCAATGGAGGATTCTCTTAAAAATTTCCCAAGGGAAAATTTCTTTCCATATCCGATAATTCTGGGATCATCATCCATCTTAAACATTAATCCGCTCATCTTATTCTGTGCCATTAACTCCGCTTTTCTCTGCTCTGCATCTACATACATTGTCCGGAACTTCCATATTTTAAAAATCCGCCCGTTTTTGCCAACTCTCTGCTGACAAAAAAATACTGGTCCCGGATCTGCTATCCAAATTGCAGGTGCAATGAATACCGTAAGGAAAGCTGTAACAAGCGTACCAAAAAAACCAAAGAAAATATCAACCAGTCTCTTCATCATAAGCTGGCGGGAAGTCACTGTATTAACGCTTGCCGTAATAACCGATATCCCATTGACCCGATTTACAGTAGCTCTTGGAATCTGAACCAGATTCTGAATACTGATATGAACAGTAATTCCCATACTTATAAACGCATTGGCAATGTCTTCCACCTGGTCACTTTCCATACATATCAGAACTTCATCCACTACGTTAATTCTGGCATATTCATACATATCCGTAAGAGTGCCAACTATCGGTATATCCCGGACAGTATCCCCTATTATCGTGTGATTCCCAATGTTGCAAGTATCACCAACATCCCCCTGTTTCTTATTTTTCCCTGTCATATCTCCGGCAGCTGCTTCCAGCTCTGCCATGCTGTCTGCTAAAATAATACCAACAATCTTAACAGTGCTGATCTTACTCTTATAAAATTTATGTAATATCCCGTTTATCTGGCTATACGGTACAACCAACAGCATACAGCTCTGATTCTTCTTTTTATTAATCTCTTTTCTCAGATAACGTTTATAAATATACCGGTAACTAAACATTAATATACAATCCAGCACCGGATATCCAAACATAATCAACCGGGAATACACCACGGATGACTGTTCCATAAACAAGATAAAAATTATGCCTGCCAAAATATATATATTATATTGAAAAACTTTTTTTGTCTCCTCTGCGGCATTTCGTTTTAATATACCAGAATATGGCTCTGTAAATAATATCATTGCAATATGCAGACATAAAATAATAACCATAATCTTCCGGTATGGCGTGGAGAACTCAGAAGAAAAAAACAATTCCGGAGCTTTCTCAATACCAAAACGAATGATATATGCAATGAAAAAACTTATTTCCATACAAAGAAAATCAAGAAACATAAAATCAAAATGTTTATACCATGTTTTCTGATTTCTCTGATACATTTTCCCTTCCTCCTTAAAACAACAGAGAATCCCCACATATGAGATTCTCCGCATATAACAAACTGGCTCTTTATTCCCGCAAGCAATGAGCCAAGTGCCGTGCTTACACGAACATTTGACTTACTAAGCTTCTTTATCATTTCCATAGTCACCGTAACTACCATAATAACGTCCATAATAATTGCCGTAATACCCTTTACCGTAATAACCTTTGCCACCCATTTCTACTTTATTTAAAACAGCACCAAGGATTTTGCAGCCACTCTGTTCCAATTGCTTTTTCACTCGCTGTACTATCTTATAGCTTGCATTATCTGTCTCAATAACAATGATAGCACCATCACACTCTTTTGCAACGATAGCAGCATCAATAACACTCCCAAGTGGTGGACAATCAATAATAATATAATCGTATTCCTCCCGTTTTGCTGCAATCAGACTCTTAAAACGAGCATTCCCCAGCAACTCTGACGGATTAGGCGCTGTCTGTCCTGTAAAAATAACACTTAAATTCTCAACATTTGTTTCATAAACAATCTCTTCTAATTTATTTTGTCCGCTCAGATAATGGGATAAGCCCTTCGTCTCAATATCTACTCCATAACGGGCAATCGTAACAGACTTCCGAATATCTGCATCAATGTATAACACCTTCTTGCCATCCTCTGCAAGGGAATTTGCCAAATTAAAAGACACTGCTGATTTTCCCTCATTCGGCAGGGAGCTGGTAAGTGCGATAACACGAACATCATCACCGGAAAAACTAATGTTGGTACGTAATGTCTTATATGCTTCATTTGTCTTGAAATCTAATTCTTTCTTCTTTTCAAAATTAACCTTCATGAGAATCTACCTTCCTACTCTATTCAACCCAATTCCTATCCACTTTTATACAGCGTCTGATGTTGATGCCTTTTTCTTTCTTTGTGCCCGCTTACGTTCTTTGCGCATTCTTGCAGCATCTTTGTCATGTCCCCTGGTGGAACGCTTAGATGTTCCCTCCTCTAACGGAATCAATCCTAATGTATTGATACCAAGGTACTTCTCCACATCTTCTGTTGTCTGAATTGCATCATTCATCAAATGCAGAACAATGATACAACCGACAGCCAGAACAAAGCCAAGGATCGCTCCGATTACTGCATTCTTTGTTAGATTAGGACTGGTTTGATTCTCTGGAACATGTCCATAATCTGCTACATTTGGCTTTTCCGTTTCCATAATGGTTCCCATGCGTTCTGCCGATACATCCGTAAGCTTATCAACAATGGTTTTTGCCATATATGCATCATGATTATTTACCGTAATATATATGAAACGAGTATTTGTTGGATTATCAACAGATACGCTTTCCACAAATTCTCCATAACTCATATCAAGTTCTAATTCTTCAATTACCTTATCCACCACCGGACGGCTTGTGATGAACACCTGATAATCCTGTGTCAGGGAAGACCCAACCTGTATATCTGTTAATGATGTAATACTGGTCGATTTTGTCATTACATACATCATGGATGTAGAGCTGTAAAGAGGTCTTATAAATGCTGTTGTATATCCAGCTGCAATTCCCAGTCCCAATGCTGTTACCAGTATGATAATCCATATTTTACTCAGCAATACATAGAACAATTCTCTTAAGTCAATTTCTATTTCTTCATTTCTCTCTTCGTTCATGTTCTTTCAATCTCCTATTTTATATTTGTACAAACTATCATAAAATCATTATCTATCTTACTCGATAATATATTGATTTTCAACCATTTTCTGTGGATTTACAACAAACACCTTTTCCAAAAATGATTCCCCACATTTCTTCTCTATCCATCCCACATAATCCTTAATATATGGTGCTCTGTCTTCCAGATCATGAGCGTCGGTGCCAAAAAAGCTGATATATTCCTCTTTTACCAGTTTTTTACACCATCTGGCATTCTCATCCAACATTCCCCCGTACACGCTGGAAATATTCATCTGTAAATACGCTTCCATGCCTACGAGTTCATCAATCCTCTCAATATGTTTAAACAAACATCTATAACGTTCCACATGGGCAATGATTGGACGGTATCTGGCATTAGTAAGCTTACGAATCGCATCGTATAATTGATGATAGCTAATCCGGATATTAAACTCTACCAACACATACTTGGTATCATTCATGAACTGAATCAAGCCTTCCTTCAAATCCTCTATAATACCGTCTTCGTACAATATCTCATTACCGAGATATAATTTCATATCTGAATATTTCCTGCCTACTTCCATCTGAAAATCTTCAAAACGTTTATGTAGTTCTTCTTTGCTATAGCTGTTCTTGCCCCTGATATAATGCGGTGTCAGCATTAATTTCCGAGTTCCTTCCTTGTAGGCAATATCAATCATTGACATCGCTTCTTCCAAAGTCTGAGCTCCATCATCTACCCCCGGCAATATATGGCTATGGATATCGAAATATTCCATCCTGTTATTCTCCTATATTACTCTCTTGTAAATATAACAAAATATTTTCTTCTGCATTCAGACCCCAACACGCAAATCCTATCGTATTTACGATGTTTGGTTATTGGAAATCGTTTTATATACCCCAATCAGTATCATCCCAACCACTACACAAAATGCGGAAATACTGGTCATTACCTTTACACCCCACTGAATACACTCCATTAAAAACAGATACAGGTAATCTGGTTCAATATAAAGGTGCAAATACGGCTTCTTCGTTGCCATAATGGTGGTCACTATTATAATTACTATACTTGCTATCAATTCTGCCACTGCAAAATGCTTTATGCCACGTTCCCTGCGTTGATCCATAAAAATCATCAGAACCGTTCCTAAGACTGCACTGAGAATTGTAAACACTCCTGCCACATAAAACAACTGCATATAACTGTTTTTCATATTATAAATATACGGTGTTACATTACTGTCCGGAATGCGGATATTGGTCTGACCATCTAAAATCTTTAGAGAATTCTGCTTTATGGTAAATAAATAATCCTCATATGATACAATCTTATCCATATCGGTTATACTTTTGCCGTATACGGCTTCCTTTGCCATACCGGATATGTACTCCGAATACGCATAACGAAAATAACCGCTGCTCTGCATATTCTGCATAATAGCATCCTTATTAAACAAAGTAATATAACTCCCCAGCAAAATAAAGGAAGCTACCAGACTGAGCATCGTTGTGACAGTGAGCACATTTCTTGTATATCGGCGAATCTTACGCCTTTTACTATGTCCTGGTCTGGCTCTTCTGTTCTTCGGTCTTTTGAAACTCATACACTTTGTTATAAATAAGATTACACCACATACCAGAGTAATTGCAAGTATTATTCCCGAAATCCCATCAATTACCAGAATAGTCTTATCCGAAATCAACTGTTCTTTCTTGGATATACTAATGGTTTCATTATCCTTCGTTGTGATTACAATATCATTTTCACCAAGCTGTACTGATGCTGCTGCCTCTCCTTTTTCCGGACGGGATTCCAATTTCTCCTTTGCCTCTGTCTGATTTGACATGGCATCCCATACATCTAAATCAGCCGGATTACTGTCTTCATCCGAATCCTTGTCATCTTTATCCTTTTTTGCATCATCTTTTGGTTTTTTATCTGCTCCATCATCCTCTGTGGAGGTTGTAGGTTCCGAATTCCCCGACTGTCCTCCCACTTCATGAAGGTATCCCTGTGCAACGCCCTCACCGACATTGGCATACATCATGGAAATCGCTTCGCTTGCCTGTTCTGCTGTCAAATCTACATCATCTGCGGCCAGATAACTAGTCAGGGAATTAATATAGGCGGAACCCGCCTGATAAGTTTTTCCATCATAAGAAAATGTTCCACTTGCAGCAGCAATCACACCTGCCTCATTACTGTTGATTCCTCCTGCAAATGCAATCATTTTAGGAGAAATGGCACACACAACCAGCATACATCCCATCAATATGAATAATCCTAAATGATTCCGTCTTCCCTTCATCTCAAACCTCTCAATTAATTTTCCCTATACATAGATTAAGCTGTTAAACATTGCCGTCTAACAGCTTAATCAAAAACATCATACTATTTGAAACAATATGTATAAATTATTTTACAGTAATGGTTACTACGTCACCCATTCCCTTAAGAACCTCTGCTACATTACCTGTAACAACGATGTTCTTACCTTCAACTGTATAAGTATACGCTGTACCATTAACCTTGAAGCTTGTAGCTGTAATATCTGTGAATGTTACAGTACCAACTTTAACAGACTTAACAGATGCAGGAGCAAATGCTGTTACAGCTGCAATCTTATCTGCCTTAATTGTAGTCTTAACAGTAACCTTTTTAGCTCCCATAGCCTTTGCAGACTGAGCAACAGTCTTACCATTAATCTTAACTACTCCATTCTCAACCGTAGCTGTATAATCCTTACCATCAAGGTTAACTACAACCTCTTTATCATTAGAGAACTTAGCAATCCGATCAATATCAGCCTGCACTTTAGTAACATCAGCAAACTCAACTTCTATAGATACTTCCTTCTTGTCAACAGGAGCAACAGTTGTCTTATATTCCTCAACCGTGATAGTTGCCTTAGCTGACTTGTTAGTACCATCAGTAGACTTAACTGTGATAGTAGCTTTACCAGGAGCAACAGCTGTTACAACACCCTTAGCTGATACCTTTGCTACCTTCTCATTAGAAGATGTCCACTTAACAGTCTTGTTAGCTTTCTTACCCTTAGTCTTAACAGTTGCCTTAAGAGTCTCTGTAGCACCAACCTTTAATGTAGCTGCACTCTTATTTAAAGAAACCTTTGTTACCTTACCAGCTACAACAGTTACTTTTACAGTTGCTTTTTTCTTCTTGTTCTTAGTAGAAGTTACAGTAATCTTAGCTGTACCAGTCTTCTTAGCTGTAATAACACCCTTCTTAGATACAGTTGCTACTTTCTTATTAGAAGTTTTGTAAGTTACCTTCTTGTTAGCAGCCTTGTTAGGAGTAACAGTTACAGTTGTCTTCAACGTAGCCTTCTTACCCTTTGTAATCTTAATAGTCTTCTTGCCTGTTAACTTGTCAACGGATGCCACCTTTTTAACGGTAACTTTCTTTGCAGCTTCTGCTGTTGTACCTGCACTTACGCTAAAAGCAAAAACCAAAGCCAATGCAAGCATGAGTGATTTTACAATTTTCTTCATCTCTAATATCCTCTCCTTTTTATTTTGATATGGTATATCATAATCGTCTTTCACAAATTTGTCAATGCTTATACCAATTTTTATATATTTTTCCTATAAAACAATATTTTTCCAATTTTTTTTTATCAAAGGTTACAAACGATATCCTATCTCTGTTTTTGCAGGTTTTCCCAGATACTTGTGGGAAACCGGATTCCACCGTTCAAAAACCACTATATATTGAAATTAATATATTGGGGATATATAGTTTGTGGCCAACCATTCCACCCAGCTGACAAATCTGTCCACTCATTCCCATATATGTCCTTTCGTTCCACACCAGTGCACCGACACATTGATAATCAGGCAAAATCTCTTGTCTATTTGCGTACAGTCGATACCGTGGCATATTTTCTATTCTGCAATTCCTTAATCAGACCATCAGCCGTAACATCACCTTTTATATAGATAACACCCTGCTCTACCTCTGCATCATACTGTTTATTGCCAACTTTGATTTGAATTCCTTTGGCAGATACGCTAAGACTGCTAAATACATAATCATCAATCCTGATCGTATAATCATAGTCCCCCACTGCTGTAAATTTTGCCAGTTCCAATGCTGCAACTGCTTTATAAACATTTGCACCATAGGTAACGGTAACCTTACCGTCTTTTGCAGTTTTGTCTTTGATATATTCTAAAAGAGGAACATTGCCAACATATATCTCTTTTCCGTTTTTGTTTTCTATAACCCCCTTATTACCGTTTACTACAATTAATTTCTTATCACCCGCCTTTGTAACAGCCAGAATCAGTCTGGAAGCATCCATAGCAGCCCGTTCCCTGTCTCCATCAAAAGATACGGTCACATCTGCTGTTACACCCTTTACAGGAGCAATTGCAGTGTAAAGCTCTGCCACCTGAATTTTAACAGTTGCCGACTTTTTGGAACCATCCATTGCCCGGACCATAATTTTCGCATTTCCGGGAGCCACCGCTGTCACTTTACCTGTCAGAGCATCAACAACCGCTACCTTATTATTAGAAGATTTATAAACCACTTTTTGCAAAGTGGCATCAGATGGTTCAGCTGTTGCTGAGATGAAAGCTGTTTCACCCGCTACCAAAACTTTTTTGTCTGAAGATGCTTTTAAAGACGTTATTCTTTTCATAATTCTATTTGTTACATATACCGTAAATGATGTTGTCTTTTTGGAACCATCTTTGGCAGTAATCGTAATCTTTGTTGTACCAGCCTTTTTAGCAGTAATTTTTCCCTTAGAAGTTACGGAAGCAACATTTTTTTTGCTTGATTTATAACTCACTTTCTTATTACTGGCATTTGATGGTGAAATCTTTGTGCTTATAGTATAGGTTCTTCCCCTGACAAGAGATACCACATTATTATAAGAAGCTAAAGGCCTTAAAACACTTGCACTGATTCCCCTCACAGTCTGTTTTACAATAATCTTAAGCTTATCTTTCTTTTTTTTATTGGCCTTTGAGGTAACCGTAATCGTAGCCGTCCCTTTTTTCTTAGCTGTCAGCATACCGGTAGAAGATACACTTACTACCTTTTTATTGCTGGATTTATATTTAACTGCTTTGCTGGCTCCCCCTTTGGCAGTAACCTTTACATTTAACTGTACTTTAACATTAGTATTCTTACGGGTAATGACATACCTGCTTTTCTTAGTCGGTGCAATAATCTGAACCCTTGTCACTTTTCCTTTTGCTTCCGCGGTTAAACCAAATGCAAGTCCTATTATGAAAATCATGATAAAGGTAACTGTCATCTTTTTTACATATTTGTTCATTTTGATCTTCTCCTTAAAAAATGTCTTAATGGGAACCGTTTCCATCCCATAAATATATGATCTGCTTTACACTATGATTCAAAATTAAATATAACCTTTTTATATTACCACCTGCTGACATTCATTTTATTTTTTAGCACATAAAATATCCTTCAAAGAAATGTTCACAAAAAAATTTGAAAAAGAATCCCCATACTGCCTGACCCCTTCCAATTCTTCATAATTGCTGCTGCAAATAGAAACACAATATAACTCTTCCAAAAATAAAGTTGCAAAATAGATATTCTGTATCTGCGAATCTTTTTCTAAATAAGACAGGAAATTTTCTTTTCTATTAATCCGGAAAGAATCAAACGGAATGCGGAGTCCTTCTCCTAAATATTTTACATAAGCTTCCTTCATCGTCCAGTATTCCAAAAATCTCATATCCTGTTCCTGTTCAGTAAGTGCTGATATGATATCTTCATATTCTTTTTTATCAAAACATCTCTTTGCCACAGCCAGCCTGTTCTTTTTCCTTCCCTCTATGTCAATCCCTATCACACTATCACTGACTGCAAGCACTACATATTTTCCGGAATGGGATAAATTAAAATGTATCCCGTATTTTTCCATCTGATAATCCCTCATCCTATTTTTATCCAGTTCCGGTTTTCCAAATTCACCATACTGATAAAAAATCTGCCTCATTGGAATATCCAATGAAACACTCAGGGCATACTGCAAAAAAGCACCTGATAAAATTTTCTTTTTTATCTGCTCTTCATTTTTTAATCGTTCCACTCCTGCCTGTCGTTCCAGTGGTAAAACCCTATATAAAGCCTGTGACTGCTCATAAGAGCAGTCACAGCTAATATCCATATAATAACAACGTAACATATCTGCCTCGTCATCGTTCTCCTATAATAAATCTACAACTTTGCCAAGGATTGCTATCTCCTTTTCTTTTGCTTCCTTTAAATAAGCTGTAATCCTTTCACCTGCCTCAATATCTCCGGTAATGGAAATACGAACCAAAAGATTACGGGCTGTCAACATATTATCAACAACCATGGCATATTCATCTAACATTGTCTGGTCAAACGGTATCACTTCATTTGCCATCAGATATTTGAGGCGGTCCAACATCAATACCTTATGGTCATATGCGATATGCAGTGCCCGGATATCATAATCTGGTTCTTCCTTGTGAAGCTGCTTATCTACCCTTCTTTGAAGTGCATCGTATACATCTACACCAAAAATAGTATCATCAAAACGGTTACGCATCATCCTGAAATGATCCTTTGTATCCTCGCTATTCAGATACTCCGTTAAGGTTCTCTTGATCAGAACTCTATCCAGATCATAATATTTGTTTTCATTATTCTTCTGAATCACATAAAGTCCCCGGGTTCCCTTATAATCATCCTTAAACACATGGTCTTCACCGGCTGAAAGGGCATCAAATCCTCTCTTCACCGCTTCAAAAGAAACTGTCGAATATGAATATTTGTCCTTAAATGTAAAGTCACCGACATAGAATATTTCCTCTTCCATGTTATATCCATAGATAAACAACTCATGAGAAAACTTATAATCTACGCTGACATCACATAACATTCTCGCTTCATCAAAAGCACCATAAACATAGCCACCAAGATCTATGGTTTTTACGATAAAATCAATCACATCACCACAGTAACTCTCAATCTGCGGTTTTGTAAGCAGAGAAAAGATTAGATACGGACATTCTTTCATTGCACTGCTTCCCGGCATCATGTCACATAATAAGATCTCATCACCGGTTGTATATTCTTCAATATTATAGCAGCGCAGCTGTATGTAATTACTATAAATCCACTTTTTTGCATTCTCATCTTCACCTAAAATTGAAAATAAAGTTGCATGCCACTGCCATGATGTAATAGCAGGATATTTTACAGGTAATACTACTTTGTTTGCCATAACACTTACTCCTCCTTCATTATTGTAATTTACTCTCAATGATATCAACCATGTCATCAAAGCTTTCATACTTATTAAGTGCTAATTCCCTGTCATCAAATTTAACCTGAAATGTCTCCTCTGCATCTACGATCATCTTAATAAGAGAAACAGAATCCACACCATACTCATCCGCAAAAGAGGCTTTCATATCAACCTTATCAACCTCCACATCCGGCATCTCTTCTCCGATAATCTCTAACAGTTTTTCTTTGATTTCCTTCTTTTCCATATTCCGGTAACCTCCCTAATAAATTGTACGACTGCACATCCAGTCCCAATGTTCTTAAAACTTAACACCAAAACATCAAACATATGTCTATTTTAATACGAATATCCATAATGTTCAATAAAAATATTGAATTTTTTATACATTATCTTCTTATATTTCCTTCTATAATAATATATGTAAGAAATTGTACAATAGGATATTTATGATTCAGATCTGTTTTCCTGCAATTCTTTATTCTTTTTATTTTTTACTGCACGGAGTAAAATCCCATGAACCAGATTAACATACAACAGAATACATAATATAACTGCTATTCCAAATCCTACCCATACATTACCCGTAAAATACGAAATCGCCTGTGTCATTCTTTTCCCATGACAAAAATTCACAAATATATCTTCCAGTTTATCTACCGTTATACCTGGAAGAACACCGACAGCAATCTGTATGATACCAATAAACAACAGCAAAATCTCACCGCCTCGATACGGGGTTTTACTGTCTTCTATATCTTCCGATTCCGGCTGCAATTCCTCCTCTGTTGTAAGAATCCTCATAGTCTCCTCTCTCCGGCTCACAAACAGTTTCATAAAAACACGGGTCACAGCCGTCATTAAAAATGCCCACAAAATAATATAAACTGTTATCAGCCATTTCCATCCCACTTTTTCAAAAATAGTCTTAAAAAGCATGGAATGTGCTAAAAATCCGGCTGTCCCGGGAACCCCTCCGAGGCTGGCACAAGCTAAAAAGCTTACCACTGCCAATAATCTGTTTCCCTTTCCTGAAGCGATCAACCCTTTGATCTCGTATGTCTTTATTTTGCGCACCTGCTCTAAAGCCACCATGTACAGAACCAGCATAGATAATGCCGATACCAGCATCATATACACCTCACTTCTGATAGCATATGCATTCGAATTACCACATAATGAAATTAGCCCTGTACCAAGAATACTAAATCCATTTACCGCTACATTCAGACCCATTAATATCTTGCGGATATCCGTAGACGTAAGCGTAAGAATCAGTCCCCATGCAGCGCTAAGAAGCCCTCCGGTTAATAAAACTCTGCCGTAAAACGCACTTTCAACAAACAAATCAGATGCAAGCACTAACATTCCATATATTCCTAATCTGGAAACAATTCCAGCAAGTACTGTGGATACTTCAATCAAACCATAAGAACATCCCCTTGTTATCTGAAACTGTACCGGAAACATACCAGAAAAAACTGCAAACCCGGCAAATACAAGCATCCCACCTAAAAGGATTTGACTGTTTCCACCTTTTGACATGATCGTGTTGTACATACCATCGTAGCTTACGCTTCCTAAATATCCGAATACAATTACAACACCAGTTAAAATCACTGTAATTGCAGCAACCAGAAAACTTATATATATACCTGCATTTTTTAATGCCTGCTTATCCTGCCTGTGCATGATCAAAGGATAAGCGAGAAGAAATGCCCCCACAGCAAACATAAAGAAATTAAACAGGTTATTTGCCATAAATGCCCCTAAAACCATACTGTGCATACACAAAAACAACAAGTAAAACCGGTTGCTTCCCTCTTCACTCTTCATGGACTCCTTCATAAACTGTGTAGTTACACCAAAAACAATTGTCGTAACTATGCTAAGCAGAATCTGCATCATACCTATGGTAAGCGAAAATCCCAGCCCCAAAAAATCATTTAATACCAATGATATGGAAACATTTTTCTTAATGATCACAAAACCCAGATATCCAAGCATTACCAGTTCCACAATCATAACAATATCAATCCAGTCATTGCGTGTTTCCTTATTTTTCTTTCCTAAACAAAAACCAATGATCCCGCTTATGGCAGGAAACAATAATACTAATAATATTCCGTAATTATTCTCCATCATCCTCACCGCCTAACCAAAAATCTTTTCCATCAATGTCCCAGCTGCTGTCATAACCGGCTTTTGATAAATGGAAAGTGCCACCAATAAAAATGTCATTAAAAAATGTATGATCATCATTCCTTTTCCGGGCATCATTATGGATTCCCGTCTTTCACTGTCTGCCTCCGGAAAATATGCTTTTTTCAACACAGGAAAAAGCAATACTGCCGGCACGGCAATACCTGCAATATTTCCGATCATTCCTATATAAGTAAAGGCGCCGAAACCGCCTGCAAGTAATCCAATCTCAGAATACAAAATACCTGTAAAAGTTCCTGTAGCAGGCATGCCGATCACAATCATGGAATAAACAGCTGCCATCAGGAACATATATGGCATCTTCCTCCCGATTCCGCTGATATCTTCTGCATATATAATTCCATTTTTTTTACAGACATTTCGGAATAATAAAACCAAAAACAGAAGGCTTATCAGACGAAACAGCATCTGGAAGATTCCCCCTATCAGACCATATGCATTTAGCTCCACAAAAGACAACACTGTCATACCAATAGCGGAAATGCATAAAAAAAACATTTTTCCTCCCAGTGTTTTTGATCTGATACCAAATAATCCCACCAAAACAAATATTGCAGAGATTGTAATTAATATTTTGCTTATCATATGTGCCTCCTTATTTTGCGCTAATAAATTATAATAACCTGCGTTTTTTAAACGCTATGATACAAAATGAAACGATAACAACCGAAAATATGATCACACCCAGATATCCATATCTCCATTGCAATTCCGGCATATTGGTAAAATTCATGCCATACCAGCCTGCAATCAGTGTAAGCGGCAAAAAAATAGTCGTTATTACTGTAAGCAGTTTCATAGTGTTGTTCAAATTATAGTCCAGCATTGCATCGTGCGTTTCCCGCAGTTGTACCGTATATTCTTTTAAATGTTTTACATTTTCACTTAATCTGATGGTCCGCTCTTTAAAGATTGCAAACCTCTTTACATTTTCCTCTGGAAACATGTCATTTTCATTATCCTGAAGAACCTCTCCCACATCAATCAGCTGTTCATAGTAATTCCTGATATACATAAGTTCTTTTTTAATGGATAATATCTCATTAATAAAAGCCGGATCAACATGTTCTTTTAAAATTCTTGTTTCCAGAACACTCATGTGAAACTCCATATTTTCTAGAAATCTTCTGTCATCCAGAATCAGCTGTTCCAGAAAATGATACAAAAACTTTTCCGGAACCGTCTGTTTCAGCCCCTGCCCTTCAGTTTCATAACGGTTTACTACCTGTTCAAACAATCTTCTGGTACTTCCATCCTCGTCTTTTACATCCACAACCAGACATAAATCCTGTCGAATATATAGCGCCAGCCTGTCTTTTTCTCCAAACACATCCAGCATATTGATTAAATCCAGTACTAAAAATACCAGATCATTTTTGACATAGGTATCACTGCGAAAATTATAAAGGTTACTTCCACATTCCTCCACTGTCTGGACCGGAAAACCATACATAACATAATCATCCTGTAATTCCTGAAATGTAATCAGTCCCACTCTTCCCCGCTTCAGTTCATAAAACATAATATCCCTTCCTTTTTTACTATGTATTATGTCCCAATTCAGAAAAATAACCATGATGATATGCAAAATCACCATGGTTATTTTACCACTATCTGTAAAAATTACAATCTATTTCACACAATATTCAATAGTATTCCTCTAATTGAATAAATCGTTAAAAAATTTCTGTATCGCATCAATTATCTTCTGGAAAAAATTCTTTGCCTGCTCTTTATCGATTCCCATATCTTCCAGCTTGTTAAATAAGTCCTTTGCCTGTTTCTTCATACTGTCAATATCCAAATCCAGATTACTGATCTTCTTCATAAGGGAAATGATAGTCTGCTTTTCCTCATCGGTAATGGAAATTCCCAGCTGACTGGCTCCTTCATCAATAGCTTCACTGATTGCTTCCTCATTATCAAGACCACCTTCCACTACTTTAGCCTTAACAAATGCTATCAGCTGTTCTACATCTTCTGAGTTCATATCTTCTGCCATGCGGCTTGTAACAACCAGCTCATTAACTGCGGTATCCATACTCTCTGCCGAAATTTTCTCTCCCGTCAGCTCCGCATATGCTTTCATCGCACCTACCAAAGCAGCTGTTCCCGTAATTTCAAACGGTCCTGCAACAATCACATCAGCATTTTCAATCCCCGCAGTAATCAATGCATTGGTATACATACCAGAAGTACAATATGATATATTCTTTGTCTGTACATCAATTCCATCTCCGTCTTCACCAACCACTACAATAACGGAAGAAAGTGCTCTTGACCCGATTACACTGGAATCCAGATAATCTCCAAGATATTTTTTTTCATCATCATTGGTAATCTCACCAACCGTAAATCCGTCCAGGTCTTCTTCCGTAATTCCCAGTAAACCCATAACCGTAGACTTCTCATCACCACTTAAATCTGCACCAAATGATACATACACATCATCCGGATTTGCATCTGCCACTGCATCTGCCTTTGCTGTAATCCCTGCTGCGGGCAGCGTAAATATCATTGCCGCTGCAAGTACTGCTGCTGTTAATCTCTTATATAACTTTCTCATATCATATCCTCCATTTGTTGTAACCAATTTTGCTTCGCAAGCTTCATTTGTTGCGACAGTCATCGTGTGTGCAAACGCCCACGTCTGGCTCATTATTTGCACAAATTGACCGCCTGTTTGCGTCTATCATCATAACATTGCACCTATTATTCGTCAATAAAAGAAACCCTTAAAATATTCTTTCAATATTATTACATATGTTAATTTTGTCTGATATATTTGTTACAATGATATCATTTAATCATTTCGTCTTGCACCACCCAAAAAGCGAGTCACATAATAAAGAATCTGCATAACAGATGTGATCAATGCCGCTACATATGTCATAGCTGCTGCGCTCAGCACCTTTTTCGCCCCTTTATAATCCCTCTCAGCAAACATTCCACTATCCCGGATAATTGAAAGTGCCCTGGAAGATGCATCAAATTCCACCGGCAATGTAACCAGCTGAAAAACCGCAACTAATGAAAACAATAATATTCCAAAGAAAACAAGGCTTAATCCGAATTTGTTACCTGCAAACAAACAACCCACTACGATTAAAATCGGTCCTATGCTTGATCCCAGATTACAAACTGGTACAATTGCATTTCGAATACGAATCGGTGCATACTCTTCCGCATCCTGTATCGCATGCCCCGCTTCATGAGCGGCAACACCCACCGCACCAATGGAAGTGGAATCATGTACGGAAGAAGACAGACGCAGCACACCGTCTCTTGGATCATAATGATCGGTCAGACTACCTGACACATGTTCAATCCTGATATGGCTTAAGCCGTTTTTATCCAGTATCATCCTTGCCGCCTGTGCACCGGTTATATTTCTGGAATTACTAATCTTGTTATACTTGTTAAATGTATATTTTACCTTCGCCTGTGCCCATAATCCGAGAAGCAGTGCCGGCAGCATAAAAACAAGATAAGATAAATATCCATAGCCATAACCGTAACCATAACCGCCATAATATACGCCCATCACCAGGTTATCCAGTAAATCTGTCATACCTATCACTCCTTGTGAAAACATATCTAACATAATCTATCCCTTTCATTTATATAATATTTCTATACCATATTAAAAATATGTGTTCATTCTGTGTATTCTATCCTAATTTTTTATTAATGCCGCTCTCTCTGATTATTATAATAAAATTAGATGGACTCTGATGTCTACTTGCGGATACGCTCTACACAGTTTTTCCATCCTCTGTATAGAGCATCCCTCTTTTCATCCGAAAATGCCGGTTTAAATTCTTTATCCTTTAACCAGTTAGATTGAATTTCCTCTATATCTTTATAATATCCTATCGCCAGCCCTGCCAGATATGCAGCTCCCAATGCTGTAGTCTCTGCTACTCTTGGACGAATAATTTCCCCATTTAAAATATCTGCTTGAAATTGCAGTAAAAAATTATTGGCACTGGCACCTCCGTCTACCCTTAAGGAGTGCACTTTGATTCCGGCATCCTCTTCCATGGCACGAATCACATCCAAAGACTGATATGCCAGCGACTCTAATACTGCTCTTACAAAATGTGCCTTTCCGCTTCCTCTGGAAAGACCAAACACAGCCCCTCTCGCATATGCATCCCAATACGGTGCACCCAGCCCTGTAAATGCCGGCACTACATACACTCCGTTACTGTCCGGTACGGAATTCGCAAGCATTTCCGTCTGGGCAGCCGTCTCTATCATTTTCAGTTCATCCCTGAGCCATTTGATAGCAGCCCCTGCTACAAATACACTACCCTCTAGTGCATACTGTACACGGTTATCCCTTCCAATAGCAATCGTCGTCAACAGTCCGTTCTTGGACTCCACTGCTTTTTCTCCCGTATTCATCAGCAAAAAGCATCCCGTTCCATAGGTATTCTTGCTTTCTCCTGCCTGAAAACAGCACTGTCCAAACAGTGCCGCCTGCTGATCACCTGCCACACCTGCAATCGGAACTTCCTCTCCGATTATTGTATTATGTGTCACACCGTATATCTCAGAAGAAGATTTCACCTCCGGAAGCATTTTTTCCGGAATATCAAATTTCTCAAGTAATTCCTTATCCCAGCAAAGCTCATGAATATTATATAACATCGTACGGGAAGCATTGGTCACATCCGTGGCAAATACATGCCCTCTGGTAAGCTTGTAAATAAGCCATGTATCCACTGTTCCAAATAAAAGAGTTCCCTCTTTTGCCTGCTCCCTTGCACCTTCCGTATGGTCTAAAATCCATTTCAGTTTAGTAGCGGAAAAATAAGGATCCACAACCAATCCTGTCTTTTCCTTAATCACTTTATCATATCCTTCTGCTTTTAACTGTTCCACATAGTCGGCCGTTCTCCGACACTGCCATACAATGGCAGGACAGATAGGCTCCCCTGTCTCTTTGTCCCATACAATAGTAGTTTCTCTTTGATTTGTAATGCCTATGGCTGCAATATCTCCTGCCTCAATGGAGTGCTTCGCCATTGCTTCTGCCATAACACCCATCTGAGATGCCCAGATTTCATTCGCATCATGCTCTACCCATCCGGACCTCGGAAAATACTGGGTAAACTCTTTTTGTGCCATGGAAATAATATCACCTTTTTTATTGAAAATAATGCACCGGGAACTGGTCGTCCCCTGATCAAGTGCCATTAAATATTTATTCATAACCGTCCATCAGCCTCCTCAATAGTTTCCCGTATTCTTCTTTTACCCACATAGGACCCGTTATCGTTACTCCTTCTCCCAGCCCTGTAAGCCAGCCAAAAAACTGATTGCTGACCATCACATCAAGCACAACCGTAAAATGCCCTTCATCCAATGAATGCATCCACACCTCTTTACCAAAACGGTCAATCACAACGCCTGCAAGCTCATTTTTCATACTAAGCGTCACCGTTTCCCGACGACCCTGAAACATGCCAAACGTCAGGGTACCATAGGATGCCGGATTCATCTGGTCAAACAATTTTTTTCCGTTACGGGGACTTTCTAAAATTGTGATTCCGTGCATTTTATCCACACGAAAATGTTTCATTTTATCTGCCATGTCCTCATAACCTACCAGATAATATTTTTCATCTTCCCACTGGAGAAACCACGGAGAAATTACATATCTTTTCCCATCATGTCTATACACCATCTCTTTTTTCACATTCCAGTTCCAGTAATCAAACGCAACCTGCCGGTTTCCACGAATCCCCTCATAAATCGTATCTATATTATAGTAAATACTCTCATTCATGGTTTTCACACGGTTTTTCACAAACACCTGGCGATGCAGCTGTTCGCTTTCATAACGGCTTAATAATGTTCCAATCTTTGCAATCAGTTCATCTGATTTTTTCTCCGTTATAAATTTGGAAGACTGAACTGCATCAGCTAAAAGTTTCAATTCCGGCAGTTCAAACATTCTTGATGCCATATATGCCCCCCGCTTTGTGCGTATAATATCAAAACCGAACTCTGTCAGCTCTGTCAGACATTTATATACACTTTTCCGCTCGCAATGAATTCCATAGGATGCAACCTTGTTTGCAATCTGCTCTGCTGACAGAACATGCAGCTCATCCGATTCCTCCCATAAAATCTTTAATATGCATAATATTTTCACCTTCTGATTATCTTCTCTTGTCAAACTTCCTCCTATACATATCCTTGGTCAATATGCACTACTGCAAAATAATCCCCTTCTAAGTTTCTCACTATCTCTTCTATTTTTCCTTTTACCTCTTCCCCGCTCATCTTTAATTCGTAAGGTACTAACGCATCAAAAATCAGATTGGTATGTGTGTTACCCGTCACCATCCGGAAATCATGTATCGTCATCCGGTTATCGATCCGCTTTACTTCTTTGGCAATCAAATCCCGCATTCTGGCAACCTCTTCATTATCGGTCTCAATGGGATCCATGTGAATAACTGCCTCACAGAACAATTTTTCATTCAATTCCCGTTCAATCCTGTCAATCAAATCATGAATTTCATAAATATCCTGGTCCCCAGGCACCTCTGCATGCAGGGAAATCATTTGCCTTCCCGGTCCGTAGTCATGTACCACCAGATCATGGATTCCCTGAATCATATCATGCTCCATTACAATCTGTTCTATCTTCTCTACATATTCTTTATCTGGTGCCAGCCCAAGCAGCGGGTCAAGTGTCTCCTTTGCCGCACTAAAGCCAGCGTACAAAATAAACAGTGCTACAAGAACGCCACAAATTCCGTCAATATTAATTCCTGTAAACCGCATCACCAGCATAGCCGCCAACACAACCGATGTTGCAACAGAATCCGATAAAGAATCAATTGACGTTGCTTTCATCGCAGCAGAATCAATTTTTCTCCCCACACGGTGATTATAAAATGCCATATAAAGCTTTACTGCAATGGACACTGCCAAAATTCCCATTGCCAATATACTGGTATCCACCGGTTCCGGATGGATGATCTTCAAAAAGGAACTTTTAAACAATTCCAGACCCATTAACAGGATTGCCATAGATACTATAAAACCGGAAACATATTCAAACCGACCGTGCCCAAAGGGATGATCGGGATCCGGTTTCCTGCCCGCAAAGAGAAAACCGACCAAAGTAATAAAAGAAGATCCTGCATCAGACAAATTATTAAACGCATCTGCCGTAATCGCAACGGAACCACTGACCATACCCGCAAAATATTTACCGGCAAACAAAAAGATATTCAGCAAAATCCCTACAATACTGCAAAGAGTTCCATAAGACTTACGCATGACAGATTCCTCTTTATTTTTAATAAATATATTCGATAAAATCATTATCATTCGCAATTCACCCCTCAATCTACAGTCAATTTTATGTTCTGACAAACACGATTTAACATCCCAGTTGTTTTTTAATATCATTCAATGCAGCATCTTCCATATCATGCTCCAACAGTGAAAGCTGCTCACCATATTTCCTCTCATAAGCAACACCCAAAAGCTCATCTGCAAACCTCGCATTCTTTGGCAATAACGGACCATGTGAATAAGTTGCAAATACATTATTATACCTTGCCCCTTCTGTTCCATCTTCACCGTTATTTCCAAAACCTTTTATCATCTTACCCAGAGGTTTTACATGATCCCCAAGCCAGGTCTGACCGTTGTGGTTTTCAAATCCGACAATCGGAAAGGTTTCACCATCCTCCTTTGTATATTCATATACAAAATTGCCGATCATACGCTTATCGGAAGCCGTTGTATAAACATCAATTCCTCCTAAAAAATCCACCCTGGTACCATCTGCGGCCTCATAGTATTTTCCAAGCATCTGATAACCGCCGCAAATTCCTAAAATGACGGTTCCCTTTTCAATCTCTTCCTTCAGCCAGTCCGCTTTATAAGCAGATAAATCTTTTACCAGAAGTTCCTGTTCAAAATCCTGTCCCCCACCGATGAAAATAATGTCATACTTCTCCGTTTTATCTACTTCGCCAAAAGATATTCTGCTAACTTCAGAATCTATTCCCCGCCATGCCAGGCGTTTCTCCATTGTGCGGATATTTCCGTTATCTCCGTATAAATTCAATATATCATAATATAAATGACAGATATGCAGGCTTTTTTTACTGCTCATGTTTTATCTCCTTTCGCCGACTCATATGGCTTTCGATCCTTTCTACCGTGATCACCTCGATTCCGCTTTGCTCCATCAGCTTTGCATACCTTCGAACTAGGCTCTCTTCGTTCCCCAAGGTCTCAGGCATCGGTCACGGGCTCTCATTCCTTTTCGCCGTGCCCACCTCGATTTCGCTTTGCTCCACCAGCTTTACATACCTTCGATCTAGGCTCTCTTCGTTCCCCAAGGTCTCAGGCATCGGTCACGGCTCTCATTCCTTTTCGCCGTGCCACCTCGATTCCGCTTTGCTCCATCTCGGTCACGGGCTCTCGCCCTATGTCAGCATATCTATCCAGCCTGCCTTTTGTGCAAGCACAACGTCAGGCTGGATAGATATGCTGACGCACGGCTCAATGCTATCGTGCATATTTCTCCAGTGGTATGAATTCACTTAATTTGTCACGGAACTCCAACATACAGGTGTAGGAAAGTACCAAAAAAGTCTGCTCCCCAGACTGTTCCAGTCTCGTAATCAGTGTTTTATAATCCTTTTCCACACAAAATTTTTCCGTATCAAAATCCGCATATTTCAAACGCAACTGCATATCATAAGCACGTTTTCCGGTAAAATAAAAATGCTTTGCTCCCGCTGCCGCCTCCGTTAAACGCTCAAACTCCACATCATAAATCCACGAAATATCCTTACCGTCTGCGTAATTGTCATTTAATCCAAAAACAATATTTCCGTCCGGACGCTGTTGAATCAGAAACTGCAAAACCTCATTAAATCCCGCAGGATTCTTTACTAATACCATATTCAAAGTACTGTCCCCAAGCTGAACCTGTTCCATCCGTCCAAAGTGGGTCGTCAATCCACCCAGCACCGAAATCATCTTCTCCTCCGGCAAACCGATCAAATGGGCAATCACAGAAGCCGCCAATGCATTATAAAGATTATAACCGCCGGGCAGCATAACCTCTGCCTGAAATGTTTTCCCGAAAACTTCCATTTCCACTACTTCGGAGCCATCCCTCCACTCCAAAACTTCCCTGAGGGATACATCCGGTTCCTGCCTCTTATATCCACATTTTTCACAGTAAAACCCGCCCAAATGTCCAAAAGTATGATAATGATACCCATACTTCGTCTTACAGTGAATACAGTAAACGGCATCAGAAATATCAGAGGAGGTTCCCTCATAAAGAGGTCCATTCACACCAAAATAATAGATTGCGCTATGCGGCAGGTCATTTAAAGAAGTTGTAAGAGAACAATCTGCATTTAATACCAGCTTCACATTAGGAAGCTGTTCTAACCCTGCCCGTATCTTATTGACCGTAGTCAATACTTCTCCATAACGGTCTAACTGATCACGAAATACATTGGTTACAACCGCCGTCACATCCAAATCCCCAAAATGCTTTACAATCGCTTTTAAAGCAGCCTCATCACATTCTAAGAGTGCATAATCCGTCTTTACCTTTCCTCCAAGAGTTGCAGCTCCCACAAACGCAGATACGACACCCCCTAACAGATTGGCCCCGGCATCATTGCAGAACACAGTACAGCCTTTTGCTTCGATCATATCCCTGATCACATGGCAGGTAGTCGTCTTCCCATTTGTTCCTGTCACACAGATAATCTTCATGTCCTTCGCCAGATGTCCCAAGATGTCAGGGCATATTTTTAAAACCACTTTACCCGGTAATGAGGTTCCGCCACTCCCTGCCAATTTCAAAATCTTTGTTGTAAACTTTCCGGCCCACACCGCTGCTGTCGCCCTAAAACTCATACCCTTCTCCTTCATCTTCAGCCATCTTCTTCCAAAATATGCTTATCCTTCCATACTTTGCTCTGTTTTTAAATATCCCTATTATATTCTACTTTACCCATATTTTCAACATATAATCATCCTGAGGTTCCACTGATTTGCACGGAGTTAATGCATCTAAACATATAAGCTGCTATTTCAGACAACAAAAGAAGCTGCCGTTTCAGGATAATCTCCTCTTTTACGACAGCTTCTTTGTTTTTAACTTTCTTGAATATTACTGATTGATTTCAATCTCAAATGCGGCTTCGAAATTCTCATGTACATCAAGTCTATGCCCATATTCCCGCTCCTCTAATGTACCGGTAAATTCTTCACTGTCACAGCGTCCATACCAGGGTTCGATACAGATAAACGGTGCTCCTTTTTTGGCAGGAGACCAGAGCCCAAATAATGGTGCATCAAAAGTAACTGTGAGATATGGTTTGCCGTCCGGCTTACAAAGAGAGACTCTGTGTGCCTGATCCCTCTCTACCACTAGGGCATCCTCATCAAATAAATGCTCCGTCACCTGCATGGTTCCTCCATTTATCGGAAGAATATTATCCTTTTTATAGACCAGCCCGTTCTCACTCAGCTTGGAATAAGTCAAATCTTTATCTGTATCAAATGCAATAAAGTAATCTGTCTGCTTTCCCTCTCCATTTAAGGGGCACATAAATGCCGGATGCCCGCCGATAGAAAAATGCATCGGCTTTTCGTCCTCATTTATAACTTTCCATATCACTTTTAATGTATGACCTGTTAAAAGATAGCCGATTTCCAGCGTAAACGCAAACGGATATTTTTCATAGGTTGTCTCGTCCGAGCTTAAGGAAAACCAAGCCTGCTTTCCATCATTGGACACAAGGAAAAACTCCATATCCCTTGCAAATCCATGCTGCCCCATGGGATATGCACTGCCCTCATAAAGAAACTCTTTATTCTTCAGACTTCCCACAAAAGGAAATAGAACCGGAGCACTTCTCTTCCAGAATTTCTCATCTGCATTCCACATATACTCTATATTATTTTCCTTTTTCACTATACTGGAAAGCTCTGCTCCAAAATGGTTGATCGTTACCTTTAAATCATCATTTTCCAACACTACCTGCATAAAATCTCCTCCTTTTTTTCTATCAGCCTAAATAAAATCAAAGGTTCCCTGGCTATACTCCAAATTCTCATATTCCATCTCTTCCTGATCCACCTGACTTCTATAATCTACCACCACTGTCTGCTGTCTACCGCCAATTAACTGCTGTCCCAAAATATAATTAACATCAAACCTGTTTGTAATCGCCGGTGTAGCACCACGTGCCGGAACAATCAGCTGTACATTATTGGTCTTTAACAGTGCAAAGATCGGCTCCCAGATATATATGTCCTTCGCCGCACCAAAAGGATTATCAATAAAAATCACCTTTTTCAGTTCATTTGCTTCTGCTTCGGGTGCATACATTCCCGATATATAATTAATAATGGATACCAGAAACTGGATATAAATACCCTGGGACTGTCCTGTACTTCCCACCGCTTCCTCATAGCGGAGATAACGGCTCTGCTCTTTCATACGTTCCCTCTTATACAGCTTAAGTCTGATCGCATTCATATCCGTTACCAGGACACCAAACAATTTCTTAAGCAGCAGTCGGTTTTTCATATATTTCATACGTTCATGATTGTCCTTAAACTGGTCCGCACCATTCACCACTTCATCAATGTAATCAGACATCCTCTGTTTGATAAATTCTTCTTTTACATAAGGAATGGTAAGGTTCACCATCTGTATCATTTCTCCATCTAACTGGATACGGGATAATTTAGGAAGCTTATCCAGCTCTGTCCGGACATCCCGGCACCGCTCAATACACTGGTTTTCAAAATTATTCTTAATTGCCTCCATATCTTCAATACCCTGTTCCACCCGTTCTTTTTCCAACGAGATATAAGATATCATTTCCCGGATGTTTGCCAGCAATGCTTTTGCATCTCCATAGGTTTCGGGTACTTCCACATCCTCTTTAACGGAAGCAGACAGTTCAAATGCCCCCATAGTAAAAAATGTGTTGGCTGTCTGGGTTTTATAATTAAGCAGCTCCTGTTTTGCTCTCGCCAGTGCCTTATTGCTTTTATCATATCCAAGCAGGCTCTCCTCAAAAATTTCACGGATTTCCTCCTGCCCTTTTGTTAGAACCTGTGCATTTGCAACATCTAACTCCTCATTTTCCACAATACGTTTCACATCTTTATAAAGATCCGTAATGATACTGTTATTTTTCACATACCTCTGGTACTCTTTCTGGAACTCCTTGCCCTCCTCCTGAAGGCTTTTAAGAATTCTGTCACCTTCTGCAATCGCCTGAAGTGCTTCTTCCTTTGTCACTTCCATTTTCTGTACGGCACTTTCTCCGAACCGCTCTTTTAATGCCTGAAGTGCCTGTTCGATACGTCCCTCTAAACGGGTAGCTTCACGCTCTTTCTTCTTATAATCCTCTCTAATCTGGTCATTTCTCACAGATATCTGGGACAGCTGCATGCTTAGGCGGTTTATAAACGATTCCTCCACCAGATGCAGTTCATTCTTTTCCTTTAACTGTTCCAGTATCTTTACATCTACCCTGCGGCGTTCAATGATTTTTAATCCCCTCTGCATACTTTCCGTAAGTGCCGCTACAAGTTTTTTCTTATCCTCCAATACAATCTCAGCCTGCTCTACAACTGCTTTTGCTGCCATAAACTCCGCCCTTAACTGTTCTTCGGAATATTTAACTATAGTAAATTTTCCATCTTTATAATAATCCTTATAAATACTTTCCCAATCGGATAAAACTTCTTTTATCTGCTGTTCCATATGAAGAATCTGGCTTTCCAGCTCTTCTTTTTTAAGATCAGCCGTTTCCTTCCTTGATTGCACATCGGCAGTATCTTTTTCTAAACGCTTTACCTCCGCCTCATAAATGTCCAGCTGTTTTTTTGTCTCATCGGCCAGATCACTCTTGGCTTCTATTCCCGCCAGTTTGACCTGTTCCCGCTGGTTGGTAAGCAGTACTTCTTCCAATCTGTCAGCTTCTTCCCGCTGATTTTTACTGTGGTCAGAAATGCGCTCTATATCAGCCTCCAGACTCTGGATTTGCCGTTTATGTTCCAATACAGCTTCCTTTCCCTCCTGCAGGACATTTTCTGCATTTAAAAACGTATCATCCGTCAGTTTTGCCGTATAATCCAGATCCTCATCATAGACGGCTCCTATTTCTTCCAGACGTTCCAGTTCCTCTCCCATTTCAGACAGCTTTTTTTCCAGGCGGGATGTCTCCATTGCAAGAGCACCTTCCTCTGTAAATACACTTTTGTCCTTGGCCACCAGTAATACCCCGTCTAAATCCTCCGGAATATATGGAGACTCTAATACATTCCGGTCAAAAACAGGAACTGCCTGATTTTTCAGGTCAATGCTGCTAATCCGCTCATCTTCCCTGACGATATCAAATTGTCCGGTCACCACACCGTACGGAAGCAGAGGAAAACGGTTTAGCAGTTCTTCCCGGTTCGCCCTTGGCAGGGCTGATAGATAATCCACACCGGAAAGAGAAAAATCACCGTGTCTGCTCTCTAAATAATCCTTTACCCTGGTTACACCTTCTGACTCCTCTAAAATCCTGCCTTCCTTTACCTGTTCCAGATGACGGTTTACACCTTCTATTTCCTTTTCCAACACGGAAACCGCAACTCTGTTTTTGAAAGCCCTGTTTTTAATGGTATCATAAAGAGTACTGGTATCTTTTACTCCATAAACCTGTACCATTTTTTTCAGGCGTTCCTGATTTACCACGTATTCCTCATGTTTTTGGGAGGCTTCCTCCAAGGAATTTACAGACACCTTTAATGCCTCTTTTTCCAGATAAAGCAGCCTCTCCTTTTCATTCAGCTCCCTGATATCTGATAGGTAAGCATTTTTTGTCTGTTCTTTCTTATCCCTTAATTCTCCTTCTTCCTCCCTGAGATTTCCCATTAAATCTTTCAGGTCACTTAAGACCAGAATAGAGATTTCCTTGCGAACAGAGCCAATCTCTTCCATAAGCCTGTGATATTCTTCCGTAAAATGTTCCCTGTGACTTCTGGCTACCGCAAGGGCAGTTCTTCCCTCTTCCCATACATGACTAAGAGTCTCTGCCTCCTTATTCATCTGTTCCAGTTCTTTTTTTCTGTCCTCAAGACGGTTTCTTATATCCAAAAGTTTTGCATCATCCATCTGTTTTTTGGTATAAGCATAGCTGTACAGTTTTTCCAGCTGATCCGAATTAGCATCTTTAGACGCATTTATAATCGCCTGATTTTCTTCCATCTGTGCCTTATCTTCCAGATAACGCAGATAGTCGTTCATACTTTCTTTTAAATCCAGCTCTGCCTTTGCCTGATTAAGCTCCGAATCTGCCTTCTTAACATGACCTTCCAGCACCTTCATTTCCTGCATCAAACTTTCCAGGTCATATTGATCTTTAACGATCTTCAAACTTTCAATCCGCTTACGCTCCAAAAGAAGCCTGTGATCCATAGCCTCTTTTTTCTCTTCCATCCTGATAATTTCTTCCTCACCCTGACGGCTTAAGGTTTCCCCGGTAACATAGATATCAGCAAGCGTTCCCGCAACCTTATCCTTCTCCTCATACAGTGCCAGAAAAGAAGAAACCCTGCTCTCTAACAGACGCATCAGTTCTGTTTCTTTATCATAATTTGCTATCTCGCTTTTTTTCTTGGATAATTCCACTAACTTGTCTTTGATATCCAACAGGGTTTTTGCCATATCCTCATTGACATCATTTTGTTCCGTTTTTACCAGAAATGCCTTTTCTATAATTTCCTCGATCAGCAGATCCTCAATTACTTTTCTGGTAGTCTTATAATGGGTTTCAAAATAAGTACGGACATGCCCCTCTGTCTTATTAATTCCCCTTATAATCTCCCACTGACTCTCAAACAGTCCATACCGGCTGATAAAACGTTGGTATTCCCCCTTACGGTCAAACACATATACTTTCAGATTCAGGTTTTTTCTCGACAGGTCTTTCAAATAATTCTTAAGGCCGGTATAAGTAATCCTCTCCTTACTGTTTTGAAGAGGAAGGTTGACAATATCATTTTCATTATAATCCCTGTAAAAAATACAGTAATTGAAATATTCAACGGAAGCACTGTCCCTGCCAGACAGATTCATGGATTCCGCAGCCTGGCCTGTGACTGCTCCAGACGGATCCTTTCCTTCTATGGACATCCCTGCGCTCTCCTGCCCATCCGCTTCTTTCGCTTTCCTTGCACAAAAACCGGTAGTCATGTAACGGAAGCCCTCTTTGATATCCTTGTCATCCAGCTTCCATTCTACCAGGGAATGGATCGTCGTATTTCCCCCGCCGTTCCGAAACAGTTTTTCAACAGGCTGCTTCTCATCCAGCGTACAGTTCGGAATCAGGTTTTGCAGCAAAAGCAGCATCAAAATACTTTTGCCGCCACCATTTGCCAGATCATATAACGTATTCTTACCATACATACGCATGGAAAAATCATCATACCCCTGGGTTCCAAAATTATATTTTATATTATTTACTCGAATCCTGTTTATGTTTGGCATACCTATAACCTCAACTAAGTTTATTCTTCCCGGGTTTCCTTTGAAAGACTGTCATAAATCTGTCCCCGATATTCCTCAAAATAATGTTCTACAATCGCCTGAAACCTCTCTGTGGGATAATAGCGCTTACTCACTTCCACAAATAATTTCTCCCCCACCAAAAAATTAAAAGTAAGCTTTACAAAGCTTGCTTTGGAAGCGCGGGACGCACGAATTTCCTCCTGATCCTCCCCAGTACTGGCAGGAAGCTCATCCCATAAAAGCGCTACCGCCTGAAAGCTTTCCTGTTTTTCTTCCTCTATGTCATAAACTGCAATATCCTTTGTAAAAACAGATAACGCTTTCGTAACCTCTTCCATAACATTTTCAATTCTGATATATTCCTTAAACTGGTAAGAAGCTGAATCCGAATAAAAAGACAATAAAATCTCATAAATTATGAAATAACATAGGTACAGTTCTTTATTATAACGAAGTCCCATATTCCTCTTAAGCTCTTCGTTCGTATAGCCAAAAATCCGGTTGCCTTCCCCGGCAGACAAAAAAAGGCATTCTTTATACTCATAGACACTGAGATTTAATTTTTGCAGCATGATTCCCACTATTTCATAAACCTCTGCATTGCCATAATAATCATCGTATAAAATGCCATTGGCACCACCGCGTTTGATATCCTCTCCTGTCACCAGCTTCGCATAGATATCCATCGCTTTTTCCAAATTCTTTATGTCCATATCCCGTACCTCTTCTTTTTGTAACCAATTGATGATCTATTTTACACTACCAAACTTCACCAAGTCCTATTTTCCCATAATTATCCTAAAAGTACAAGTACCTCATTCCCTTATTCAACCGCTTAGCTCATTGCCCAAAGGAATAACAGTCTGTACCTGCTGTATGACTGGCGTCCGAAGGAATCGTCCTAAGCCTCAAAGTGCATATCCGTTATCGTAAAAGCCTCCTCTTTTCCCTCTCCAAATCTTAATATATGACCCGGCTCAAAAGAAACAGAAAATACCATATCCCCATACCGGTCTTTTTTCTCCATGCTCAGGGCATCCATAACCAGCCCTTCTAAAAAAGTATCCTGCTTCTGCTGCATTTTCTTAATCTCATACTTATCTTTTTGTGCCAGATGTACCAGAAAAGAATATATATCTCCGTTTTTGTAGATTTCCTTTCCAAACTTTATCTCATAAATCGCCATAAGCTCCGAAAGTGTTGTTCTCCCATGCTTCCAGAGCTGTTCCAGTAATTCTTCAAATAATCTGCCAAAATTTCCAGTAATCCGAGCTTCCTCTATCTCGTCTTCAAACACATAATCCGTATCCACCTGTTTTTTTTCGACCTTCTCACCATAATCCTGATTATCCACACGGCTTTCCAGCATACGGTCTATGCTCTCCACCGAAAAACTCTTGTCAAGCTTTGGCATAAGCAACGGGGAAATCAGCATACCTAACTGCTCCGGACGGTCATTCTCCATCATCTTCTTTAATACATCGCGGAAATTAAATACAGGACGAAGTTTCCTAAGCTTTGCCCTCGCTATCATCTCATCCGCTATATTCTGAAGCTCTATCGTCTCTTTGATCAGTTCTCCATGCTTAATGATCGTCTTCTTAAGTTCCGTATCCAGCTTATGGATTTCACTTAATATCAGTGCATTTTCTGCATTGGCTTTTGCAAATGCTTTATCTATCAACGCACGGTTCTTTTCAAAAAGTTTTGCCTCATCATCGAACCATTTCGCCACAGTCTCCATATATTCTTCACTTGCCTTCGCTCCGGAAAATACATCATAACTTAATAAATCCAGTACTTCCTTCTTTTGCAGGGCAAGCTTGCCTACCTCATTATTGATCCGCTTCACGACCTCTATTCCACCTGCAAAGTTTTCAGACTGGATCATTTTTTCCAGCAAAAGCTGCTGAACGGAAATATTACTTTCTTCCTTAATTTCTTTTGTATCCAGATAAAATTCTATTCCGTCTGTTGTTACATGATAAAGCACAACCCCATCTGCAATCCGGCTGTCAATCAGTTTTACCCTTGCAGTTTTTTTCTTTCTTTCCTCCGGATCAAAATAAGAAAATGTAAATGCTCTTCCGTCATTTTTTATCTTATCAAAAATATAACCAGCCAGTTCCTTTTCTTCCTTAGGTTCTTCTTCCAAACGAAATTCCCTTCTTAAAAGCTCCAGAAGAAATCCCTCATATTGTTCATAAGTGATTTCACTTTCATGAAAATTATTTTCATTAATAAAGAAACGCAGGGTAGCCATAGTGATATATCCCATATCCAGATCCATATATTTCCCTTCCTTGTACTGGGAAAATGTAGTATCACACAATACAAAAAACGGATAGTATTTTTTCAAATTTAACATCCTGTCCTTATGTTCACTCATAATATCGTGAATCATGATATATTTTTCAGCCATAATATGCGCTTCCTTTTCTACCTGCAATGATATACTTTTCTAATAAATTATATGATTTTTATAAATAAGTCAATAATTATAGATATACAAAAAAGAATCCCACTTACGAGATTCTCTGCCACAGTGCGTTCCCGCCCGGAGGGCTTTTTATCTTAATAGGAAAGTTCTCAAACTTACCTAAAGATAAAAAAAAGAACCAACCCAATGTTCTATGACATCAAATCGATTCCTTTATAGTGGGCCGCCGGGGGCTCGAACCCCGCACACCCTGATTAAGAGTCAGGTGCTCTACCAAATGAGCTAGCGGCCCATGCCATTCAACTTATTGCTTGTCTTCCTTAGCAACAGTGATGATTATATATGATAACGAATTAAAATGCAAGTACTTTTTCAATTTTTTTTAAGAATTAATTAAGATTTATTCATATTGCCAAAAAATACCGTAGTCATTTATACATTTCTTTTACTAATTTCACATCTATTTCATACAAAATCCGTACAGTAAAATCAATATCGGTCATTCTTACAGTTCATTTTTCAAAATGAGCATTTGTCTTAATATTTTATGAAGAATAAAAGAGGGACTGGTATTCCTTTATTTTTTATTTTAATATAAATGATGGAGTTGTTGCATTAAAGGTTTATTTTTCTAATATGACAACCCCAATGATAAAAAGCCAATTAATCAAATAAGAAGCTTCACAGAAAGGAGTATGTCGGATTTACATACCGATATCAGTATATAATTATGAAAAAATCAAATTATTTGAAAACCGTTTTTACTTTATTGTTATTATCCGTTTTTATTACAATGAATCTAAATCACACTGTATATGCAGTAAATGATGATCCGGGTGCCGGACGTTTATCCGGAACCGATATTCCGGAAGAGTTTTATGAAAACGCCTCCCCTTACGGCTCCACTTCAAATTTAAGGCGTTATGGCAGCTTTCAGTCACAAAGCCCCTATACAAATAAAACTTATACCCATCAGGACAAATTTTCAGACCGTACGATCATCAACGGTATTGACGTCAGCGAATATCAGAAAACAATCGACTGGCAGAAAGTAAAAGCAGCAGGAATTGACTTTGCCTTTATCCGGGTAGGCGGACGCGGCTGGGGAAAGCCCGGTACACTATACAGGGATTCCACCTACGATACAAATATGCAGAATGCCGCCCTTGCAGGTGTGAAAACCGGTATTTACATTTTCTCCCAGGCAATCACGGAAGCCGAAGCAGTTGAAGAGGCACAATATATACTAAACAACATTGGATCCTACAATGTCACCATGCCTCTTATATTGGACTTCGAGTTTGCCTCCGGCTCCTCAGACGGCGGACGTCTTAAAAATGCAAAATTATCCAAAGCTGCCGCAACCAAAGTATGCCTTGCTTTTTGCGAGACCATTGCCGCAGCAGGATATACTCCAATGGTATACGCCAATCCGGATATGCTGAACAATCATCTAAATCCAGCGGACATCAGTGCCAACTATCCGGTCTGGCTTGCAAATTACACTACCAATACTTCCTATAGCGGTGATTTTTCCTTCTGGCAGTATTCCAGCGAAGGCAAAGTTAACGGTATTTCCGGAAATGTAGACATGAATTTCTATTATTCAATGCCTGAAGATAACTTTTTACCAAATACCGACAGTATTTCCGCTGCGGCTATCGCTGCTATTCCTGACCAGCCATACACAGGTAAAAAAATAACCCCTGCACTTACCGTAACCTACAACGGTGTTGTCCTGACTGCCGGAACGGATTATACCATATCTTACAGCAGCAACAAAAATATCGGAACGGCAACCGCAAAAATAACAGGTAAAAACCAATATAAGGATACCAAATCCATCAAATTCAAGATTGTTCCGAAAAAAATGTCGGCTGTCAAAGCCAAAAAACGAGCCACCAATTATATCACACTTTCCTGGAGTAAAGATACCAATGTAACCGGTTACCAGATTTACCGTTCAGCTTCTTCAGACGGTTCCTATAAGAAGATTAAATCTATTTCCAATAACGCTACAACTTCTTTTAAAAATACCGGTCTTACAAGCGGCCAGCGCTATTATTACAAAATACGCTCTTACAAAAAGACTGGCGGCAACACTTACTACGGAGAATTTTCCACTGTCAAGGCAATCGATACAAAAATTGACTATACCAGACTTGCTTTAGGAAAAACCGGTGCCTGCATTTATGACACCACCTCTAAAAAAGGGAATGTTATTTTAAATCCCACTGCCAATGTTCCAATGAAGGTAAATTACGGTACGAAAGATGCCTCCGGAACTACGTGGTACAATGTCACTTACGAAACAAGCGATAACGATTACACAGGTTTTATTCCGAAAGGCAAAGTTACCATTGCCAAACAGGGAAAGATTAACGGAACGAAGGTAAATGTAAGAAAATCCTATACTACCAATTCCAAAAAGCTTACCCAGTTAAGCAAAAATAAGAAAGTCACGATCTTAAGCACAAAGACCAAAAAAGGTGTTAAATGGTATAAAGTAACATTTAAAAAGAGCGGTAAAACCTATACAGGATGGATTTCTGCACCTTATGTAAAGATTATATAAGTACTGTTTGCACTTTTACCTGCTTGTTCCGTATTTTCAGAAACTTTGAATGATACGGTTGACTTTCCCTTATGTTTGGTCTACAATCTAGTACAATGAATATTAAACAAATTGAATCATGTAATGCAATGAAGAGGACAGTAGACTGGTATTTTATTTCCAGAGAGGGCTTACGGAATTCTGTAGTAATTAGAATCTGTGCTGGAATAAGCCTATATAAAAGCCTTTTGAAGACCACCTCCGAGCAGCCTTTCATACAGGCCGGTGACTCCGATATCGTCATAATGAAGCGTCTGTTATTGCTGTTTTTACAATATATTAACGAATGACTGTTTTGTTTTTCGGCAATAATAGGAACTAGGGTGGAACCGCGAGAATATCGTCCCTGGCATATTAAGTTATGTCAGGGATTTTTTAATGGTTATGTAACGATTTGTAAATTACAATATCGCTACAATCAGGAAAGGAGTTTCATAATGGAATTATTAGAAAAATTTACGGACACATTATCAGATGCAAAAGAAATGTTTCTTGATGCATTATCTGATGGCAGGGAGCATCTGTGCGATTATTTTAACGAAGAAACAACGGTTACAAGGAAGACCATTGCCACAATCTGTATCATCTGTGGATTGGTCGGTGTTATATATGGTTTTCTAATCGCTCCGGCAAAAAAAAGAATTCAGGTAAATGTCAACAGCAACACAAATGATTATGAAGAAGATTGAAAGGATTGGTACAAATTATGAAGATTACGTTAAAGGACGGCTCCTTTAAGGAGTATGAAAACGCAATGAGCGTATTAGAGATTGCAAAAGATATCAGTGAAGGTCTTGCAAGAGTGGCATGTGCCGGTGAAATAGACGGCAATGTGGTAGATTTACGGACTGTGGTAGATAAAGACTGTAATCTAAACATTCTGACTTTCGATGATGAATCCGGTAAGAAAGCCTTCCGGCATACTGCTGCCCATATTCTGGCACAGGCAGTAAAAAGACTATATCCTGATGCCAAATGCACCATCGGGCCTGCCATTGACGACGGCTTTTACTATGACTTTGATATGCCATCCCTTGGACGGGAGGAGCTGGACAAGATTGAAGCCGAGATGAAAAAGATCGTAAAAGAAAACATCCCCATCACAAGCTATACGCTTCCACGTGCAGAAGCTCTTAAACTTATGGAAGAGAAAAATGAACCTTATAAGGTTGAATTGATCAACGACCTTCCGGAAGATGCCGAGTTAAGCTTTTATGAGCAGGGGGATTTCACAGACCTTTGTGCGGGACCTCATTTAATGAGTACAAAGCCTGTTAAATTCTTTAAACTGACTTCCTCCTCCGGTGCCTACTGGAGAGGGAATTCCGATAACAAAATGCTGACCCGTATCTACGGTACTGCATTTACCAAAAAAGATGATTTAAATGAACGTCTTGAATTTTTGGAGAATATCAAAAAGCGTGACCATAATCGTTTAGGACGGGAATTAGAATTATTTACCACTGTTGATATAATCGGTCAGGGACTTCCGCTGATGATGCCAAAGGGTGCAAAAATCATCCAGACCCTGCAAAGATGGATTGAAGACTTAGAAGACAATGAATGGGGTTATGTGAGAACCAAAACCCCTTTAATGGCAAAATCCGATTTATACAAAATGTCAGATCACTGGTATCACTACAAAGACGGTATGTTTGTAATGAATGATGATGGTTCTGACTACGACAGTGCACAGGAAGAACAAAATACTGTGGCAGGCGATACCGAGACAAAGTCCGGAAAAGAAGTTATGGCTCTGCGCCCTATGACCTGTCCTTTCCAGTATTTCGTATATAAAGCAAAACAGCACAGTTATCGTGACCTTCCATATCGTATGGGTGAAACTTCAACCTTATTCCGTAACGAAGATTCCGGCGAAATGCACGGTCTGACCCGTGTCAGACAATTTACCATTTCAGAAGGACATTTAATCTGTACTCCTGAACAAATGGTAGAAGAATTCAAAAACTGTATGGCACTGGCAAAACACTGTTTAACTACTTTAGGTGTAGAAGAAGACGTAACCTACCACTTATCAAAATGGGATCCGGAAAATCCTGACAAATATCTGGGGGAACCTGAGGTCTGGGAAGAAACTCAGCAGCATATGAGAAACATCATGAATGAGCTGGATATTCCATTCACGGAAGATGTGGGCGAAGCTGCCTTCTACGGTCCAAAAATTGATATCAATGCAAAAAATGTATACGGCAAGGAAGATACCATGATTACCATACAATGGGATGCACTCCTTGCAGAACGCTTTGACATGTATTATGTAGACAAGGACGGGGAGAAAAAACGTCCCTACATCATCCACAGAACCTCTATGGGCTGTTATGAAAGAACCCTTGCCTGGCTTATTGAAAAATATGCCGGTGCATTTCCAACCTGGCTGGCACCAGAACAGGTCCGCATCCTTCCCATCTCCGAAAAGTTCCACGGATACGGTGAAGAAATCCTTGCTAAGCTTAAGAAAAACGGGATTCTCGCTACAATGGATGACCGCTCAGAAAAGATTGGATACAAAATCCGTGAAGCAAGACTTCAAAAACTGCCTTACATGTTAGTAGTAGGAGCTAATGAAGAGGAAAGTAAAACCGTTTCCGTCAGAAAACGGGGAGAAGACGGTGACCTTGGTTCTATGGAGCTTGACACATTTATTAACAAGATTTGTGAAGAGGTTCGGACAAAATCAAGGGTACAGATGGAAAATTAATTTTTGCTAAAAAGGCATTGGAGAGCTGACTCCAATGCCTTTTCATAACGCTGATATATCCATATTTTATGTGTATTTAAAAAATTCCATATGATGTTTACGGACATAATAAATTATTTTGTTTATAATTTCTTTGTCTCCATATTGATAGAAAAGATCATCAAATTCAGCATAGATTTCATCCATAAAACCTTCTTCACTAATACACTTGTCTCTCATCTCAGAAACAGGAATAAAATCTTTTGATAATTCTTCTATAATTTTTATATATCTATCCGATACACAAAGTTCTTTTAAAGCCACCATAACTGTTGAATAACTGATATATTCTCCATATAAATCAAAAAATCCTATATGTCCTTCGCCCATCACTTCAGCACAATATAAAAATGCAATTACTGCTGTTTTTTGTGTCTCGGATAATTCGCTAAGCTGACTTTCCTCATAAGGGATTATTTCTCTCATGAAGCACATAAATTTTTCCCATAATATATCGTCATTATTCAAATCAAAAGATTTTGTTACATGCATACCACGTTAAAAACCCTCCACACTTACTGTTCATCTAAAATCTGTTCTACTTCTTCAACAGAAATCCCAATCCTGTCAGCAATTTCTTTTACTGACAGACCAAACTCATTATAGGTTATGACTCTTCCTTTCTGGAATCCCTGCTCTAATCCCTGTTCCAATCCCTGTTCCAATACAGCTTGACTGACATTACACATATCACTCACACTCCTTCCAAATTCTTCATCCAACGGAATATTATATTCCTCTTCCAAAATTTTCTTTTTCTCCTCAAAAGTGGATAATGCAGAAAATAATGTACCTAATAATCTATGAAGCCTTGACTGTTCACCTGTCAAAACCTTCTTTGATAAACGAATCATAACCACTGTCATAAGTACCTCCTGTTTCTCTGCTTCATTAATAGTGACGTCTATATCAAAGTGAGAAACTGAGCTCCGCCATATCCTCACTGGTATTCCTGGTAAGGATATTAAGCAAATCCTTATTCATTTACGGTTTTATCATATCATAATCATATCATAAAATCAATTTTCATGAGCATTGTTCCCGCTTGAAAAAATTTCTATTATTACAGTATATGTTTTTTTTAAAGAATGCACCACATAGCGATCATGAGACATATCCACAACTATAATTTCCCTAATGACAAATTCTATGGTTTCCGTTATAATAAATTTATCTATGCGTATATTTTAATGATACGGATAATACAAGCGAAGTTACAAAAGGAGGACTCTCATGTCAGAGAAAAAAATAATGCTCGGAAACGAAGCGATTGCCCGTGGAGCATATGAAGCAGGTGTCAAAGTATCTGCTGCATACCCGGGAACTCCAAGTACCGAGATTAGTGAAAATTTAGTAAAGTATCCTGAGATTTATTGTGAATGGTCACCAAATGAAAAGGTTGCCATGGAGGTTGCCATCGGTGCATCCATCAGCGGTGTCCGTGCAATGGCATCCATGAAACATGTTGGTTTTAATGTTGCAGCCGACCCTATGTATACTGCCTCTTATATCGGAGCAAACGGCGGTCTTGTTGCCGTCGTAGCAGATGACCCCGGTATGTACAGTTCACAAAATGAACAGGATACCCGCCAGATCTGCCGTGCAGCACAGGTTCCCGTATTAGAGCCGTCTGATTCACAGGAAGCAAAAGATTTCATGAAATTAGCTTTTGAGCTTTCCGAACGATTCGATACACCAATGGTACTCCGAACCACCACTCGTCTGGCTCACTCCCAGGGTGTTGTCACCTTAGAAGACCGTGTGGTACCAGAAGATAAAGCATATGAAAGAAATATCGCAAAAAATGTCATGATGCCTGCCAATGCCATCAAACGCCACGTTTTTGTAGAACAGCGGTTAAAAGATATGGCGGAAGCTGCCAACACCTTAGATATCAATAAAATGATAATAAAGGATACCAAAATTGGATTTATTACAAGCGGTATCCCATACACATATGTCAAAGAGGTATGTCCCGATGCTTCTGTACTTAAGCTTGGCATGGTACACCCTCTTCCAAAGAGACTGATAGAAGAATTTGCTTCCAAAGTAGATACTCTCTATATCTTTGAGGAATTGGAGCCTGTAATTGAGGAACAGGTTCGTGCATGGGGAATTCCTTGTATCGGCAAAGAAGTCTTTACGGTTCAGGGAGAATACAGTGCTAACATGATCCGCAAAGTAGTCTTAAAAGAGGATTTACAGCTCAATACCCCTGCCGAAGTTCCAGCAAGACCACCACTTCTATGTCCGGGCTGCCCACACAGAAGTGTATACACTGTACTTAACAAATTGAAGATTCATGCTGCCGGAGACATCGGCTGTTATACCTTAGGTGCCGTAGCTCCCCTCAGTGTCGTAGATACTACCATCTGTATGGGTGCTTCCATATCTTCTTTACACGGTATGGAAATGGCCAAAGGCAAAGATTATATCAAAAACTGGGTTGCCGTTATCGGTGATTCCACCTTTATGCACACTGGAGTGAATTCCCTGATGAATATGGTATATAATCAGGGGACTGGAACTGTCATTATTCTGGACAATTCCACCACTGGTATGACCGGTCATCAGGATCACGCTGCAACCGGTAAGACCCTGATGGGCAAAACCGTTCCCGCCATTAACATTTATCATTTATGCAAATCCCTGGGAATAGAGCATGTAATAGAAGTAAACGCATTTGATATCAAAGAACTTGAAAAAGTGATCAAAGAAGAAACTGCAAGAGACGAGGTTTCTGTCATTATCACGAAATCACCATGTGCACTGTTAAAAGAAGTACATTTCCCAAATAAATGTGTACCTGTGCCGGAAAAATGCAAAAAGTGCGGCATGTGCTTAAAACCTGGCTGTCCTGCTCTTACCAAAAATGAGGATGGAACCATTTCCATTGATGCAACCATGTGTAATGGCTGTGGATTATGTAAAAATCTATGTCCGTTTGATGCAATTGAGGAGGTGGCGAAATAATGGCTAAAACAAAGAATATTATGATTGTCGGTGTTGGAGGGCAGGGAACCCTGCTTACAAGCCGGATTCTCGGTGGTATTATTTTAACTGCCGGATATGATGTAAAATTATCCGAGGTACACGGTATGGCACAGCGTGGCGGTTCCGTTGTCACCTTTGTAAGATACGGTGAAGAAGTTGCAGAACCTATTGTAGAAGAAGGACAGGCGGATGTCTTAATTGCATTTGAACGTTTAGAGGCTCTCCGCTATGCACATTTTTTAAAGCCGGACGGAGCATTAGTGGTAAATGATCAACGGATTGATCCGATCACCGTAGTGACCGGTGCTGCTGACTATCCTGAAAATATCATAGCTCAGCTGGAAAAAACTTATAAAGTTTACTCTGTAGACGCTGCTGCCGAAGCTTTGAAGCTGGGTAACTCCAGAGTGTTCAACAATGTTGTACTGGGTGTTGCTGCCAGACATATGGATTTTTCCAAGGAAGACTGGTTGGAAGTAATCGCCAATACAGTTCCTCCTAAAACAGTGGAGATTAACCAGAAAGCCTTTTTAGCCGGATTTGAACAATAGATAGTAGAAAAATACATTTTTCCGTGCTATAATAATCTTATCATTACAATCGGAGGTTCCAATATGTCAAGAAATTATATTGAGATTGAAGATGTGCCCAAGGGATATGAAAGCAGGGTAAAACAGAATTTAAATTTCAAGACAGGAAAATTTATATGGCGCTGTCGTTTTACTACCGCATTAGACCCCGCCACGATTAACTCTAATAACTTATTTGTAGAAAGTGAGACCGGAGATAAACTGGCTACCAAGTTTTCCTATAATGACGCGACCATGGAGATTGAAGTAGAACCATTAGAACCATATGCCCAAAATACTGACTATTACCTGAATATCACGACCAAAGTAAAGTCACGGGGCGGACAACATCTGAAAGAACCTGTTCAGGTTAAATTCCGCTTATAAATACCTTTTATTAGAAGGGGCTGCCGCATTAAGTTTTTTCTTCAGAGAAGAATTTTCTAAATGCGACAGCCCTTTTTACCGATTGCTATATATTCTTAATTTCCCTCTTTCCGGTATTTTTCCCTGTATTCCTCCACAAAACCCTTAAATACTTCCCATCTATCCCCATGCTCTACAAAATATTTCGGACAGTTTTTTCCTGTCACATCATAATGCCTTATCAAATGATCCATATCCAAATGGTAATAATTCATCAGTTTCGCCACCAGATACACGCAGTTATTATAGGTTGCATCATTAAAATTACCTGTATCATCCGGATGACACATCTCAATAGAGATACAGATTTCGTTCAGATTATTGGAGCAGTATGCAATCTCATTACAGGGAACACACTGGATAATCTCTCCCTCCAGACCAATTACAAACTGGGCACTGGCAAAGGTCTCCTCTGTGTCCTTCAGGTTTTCAAAATAATTCCTGTTCTGCTCTGCCGTGGAACCCGGATTGGCTGTATAATGAATGACTATGTATTGCGGATTCGTAGTAAGTGCAAGCCCCGGTCTGGAAAAACGGTTTACCGTTAGGAACTCCTCCGTTATGGGAAGTTCGGGAAATTTTTCAGCTACCCCTGCAAGCGGAGGAACCTCTATTTTCCTCTCTTCTGTAACCGGCTGTTCTTCTCTCCCTTTCATTTGCAGATAAAAATGCCGGAAAGAAAAAATAATGGCCAACAGCACCAGTAACGTTGAAAAAAACAATATCCCCGCTGCCGCCAGACGTTTTTTCCGTTCCTTAACCCTCTTTGCTCCCTGTGTACCGTAATTTCCCTTTTTCCTGTTTTCATTTGTATTTTTATAAAATTTCTGATATTCCTGTTTCATCTTTTATCTCTTCTTAAATATAGTAAATTTCTGCATTTTATCAGCCCTTATGTAACGGATTCCCAATTAATGCAAGCTTGTCCTTTCTGGTTAACCTTTTAATCTCATATTCCCTTTTCATTGCTTCCTTTTTTGATGCATAAGTCTCATAATACACAAGCTTCACAGGAAGCCTGGATCTTGTATATTTTGCACCCTTTCCCTTATTGTGGCTCTCCACTCTCTTTTCCAGATGATTCGTCCAGCCGGTATAAAATGTTCCATCCCGGCATTCCACTATGTAGGTATATGCTATATCTTCCGTATGCTCTGTAGTCTTCACCTTTTATCTCCTATCAAACCTGTCAGAATGGAAAAATTCTGTTTTTTCCATGTCCGGATTCTTTACTATCTCTTATAATGAAGTCCTTGATTTTGATATGCATCGCAGTTCTTGTATCTCTCCATAAAGTCAACCAAACCGGTAACGGCAGGCTATTCCTGTAAAACAACTATGGTAAGGGCATCAAAGACGGATTTTCTTATAACCCTAGTATATTCAGTCTCCCAGCATTTGTGCATTCCATTTATCTTACCTGCCAGCTTTCCGATAACAGTATTATCATACCACAAATCTTGTCTAATGGTACATGGAAAAATCTTTCTTTGCACAACCCATATAAAAATAGCCCTTGCAATTTGAATATGTCTATGTTACCGTAGAAATACACAGATTGTTCTAAATATCTTTTTTCAGCAATATAGGATCGTGATATCTATTAAAAAGGAGATTCATATGTTAGAAAAAGCAATTGAAATCGCCGTAGAAGCCCACAGAGGACAACTTGATAAAGCCGGGAAAATCTACATTCTCCATCCGATGCGTGTAATGCTCCGGGGACAAAATGAGACGGAAATGATCGTCGGAATTTTGCATGATACCGTGGAAGATACGCCTGTCACATTGGACATGCTCCGTCTGGAAGGCTTCCCTGAAGAGATTCTTACCGCTATTTTCTGCATCACCAAAGAAAAAGGCGAGGATTACGGACATTTTATAGACCGGGTACTTACCAACCCACTGGCTGCACAGGTAAAGCTTTATGACATGGAGGATAATCTCAATCGGGACAGAATTCCCTTTCCAACAGCCAAAGATGAAGCCCGTTTCCTCAAATATGAAAAATACCATAAAGTCATCCTGAAAAAAGTAAAAGAATATCAGGAACAGGGACTTCTCTGATTTTCAATGTATTACATCTTTTTCAGATATTTCTTTATACAATAGAATCACCCGTCCAATCTATCATCCTTTGGCTTCTGATAAAAGCTTCCCCTTGTCACCGCACCGGCACCATATTTTTGTCTTATGGAATCTAATGCCGTATCCAGATTTTTCAATTTGTCATGGCTCCCCATATCAAACAGATTAAGCTGTCTGGTTCCGTTTTCTATCACCTTATTAGCACTCACCCCGATTAAACGGATTGGCGAACCGTCCCATAATTCATCAAATAACTCACAGGCCGTCTTATAACATTCATCCGTTACATCCGTTGGGGAAAGCAGGGTTCTCTGGTGTCTCTTTACCACAAAATTACTATCTTTTAACTCTACGGATAAGACCACTGCCTGCACCTCATCTTTCCGCATACGACTGCATACGGATTCACAAAGTCCCATGATCGTATGGTATGCATCCTCTGCTTCTTTAATATCATAAGGTATTGTCGTAGAATTTCCATATCCCTTCTGCACCGTCTCTGTCCGGTCCTGCAATGTCAGATCGATCCCATTGGCAAAATTATAGATAACCTCTCCGTGTGATTTAAAATGTGACTTCAAAACCGACAAATCACTTATCGCAATATCCCCAATCGTATGAATACCAAGCTTATGCAGCCTGACAGCAGTGGATTTCCCCACATAGAATAAATCTTCTACCGGAAGCGGCCACATTTTCTCCTGAATTTCTTCCGGAAACAGCGTATGCACCTTATCCGGCTTTGAAAAATCACTGGCCATCTTTGCCAGAAGCCGGTTGGAAGAAATGCCGATATTCACCGTAAAATGCATCGTTTCCCGCACCTCATCTTTTAACCTGTGTGCAAACGCTGCCGGATCTCCGTATAAAGCATACGTACCTGACATATCAAGAAAAGCCTCATCAATGGAATACTGATCTACTACAGGAGCATATTTTCGCAACAGTTCCATCAGTTCTTTTGAGCGCTTTTTATAATACTCCATATGCGGCTTAAAGGAACGAAGTCCCGGACATTTTTTCATCGCAGAAACCACCGGTTCCCCGGTAAGGATACCATACTGCTTGGCTGACTGGGATTTTGCCAGCACTACACCATGACGTTTGGAAATATCTCCCCCAATAATGGCATCGATACAGCGGATATCCTCCGTCTTCCCTAATTCCTTCATGCGGTATAATGCTTCCCAGCTAAGATACGCATTATTGACATCAATATGAAAATAAATCGGCGACATTCTGTTTTTCATGCTGATTTTCAATCCAATCTTCAAAACCATAGTTTTCTAAATGCTTATTTTATGTTATAATGCAACAGGATTATACACAATATACATATGTATATTGTATTACAGTTGAAGCAGTAGTGCAAATACCTTTTGGGGAGAAGTATATTTATGACAGAAATACCATTAAGCGACGGACACATTTTATCTTCATTTTTTAAACATGCAAACGACAGCTGTCCAGAAGCCTTCCTTCAGGGCGTAATGGGGCGCGGATTTACAGATTCTTTGGATCATCCTGCCTACGGCATTATACAGGTAGGAGATTTTTGTTTTCTGGACGGTAATGAAGAGGATTCTTCCGACCAGAACACTTTAGCTTTATTAAATGATCATTTCCACAATTCGGGCATGATATTTATTCCGCTCTCTGAAAGCTGGAACCGCCAGTTTGATATGGACCCTGTCTATTCCAAAGATATCCGGTATGCACTAAACAAACCGGATATTCAGGATTTTAATAAGGAACAGCTCATATCTTATATCTGTCAAACTGCCTATGATACAGATTACCCGGAAACAGCTGCCGAAAGCGATTTCATTATACAGCCTATTAATGAAGACTATTACCATACGGTACAGCAGCATACATGGAGTAAAGACTTTACTTCCAATTATCCGAACTACTCTGCATTTAAACAGCTGGGATTTGGATTTCTCATAATTGAAAAGAAAACCGGCACGCTGGCCGCAGGGGCATCTTCTTTTTCTTCCAGCCTTAACAGTATTGAAATTGAAATAGCCACTAATCCTGATTACCGCAAACGTGGTCTTGCCACTGCTGTCTCTGCAAGAATGGTCTTAGAATGTATCAAGCGGAACAAATATCCTAGCTGGGATGCTGCAAATCTGATATCTGTGGCAATTGCCCAAAAATTAGGATATTGCTTCAGAGAAGAATATACTTGCTATAAACTAGTACATTGTGCATAATTAATTGATCTCTTACAAAGAAAATTTTTCTGAGAGTACCGCTTCACAAACATCGTCTAGCGGTAGCTTGGAGAGTAGTGCTATCAGAGAAATCAGCAGGCGAAAGGGGCAATGTACTAACATAACAATTAAAAACAAAACGGGAATTCCCGTATCAGAAGGGAGAATACAAAATAAATGAAAACAAGTTGCAAAGAGGTACAATTAAACGGTGCACCGGTAATCGAAATGAAAGCAGGGGGATATCTTGCGATTATCGCACCAACTGTAGGCAGTAATATTGCAAGACTTAGAGATTGTACAAACAAAATTGAAATCCTCCGCTATCATAAGGAAGCACCCATTAAAAAACTGACTGCTTCTCCGGAAGTATACGGTCTGCCGACCCTTTATATTCCAAACCGCTTAAATCATGGTAAATTACGGGTTTCTGATGCCACTTATCAGTTACCAGTTAACGAAGGAAGGTTTCAGAACTATATTCACGGTTTTTTGCACAAAAGAAATCACACTGTTCTGGAAACAAAAACGGATGGTGACAAAGCCATTGCCAAAACAAGATATATCTATGATGAGAATGATCTGTTCTTTGAGTATTTACCGATAAAATTCCAGGCTGATTATGAATTTATACTGGATGAGGACGGTATGCATTATCATTTTACCCTGACCAATCTCTCAGATAAACAGATGCCTTATGGTGTATGCAACCATTCTGCATTTAAAGCACCTTTTATCAAAAAAAGCAGGGGAAAAGATATCCGTATTCAAATTCCGGCAGTAAAACGCTGTATCGTAAATGAACGCCGTCTTCCCACCGGTGAATTGCGTGATCTGTCTGCCTATGATGAAAAATATGTAAACGGCACCCAGCAAGTAAGTAAAGTACCGATTGACAACGATATGTACCTTATTGAAACCGGCGAATTAGATGGGAAACCATTTTATGGTACAATCATAACAGATAAGACTACAGGCAGACGTATCTGCTATGAGGTGGATAAAACCTTCAAATTCTTTATCGTGTGGAACGACAGAGGAACCAAAAATTATTACTGTCCGGAGCCCATGACATGGATGATCGACGCACCTAATCTCGATCTTCCCGCAGAAGTGACCGGCTATATAGAACTTGCCCCAAATGAGAGTAAGACCGTGAGTGAGCATATATTTACAGCATAACGAAAACAGAATAAAAATTATAAAATGCCAAGAGCAGGAAAAAAGATTAGGATTAATCAAAAAATTTTAAGATATCTTTTATGACCTGCTCTCTGTTTTTTAAACTGCCACTCAAGTTTTCTGCTATGATATTATACGACATATAATCAAAAAAGCCTTCCATAAAACTTGCATTTCTATGTACATTCAACAATACAAATATCATCTCATAAAACCGTTCCTGTTCTAAACGTTTAATAAGTGAATGCATTATACTTCTGTCCATATGTTCATCATTTGGCGTGCAAATGATATCCCACCAGCCAGGATAACAGGTTATCCATTTGAGGAAACGGGCAGTCTGCTTATCTCTTTTCGTTAGTTTTTTCATAAAGATGCTCTTTATCCCCTTTCCATATACACATTTTCTTTATCGCTTTCTTCCGTATTCTGTGATAAAATATTACTGGTTTAACAGTTAACCTCACAACAGTCCCAACTGTACATGCAAGCACACTTGGTTCGTTGCTCGCAAAAATAAAGCTTGTTAACCATATTACAGCTGAACTTTATCACAAGAATACTCCAAAAATAGAGAATTGTCAAGGGGTAAGTTCGCATATAAGAGTTCAAATCTGAAAGGATGAAAATTATGAATATAACGATCGGACAGCGAATAAAACAAAGGCGTAAAGCCATGAATATAACCGGTGCACAAATTAAAGAAAAAACCGGCATATCCACTGGAAATCTAAGTGAAATTGAAAACGGAAAATCACTGCCATCTGCTGCTGCCATCATTCAGTTATCCCAGATTTTGGAGTGTTCTACCGATTATATTCTCTTGGGAGAAACTCGTAATTCCGAGTCTTTCCCATATTCAGATGTCCAACTCAACCGTCTTGTACATTATTATCAAAAAATGTCAGAACAAGACCAGAAGGAATTACTTATGATTGCCGAAATGAAAGCTAACAAGTAAATCATGATTAACCTCTATACCCTTCTAAACAAGTGATTCAAACACTAAACTATTGGCAATTACGTAGATATAATATGTCCATCCGCTATATCAATCGTACGCATACACTGTTCTGCCAAATCGTGGTCGTGGGTTACAATAATTACAGTTCGCCCTTGTTCATTTATTTTTTTAAACAATCCCATAATAGCATCTGCATTATTGGAATCCAATGCACCAGTAGGCTCATCTGCCAATAAAATTCCGGGATTATTGACGATGGCTCTGGCAATAGCAACCCTCTGCTTCTGACCTCCTGACATTTTAGAAACCGTCTTTCCCGCCAATTCCACCATATCCACCGATTCCAATGCATCCAAAGCTCGTTTCCTTTTATCCCTTTTTTTCTTCCTGGAAAAATCTAATGGAAGCATAACATTTTCCAAAGCAGTAAAATCCTCTACCAGTGCATAATCCTGCATTACAATCCCAATTCTTTCATTTCGCATTTCTGCCAATTTTTTCTCCGAAAGATTCTTTACCAATATGTCATCAATATAGTAACTTCCCCCCTCATAGCTATCAATGCATGCAAGAATGTGGAGAATCGTCGATTTTCCAGCACCCGACTTTCCTGTAATTGCTACTAATTCACCATCCTCAATTTTCATAGATATATCGTGTAATGCTTCAAATTCGTTTGTCTTCCTAATATTATATATTTTTTTAACTTTCTCAAACCTGACCATATTTCTCCTCCTGTCAATAATTTGTCTTTAAAATCTGATTAGCCGATGTATTTTTTACAATAGTTTGCGGAAACAGCCATGTTGTAAAAACATAACAGAATATTATTCCTGCACATATCAACATCTGCCATATCCCAATCTGCATTGCTGTATTCCTCCATTTCCCCAACACCTGAAACCATCCTATAGAAAAGAGAAATAAACCAACTGCTGCCAAAACCGCTACAAGAGAGCTACATAAACTGATAAACAAACACTGTTTCCACTGCATGCCACAGATATAATAAATTGCATAATTTTTTAAATGCTTTTTTACAGATATAACACCTGCACTAATCCCCGCTACTACAATAAATATAAATGTACATAATGCAATGGGAAGAAGATCATTAAGTTCTTTAAAAATATATTTTTGACTCCTTTCTCTTATATCCGATAAAGCGGCTGTATGATGAATCCTTGATTCCTGATTCAGCCTATTTATATTCTCTCTAATAGTGAATTCAGATATATTGTCTGGATAAATGACAATAGTTCCTGCGGTAACCTGTCGCTGGAAACCCTTTTCCGAATTTAACCGGAAGTTTAAATATGAAAACTCCTGCTTATTCATGTTTCCCAATATCTGAGAGTCAGATAAAATAAACAATGGGATTCTTCCTTCACTCTCATAATCATAGGTATAATAAAAATCCCTGTAATCGCCCTTCGGCTGTGCCAAATCGTTATGATAAAACAAAGGCTCATTATCCTGAAGCACCCCGATAATTTCAATCTTCTGTTCCACATCTGTAAGAGGTGTACTCATTGTAACAATATCCCCGGTTTTCAACCCATCCTCATTATGTGAAACGACTGCCTTTAAAACTGTCTCGTTGTTATCCTGTTCTTTAAACCATCTTCCCTCCTCCAATTCAGGCGAAAGCCGATTAATGATATTAGGACTATAACACCATGCATTTATCTGCATGTCATTTACATATGGCTCCCAAAGTTTTGCTACAGTAAACACCTCCTCTGCTTCTGGCAGAAATTCCTTTATCTCCTCTGCATCGCGAAAAAGAGTATGCGATTCGTTATTCTGTATCATGTCAGACATAATATATATTCCATTACAATCAAGATCTTCCTTAAATACCATGTACTTCTTCAGCTTCATCTCAATTGCTGATACCATCGAAATTGCCGCTAAAAATGTGACCACCAAAAGCAGTATGATAATCCCTTGAATTAAGAAATTTCTCTTAAAGTCTATCCATCCCAATTTAAACAACATACTTATCCCTCCTCCATTCCCTGCATTACATTGCCATCCAGTTTTCTACAAACCAGCTTATATAACAAAACAGAAGTTACAGCTATATACAAAAAACCTAAAATTCCATACGTTTTCGGTGTATAGGATGCACTGATATAAGTAAATGCCCGGCTTATCAAAGGAAACATAATAAAATGAAATACTAAAAGTGCTACAAAATAAGACATTCCTGATATCACTAGGCACTCCGCAAAATACATTACACGTGCTCTGTTTAAAGTCATACCACAAAGTCGATAAATTATAAGTTGCTTTTTTCTTTGCAGCAATATATATTCATAAAGCATAGCCAATACCACACCTGACATTCCCATCATCAAGACACATAACAATGTTAATGTATAATAAAATCTTGTACTATCCCTATCAGGCATCTCAAATCCTGACAGTTCCACTTGGTCTCCAAAACAGGCAGATACTCCCTGTTCAATGCTTTTATAATCGTTTCGGTTCACGTAATCATCAAAACAAAATGATAGAGAAACTACTTCACTCTGACCGTGCAATGTTGTAACTGGCACATACGGAGAAGCAGAAAGACCATCGATATGTCCAATACATTGATATTCCTTTCCGTTTAACACAATTTTCCCATTTTCATTCCTCTTATACTGTTCTACCGCAGCCGCCTGCTCCGGTATCGGAAATTCCAAATCCTCTCTGAGGATAAGGCAAACAAGTTCCCCCTGTTCCACCTGCTCCTTTGTAAAATAATCTCCATCCAGCAACATATTATTTTCCTGCCACATTTTTTCAACCGGTGCAACCGTAACATTTTCTCCAATAACAGCAAAATCTGTGTATGTAGTCAGCAGTGAATTCATTACCGGATCTTCTCTCCTTTCACCTGGCATCAGCACTCCCATAGAAAGATAACACCGTTCCAGCAAATCCGGCTCCATTTCCATCAGCATACTCATAACCTCCTCCTTAGTCACAGACTCTGTCCCACTAAAAGCCAGTTCCACAGACTTGCTCCCGTATTGCTCCTCTAACTGCTTTTGCTCCAAATGATGGTAAAGTCCGAAGAAAAAATGAATGATAATGGTGGAGGAAATGATAGATAACAAGACAAGCAAAAATATGGCAGGCTCACGCCGGACAAAATTTTTTATATTAATATAAATATATTTCATCTCAAACACCATCCTAATAGTATAATATGGTAAGAGCCGGAAGGCTCTTACCATATTGATTAATCTGTTTTATTTTATCTGGGTATAATATGTTTTAGCAACCCCAGAAGCCGGAGCTGAGGAATTATAAACCTGACCAACTCCTTTTGCACGGGATTTACTGATTGTTCCGGATGCTGATATCTTATTCCCACTTGAAATCACACCACCAGTAGACTTTATTGTTTTTAAATCTGATCCATTACCACTATATTCTTGCAAAAAAACCATGCAGTATGTTGTAAATCCACTGGTATTCTTTAATGTCACTTTCCCTGTGGATCCACTAAGACTTCCTGTAATACTACCGGATGCAGCCGCAAATGCGGTCATCCCCATAGAGCACACCAATAAGGCTGCACAAACAACAAATGTCTTCATTTTTCTTTTCATATTCTTCATAACGCTTTCCTCCTAAATTTTCTTCCCTGCAACAATTTTACAAGGAGCAGACTGATTGTAACAGTTACATAATACTTAGAATCTATCACATACAGAACGATAAGAAGTATAAGGTTACACAACAATATTATATTTAATTTTTTCTTATGCCTGTGTTGTTTTTCTATAGAAACCATCTCCTGCTGCCTCTCCACCGGACCTGTCAGAAAGATGCCGATTATGGACAATATCCCAAGAACCAGTATTATTTCCGGCACATCAAACAAAAGCAGAAACCTCTTTCCCAAAACAGACAATAGAAAAATACCATTTGATATCAGAAAACACCTTCCAGCTGTCCTCGCATGATATCCCCCTGCCGTAATACGCAGGGAACAGAATACTGCTGCAAAAAACAGATAGTGTATCAATTCATCCAGCAGCAGACTGATTATCAGCATTGACAGCAGTATGCTTCCATTTAGCAGTATAACTTCTATCCCATATGTATACAATTCTCTCTTTTCAATATCCAGCACTCTATTCTTTATCAGATAAAATGCGATACTGTCAGAAATCTTTTCCAGCAATCTGTTTTTCCTCTTTTTCTTCCTTCAGACACGCTGGCAGATCCGGTTCATATGCACAAACCAATGATGCCGAATCTGCACAGGAAACTGCTGCCCTTTCAAGCATATGCTGAAGCAAATTTTTTCTTTTTTCCTCCATCTGTTTTTCCCCTTTCTATATTGTTGTTCCTTACAAAAGGGAGAATAACACAAATAAATAAAAAAATGTAAAATCATGCGTGTTTTGTCATTTTTCGTGTGTGTTTTGTCAAAATGGGCTTAAAAAAGCGGAATCTGAACCCTTGCCTCCACTATATCACTCAGCTGTTCAATGTGGAAAATCCCTTGATATTCCGCTACCTTTTCTCTGACACTTTTTAACCCGATTCCATGCATTCCGCTTTTTTCCTTTCTGGATTTTGAAAAATCAATGGGACCGTTTCCTGTACTATTTGATATATTGATACATAGTAGCTTTTGATTCTGATAAATCTCTACTTCCACAAATGGTTTTTCCGTAGAATTTTCAGCTCCCTCAATTGCATTGTCAATTAAATTTCCCAACAGCCTTCCCAGATGAATTTCTGTAATGGACAATGGATGTTCTATTTTTCCCTGCACTGAAAAATGAATCCTTCGCTGTTCCGCCTCTAACAACTTCACACTCAGTATACTATTTACCATATCATTTCCAACATCTATAAAATGCTGACTACTCTGTATCTGCTCCATTTCCTGATTCAGATACTCCCTGACCGCAGCAGTATCCTTTTCCTTCAACATGGAATCCAGACAGATAATTGTATTTTTATAATCGTGAATACTCTTCTCCCAGCGCATATATGCATTTTTTGTCTCAGACAGTGACTGCCTTAATATTTTATTGTGTAACTGAATCAGCTCCAGTTCCTTTTGCTTCTCTACCCTTTCTGTTACTGAAAACATCGTATACACTAGAAATAATACCAGTCCCACTGCAAAAACAAAATATGCCATTGTAACCATCTCCTCATACTGCCCAGTCAGATGATTCATCACAAACAGCATAGTCATAAAAATAACCAGAATACCCGTCACTATAATAATACGTATCAATTTATCATTTATCCTGATTTCCTTATCAGACTGATACATCCTGTAACAAAGTATCACTATGAAAACCTCCACAATCTTAATAACAACCAGTGCATATACCCGCTCTGCACTCCAGTTAAAAAATAATTCCAATTCTTTTCCTGAAAGATATCGCAGAATAAAAATAATCATCACCTCTACTGGTGAAAAAACTGCTGTGTACAATATAGTCCACAACACTGTTTTTGTAACAGATCTGCGATATATGATATACGCAATAATCATATATGCCATCAACAAAACTACTGTTTTCCACACAGATATAATCCCTGCATGATCTAATATGTAACAGACTGTTCCCATCCCTATGGACCATCCAATAATTATTTTTCTTTTAAAAATAATTTCTGATTTTGCTAAAAAAATACCTACAAACAACAGTAGAAGATTCGCCTCTACTACATTAGTCATCCATTCCATCATTTTATATATATCCTGCTCTATCATAATTTGCTCCAATACTCATAAACTGCCTTTTTTACCTCTTCTGCCCTTGTTCTGGCAATCGGAAGCTTGTCTCCATTTTTCAATGTAACGTCTAACCTGGTATGCGATTTTACATAAGCTGTATTCACCATAAGTCCACTATGCAACAATACAAAGCTTTCACCCTCCAGCCTGCTGCCCAGTTCTTTTATTGTCATTTTCATTGCGATTGTCCTTCCATCTGCCAGATGAAAATGTAATTTTCTTTTCCACAGCTCTGCATAAATCAAGTCGGATATCTCTATCATTTCCTCTCCATCCTCACCTGCAATCCTGATATATTTTTTCTGTTTTGATCGTATGACAGAAAATGCCGCCCTAAGTGCTAAAAACAATTCTATATCCTTTGTATCCTTTCGTATAAACCGAAAGGGCTGTACTTCAAAAGACTGAAAAACATATTCAGGATGGGAAGAAAGAAAAATCAAAATAATATCCTTCCTTTTTTTCCTGACTTCTCTTGCCACTTCCAGTCCATTCATATCCGGCATATCAATATCTAATATTAAAATATTCTCCCATCCCTCTGAAGCATAATCCAGATATACCCTTCCAGATTCAAAAAAACGCATGGTAATCCTCTCCCTACACCTTTTCGCTGCTTTTTCCAAATCCTTTTGTATACTTTTTCTGGAATGCTCTTCATCATCACAAACAGCTATATGGCAATCCATTTCCATCATCCTTTCCGTATTTAATTCTTTTTAGCCATATATATTGCATTTCATACCTACAATCTAACTATCTCTTATCTCTATATAGACTTTAACCTATTCTGAACAACTCCGACCAGTTTTCTATTACTACCAACCACATTTCAATATATTGTATATTTACATTTAACACCATATGTAGAGTTTTCTCCTGTATGTATCGTTCTCAGACACCTCCTTTCTGGTTGAAGTCCCCTCTTACAGAATAGGGTTATTAAATCAATTTTGAATAGTTTATATAGTATCACTATTTTACTTTTCACAGTTCTTAATCTTTAGAATTTAATTGTAAGAATTATATCATTTAACACTAATATTATCAATATCTATAATTAAGATATCAAAATCCCCCCGCTTTTTCTTGTGTTTTATCGGCATTTATAATATAATGTATCCATACGGCTTTTTTCTAATGCAGGGAACCAGATTCAGCATATTAATTGGGGAGGTTCCGGCTTAGAAACGGGACAAGACCGCACGTAACGAAGCCTGTTTAGGAAGGAATTTCTCATATGATATTACATATCCTTCTTTTGGTTTCCGGTCTTTGCGAAACATATTAGCCCATCAAATGAAAGAGAGGTATTATGCACATGAAATTTGGTTACTTTGATGATGCCAACAAAGAATACGTCATCACATCTCCTAAGACTCCTTATCCATGGATTAACTACTTAGGAACTCAGGATTTCTTTTCATTGATTTCCAATACTGCAGGAGGTTACAGTTTTTACAAGGACGCACGTCTTAGAAGAATTACCCGCTACCGTTACAACAATGTTCCGGTTGATATGGGTGGGCGTTACTTTTATATTAACGAAGCTGGAACTGTCTGGAATCCTGGCTGGTCACCGGTTAAGACTGAATTAGATTCCTATGAGTGCCGCCATGGTATGGGATATACCCAGATTACCGGTAAAAAGAATGACTTAGAGGCAAAAGTTACTTTTTTTGTCCCTCAGGATTTTAAAGGCGAGGTTCAGAAGGTTACATTAACTAATACAGGTTCTGCCAAGAAAGAATTTACGTTCTTTTCTTTCCTGGAATGGTGTCTGTGGAATGCAGAAGATGATTCTACAAACTTCCAGAGAAACTTTAATACAGGCGAAGTAGAAGTGGAAGGTTCTACCCTGTTCCATAAGACAGAATACAAAGAACGTCGTGATCATTTTGCATTCTATACTGTAAATGCAGATATCGACGGATATGATTGTGATAGAGAAACTTTCATGGGGCTTTATAACGGATTTGGCAATCCTCAGGCTGTTATGGCTGGCAAATCCAATAATTCCAAAGCTGACGGCTGGTCACCAATTGCTTCCCACAGCATCAATGTTTCATTAGACGCCGGAGAAAGTAAAGATTATGTATTTATCCTAGGTTATGTGGAAAATGGAGATGATAAGTGGAATGCAGACGGTTCCATGAAGAAGGATACCGCTTATGCTATGATCGAGCAGTTCAACTCTGCTGAAAAAGCGGACAAAGCATTGGCTGATCTGAAAGCCAGCTGGGAAGAACTTCTTTCCAAATATACGGTTAAAACACCTGACGAGAAGGTTGACAGAATGGTTAACATCTGGAACCAGTATCAGTGTATGGTAACCTTCAATATGTCACGTTCCGCTTCCTATTTCGAGAGCGGTATTGGACGTGGAATGGGCTTCCGTGATTCCAATCAGGATTTACTTGGTTTCGTTCACCAGATTCCTGACAGAGCAAGAGAAAGAATCTTAGACCTTGCTGCAACTCAGTTTGAAGACGGAGGCTGCTTCCATCAGTATCAGCCGCTTACAAAGAAGGGCAACGATGCTGTCGGTGGCGATTTTTCTGACGATCCGTTGTGGATGATTCTTTCTACCGCAGCTTACATTAAGGAAACAGGTGATTATTCTATCTTAGACGAGAATGTTCCTTATAGAAATGATGAGTCACTGGCTCAGCCTATGATGCATCATTTACAGCAGTCTTTCTACCGTGTTGTTAACAATGTAGGACCTCACGGTTTACCGCTTTCTATGAGAGCTGACTGGAATGACTGTCTGAATCTGTCATGCTTCTCAAGTACTCCTGGTGAAAGCTTCCAGACATGGACTTCTCCTAAGTATGGCGATGACAAATATTCAAAGGTTGCTGAATCACTATTTGTAGCTACCTTATTCTGCTATGCAGGTCCTGAATATGTTGCTCTCTGTAAAAAGAAGGGAATGGATGACAAGGCTGCTGCTGCACAGGCAGAAATTGACAAAATGAAAGAAAATATTATTGAGCATGGATTTGACGGCGAATGGTTCTTACGTGCTTATGATGACTTTGGTAAAAAAGTCGGCTCCAATGAATGTGAAGAAGGCAAGATATTCATTGAACCTCAAGGCTTTGCTGTTATGGCTGAGATTGGCAAGGACAAAGGCTATGATATCAAGACACTGAACAGCATTGATAAATGGTTAAACTGTGAGCATGGTCTGGTATTAAACCAGCCTGCATTTACCAAATACTTTATTGAATACGGTGAGATTTCCACTTATCCGGCAGGCTACAAGGAGAACGCAGGTATCTTCTGTCACAACAATGCATGGATTATCTGTGCAGAAGCTTATGCAGGTCGTGGAGATAAGGCATTTGAATATTATTCAAAGATTGCTCCTGCATTCCGTGAAGAAAAATATTCAGACCTTCACAGAACAGAGCCTTATGTATATGCACAGATGATTGCCGGTAAAGATGCAGGTCGTCACGGCGAGGCTAAGAACTCTTGGCTGACCGGTACTGCTGCATGGAACTTTGTAGCGATTTCACAGTATATTTTAGGTATTATCCCTGACTATGACGGATTGAAAGTAGATCCTTCCATTCCTGCTGCATGGGATGGCTTCAAGGCTTCCAGAACCTTCCGTGGTGATGTGTTTGATATTACAATCACAAATCCTGACCATGTATGCAAGGGTATCAAGAGTGTAACTGTTGACGGTAATGCAATCGACGGTAATGTCCTTCCTGTATTTGGAGATGGAAAGACTCATACTGTAGAAGTTGTAATGGGTTAATTAAAAAAACCTTGGGGGCTGCCGCACGAAAATATATCTTTAATGCGGCAGCCTTTTTATGTAAGTACTCATGGAAGTCAATAACTTCGCTGCAAGCAACGGGCATCAAGCTTGCAAAGCAATTGATTCCGTTTGCCAAAATAAAGTTAATTATAAGAGAGGAGAAAATATTATGAAAAGTATGAAAAAATTATCAGTATTATTTTTATTATCCTGTATGATCACATGTTTTGCCACCGGCTGTACTGCCAGCTTTGATGCCAGCGGTTATGTAAAAGCCTGTCTGGATTCCAACACCCACGGAGAATTTGACAAATATGCAGAGATAACCTCTTCCTCTGTGGAAGAAGTAGAAGCAATCTATAATCAAGGAATTGATTCGGAAATTGCTTATTTAGATGCTTACAATATCAGTGCTGAGAGAAAAGAGGAGTTCCGTACCTTGTTTGTGGATATCTACAAAAACTTCAAATATGAAGTTGGTGAGGCGACCAAAAATGATGATGGTTCTTACTCTGTACCGGTAACTACTTACAAATTGCAGATTTTCAAAGATATGATGGCAGAGGGAGAGAAGCACCTTACCGATTATGCCCAGGCAGAGGTTGATGCCGGAAGAGCCCCCACTCAGGAACAGCTTGAAGAAGAAGCCCTGAATTATATGTATGATGCCGTGAAGACCAATCTTTCTGCTCTGGAATATGGAGAACCCGCAACGGTTACCGTCACTGTATCTCCTTCCAAACAGGGTTCGCAAACCGTATATACAGTGAGTCAGACAGAATTACAGTCATTATTAGAATCATTCATTGACATTGAAAATGCTCAGTAGTCAAATACCCCGCAGTAGCTAATATCCGTACAGACACTTCTATGCGATTTGTGCTGTATGCGGGACAAAGGAAAGTATCATGGATTTATGCGAACAATGTGTACATTATATATATGATGAGGAATGGGAATGTTATTCCTGCGATGTCAATCTGGACGAAGACGATATGGTAAAATTCCTACAGGGAAGAAATACAAACTGCTCTTTCTTCCGGCTGGATGATGAATACGGCATTGTCCGGCATCAAATGTAAATTACCTCAGACACAAAAACAGGGAATGTTGCACTAAAATTTTTCAATTTACTTTTAGTGCAACATTCCCTGTTTTTTCTTATCATTACATTATGGCTTTTCCCACTGCTATGACAGCCTAAGCCTCCACACCGTGTGCCTTTAAGTATTCAATCACATCTTCTACCGTAGCAATATTCTCTAATTCCTCTGAAGGAATCTCCACATCATACTCCTCCTCCAAAGCCATAACCAACTCAAATAAATCCAGAGAATCTGCTCCTAAATCTTCTTTAAAATTAGAAGTTAACTCAATTTCACTTTCGTCTACGCTAAGCTGCTCAGCGATGATTTCTCTCATCTTTTCTAACATAATAATAATCTCCTTTATCTTCATTATTCTTGGTCACTATATATCTGACCGTCGCTATCAAAGAAAATATACAACATGATATATGGCATGTCAAGTTTTCCTTGTAAAAAATATGTATTTTTACCAATTTTTTTACATATTCAACTACAGTCTATAAAAAATCAGTTTTGAAACACGTTTTTTCTCCCTATCTGACATTTTCCACACCATAGTACAATTGATTGAATTCTTCTAGCGGCATCGGCTTTGCAAAGAAAAATCCTTGTGCCACATCACAGGAAGAGGACTTCAGAAATTCTACATGCTCTTTGGTCTCCACACCCTCAGCAACTACACTTAACTTTAAATCCTTTGCCATGGCAATTGTATGGCTGATTACAATCTTCCCCTTATCTGTTGCTAATTTCTTATCCAGAAAATCCTTATCAATCTTGATAGTATCCACTGGAATATGACGAATCATATTAAGAGAGGAATATCCTGCCCCAAAATCATCTACTTCTAACCGGAATCCCATTTCCTGTAATTCGGTAAGTACCTCATACAAATCCTCAGAATCGTAAAAAAAAGTTTCCGTAATCTCTAACGTCAAATAAGAAGTAGGAATACCATATTTCTGTATCAGATGCTTCCAAACTTTTACCAGATTATTATTTTTAATATGGTATCTGGAAATATTCACCGATAACGGCACCGGTACTTTTCCTTCTGACTGCCAGTTTGCCAATGTCTTACAGGCTTCCTCCCACATATATTCATCCAGCCTTAAAATAAACCCATTGCGTTCAAACAGCGGGATAAAATCATTCGGCTGAATCAAACCTTTAACGGGATGCTTCCATCGTGACAATACTTCAGCCCCACAAATTTGCCCTGTGATCAGATCATATTTCGGCTGCAAATACATCAAAAACTGTTTATCTGATATCGCCAGATTCATATCCTGTTCAATTTCTGTAGTCTTGATAATCTCCGCCCGGTACTGTTCATCATAGAAGGCACAAAAATTCATTGCACTTCCCTTAACTGTTCTTGCTGCAAGCGTTGCTCTGTCACACATCAGATTAATCGGTATCGAAACATCATTCACCAGATAAATTCCAAATGTTGTATTAATATCAAAAGAAAATTCATTCCGATAAATCCCTTTTCTCAATTTTTCAATTAACTTGATAATGTCTCCCCGCTTACTATAGGAAATACAAAAAAAGAACATATCCGAATGCACCCGGCAATAAAGTGCATCCACAGGAAGCTTCTCCTTGATAACCGATGCAACATGTTTTAATACATCATCCCCTGTTTCCATTCCAAATAAATCATTAATTAATTTGAATTTATCAATATCAAAGGAAACAATAGCATACTTATCGCTCTCTTGTTCCAGTAACTGGCAGCCAGCATCAATATAAAACCGATTCACATTAGGCAGACTCGTAAGTATATCAAATTGTGAACGATATTTTAATGTCTCATAAGACTTTGTAATATCGTCTACATCCTTCAATGTCCCAATCACACGAATCAGCTCTTCATTCTCATTACGAATAAACTGTACACAGATCCGATACCAGTTAACCTTTCCATCTGCCTCAACAAAACGACACGTAACCTCCCTAAAATCATCCTCCCTATTCAGGAACATCATCTCATAAATCTCAACATCTTCTGCATAAATCAATGCTCTTGTTTTCTCACTGCTTAAAAAATCAATATCTTCTATATCTTCAATCCCAAATTTCTCTTTAAATAAAGGAGATGTGTAAGAAGTTCTTTTCTCGTAATTGTATTCAAACACCATTGTCCCAAGCTGGCTAACTACTGTCTGGTAAAGCTCACCTGACAATCTTAACCGCTCCTCATATGGTTCGGACGCCATACTTTTGCGCATCCTGGCCAATAAAAGAGCTTCCGAATCCAATACTGTACAAAGAACTACATTAGTACCATCTTCCCATATCAAACCATTCGCTTTCATACTAACTTTCATATCATAGGATTCCAGATATCTATCCGCAAAATATTCCTGTCCTTCCTGTAATCCTAAAAACGGACAATCCAGACAAGGTGTTTGTTTCATCTCTACTCCTTCAAAACAGGTTAACGATACCATCCCATCCCCAAATATTGCTTTTGCTTTTGGATTTGCATATATGATTTGGAAATCATCCTTTGAAAACACAAACAATGCCTGTTCGGATAAATCCAGAATCCGGTAAGCAAGTCCTTTTGCCTGATCCTTCTCCATAATCTACCTCATTTTCACCGAAAATTTCAGTATACTTTCCATTAATCCTAATTATCCCCTGCACTTCTATAAGTCAATCTCTGCCTTATCATTCATTGCACAACTTATACGTTCATTATAGCACATCCTTGACATTTTACAAGAATTCGTTGTATAATAAAAATAATAATCATTACTATTTTATTTGGAGGTAATAGCATGGCAGAACAAGCCACTTTGAAACGCAGCAGACAGCGGGAAGCTATTATGGCATTCTTAAAAACAAGAAAAGATCATCCCACTGCTGATACTGTTTATCAGGAGATTCGTAATATTATTCCTAATATAAGTTTAGGTACAGTTTACCGTAATCTCTCCCTTCTTTCTGACCGCGGTGAAATTTTACGGCTTCCCTGCGATGGAAAGGTTGACCGGTTTGACGCTGACACACATCCACACTATCATTTTATATGTATGGAATGTGGCTGTGTTCAGGATATTGAATTTCCCTACACAAGGCAGATCGATCTAGCAGCGAACCAGAAATTTGATGGCATTATAACAAAACATAATCTTCTTTTTGAAGGATTATGCCGGGATTGCTCCTGCAAAACAGAGATATAAAAATTACCGCATTCAGGAACCGAATGCGGTAATTTTATAACTTTTTCTATTCTATGAACATCATTGGATCTATCGGCTTTTCCCCTTCTAGCATTTGGAAAAACAAATGACTTCCCTCTTCTGTAAAGCTGTCCGTCGGATTGCCTATAGTCCCGATAGACTCACCGGCTTTTACATAATCGCCTTCTTTTACATATATTGTATCTAACTGCCCATAAACGATGCTGTAATCATTACCGATATACAGGGTAACAAGATTCCCATACATATTATCACTCGTTACTTTCGTAACCTTTCCAAGATATGCATTTTTTACAGTAGTCCCATTCCCAGCAGCAATCAGCATACCCGGATTACATTGATACTGGTCAAGCGTCTTAAAATGAACCGTTGTCTCCATGCTATATGGTAAGATAACATCCCCGTTCACCGGCCATGTCAGAGTTTTATCACTGGTAAAATCCAACTCACCCACATCTGTAGTAACCGGTATCTGTTCGGCATTTACACTCTCTGTACTCTCTGTCACCTGTTCCGTAACAGCTTCTGTCGTAACCTCTTGTGTTGTTTTCTTATCCTCAGTTGTCGCTGTCGTTCTGCCTGCACTGCCTTTCTGGTTCGCAGTTTTAGCATTGGTCTCTTCTATTTTTTTATCTTCTGTTGTGATAGCTGTATAGTCAGATGCCTGATTTAAATCCAAATCATTTTCTGCCACCTGAGTGCCTCCGCGCCCCATGGTATATACTGCTACAACAGCTAATATTGCAAGTAACCCCAAACCCAATGCCACATAAAAAGCATTATCCTTTAGCTTTTGTAAAAATGTTTGATCACGATTTTGCATTTTCATCACCTCTAAAGATAGGTTTGCCATAGAGGAAATGATTTATTCAAACTTTTTATATTTATTCTCTCAATTGATATGTCACATTCAATGTAGTAACATTTCCAAAGCCGTCCTTTGCACAATACATCACAAGATACGGTTCACTTGGCTGATATGTGAGTGGTCTGCTGATTGTAACCTCTACCTCACCACTATTATCACTTGCTTCCACTAATCCCAGCATATAATCATCTTTTAACATGTTAGAAATCCGAATATCTCCCTGTAATGTATTTTTCAAAGATAATTTGGGAGGTTCCATATCAACATCTACCGATAATACCACCACCTCCGACTGATTCCCTTCCGAATCTTTTGCACGGTATTTTATATGGCATTTACCGTAACCCTTTTCGAGAATCTCCGAATAATCTACTAAAATCGCACTGTCCTCCAGCTGCCTGCTGCCATCATACGCAGTCACGTTTTCAAGAAGCAGATCATGAAGCTGCTTAGAGGAAGCCGCATCATAGGCACCAATGGAAGTTATTTTCTGGTTCACATATATAACCGGTGGCTCCTCATCTTTAATGATAATATTGGCAGTGGCCGAACCGGTAATTCCAGTTTCATCCTTCACCGAATACGTGACTTTATAAATGCCACAGGTGTTCTCATCCACTTCACCTTCTACCTTCATGTAATTGGTGACATCCCTGCCTGTATAATCTAAAGCTGTCACACCTGCGGTAATATCAAAATCGGAATATCTCTCTATCTCCCGGTCATAAGCACCCAGAATAACCGGAACATTTCCCATATAGGGATTGTCCCTGTCCGGATCCGTAGGATCCCAGTTACCTTCTGTTCCTCCACTGCTGATCACTGCTGCAACCGGTTTTCCCAAAGGTCCGTCATATTCGCTTTCGAATATTTCTACGTAAGTCATTTCACTACAGTTATCATATATCCATTTGGCATCAATAACAGAGAGACGGACACATCCTGCCGAAACGCTGTTTCCAAGTTTATTATATTCCTCAATCTCCAAATCTGCTTTATTCTGGGTAAAATATGGCACGGAATGGAATAATATGCTTCCTGTAATTCTGGTGGCATATTGCCCGTACACATTGCCCTCAAGCGGAAGCCACTCTGCCCGGTCACCCAGATCATACACTCCATCCGGAGTGTTTCCCTTTTCTCCCACAGAACAGATCATTGCCTTTACAGGCTTATCATAGTAGCCATCTTCCCCCAACGCATAAATCGTCACAACATTTTTGGTTTTATTAACCTTTATACAATACGGAAGTCCATTATCCTTTAAATCACTTCCGTTATAAAACTGCTCCTCTTGTCTATCACTCTTTCCTCTGGTGCCTCCATCACGAATCTTCTCACCGGTATAATTACCAAGATCTGCCCTTTCCACCTGATAACTGACCATTTTTGCTTTGCCATTATATCTGCCAGCAACCGCAATCAACAAAATACTAATGATAAACATTCCGGGAACATATGATAAGAAAAATTTGTATTTCATATGCATTATCCTCTTTATCTATTTGCACAAGTACTTATGCGTTCATTATTCCATAAAACCATCCTGCTGTCAATGAAAGCTATTATTTTTTATAATTAACAAGACTTACATCCTTATAGTAATATTTTACAATGTCCTCTACACTGCTTCCGTTTAATGCCATATAGTTCGCTCCATACTGCGAAATCCCCAAACAGTTTCCTTTTCCCAGACAGATAAACCGAATTCCACCCTCTATCTCCTCCACATAAAAATTTGTAGAAGAAAGTCCAAATCTTTCCATTGCCTCTTCTCCTGTATAAATATTTCCGTCTACCGAAAGTTTTTTCACAAAACCGTTTTCCGTGCTCTCTTCTATCGTAACCGCTATCTTTTCCCCCGCTACTGCCACGTCATCTACGGGTTTTTGTGCTTCGGAAACCGGGTCTTCTGTTGCTCCTGTTTCAGGCGGTGTTTGTACCGCCTCTGCTCCCGCTCCAGAAACTGGGGCTTCTGTTGCTCCTGCCTCAGGGGACGTTTGTGCTGTTTCTGCTTCTGCTCCGGAAACCGGGGCTTCTGTCACTTCTGCTTTAGGAGACGTTTGCTCTTCTGTAGCTGCTTCCCCTGTCGACAACGCCGGTTCCGGTCCTGAACCTTCTCCCAGAATCTCTCCAAATTCCTCCCATGTATATGGCAGAATATTCATATAATGCTTTGCCTCCACATCCTGACTACTTTCCACCGACTGAAGGTAGGAGATATCCTCATCCAGTATTTCTTTAGCACTGGCAGTTCTTCCAATGCTTACCTCATGATATAATGCCATGATCAGAGAATTTTCCTGTTCAATTACCTTTCCTGCGGTCTTTACCACAGCTGTTTCCAAGCGTTTTTCATACTTATCATAATTTTGTTCTCCCCATATATCCGCCCGTTCCTCTATAGTCAGATAACGATATGATAAATCCGATGCATCCTTTGTATTTTTCTCCTGCATTTCTTTTAATACATTGGTACGGATTAAAACAGCCTGAACCTTTAATGCTTCCATATCATAATCTGCCGGAATCGTTCCTGGCAAAATTCCCAGCACAAACTCTTCTACATCCATACTTTTATAAAGTCCATTCATTTCTATCAAAACTTCTTTTCCCAGATAATGGCTTTCAAGGGTATTTCCCCCTTTTCCTATCTGTATCTCATCACTGAACAGACTAAATCCAAAACACATTATACAGGGTATTATAACCATACTTACTAAAAATAAAAAATTTTTTTTCATAACAAAACCCCTCCCACTATTCTATGCGGGAGAGGTCTCATATATTACCTAATACTACAAATATTAAGTTGTATCAGACTGTCTTTAATTCCTACTTGGCTGTTGTCTTTGCAGATGATGCCTTCGGCATAGTTACCTTCACCTTATCAAGATTCCAGATTTCCTTTGCATACTGTTCAATGGTTCTGTCAGAAGAAAACTTACCGGAACAGGCTGTATTTAACATAGCCATCTTTGCCCACTTCTTCTCATCCCTGTAAGCTGCATCCACCTTTTTATGTGCTTCACAATAAGAATCAAAATCCTTTAAGGTGAAATATACATCTTCCTTGATCAAAGAATCATACAGGTCTCTGAAAATCTCAGTATCATCATTAAATGTACCGTTAATCAACTGTGTAAGCACTTTACGGACATTGGCATTACTATTGAAGATATCTGTAGGATAATAATTCTTATCTCTCTCATAAGCCATAACTTCATCCGCAGATAAACCGAAGATAAAGGCATTCTCTTCGCCAACTTCTTCCACGATCTCTACGTTTGCACCATCCATTGTGCCCAGTGTGGGAGCACCGTTTAACATAAATTTCATATTACCTGTACCGGAAGCCTCACGGGAAGCAGTAGAAATCTGTTCTGACACATCTGCTGCCGCAAAAATGAGTTCTGCATTAGATACACGGTAATTCTCAATAAATACCACCTTAATCTTGCCTTCGATGGACTCATCATTATTGATCACATCTGCCACTGAATTAATCAGCTTGATCGTTAATTTGGCTCTCTTATAACCTGCTGCTGCCTTTGCTCCAAAGATAAAGGTACGAGGTATGATGTCCATTTCCGGATGCTCTTTAATCTCGTTATATAAATGCATTACATGCAAAATATTAAGCAGCTGTCTCTTGTACTCATGAAGTCTCTTAACCTGTACATCAAAGATGGAACGAGGATCTACCTCAACACCATTATGCTCCTTGATGTAAGCAGCCAGACGAACCTTATTCTGATACTTAATGTTCATAAATTCCTGCTGGCACTTCTCATCATCTACATATACTTTCAACTTTGCAAGATGCGGAAGGTCAACAATCCACTCATCACCAATCTTGGAAGTAATCCAATCTGCCAATAACGGGTTACCATGTAATAAGAAACGTCTCTGAGTGATTCCATTGGTCTTATTATTAAACTGCTCCGGTCTCATCTCATAGAAATCCTTAAGTTCTCTCTTTTTCAGAATCTCCGTATGAAGCTGGGCCACACCATTAACAGAATAAGAACCTGCAATTGCAAGATGTGCCATCTTAACCTGTCCATCATAAAGGATAGCCATACTCTTGATCTTCTCTGGATTATTCGGATATTTCTCACGAATCATATTGACATATCTTCTGTCAATCTCTTCAATAATCTGATAAACACGTGGCAGTAATCTTGAGAATAACTCAATCGGCCATTTTTCAAGTGCCTCTGACATAATTGTATGGTTCGTATATGCACAGGTATGACATGTAATATCCCATGCATCTTCCCACTCTAAACCTTCCTCATCCACAAGAATTCTCATAAGCTCTGCTACCGTTACCGTCGGATGGGTATCATTAAGCTGGAATGTAATCTTCTTCGGAATATCATGTAAATCAGAATTATTCTCTTTAAATTTGTGAATTGCAGTCTGGATAGAAGCAGAAATAAAGAAATACTGCTGCTTTAATCTTAACTCCTTACCTGCATAGTGATTATCATTGGGATAGAGAACCTCTACGATCGTTCTTGCAAGATTCTGCTGTTCCACAGCTTTTTGATATTCACCTTTATCAAAAGAATCAAGATTAAAATCCTGAATTGCCTCTGCATCCCAGATTCTTAAGGTATTCACAACATTGTTACCATAGCCAATGATCGGTAAATCATATGGGATAGCACGGATAGAAGAATAACCTTCCTGAACAAACTGGTTCTTGCCATCTTTGTAATCTACCTTAACATGACCACCAAATTTAACTTCACAGGCATATTCTGAACGGCGAACTTCAAAAGGATTACCATCTACTAACCAGTCATCCGGCTTTTCAATCTGGTAACCATCCTGAATCTCCTGACGGAACATACCGTAACGATAACGGATTCCACATCCATATGCAGGATATCCCAATGTCGCCAATGAATCAAGAAAACATGCTGCAAGTCTTCCCAAACCACCATTTCCTAATGCTGCATCCGGTTCCTGGTCCTCAATTACATTTAAATCGAATCCTAATTCGTCTAATGCCTCTTTTACCTCATTGTAACAGGTTAAATTAATTAAGTTATTTCCTAATGCTCTTCCCATCAGAAATTCCATTGATAAATAATATACTGTCTTGGCATTCTTTCTCTCATATTCCTTATGAGTTGCAATCCACTGATCGATAATAGTATCCTTAATTGCATAAGAAACAGCCTGAAACACCTGCTGCTTTGTTGCTTCGTCAATCGTCTTACGATAAAGCGTCTTGACATTATTTACAACTTCTTTTTTGAAAGTCTCTTTGTCGAAATCTAACTTTCTTGACATGTTATTGTTCTCCTCCTTGTAATGAGAGCAGATTATCCACTCTTCCTTAAATATTTTTCCTCAAACTCGCATATTATTTTACCAAAAATAACTAAATTCCACAAGTCCTATTTCTTTTTGGTGCGGATACCCTTAGCATTTACATAGTACTTTCCAATCCACTTACTCTTTTGCATCTTTCCGTTAGACTTGCTGAAATAATAATATTTCCCATTAATCTTTCTCCAGCCGGTGAGCATCTTACCAGATTGTTTGTCAAAATAGTATTTATTTCCTTTGTAAGATATCAGACCTGTCTGTCTTGCTCCCTTAGTACCAAAATAATATTTATCATCATCAATTGTCACAATCTTCTTTTTGGCAGCAACACCCGTTTCCGGATCAAAGTAATAATATTTACCGTTAATCTCCTGATAACCATAAAGCATCTGACAGGTTTCAGGGTCAAATCCATAGTATTTTCCACTGATTTTAGTAACACCGGAAACTGCCCGCCTCTTGCTGTTCAGATAATAAGTAGCACCGCCTACGGTACGGAATCCCTTCTTCAGCTGCTTTCCGTCTCCGTTAAACAGGTAGGAATATCTTCCGTCACTATGCACACCGCCCTTTACAATGGCACCGTTTCCTTTTGCAAGATACTTTGCTCCATCCACTGTAAACCAGCCTGCTACCATCTCTCCGGTAGAAGGACTCAAATAAAATGTATTCTCTCCCTCAGTTAAAAAACCGGTATGCATTCTGCCATCTGTCTTGTCAAAATAATACCATGTTCCTCCATCTTTTACCCAGCCTGTAACCTTTTTATTATCAGATGTTTTATAGTATGTCTCATTTCCCTCTTTTTTAAATGCTCCTTCTATTACCTTTTTCTTTAACCCATAATAAGAAATGATGGACTTTGCATCAGCATTTCCCACTTTTTTCCGTTTCGCTTTAGTCTTGAAAAATTTGCTACAATCAGAAGAACTGGTAATATAACCATGTTCAATAATCACACTGGGAATATTCTGCACCACTCCATTACGGACAATGGAATAATAATCAGCCAGTTTTCCGTTACTATATTTATTGCCTGTTCCCGATTTACGAAGAAGAAATCCTCTATTCTTAATTCCGATACTGCTCAGATTAGATAATGCGATCCTTCCAAACGCCTGAGTTTCCTTACGGATATTATCATGAAACCCTGACTGGTATGCCACAAGCAGATTTGCACCGTTACTGCTGCCCGCATTTATATGCATACTTACCAGAAAATCTGCATCTAAAATTTTGGCATAGTTATTTCTGGAAACCAGGCAGTCACCCAGATTCAGATTTTCACAGCAGCCACCATCCTCTCTCGTCATATAAACCGTGATGTCTCCATAAGTATCTAATACATCCTGACACGCCTTTGAGATATCCAGTACAACCACTTCTTCCCTCAGACCATTCCCGCTGGCACCTGTATGCCGACCACAATGTCCGGGATCAATCACAAGTACCTTTGATGTCTCCGGAGATAAATTTGATTCTATCAGATTAGGATCTACCGGTTTTACCGGCTGTTCTGTTGTCGGGGCTTCTGTGGTAGGAGTCTCTGTTGTCGGTGTTTCTGTATCTCCTGTTCCCGGCGTTCCTTCCTCACCATAACGGGTTATTCCCACATTCTGGTTTTTATCCTGTCCCGCCTCCACACTGTGCACAGGCAAAATAGAGCCACCAAACATTGCTGCAATTAACATCCATGACATTATTTTCTTAATAGTATTCAAAATTATTTCTCCTGTTCTATGTATACTTCGTTAATATCCAACTTAAATTATTATAACCTCATTTTAAAATGGGTGCAACCCTTGTTTCCTGTCATAATATGGATATCATATGGGAATAAAGCGGACAAGTCCTCATCAACTCCCTAAATCCTTTCTTAATTTAAAACCTGTTTAAAAATATGAAAGGGATTTACGGAATTTTGCTGTCTGATGCTATCCGCTTTTGCCTGTTTTATGCCTCTGTCCACTCTTTTTTTCAAATCTGACGGGATATCTATATCTTCGTAATTTTTCCTCATTTCTTCTAACCACTTCTCAACATGTTCCATCCTGTCTTTCCCCATTTCAGTTTCCAGATTCTCCAGACTCCGGTATAATAATGATCTTACAGTCCCCATGTTGGCATTTAATATCATGCCAATCTCTTCTAATTCCCTGCCCTCAAAATAATGCAGAATAATGACAGCCCGCTCCCTGTCACTTAAAATACCTAATGCCCTTTTCATATCCAAATTCTGATGATGTCCTTCTATTCCCCATTCATAGACGTCAAACAATTCTTCAAGGGATATTTCCTTCTGATTTTTCATCAAAAAATCCATAGAGCGCTCCAATACGATTTTATAAACCCATGTCCTGATATATCTTTGGCTTTTTACTTTTTCTGTACTGCGGGCAGCCTTGTATACACTATCCTGTACAATATCGAATGCTTCTTTTTCATTTCCCACAAAGGTTCTCGCAATACGATACATAGATTTATATGAATCCAGCACAACTTTTTCCACTCTTTTTTGCATGAATTCCCAATACATAATATCCGCCTCCTTATTTTCTTTCTATAATTTAGACGAATTATATTTTAAAAAAGTTTCATAATTGTTTCATAATTCCCTATTTTTTATACAAAGTTAATTTTTTACAAAAAAAGGCTGCCGCATTTAATATTATCTTTTGTTAAACTTGTGAAGCAAAACAAAGAATAATATTTATTGCGACAGCCCTGTTTTCTTTATGCAGTTGTGCTGATATCGAAATCTTATTTTTCCTTATTCATTCTTGAAAGCAGTTCTTTTCTCTGGTCCTCGTATCCCGGTTTTCCCAGCAGAGCAAACATATTTTTCTTATAACTCTCCACTCCCGGCTGATTAAAGGGATTAACACCCAGCACATAGCCGGATACTCCACAGGCGAACTCAAAGAAGTAGAACAACTCTCCAAGATTAAACTCACTCATATAAGGAAGTGTAATCATCAAGTTAGGAATCTCACCATCCACATGAGCAAGTACGGTTCCGTTCATAGCCTGCTTATTGATATAATCAACCGTTCTTCCTGCAAGATAGTTAAGACCATCCAAATCATTATCTTCCTGCTCCATTATAATCTTACGTCTTGGAGAACCGATATTCACTACCGTCTCAATATGGTTCTTTGTTCCATCCTGTATAAACTGTCCAAGAGAATGCAAATCAGTTGTAAAATCACAGGCTGTTGGATAGATACCTTTTCCGTCCTTACCCTCTGACTCTCCAAACAACTGTTTCCACCACTCACCGATATAGTGGACAGATGGTGTATAATTTGCAAGAATCTCCATTGTCTTACCTTTCTCACGAAGGATATTTCGAAGTGCCGCATACTGTAATGCATCATTATGCTCATAATCAGCTTCAATACACATCTGACGTGCTGAAGCAGCACCTACCATCAGTTCTTTGATGTTTGCTCCGCTTACCGCGATCGGCAAAAGTCCTACTGCCGTAAGAACAGAAAAACGTCCACCCACATCATCCGGTACAACAAAGGTCTCATATCCTTCATCATCTGCCAGTTCCTTAAGAGCACCCTTCTCTTTATCTGTGGTTGCATAAATTCTCTTAGCAGCCTCTTCCTGACCATATTTTTCAACTAAAAGCTTTTTAAAGATACGGAAAGCTATTGCCGGTTCTGTCGTTGTTCCCGACTTAGAAATAATGTTAATGGAGAAATCCCGTTCTCCCACAACCTCCAATAAATGCTCCAAATATGTGGAACTGATATTATTACCGCAGAAATAAATTTCAGGAGTACCTTTTCTCATGTCTTTGTCAATCACATTGTAGAAGGTATGTCTTAACGCTTCAATTGCTGCTCTCGCACCAAGATAGGAACCTCCGATACCGATTACAATTAAAATCTCTGAATCGTTCTGGATTTTCTTAGCAGCTGCTTTGATTCTTGAAAACTCTTCCCTGTCATAATTTACAGGAAGATCAAGCCATCCTAAATAATCATTCCCTTCCCCTGTTCTGTCAAGCAAAGTTTTCTTTGCCTCTAATACTCTTTCTTTCATAGCTGCAATGTCATCTTCAGATACCATAAACATTGCATTGCTATAGTCAAAACTAATGCTCTCTGCCATTTTTATTGCTCTCCTTTGTTATCTTATTCAAGCTTCATGCTATTGCAAAGCTCTTCTCACTCTCTAAAGCTATCCTATATTTTAACAAAACAACTAATAAATAGCAACATTTTCTTATGCTGCAATATCTAATTTGCGCCTTTTTGCAAATTATGCAAATCATAAAGCGTACCGAAGGAATATCCTTCTTTTTTCATGTTACCCAACATCTGTTCCAAAGCATCCCTGTTTGCAATCGATACATTATGCATTAACGGAATGGCTCCCGGATGATAATACTTCTTAAAATGTTCCACCACATGGTCACTGGTTGGCTGATTGTTCACATCATAATCCAGATATGCCATGGACCAGAAAATGGTAGTATACCCTAAATCTTTTGCCATTTGCAGGGTTCTTTTGCTATACTCCCCTCTGGGAGGTCTGAAAAATAAATCCATTTCGTATCCGGTGGCTTCTTTCATATAACTTTCGCAGGTTAAAAGTTCATTCTTTTGTTCCTCGATGCTTTTTCCCGGCATAGAAGGATGCGTTACCGTATGGTTGCAGACCAGATGTCCCTCTTCCTTCATTCGTTTTGTAAGTTCAATATTATCCCTTATAAATGTCTGTGTCACAAAAAAAGCAGCGGTCACTCCTTCTTTCTTTAAAATGTCCAGAATGTCCGCTGTATATCCATTTTCATACCCACAATCAAAAGTAATGTATATTTTTTTTTCGTTTACCGGCACCGTATAGTATGCCTGATACTGCGTAATGTCAAAATCCTCCTGACAGCCTGATTTTTCATGGTTATCATTTCTCTTGAACCACCATGCATATAACGTATTATCAATAGATGCATAGTCGGTAGTATCCACTATGATCCGTTCCTGCTTTTGATTTGATTCTCCGTCTTCCTCATTTTCTGTACCGGATTCCGATTTATCCTCATTTTTTACATAATTTTTTCCTTTCTGGTGTGAGCCACTACTGTCCGCATTCCGGTGAGGAATCTGCCGCCACACCATGAATAAAGCAAACAGTAAGGCAGCAGCAATAATACCGGCTATCAGCCTTCCTTTTTTCAGTTTCAATTAAGTCCTCCTGCTTACATTTTAAAACAACCCTTCGGTTGACATTTTTTAAGCCAGGAAACTCTGTACAAATTCTTCCAGCAACTCAATCTCTGATTCCTCTGATTCTGCCTCGGTCAAGAGCATATCCTCTTTTTCCCCGATATCATCCTCCCGGCTGACTGCTATCATTTCCTCACTGTCTTTGTGCTGGGATGTGTCTATTTCACGAATCAGACGTTTTAACATATCCATATCTTCTTCCATATCTACAGACTGTCCTGCATTGTTTTCAGATATGTTTCTGTCTTCTCTTATCTTCTCTTCATGCTCCTCATCCAGGATTACATTTTTTAATTCTTTATTTCTGGCTGCCCCTTCCATAAAGGCAGCTTCCATATCTTCATCCAGTAATTTCGGTTCTCTGCTCCCTTCTTTGGTTCTGATCAGACGATTTGCCAGATAATTTTCCAGGTAATCTACCAGCTGAATTTGTATCTGCTGTTTCCTGCTCTTCATTCCAAATATATGAAAGAATACAAACAAACATACCAAAACCATTCCATAAGCAAATAAAATCTCAATCTGGGACTTCATCTCTTTTCCGGCTATATAACCATAAAATACGCCGCCTCCAGCGAGAAGCGTTACGATTCCAGCAGTCAGAAAAGGCACCTTTTCCCATGCGGAAAACGAAAATCCTATCAATCTCAGTTTTAACAAATACTTGTCCACATATGCTGCAATATTTCGCACCTGATAATCCATTCCATAAATCGTTTCGAACTGATTCTTCAGATTAACTAACACTTTTTTTCTGGTAGTCTTCATATTTGCCGATGCCTTTACATACCCTTTTAAAGACAGAGTCATCATTGCCTGCAGCAATAAACTAAACATCCCAAATAGCAGGATGCTGCTCATAAATACGTGATTTGTAATAAATTCTGTTATCATAATATCCCTTCCCTGCATATAAAATTTATGTACTGTGATTTCCTTTGCTGCCATGCAAATTTCCTCACTCTCTTATCTACTAGTTTACTGATTTTTATGCAACGACTCAACAGTTTCCTTTCGTAACTTTCTCCCTGTATCTTTGATAAAACTGCGTTTTAGGCGATATTTTCACATTTCTCGACAAAATTCTGGAATATTGCAAATTCCTCTACTTATGTTATACTATTTTATAGTAAAATCTTTCATAGAAAGGACTCAGGACAATGACATTTAAACCACAAGGTGTATGTGCACAAAAAATTGATTTTGATATTGTGGACGGCAGGCTTACCAATGTTCAGTTTTTTGGTGGCTGCAACGGCAACACACAGGGTGTATCCCGCTTATTGGAAGGAATGGAGGTTAATGAAGCAATTTCCCGCCTGGAAGGAATTCAATGCGGATTTAAGGGAACCTCCTGCCCGGATCAGCTTGCCAAAGCACTGAAACAGGCAAGTGCAGACATTTAAAACGATGCGAATAATACTTCAAGACCAGTTCCAAACCTGCGGTCCTGAAGAACGAAAACAAGGAGACGATAATGAAAAAAATTGTACTTACCGGCGGTGGGACTGCCGGACATGTAACTCCTAATATTGCACTTCTTCCAAGTCTTAAAGAGGCTGGTTTTGAAGTTCACTATATTGGATCCTATAACGGAATTGAAAAAAAATTGATTGAAGATATGAAGATTCCATATTATGGCATCTCCTCCGGTAAGCTTCGAAGATATTTTGATGTTAAAAACTTTTCAGATCCGTTCCGTGTCATCAAAGGCTTTGGAGAGGCAAACCGGATTCTCAAAAAAATCAAACCCGACGTAGTTTTCTCTAAAGGAGGGTTTGTTGCAGTACCTGTTGTAATGGCTGCAAAGAAAAATAAAATACCTGCCATTATTCATGAATCCGACATGACACCAGGGCTTGCCAACAAGCTTTGTATCCCATCCGCAGCAAAAGTCTGCTGCAATTTTAGGGAAACCTTTGATTTACTTCCGGAAGGAAAAGCCGTTCTAACCGGAACACCAATCAGAAAAGAATTATTCGAAGGAAATGCGGCAAAAGCCGCAGAGTTTTGTGGTTTAGAAGCCGGCAGACCAACCATTCTGATCATCGGAGGAAGCAGTGGCAGTGTTGTTATCAACAATATAGTACGGGAAAGCCTTAACGATATTTTGGCAAGATTCCAGGTGATTCATCTGTGTGGGAAAGGACATTTAGACGAAACCCTAAAAGGAAAAAAAGGATATGTCCAGTTCGAATATATTTCCAAAGAATTAAGAGATTTATTTGCTTTAAGTGATCTGGTGATTTCCAGAGCCGGAGCCAATGCCATTTGTGAATTACTGGCACTTAAAAAACCAAACATTTTAATTCCCCTTTCTAAGGCCGCCAGCCGGGGAGACCAGATTTTAAATGCCAAATCCTTCAAAAAGAACGGTTTCAGTTATGTAATCGAGGAAGAAGAATTAAGCTGTGCATCCCTACTGAACGCAATCCGCGATGTAGCAGCCCACAAGGAACAATATGTAAAAGCAATGAAAGACAGCGAGATGTCTGATTCCATAGGAACAATCATGAAGCTGATCACTTCTTTATCATAGTAAAACAAAATGCACAAATATATGCGGCATACATTCCATGTTTCCGTATATTTGTGCATTTTTATTATCTTATTGTTTTACTTCTACTCCATATAACTGGCTGATGATTATTTTCTTGAGTAAATCATTCGTATCTTTGGTGGTTGCCGTATTTTCTACTGCAATCTTTGTACCGTCTACATATGGTATAATCTCTACATTATTACCCGATATCTTAAACTCAAATTTAATTGCACAGCTTGTATAGAGCATATCATTATAACCCTCAACATCTTTGATGTTAATTGTTGCACCATTTCCCCGGTATATAACATATTCTACTCCGGGTTCCTCTTCCCTTGTCTCATATACCCAGCAGGACATTCCTGTAGACTTCTCTAAAATGTCCTTATAGTTCGCATTTACATCCTGATTATTCAATGTCTGAATCTGTGTAATCCTCGTCTTTGCCTGACTGTTTACAATCGGCTGCACAAATGACTTTACAAAATCATGCGGATACTCCGGAAGTATTAAGTAAATACCAAAACATACTGCTCCCAAAATTACAATCCACATTAGAACCTTTAAAACTTGTTTCATAACTTAAATCCTCCTAATTATAATACTTATTAAAGCTACCTTATCTATCTTAAAGATAATTAAAATAACTCCTTTTCCAGCTGGAACAAGAAATCTTCTAAGAGCTTCATCCGCCTGTCATATTCAAGACGTGCTGCCTCTGTCTTACAGCGACGGATCTTTGGTTTATTACCCTTAAAATAATTCTTAATCCGATAGTAAGCCTTCTTATAATTGGCCTCATCCTCACAGGCAGTCGCCATGGAATCCCAAAGGACACTGACAGCTCCTACCTCATCTAATAAATCCGCATCCATAACAACCTGACACTCCAAAGACAGTTCATCCTCGGTATCCTTGTCATCATGAATCCGTATGATCTCACCTATACGCCCGATTTTCTCAGGCTCCACCCCAATACTATCCAAATACTCTACTGCTATCTCGGCACCGACTTCTCCATGCTCTTTCCCTTCCTGCCAGCCTACATCATGTAATAAAGCCGCAAGGGCAATCACATCAAGATCTCCTCCAACTTTTGCCTGTAGCTTGATCGCCCATCGGTACACCCGCATTGTATGCTCAAATCGGTCTCGAAATGGATAATTGGGCGGTCTGCCATTATCTGCAATTTGCTGTTTTACAAATTCAATCACATTTGCATAATTCATGCTACCCGCTCCCATTCCTAGTAATTCAAGAGAATAATCTTCTTTATTGTAGCATTTTTTAAAAAAATATTCCACCAATAATTAAAAAAAATCATACAAATAGATTTATATGATTTTACTAAACATTAATCCATGCAACCTGCTTTGTGAATCACCTATGATCAGTTACCATAGCAGTTAACTCAGTCCAGGCACCCTTGCGGCACATGAAAGCTCCTACTTAGTGCTGCTTCGTTCCCGACCTGACACGGTTCATAGGTTTCCATTGCGCAAGACCCATACGTCAACGCCACTTACTATGACCAGCACCATGGGCAAAACCCGAGGCAGGTCAACACCCCTGCTATAGCGGATTGCAGGTACAGGGTACCGCTAACACCCCGGCTGCATGGAAAGATTAAACTATAATAAAAGTCATCGCTTTGTAAAAATACCTGTTAAAAACTCAAAAATACTAAAAAGTGCGACAACATATTAGTATACAAGAGTTTGTCATTTCTGTCAACCTGTCTGCCAGCAATCTTTTGCCACATTTCATACACTAAGACATAGAAATTAACTTCTTCCTCTCCCTGAGGGATTTAAAAAAATCCGACAGCATGGCAGAACATTCCTGCTCCATAACTCCCTTTTCAAATTCCACCTGATGATTAAATGCTTCTACCTGAAACAAATTCAATATGGAACCGGCACATCCTGCTTTTTTATTCATGGCTCCCACAACTACTCTGGGAATCCTTGCCTGTATAATAGCACCCGCACACATCTGGCAGGGCTCTAACGTAATATACATCGTACACTCCTCTAAACGCCAGTCTCCCAGACGTCTGGAAGCTTTTTCAATTGCCAGCAGCTCCGCATGGGCAAGGGTTGTTTTCCTTGCATTACGCTTATTATACCCCCTCGCAATAATCTTATCATCTTTTACAATCACACATCCAATTGGCACATCTCCTGCCAACGCTGCTTTTTTCGCCTGTTTTATTGCTTCCTTCATATATTTTTCATCATTTGCCATTGTATCTCTCCCATAAAGTATACTATAATGAAGAAAAATCACTTGCTTGCAAGGGTGATTTTTCTGAATGCTGATCATGGGCAACGCTCATGATATAATGAATTGTGCTGATGCACAAGCAGGTCATCAATTTTCTCCGAAAATTGGTGACATATGATATAATGAATTGTGCTGATGCACAAGCAGGTCATCAATTTTCTTCGAAAATTGGTGACATATGATAAGGTAAGTTTAAATCGTTATAATTAAGGAGTTTTAAATCATGTCCTTTACACTTACTACCAACCGTCTTATTTTACAGGTTGAAGACAGTTCCAAAGCCGATAAAGTGCTTGCTTTTTATACTCGCAACAAAACCCTTTTCGAGCATTTTGAACCCACCAGACCAAAAAACTTCTATACGCTTCCATACCAGACTGCCAGTATGAACTGTGAATATAGTGAAATTATAAAAGGGAAAACCCTTCGTTATTACATTTATCTTAAATCACAGCCGGATACCATAATAGGGTCGGTAAACTTTTCCCATATTATGCACGGACCTTTTTCCAAAACCTCAATCGGGTATAAGCTGGATGCCTCCTGTCATGGCAACGGCTATGCATTAGAAGCCTGTCAGGCGGCAATTGCCGTTATTTTTTCCAATTATAAAATCCACCGTATAGAAGCAAGGGTTTCTCCGGAAAATACACCCTCCATACGTCTGTTGGAACGCCTTGGATTTTTCTATGAAGGCATCGAATATCAAAGCGTGGAAGTGAATGGTGTTTTTAGGGATCATTGCAGATACGGACTGATTTCTACGATCCAGTAGCCAAATTCACCTGTTTTAACTCCTGTTTTCTTTACCGGAATGAACTGGTCAAAACCAAACATATTCGCAAGGTATTTTTCCCGATTGGAATAAACTCCCGGAACCCCGATAATGGAATGCTCTGAACCGTCATCAAACCGCATTTTTCCAAGGAGTAGATACTGATAGGTATAAAAGCCATGAGTCAGAAAACTGTTTACCCCCAGTTTCCAGTTCCGCATATCCAGTTTTCCGATATCCTTCGGATGAATCCTTACACAGTCAAACAGCTCTGTTGCTCCATACATAGGGAGCTTTGGATATTCCTGTATCATTTTTTCAAATACATCCACCTGTTCCTGTCGCTCCAAATGCTTCTTATGATATGGGCATTCTTCACACTTTTCAAAAACATCTTTCTCATTCCCGCTCCGGACAGTATTATTCTTTAAATCAGAATCCTGTTCCCCAAATAAACTATCCACAATCGTTTTCATATTATCTGCGGTTTCGTTCTGGGGTGAAAGTTCTACAGCTGCTTCAATATTGCACTCCTCTTCCCTCTTTCTTTGTTCATTTTCTTTTCCCGTCTCCTGCTGCCCCGCTTCCCTTTGCTGCTTTTCTTCCGGTAAATCCTCTAACTGCTCCCGGAACCATTCTGTCTCCTCCCGGTTCTGCTCTGCGGAAATCTCTGATAAAATATCCTGTTTTGCAGCAATCTCCGTCGGAGTCTTTTCCTCGGCAACAGGCTTCTTGGGTATCTCCTCTCTTACGGTATTACTTTTGTCTTCCTGCCTCCTCTCCTTTTTTACTAAAGCATAATCCCTTCTGTCCCTGTCTTTAAAATCCCCGATGTAATAATGGGAATCATTGTAAACCACTGCAACTCCGTCAAAAGTATATAAATCCCTTCCTGTATCAAATATCTGCTGCCAGTCCGTCCGGTTCTGATAAGTCAGGATACCGTTTTTACTCTCTATTTCATCTACTTTGATCGCTGCTAAATGATCCCCTGCCTCATGATAAAAATAGAGCGAAGCTTCTTTAAACGGCAATCCGGAAGGCTCCTGAATATTAATAATAATCTTCACTTTATCTCCACGTATCTCCAGTTTCAGAAATCCCGCTGTTGATCCGACATTTCCGTTGTGATATTGGTAAAAATATGTAATTTTTCTCTTATAATTCTGCACTTGTCCCACTCCTTTTTGAATACATTTTATGCAGGAGCAGGAAATTTTATGACTGAATGTTCCATACTGATATTAAAAATTAATAAATTTTTCCAGGCAGCGTTACAGAATTTAATGCCCTACCGTTTGTAACAGGAGGATGCCAATTTTTAAGAAAGGATATCACTGAGCTGTGCAAACTGTGTCAGTGTCAGCGCTTCGCCCCGGACGGTCGGTGAAAGCTCCATCTGCTCTAAAGCAGACACCACCTGTTCTTTTGTAACACCAATTCCGCCATTTACGATACTGTTTTGCAGCGTCTTTCTTCTCTGGTTAAAAGATGCCCGAATCAAGGCAAACAAAAGTGTCTCATCCTTTACCTGCACAGGCGGTTTTTCCCATTTCGTAAGGCGGATTACCGCAGATCCTACACTGGGTCTTGGAATAAAACAATTTGGCGGTACATTTGCCACTATATACGGCTCAGCATAAAACTGTACTGCAAGGGATAATGCCCCATACTCCTTACTTCCCGGACCAGCCTGCATCCGCCCTGCCACCTCTTTTTGCACCATAACCGTAATGCTGCAAAGAGGAACATGGCTTTCGAACAAACCCATAATAATCGGTGTTGTAATATAGTACGGCAGATTTGCCACTACCTTAATTGGCTTTCCTGCATTTTTTTCTTCTACTATGGCTGCAATATCCACCTTCAGAATATCCTCATTGATCAGCGTAACATTATCATAATCTTTAAGCGTTTCCTGTAAAATCGGTATCAGGGCTTTGTCAATCTCTACGGCAATCACTTCTCTGGCTGCTTCTGCCAGATATTGTGTCATGGTCCCGAAACCTGGACCAATTTCTAAAACCACATCCTCCTTTGTCACACCTGCCGATGCAATAATCTTGTCAAGGACATGACCGTCAATCAGGAAATTCTGTCCGAATTTCTTCTGAAATGCAAAATCATATTTTTTTATTGTTTCGATTGTAACCTGGGGATTGCTCAGCTTGTCCATGTTGTTTCCTCTCTAACCGGATAATTATTTTATAAATATTACCATAAAATAATGCCAGGGTCAAAAGTAGGTAGCAATGCGTGTTTTTCAAGCAGTTTGCCATCTACCGGCTTGCCCCAGTAAATGCCTGGCGTGAAGACCGATGCCTGCATTATATCGGTACTTTTACATCAATCTGATACATTTCCTTTATTAAATTCAAAGCATCATGAAAGCCCTGATTATATGCCAGTCTCCCGTATCGCGAAACCCGGCTGTTATATGCCGACAAAATATTATCGATCACAACCCATTGTTCATGGCTCAATTTTAGATTTTCAATTTCTTTTTCCTGCCTGCGGGCTTCTATGATAAGCTTCTGATAGTCCCGGTCCTGTTTCAAAAACTCCTCAAGTGCACCGTTGATGCGCATATCAAACAGCATCTTCAACATAGACTCTTGTCCGAAATCTGCCCCTCTCTTTCCTTTTCTATATTTTTTATACTCTGGCTTCCGGTCTTTAAACATCCGGCATCCAGCGAATGCCTTTTTCAAGCTGTGCATATATTTACCCCATTTCCATAATAGCGTTTTCATTTCTCTCCAAAAGCTTTACACTGCTCCGCTTTCGATAGAGCTTGGTTTTCACAATCTGCCGCTTCTTTATCCCGGAGAGCTGACAGATACACGATTGCTTGTGTCTTTTTTTCTTCGGAAAGAATAGTAAATATCTCAGAAATCTTCTTTCCCTCCTGAATATCTTTTTCTGTTAATATTGCCATATCTGCACCCCATCCTTGTTGGTATATTTCTATTATATGCTGGTTAATCACTTCTGTCAATATGCTATTGATATTTACCAACATTTTTTATTGATTTAAGTTGGTCCATATGCTATATTTGAGACAGGAGGAAGCACTTATGAACAATAGAATAAAAAAGATAAGAAAAGAAGTAGGATTAACTCAACAAGCATTTGCTAATAGAATAGGAATTGCAAGAGGAAATATATCTGCTTATGAAGTTGGTAAAAATGCTCCCAGCGATGCTGTTATTTCTCTGATATGCAGGGAATTTAACATAAATGAACAATGGCTCCGGTTTGGTGATGGAGAAATGAAGCAAAATTCTGACATGGATTTTGAAAAAATATGTGCCGATATTGGCGTGCGTGACGAAAAAGCCAAAGAAGCGATAATGAAATACTATGAACTTTCAGAGGATGATAAAAAACTGTGGTGGCAGTTTATGGAACGGTTTATGCAATAATAGAAATTTTCACACAAATGCATTTACATTTTATCACACTTATGATATCTTAATTTTCATCGAAATTTATTCTGGATAATCTATTATTTTCTATTTCTATTTTATCTATCCAGTATTCATTTATTTTACCAGATGAAAAGGAGAACTGCCTATGACAGACACAAAAACACAACACGATGCTTTACCCACCGGAGCCCTTCCTTATACAATGACCAACGACTACATGTTCCGGGCGGTATTGCAGAAGAACACCCATGCCTTAAAGGGCTTTCTCTACGCCCTTTTATCCCTGCCGGAAGAAAGCATTCAGAGTGTAGAGATTCTCAATCCAATCCAGCTTGGCGAAACCATCAATGATAAGACCTGCGTACTGGATATCAAAATCCGGCTGAACCACGACCAGATCATCAACATCGAAATGCAGGTTCACGACCTGGGCAACTGGCCTGAACGTTCCCTTACTTACCTGTGCCGCTCCTTTGACAACCTGCAAAAAGGGGAAGACTACATTAATGTCCGTACCACGATACACATTGGTATTGTAAATTTTGACATTCCCGGTCTGACACCGGAATTTTATTCGGAATTTAAGCTCATGAACACGAAAAACCATGAAGTTTATAGTGACAAATTTATTCTCCGTGTGTTAAACTTAAATGTATTAAAAGATGCTTCTACAAAAATGAACCTTACGGATTTGTATGATTGGGCAAAGCTTTTAAAAGCCACAACCTGGGAGGAATTAGATATGTTAGCGAAGAAAAATACTTACATTGAAGATACCGTTGTTACTTTCCGCCAGATGACCGAGGATGAAAAGATCCGGGAGCAGTGTGAAGCCAGGGAAAAGTATAACTGGGATATGGCTTCCGCCATTGCTAAAGGGAAATCTGAGGGTTATGCCGAAGGAAAATCTGAGGGTGAAAAACGTCTTGCCACCTTGATCAACATTCTCATACAAAATGGCTTATCTGATGAGATTCCCAAGGTCACAACCGATTCTGAATACAGAGAAGCTTTATATAAACAATATAAATTGTAAGCAATCATATTTTTTATACATTATTTCTATCAAAATTTATTCTGGATAATCTATCATTTTCTATTTCTGTTTTTATCTATCCAGTATTCATTGATTTTACCAGATGAAAAGGAGAACTGCCTATGACAGACACAAAAACACAACACGATGCTTTACCCACCGGATCCCTTCCTTATACAATGACCAACGACTACATGTTCCGGGCGGTATTGCAGAAGAACACCCATGCCTTAAAGGGATTCCTTTACGCCCTTTTATCCCTGCCAGAGGGAAGCATCCAAAATGTAGAGATTCTAAACCCAATCCAGCTTGGCGAAACCATCAATGATAAGACCTGCGTGCTGGATATCAAGATCCGGCTGAACCATGACCAGATCATCAACATTGAGATGCAGGTTCACGACCTGGGCAACTGGCCTGAACGCTCCCTTACTTACCTGTGCCGCTCCTTTGACAACCTGCAAAAAGGGGAAGACTACATTAATGTCCGTACCACGATACACATTGGTATTGTAAATTTTGACATTCCCGGTCTGACACCGGAATTTTATTCGGAATTTAAGCTCATGAACACGAAAAACCATGAAGTTTATAGTGACAAATTTATTCTCCGTGTGTTAAACTTAAATGTATTAAAAGATGCTTCTACAAAAATGAACCTTACGGATTTGTATGATTGGGCAAAGCTTTTAAAAGCCACAACCTGGGAGGAATTAGATATGTTAGCGAAGAAAAATACTTACATTGAAGATACCGTTGTTACTTTCCGCCAGATGACTGAGGATGAAAAGATTCGGGAGCAGTGTGAAGCCAGGGAAAAGTATAACTGGGATATGGCTTCCGCCATTGCTAAAGGAAAATCTGAGGGTGAAAAACGTCTTGCCACCTTGATCAATATTCTCATACAAAATGGTTTATCTGATGAGATTCCCAAGGTCACAACCGATTCTGAATACAGAGAAGCTTTGTATAAACAATATAAATTGTAAAAAAGGATCTTTAATAGTTTTTATCAATAACCCTCTTAATAAAAAGGCATCCCATAATCTGTCTCTTAACAGACTGGGATGCCTCATTATATGGGAAGTGCTTATTTTAACTCTGGCCAATAATCCTTATTTGCTTCAATCAAATCATCTAAAATCTTCTTAGCCACAGATGCACTAGGCACAGTCTTGGATAGGGTAAGTGCCTGCCACATCTTTTGGTAGCTCCCTTCAATCCATGCTTCTACGCAAAGCTTCTCCACACTGACCTGCTGTTCCATAAGTCCTTTCTGGAACTGTGGAATAGAGCCCTGACAGATTTTCTCATACCCATTGCTGCCAACGATGCAGGGAATCTCGACCATTGCCGTCCTGTCGAAGTTTTCTACCGCTCCTTCATTGGGAACGATCAGCAAAAACCGCTCTCTGGTATTTTTCGCAATGGCACAGGCAAGGTCTACGATATAGGAAGCGTGTACATCTGCCTCAAATCCGCCGTCCTTTGCCGTACCGCTCTCAATAATCTTACGGCATGCATCAAATACCTGTTTCTCCCGTCCGTCCATAACCTCATTTGCACGAGTATATTCCGGGTTGGAATGTTCTACCACATAATCAGGATATAAATAGTACTTCAAATAAGTATTTGGTATGGTCTCCGGGTCAAGTGCATATACATCCTTTGCCTTTGTAAAGGTCTCTCTCCAGCTTGCATCCACATGCTGGTTTGTTTCGGAAATTGCATCGGCAAATCCATTCTCCTTCACATGGGCACGAATCTTTGGCATTAAATCATTGCCTTCCTTATCATAAATCTTTGACCACCATCCGAAATGATTCAGACCATAGTAGGAAACCACCATTTCCTTTCTGGAAGCCACACCACACATGGAAGCCATTTTCTCTTCCAGATCAATCGGCATATCACAGATATTTAAAATCTTGGAATTCGGACGAAGCCTTCTGGTTGCCTCCGCTACGATAGCCGCCGGATTAGAGTAATTTAACATCCATGCATTCGGAGAATATTTTTCCATATAGTCAAGAATTTCAATGACACCGCCAATGGAACGCATGCCATATGCCAGACCTCCCGGTCCACAAGTCTCCTGTCCTACAACTCCGTATTTTAGCGGAATCTTCTCATCCAGCTCACGCATTGCATATTTGCCCACACGGATATGTGCCAGAACAAAATCAATATCCGTGAACGCCGTCTTAGGGTCTGTTGTATAAGAAAACTGAATATCCGGTGCATTTTCCTTTAAATAAATCTCACATGCTTTTGCTACAATTTCCTGTCTCTCGGCGTCATTATCATAAAATTTAATCTGACGAATGGGAAAACGGTCCTGATGGTCTAACAACATCAAAACAATTCCCGGTGTAAATGTGCTGCCGCCGCCTGCTACTGTAATTGAATATTTTTCCATAATTATCATCCTTTCCTTCTTACTTTTATTTCATGTAAATATCTATTTCAAGTTTCTGCTGTCAATTCTATCACTCAGGGCAGATGCTGTTCGAGGGGGGGGAAGGGAACAGCTTTCCTGCCCTGAATTATATCAAGCAGTAAACCTACTGCACTTCCATACAGACATCTTTAAGGGCTGCCTTTCCCGGTATTGCCAGTACTTTCTCATACTGGTCCGCATTGGTTACCAGTACAGCTATCGTTGTATCATAGCCTTTCTCTGCAATGGCTTTTCTGTCAAATGTCACCAGTTTATCTCCTTTTTTCACCTGATCTCCTGCATGAACATGTGCGACAAAGCCTTCTCCGTTTAATTCAACCGTGTCAATTCCGATATGAATTAAAATTTCCACACCATCCTTCGTAGTAAATCCTACCGCATGCTTTGTATCAAATACCATGGCAATTTCGGCATCTTCAGGTGCATATATTGTATCCGCTTCAGGTATAATGGCGACACCCGGTCCCATACTGCCGGAAGCAAATCCCTCATCCTTCATTTCCTCTAAAGGTATTACATTTCCTTCTACCGGCGAACCGATGCGGATTTTTGCTTTTTGCTCTCCATTGCCGCCTTTTACGAGAAGTGCTTCAAACTCGCTTCTTACATTTTCTACATCCATACCGACAATCACCTGAACCGCATTTCCTTTTGTTACCAGTCCGTGTGCTCCCGCTGCCTTAAATGCGGATGTATCCTGTACAAGGGAAATATCTGCCACAGTCAGACGAAGCCTTGTTGCACAATTTGTCACATCCGTAATATTCTCTGCTCCGCCCAGTGCATCCAGAAAATCAGATGCTTTCCTTGCACATACATCGCCGCCTTTTGCACTGCCCTTCTTATCCTTATAATCTGCCTTGGAAAAGAACTTAACCTCTTCATCATTATCCTCACGCCCTGGTGTCTTAATATCAAATTTCAAAATGACTGTTTTGAATACAAAATAATATATTGCTATAAACACCAGCCCGACAATAACCTGTTTTACATATGTTCCTGCATATGTCCCTCCTAATGGTATCCAGTTGATTGCCGCAAACTCAATCAGACCTCCTGCAAAGTTACCTACAACACCAACCATATAAGTTACCATATCCATCACACCCGCTAATACAGAATGCAATAAAAACAGCGGAGGACAGATAAACAGGAATGTAAATTCCAGTGGTTCCGTTACACCTGCTACCACCGCAGTAAGGGTAATCGGAATTAAAAGACCTGCCACTTCTTTTTTACGCTCTTTCTTTGCTGTTGCATAGAAAGCCAATGCGATACCAATAGAACCGAAAATCTTCTCCATTCCATACAATGCGAATCCACCCTGTGGGAACAGTTCCTTAAGCGGTACTCCGGAAGCAGCAAACTCTCCTAAATGCTGTGTCCAGTAAGCCACGATACCGCCATTCACCGCTACATTATCATAAAGGAACGGTGAGTATATAAAATGATGAAGACCTGCCGGAATCAAAATACGGTTTAAGAAGGAATACACTCCGACTCCTGCTGCCCCCGATCCCGCGAGAAAGGTCTGTAAAGAACCTATCGCCATCTGTACCTTTGGCCAGATGAGTGCTGCCAAAAATGCTACCGGGATCATAACAAAGAAACCGATGATATATACAAAAGTGGAACCTCTGAAAATTCCCAAAAATTCCGGCAGTTTTGTATCATAGTACTTATTGTGAATCCACACAACGATGGCTGCAATAATAATAGCTCCTATCATTCCCATATCCAGCGTCTTAATACCGGCCACACTTGCAAGACCGCTGGTATTTCCAACCTCCTGCGTAAAATCAACCCCAAAGGTCGGTCCCCACAGTGAAAGAATCGTGCTTAAAAAATAGTTAAATGTTAAGTAAATTACCAGTGCTTCCAGACAGGCTCTTGCATTTTGTTTTTTTGCCAGACCAATAGGAAGACCAATTACGAAGACCAGCGGCATATTACGAAATACTGTCCATGAACCTTCACTGATCACATACCAGATTTGATACCACATACCATCCGGCTTTGCCAGATCCCCTAAAATCTGTTCGTTCATGCACAAGGTAGAGATACCAGCCATAATACCTGCAAACGCAAAGAGCAGAACCGGCGTAAACATGGCACCTCCAAATCTCTGGATTTTTTGCATCATAACGAATCCCTCCTAAAAATTATTTTACTTTTTCCCCAAAGTACTTCCTGACGAAAATACTTCCTGTATGTACATTTCTCAAACACATTTCTGATCAGATGTTTGTTTTGATACAACTATCATATTCACAAAATGCCCTAAAGTCAACGTTTCCAGGGCTTTCTGTGCCTCTTCCTGCCACTTAGGTTTTCTTCACATCTGCCTGTGAAATTTCACAGCATTTATCTGTTTTTTGCACAAAAAAATACCACCCTTTCCGGATGGCATTGGTATAATTTTTTCCTAATCAATATATCTTTCACAGCGTTTTTCCTGATAAATCAGATATTTAATTAAAAGCAGCTCCACCACCATAAAAAATAATGTGGTTGTCTCATAATTCTCAATATGTGTGGTAGCAACATTAGAGGTATTGATATATATACACTCATCACTCATCTGTGCCAGTGTATTGTTCTTAAGTTTTGTCATTGCAATAATAGGAATCCCTTTCATGTTCAGAATCTTTGCAAAATTTACAACATGTCCGGACTCCCCTGTAAGGGATACAATGATTACCAAATCCCCTTCCTGCAATACATTTGCAATCAATTCCTGTTCCGCTTCTAAACCTTCAATCTGATACATGCATACCTTAGCAGACAAAAAAGCACGCTTAAACTCCTTGGCAACAAAAGACTGGACTGCACCGGAACCGTAAACAAATATCCGCTTTGCCTCATAAATCCGTTTACAAATATCAGAATAATCCGTTTTTTCCATCTCATCAATCTTTTTCCTATAATCATCACAGACTGTCTTTATCGTATTTTTGTCAGCTCTTGGACGACTCTTTTTCTGTTCTAATTTTAAGTGAATCTTTAACTCTGAAAAACCTTCCATTGATAATTTTTTCGCAAAACGCAGTATTGTGGTTCGGGATACATTGCAGTTCTTGGCAAGTTCTTCAATGGTACACTGACAGCATTCTTCACGATGACTCTCAATATAATTCCAAATATAAATATCATTTTCATTTAATTTGTTGTAATTCATTTTTACTACATCTTCAATCGCCATAATATCCCCTCATAACTAATCCCCCTGTTTCAGATCCAACGAGAATTTCTTAATTTTTATTAATTTTACCACAATACCAGATAAAATAGCAATTATAACCCACTTATACAAAAACTTCACTTTAATGCCTGTTTTTCTTACTGTCTACATAAAATAGCACTATACAATTTATTAATATCTGATACAATATATATAAAACTACGCAAAGGATATGAAAACTATGAAAAAAAGGAAAACGATGAAACAAAAAATAGTGTTTTATGTTATGAGTGTATCAATTTCACTCGGGATACTTCTAACCTTCACCATGATTGTCAACAGTTTTATATCTACAAGCGCCATCCTGTCAGACAATTTGCAGACGATGGCAAAGACCTCCTCCCAGAATGTAAGCTCGAATCTTCACCTTCTGACAGACCGCATGGCAAATCTGGCATTGGAAAATGAGCTGCTGGAGGATTCGCTAAATACCGGAAAAAAGCAGGAGATTTTAGATGAAAGGAAAACCCGCATTGAATTTGTCTGGCTTGCAGTCTATGATCTGGAAGGACAAAAATTATATGGAGATGATCTTGCTCCGGATTCTATTACTGATAAAAAATATTATACCTATTTAACCAACACAAGTAATATTTCTATTGGTGAACCTTATTATTCCGATAACGTATGGCAGCTGTCCGTGGGAGCTCCGCTTAGCAGAGAAGGGGAATGCTTTGCTTATCTGATTGGAAGTTATAAATATGACTTGTTAAATGATGTGTTAAGCAATATCAATATCGGCATCAACGGCTCTGCCTATATCATTAACGAAGAGGGCACAATCATTGCCGACAAAGACTTATCCAATATGGAGAAACATCCCAATATATATGAACTCTACGGTTCTAAGAAAAATAATGCCATTTTTGATGCCATGGTTCATTTCCAGACCGGTTCTGAAATCATGAAGCTACAGCACAAAAAACATTATATGGCATATTCCCCTGTGGCAGGCACGAACTGGACATTAATCATTGACGCTCCAAGGAGTGATTTCATGAAATCACTTGTGATATCCGTTATACTATGTATCCTGTTAGCCTCTGCATTGCTTATTGCAGCAAGATTCTTTACAGCATTGGCAGCTGAAAAGATATCCGATTCTCTTTCTTTGTCTACAAAAAGGCTGACTGCATTAGCAGAAGGCAATTTAAAGGACGAGGTTATCCTTGCACAAACGGAAGACGAAGCGGAGATATTGACCAATGCCCTTTCAAAGACGATTAATAATATTGACTCTTACATAGATAACTTAAAAACTTCTCTCGGATATCTGTCGCAGGGAGACTATTCCCAGGATATCCCGGATACTTTCATTGGAGATTTTGCCGCAATTAAAGATGCCTTAACCAGTATCACGGTATCGCTGAACCAGACTATGCACCAGATCAATGATGCCTCTGCTGCTGTGAACCAGAACTCTTCTGAAGTTTCCGGCTATGCCAAACGGCTTTATGACGGTTCTGTAGAACAGTCCTCTGCACTGGACCGGTTAGATAGAAGCATTCATATTATTACAGAAAAAATTCGTCTGATTAACGAAAGTGCCACTCAGGTCAAATTATATACCAGTGGTGCCGAAGACAGAATTTCACAGGGTAAACAACAGATGGATTCCATGCTTGGCACCATGAACAACATTTATTCCAATATGCAGGAGATTATAAAAATCAGCCAACTAATTGATGATATTTCATCACAGACAAGTCTGCTGGCATTAAATGCTTCCATTGAAGCTGCAAGAGCCGGAGAAAGTGGAAGAGGCTTTGCAATTGTCGCACAGCAGATAGGTGTCCTGGCAGACCAGACAGCAGATGCTTTAAAACAAACCGGAGATATTATTCTTCAAGCTAATCTGTCTATTGATGAGGGGCTTGCCACTGCCAAAGCAACGGCCGAATCCTTTCAGGAGATTAATAAAACCACCGACGAATTTAAAGGAATTTCCAGCCAGATTGAACAGATTGTCACAGAACAGCAAAATACAGTTGGTCTGGTATCCAAAGAAATCCGTACTGTTTTAGATATTGCCCATACTAACCAGCAGTTAGCTGCCGAAGCGGATAAAACCGCCGCCCACTCTCTGTTACAATCACAGGAATTAGAACAGGTAGTTGCTTCTGTAAAATTAAAGGAGGAATTGTAATTATGAAGAAAAAACACCTAATCTTTTTACTTACACTAACATTATTCTCCATGATTTTAACAGGCTGCAAGGCAGGAAATAAAATGAAAGACGGCTACTATACTGCCCAAATGGCCGAATTGTCATATGGTTGGAGAGAATATGTATGTATCTTTGTAAAAAATGATAAAATTGTTTCTGTAGAATTTAATGCCAAAAACGAAAGCGGATTTATCAAAGCCTGGGACAATGAATATATGCGGAATATGGAACCGATATCCAAAACCTATCCAAACAAATACACAAGAGAATATGTTCAGCAGTTAATTGACGGACAAAAAGATACAAAAGTGGATATGATTACAGGTGCATCCAGTTCCGGGGAGAATTTTGAAAAATTGGTCGCTGCCGTCATTGAACAGGCCAAAAAAGGTGACTCTTCTGTTGCAAGTGTCCAGTCTGTCGGAGAATAAGCAGACGCTTACATTTATTATGCTATTGTTTTATTGAAACTTATCCATTATAATAAATTGCAGTTTTACAATGATTTAATACACAATATCGATCGGGAGGAAAACAGATTATGGATTATGTATGGAGTGATAGAAAAAGAACTTTGTTTGGATTACCGCTATCCTTTACAAAATACATGCTGTCAGAGGAGCGCTTATTTATTGAACAAGGCTTTTTGAACAAGAAAGAAGATGAAGTACGGTTATACCGGATCATGGATGTATCCCTTACCAGATCCTTTGGTCAGAGAATCTTTGGTGTAGGTACAATTCACTGTTGCTCTGCTGATAAGTCTCTTGGAGATTTTGATATTCTCAGTGTCAAAAATCCAAAGGATGTAAAGGAACAATTATCTCAGCTGGTTGAAGCCCAGCGAGATGCCAAACGGGTTACCAACCGGGAATATATGGATGATGACCATGAGAATGAATTAGATTAAAAAAATGCACCCCAACCGGATATGATATCCTTTCCGGCATGAGGGTGCATTTTATTTTCTTTTGGGAAATATGTCTATCCGATATCATTTCGGTATCGGAATCTCATCAAAATATTCGTATAATACCCCATTATATCCAATATCGTCAGGGTTAATATTCAGTGCTCCCTCTGGCATATAATCATAGTAGATTCCGTTCACCCTGAACATGGAGCAGCTGTCTGTTGCCAGGGACATTTTTATGAGCTTTCCGCTTTCCAGCTCCAGTGTCAAAACAGCTTCGTAAAAAGGACAGGCTGAGGCACCCTGTATTTCCTCTGCATGAGAAAGCTGTTCTTCCAAAATATCCAGTATTTCCCGTTCCTCAATTGTCTGCGTATGCTGTTCACCGTTCTGCTGTCTTCTCATGCCAATATAAGTTAATGTGGCGGATTGAATATTCTTTATCTCCTCCGGGGAAAATTCCTCATATCCAAATTTCTCACTTGCTATCTGCCATACCATGGTACTCAGTTCCTCGCTTTGGGCACCCCATAGGTCGCTTTCACCCTCGTTCGGAGGTCTGCTTAGCAAATAACCATTACTGTATAATTCCCACTCTATTCCCTGATATGTAACACTGCATCCAAAGCTTTTGATATTCTCTTTCATTCCTTCATAATGCTCATGATACACTGCCTTCGGATCATTTCCTAAATTCTCCATTTCATAGTAAATTTTGGTGATATCCAGATTGTTTATCAGTTCCTGAAGCCTTTTCTGCTTGTCTTCGTCCACAACATAGTATCCCCAGTCAATGCCGGGTTCGTCCGGATAAACCAAAATACACACTTGATCAGTAACCGGGTCTGTCAATAACTGTGAACCGTCTTCTTTTTCTGGGTTTTCGTTCTTGTTTGCTTCATTCTTTTTGGTTTTGTTCTGATTTTCTGTCTGAGCCGTATCTGCCTCATTTTTCTTTGTGCTGTCTATGTAATCATTATTCTCATTCCCGGTCTTACCACTATTTTGCCGGGAACCGCCAATGGTACATCCTGTCACACCAAACAGCAGAACACATACAAGAACCGCAGTTCCCAGCCGAAGCTTCCTTGGATTTGCTATCAGAGTAATCCGTTTTTTTAATTCCTGCCTTCCCCCGGTCATTCCGGTTGCACATGTAAGCAGCTGCGTGGCAGACTTTTCCTGTGTCCCAATCAAAATCAGTGTTTCGCCATATGCCTTTCTTTCCCGTTTGTCATAATGGCGGATTACACTTTCATCACAGGCAAATTCACTGTCACGTTTTGATAAAAATGCCGCCGCCCAGACAAGGGGATGATACCAATACAAAATAACACACAGACACCGAAGCAGCGCCCATAAATGATCCTTATGCATATAATGCATGTATTCATGTGCCAGCACATAATGATATGCTTCCATTTCTTTCCCTGTATTCCCAAACTCTATTCCCTTCTCAGGAAAATAAACCGCCGGATGCAATACACCAAACAGACATGGTGTATTCACCTCCTTTGTCCGGTAAACAGGAATCGGCTTGTAACCAGATTTTTCCATATGATTCCAATCCATCTCCAATCTCTGGCGGTCTTTCCGGAGTCTTTTTCCAAAATGGAAATTACCGGCTAAAAACACTATCCCGCAGATTATGCTCCCCAATATCCAGATTCCTTTTACCCGGCTTTCCCATCCTGATAAATATGCTGGTATTATCATTGTGCCATGAACATTCTTTTCTTCGTCTGATTCTGCCCTTAATGCTGACTGTTTTCCTGCTTCCAATAAATCACTTTCATCCCTGTCAGTCATTACAGTTCCCAGTACTTCCAAGGATATGGCATCTTCCGGAGCATCAGATGGTGTGTCCTTAGAATATTCCTCTGTACCTTTTTGTCGGCTTCCTATTTGAAATCCGTTTTCTATATCTGCTATCTGGTAAATGATATTCATTACCTGAAATGAATTGGGAAATGACTGCACTGGCATTAATAAATATAGTGCTGCCACCAGCCACATTGCATAACAAAGGCATTTAGAAATTCTGTTATAAAACACACCGCGAAGCAGAAACACCAGATAGAGGAATATAGTCAGGGTAATAATATGTTCAATCATCCTTCTCCTCCAATCCTTTCAAAATTCCATAAAGCTCTTCAATCTCTTCTTTGCTGAAATCCTTTTTCTTTACCAGAGTACTCATCATCATACTAACAGAGCCCCTATATACTCTGTCCAGCAGGCTTTCCGTTTCTGCCAGTGCCGCGTCCTCCCTGTTTACATTAGGGAAATACTGTTTTGCCTTCTCCCCTTCCTGATAATAAAGAATCCCTTTATCCACCATTCTTCCAAGCAACGTGTTGACTGTGCTCTTACTCCATCCGGGATTTTCTTTCAATGCATGATATAACTGCATAATGGTTCTGGGACTTTCCTCCCACAGTCTCTCCATAATAATCCATTCACTCTGCTGTAAAATAATACTTTTATCCGACATATTGTCCCTCCATTCGTATGACTACTGTCAACCTGAATATAATATAGCACATTTGTACGACTACTGTCAACCAATTAATCAGTACTTTATATAGCAGCCAGCTCAATGAGCAGGTAAAAAATCCACTACCTTTGGTACGCCCATGGCTGTGACCATATTTGTAATGATTGCTTCCTCTGCCTACCGGATGAGACTGTATAGTCAAGTCTACCATTTGACATTTTTACGGTTTTTGCCTTATGGTTTTTACTTCTTCTCTCTTTTTTATGGCAGGAAGTATCATTTCCATCTATAAAGAACACTGGAACAGTTTCCGATACTGCCTGTTTGTGCTAACCGCTTTTATACAGTATTCGCACTGTCTGATGTATATGGCATGATTGCAAAATATAAGGTTGCCCGCTTCGAAAAAGGCTTGGTACAAAGTATTCAAAACCCGTCTGACAAGGTAGTTTCCTACCTTGGAAACTACCTTGTAATAATTCTCATTTAATAAATAGCGTAATTTCTTTTTAACGCAAAAAAGCACCTATTCATTCTGAACAGATGCTTCGTTTTCTTAAAAGTGCATCAGCGTTATTCCTGCAATATTTTCAAATACAACTCCAATCTTGAATTGATATATCCTGCAAACAGGTTTTCCATTGCGGAAAGATTGTGTTTTACATGATATTCATCAAATGCATCGTAATACGCTATTCTGTCCGTAAACTTGATGTCAATTGGTGGATATCCTGCTTTCATCAGTTCCAAATTAACTAAAAGTCTTCCTGTTCTTCCATTCCCATCAATAAATGGATGAATTCCTTCAAATTCAATATGGAAACGGGCCAGCTTCGTTACTATATGCTCATTATTTTCTGCAAAATCATGCAGTAACTGTTCCATTTTAGGTTCAATGAGATATGGCTGCACTGGTTCATGATACGAGCCCATAATATGAACCGGAATTCTGCGATATACACCACGGTCTTCCTTTTTATCAGCAAGCACAAGATAATGAATCTGTTTTATGATACGCTCGCTAATTGTTACATTGTCTTTTACCAGCTCACTTACAAACTCAAAAGCTTCTTTGTGTCCAACTGCCTCCATATGGTCTTTTAACGGTCTTTTATCAATTGTAAGACCCTTTAGTACCAAGTCAGTTTCTCGTAAAGTAAGTGTATTCCCTTCAATGGCATTTGAATTATATGTGTATTCCACAATAAACTCTTCATTCAGCCTTTCAAGTTCTCCTTCCGTTAAAGGCCTTCTATTGTCCAATTCTTTTTTCTTGCGGTCAATTTGTGAAAGAATACTTTCTCTTGATTTGTATCGTCCATCTGCTGGTTTATCTGCATCAATAGGAATTTTCCAACCTCGTCCTTCCTGATAGGCTCCAGGGATTTTATCTTCAGAGCATAGGACACGAATTCTTCTATCAGATATACCCCATTTTTCAGCAGCCTGTTTTACTGTCATAAACATATACTATTCCTCCAATCTAATATTTATTATACCACTTTATCGGAATAATATCGACCTTATCGGAATAATACTTTAAAGTTTATCGGAATAATGCAAGGCATTCCAAATAAAACAATAGTTTTTTATCAAGACAATGTAAAGCCTATTGATGAAAGAATCTATTTATATAATAAATATACCTCATAACGGTACCGTCACGGCTCCCTTTAGTCTGACTTTGGTCACATTTCCTGTGCAGTCATACTCATAAGAGATTATAACCTTTTCACATCTGCATATGTTGTACTTTTACCTGCACCCACTTTTACTATCTTGCCTTCATCTGCCAATTTTTTCAACGCCCTTTCGATAGCCTTTTGACTCAGTTCCAGACAAAGTATCATAATATCTGACTTGCCCAATTTTACTAAAGAACGCTCAATAACACTATACACTCGTTCTGAAGAAGTCATTTTTTCTTTTCAAGTAAAACAAATCTCTCTTCGAAGTCTTTATATGCATTAATTATTGTTCCTAATGTATACCTAACAAATGGCATATAATCATTTGTATTCTTATGCCAATTAATAGAACTATCCTGTAACACTTCATGATATGTTTCTTTTGATTTTTCTACAACCATATCAGAATTTGGATTTATCAACTTGACACCTCACCACTTCCAACATTGCTTACATAGACCACAAAACATTTATATTAAATATCTTCCATATTTAAAATCCTACACCTGTCATGTTAATCTTTAAAAATATTTAATTATAATTATATTAATCGAATTTGATATTAATGGTAAGCAAAATACTAACTTCCCACACTTTCTATCAGACTGAATATTTTCCCTTCAATAAAGTGAGGATTTAATACATTAATGCACATAAATCAATTACTATAAATATGGTTTTATTTTTCCCAAACTAGAAATAGTACTCATCTATAGCAAACAGCAAACCATCTCACAGTCGCAATCATATAACTACTCTATCTTCACTGCAATATTCTCATACCAGAATAGAACATATCATCATCAAATATTTCACACGACATTAGTTTTTTTACTATCTTATATAAAAACTCTATTAACCCCATAGCGTAATAATAAAATTTCGGCGAACGTGATTCATATATCACAACATGCCATTGCTCAGGTTTTCCTTTTGTCAACCAATACAATTCATCACCATTATCAGTATAAGCAAATGGAAGTAAACCATTATCTTCCAGATATAAATTATGAGAATAATATTCTGGAAGTTTTTGTTTTGATTCTTGATATGCATCCAACATAACACTACTTCGTTTTTTATAATTAACATTTAAGTCCTCCTCAAATAGTGTCAAAAACCACAAAAAATCTCCTATGCCTCCTGTTCCATAATAATCAATAAAATTAATATAATCTTTAGGAAAAGAAATACCTAATTCTTTTTGTACCCTAT
>JAIDOW010000027.1 GCA_029063085.1 Lachnospiraceae bacterium
AATCAATGTAATCAAATAGTCAGAAAAGCAGAAAATATGGAGAATGCTTTAATTTATGAAGAAGTATACTCATTGTTGTAAAAAAGTTTAATAACCAATGGTATGTAGTTAGAAATAAAGAGTTATTAAACACGGTAATATTGTTGTGATTAATTGAAAATACTAACCCCTAGCTATGCTAGGGAGAATAGTGTAAGTAGAAACGGTAAGGATATCAATAAAAAGCCTCCTATGTTATATTGAGAATGGTGTCGCAAGCTAAACTCAAACATAGGAGGTGGTTCAAATGGACAATAAAAGCATATTATATACTCGTTGGAAATACTAAACTTATTTCTGGAATAAGGGAAAAGGGTATTATTAAACTATAAAATATGTTGAATATAATGGAGTAAAATATGTTGTTGACGGACACCATAGATTAATAGCTGCAAAGAGGTTAAAACTTACAATAGTTCCTGTTGAAAAAGTAGAACTACCCTTTGGTGGATATAAAACGTTAAATGACCTATTTTGGTATGATGAATATTAGTTATTGTACAATAAGGAGGGAAGTTATGGCGATATGGCAATATGAGTGTTATATTGTACCAATAAGGAAAAATCTATTGGATTTGAAACATGAACAAATAATATCATGGAAAGGAAGGGAATGTTTACAACAAAAAGTAGATTTTTTGGATTTAAAAGAAAGTTGGTCAAAAGATATAGTTCAATATGGTGATTTAGAGAGAACATGTATAGAATTTATATATGAAGGCAATGAATTGGCTGAAATTGAATGCAGGTTGGATTTGCGTAATTTTTCATGGGAAATATTTAAAGAGATTTTAAATTATGTTAGGGTAATAAATGCAGTTTTTTTATGTGATAATAGAGTGGTTTTACCTGTAGAGAAGGAGGTAATTAATCAGATAAAAATTTCGGAGGCGTATAAATTCTGTAGTAAACCGATTGAATTTTTAATGGATAGAAGCGGTAAAGAGAAATATTCAGATAATTTAATTGATTAAAAAAGAAATAAAATAGATTATTATCAATTTATGATGTAACGTCAAATCTGTATTATTTAAGGACAAGATATATGAATCCATCTACCGGAACTTTCATTAGTATGGATACCTACGAGGGAAGCATATATGACCCGGATACGTTACATAAGTATATGTATGCGAACGGGAATCCGGTAACGTATAGTGACCCGAGTGGTAATTTTGCAAGTGCAGTTGGTGGATTAGTAGCAACTACAATTAACACAGTGATGAATAATTTCCAGACGCTGAATGCAATGGGAATCATTTCTGGTCTGACCAATTCAGCGATAACAGCATTTCTTGGTGGAAGTGACATGGAGATTGGTGAGGCATTCTTTAAAGGATATGTGACTGGATTTGGGTTAGGTGCAGTACTTTATGTGGCAGCTGCTTATGATGTCATTGTATTTGCAAAAATGTATTTGCTGATATCAGCCTCCAATGTGTCGATGAGTGTTGTGATGACGATAGCATCGGTGATAGAGAAAAAAGAAAGAGAAACATTAGTATATGGTACGCTGGCAATTTTGTCGTTACTTACGCTGGCAGATGCATACAGTTTTAATTGCATGGTCAATGTAATAGGAGATAAGGGCAGTGCAAGTATAGGTTGGGAATATAATAATTCAGAGATTCAAGGTAATAATACGACAGGAACAAAACCAGATACCACTAGAATAAATTTGGCTAAGGGAAGAACACGATTCACACCAACAAGAGCGAATGGAAATCCAGTTTCGGCGGGCATGGAACATGTTGAAAAAGGACATTTTAATCGTCCAGTAGGTAATAGTAGATCAGTTTTTTCTATTAGCATTGATGAGCTGAAAGCAATATTACAGAGAAAAGATATAATCAATTGCGCTGTATCTGATATGGGAGGAGGTCAATATGTAAGAATTGTTAATACACATAGAGTAGTTGGTAATACTGCATTAAAATATGGTGGAGAAGAAACTACATGGATTGAAATTATAACAGATGTTAAAGGCAATATAATTACAACATATCCTGTTCCTGAACCGTAGTGAATATAAGTCATTAAAAAGGAGGATTTGCTATGAATAAAAAGGAGGCCAAAGAAAAATTACAACTACATTCTGATTTTATAACAGAAAATGAAGATAGTTTTTTGTATAGTTTAAAACAGAAATTTAAAATAAATAAAAATAATTTTTTTGAAATAATGGAGATAATAAAATGCTTGGCAGAAGATTGTTTTTATAAAAAAATAGATGGAGAAGTTATAAAAAATATATATACAATAATTTTTTGGTGTAGAAGTTGGTTAGGGGAGGGGGCATTGTTAGATATAAATTTAAATTTAGATGAGAAGAAACTATTATTAAAATATACAGAGATAATAGAAGAAACATTGTATTATTTGTTAAGAGGTGAAATAGAAGAGGCATTTTGGATATACAATGAATACTTGGATGGAAGATATTGATAAAGGAAAGAGACTATTTAAAAGTTCAGAAAAAGTGTAAAAAATATTTTTAATAATTTGTTACTTATAGAATTAAATATAACTTATAAGACATAAACCTATCTACCGGAATTTTCATTAGTATGGATACCTACGAAGGAAGCATTTACGACCCCGATACCTTGCATAAATATTGGAGGGTTTGTAGCATCAACCATCTGTACAATCATGAACCATGCGTATGAAATCAATCTGCTGGGAGTGTTGTCAGGTATAACCAATGCGGCGGTAACTGGACTGCTTGGCGGAAGTGATATGGATATCACAAAGGCATTTATCGGTGGGTATCTGTTTGGAGTTGCGGCAGGAATTGGGGCAGTGCTTTTAACAGCGGCAGTAACAAATGCCTTACTGCTTGCCAGATTTTATGTGATTACGGCAACAGCAGGAGCAGCAATGTCCGTAGGAGCAGCTATTTATGCCATCATGACCAACAATAAGAACACCAACCGATCAAGGTGGGGAGTTCTTTCAGATACATAATAACCATTTACACAGAGGCAATACACCACATACACATAAGCAGCAGGTGAATACCAATCCTGTAACAGGAATTTCTAGTTCTAAGAGGGTTGATAATCCTACAAATGCAGCAGATATTGATTATGTGGATAATGCATTAAGGGTTGGAATATTACGTATACGAATAAATATAGATGATGTAGGAGGATATTGATGTGAGCCAGTTTATGATGTGTAAATCAAAATAGTGTTAGCATCTAATTAGTACAAAACAAAATGAGATATTCCCCTGAAAATATTATATAATACCAAGAGGAGGTAC
>JAIDOW010000028.1 GCA_029063085.1 Lachnospiraceae bacterium
TCGTAGAACCCTATATCCATAGATTCCTGCGTCCGCCATCACCCGCCATGGAAGCGTCCCTCTTCGTAAGATAAACAAGAATTTAGAAAGGAAATAGATATGATAAAGATTTTGATTGTGGAAGATGAGGAAGCAATTTCCGATTTAATAAGAATGAATTTGGTAAAGGCAGGTTATCATTGTGAATGTGCCTTTGATGGAGTAACCGCAGCAGATATTTTAAGTCAGGAGCGTTTTGATCTGATCCTATTAGATATTATGCTTCCGGGTATCAACGGTTATGAATTGTTAGATTATATAAAGGTGTTAGATATGCCTGTTATTTTTATTACTGCCATGGGAGAGCTGAATGACAGGGTGAAAGGGCTGAAAGCAGGAGCAGATGATTATATCACAAAGCCTTTTGAGATTGTAGAGTTATTGGCAAGAGTGGAAACAGTACTTAGGAGGTATCATAAAGCAGATGATAAAATAAGTATTCTGGATGTAGAAATTGACATTCCATCCAGAGTGGTTATGAAAAATGGAGAACAGATTATGCTTACTTTAAAAGAGTTTGAATTACTGCTTTTATTTGTGAGAAACCGGAATATTGCATTGTATAGGGAAACCATTTATGAGAATGTATGGGAAAGCAGTTATCTGGGAGACAGCAGAACCGTGGACCTGCATGTCCAGCGTCTTAGGAAAAAGCTGGAATGGGAAGAAGTGATCAAGGCTGTATATAAGGTGGGATATCGTTTGGAAGCATAAGCGGCTGAAATGGGAGGTTTGATATGAAATTTTACGGCAAGGTATTTTTTAGCATGATCATACTGATATCATTGTCTTTTGGTATTTTTGGTACTCTGATGATACAGATATCTTTTCAGTCAGCATTAGACCGGGAGATTGAAATGGGGAAAATCGAGAATCAAATGCTGAAGCTTACCTTCGAAACTACGGTGAATTCAATTCCGGAAGTATATTTTGAAAAACAGAATGATAGATTAAGTGAGGTGGCACAGTCTATTAAAGGAAGAGTGGATTCAAAAGAAAGCAGGATGGCACTTATTGATGAGAATAGAACATTGATATATTCGGATATGGATATGCCAATAGATGATGTATTGTTTGATGAGATTACTTTAGAAAAAAGTGGTTATCATATCTATACAAGAAATGATAGGTATTATCTGAATGTAATGAGTGTTATCAATATAAGTTTTCTTCCCAGTAAAATGAGGATGGAGACGATAACAGATATTACCCAGGTGTATGTGGAAAGGAATCAGATGTTTCACACTTACCGGATGATCATATTGATTGTACTTGGCTGTGTAGCTGTAGTGGCACTTGCTATTTCCTATTTTCTCACAAGATCGGTAAGACAGTTATCAAAAATGGCGAGAAGCTTTGCAAAGGGGAATATGGAAGCAAGATCATTAGTGAAAAGCCGGGATGAAATAGGAACTTTGGCAAGGGATTTTAATGAGATGGCAGACAAACTTTCAGACCGTATGCTGTCTTTGGAAGGACAGGCAAAACGCCAGGAGGATTTTACTTCGGCATTTGCCCATGAATTGAAAACACCGCTTACCTCCATTATTGGTTATGCGGATATGATCCGTTCTATGGAGCTTTCAGAAGAGGAAAGGATTAAAGCGGCGGGGTATATTTATTCCCAGGGTAAGCGGCTGGAAGCACTGTCTTTTAAATTACTGGAGCTGCTTGTTATGAAAAAGCAGGATTTTGAATTTGTGAATCTGGATGCACATTATTTCATACAGACGGTGTTTGACCTGGCTGAAGTTGGAGTTCTGGAAAAAGGGCTGGTGCTAAAAATGAAGGCAGAGCCGGGAAAGGTATATGGAGAAAAGGATTTGCTGATTTCTTTATTTGCTAATTTGATCGATAACAGTAAAAAGGCTTCCGATGCCGGAGATGTTATCTGGATAGAAGGAAAAGAAGGAAAAGAAGGTTATGAGATTACAGTGAGGGATGAAGGAAGAGGAATTCCAGAAGAGGAACTTGGCAAGATAACGGATGCATTCTATATGGTAGACAAATCCCGTTCCAGAAAAGAAGGCGGTGCAGGACTTGGAATGACATTATGCAGCCAAATCATCCGATTGCATAATGCGAAGTGGAAGATAGAAAGCAGGGTAGGGGAAGGAACCAGTATCATGGTAACCTTTTTAAGGAGAGGATAAAATGAGAAGAATTATTAAATGGGTGATGATGGGAATCATAGTAATCCTGTTTGTGCCGGGGATTGTGTTTTTTCCGGAATATATAGTGAAAGGCAATGACGGGAAGTACCTTGATGATTATCAATTATATGAACAGGATATTGTAGATACTGGGGACACAGCCTTATCTCTGGAAGAAAAACTGGAGATGCTGATAGCACCAGACAACCAAGAGTATTCGATTGTAGATGCCTATACGGTATCCTATACACTGGAAAATGATCCCCAATTGTTTACGGAATTGGAGAAACAGCTGCATTTATTGGAAGACAGGAATTTGATACCGGTGATCAGTGACAAAATTGATTGGGAAGAAGGGTTAAATTATGCCAATCTGGTTGCACTCACAGTAGATTATAAACCGGGAAAAGCCTTGTCTGTCTGGCAAATATCTTATTCGCAAAAGAGTGATGATGTAACTGACCTTTTGTGTGTAGTGGATGCATCAACTTATAAGATATATGAAATAAATGTTGCAGGTGAAAATTGTGTAGCGGAATTTCAAGATGAATATATCCGTCATATAAAAGAAACGGGACAGGATGATTACTCCTATGCATTGCAATGTGTAAAACAGTACTGGAGTTATCTGAATGATAAAAATGGTAATGATATAGAGTTTGATTTGTTTTATGAGACAGAACTGTATGATGATTCTTATAAGAAGATTTTGAGTGAGGTGTATATGGAAGACAGGAACTATGTATTGCAGTATTACTGGTCATACAGTGCTTTGCCGTTTTTACAGATAAAATGGATGCAATACTATGATGAAAATAGTAGTGATGGCGAAAAGGAATCACAAGGGTGGTAAATTATCAATAACTGTCAAAGATACAAAAATGATGCTTTTTTTCATAAAAAAAGATACATTTATTATTTATACTCAATATATTCCGAATGAAAGGAGGCATTATAAATGTTGCAAGAAGGAAGACGGAGTCAGAGAAAAGGGAGGATTTCACTAAAACGGAGGATACAATGGGTAGGTGCATGGTCTGTTGTATTGGCAGCAGTTACACTAATAATAGGGTTATTTGTCTTTAGCGTTTCCGGAATAAAAAATGTGTGTGATTCTGTTTTAGCGAAGCATTCGAATAAAGTAAAAGAATTTTCTCTGGATTCGTCTTCTGTTGGTGACAAATCAGTGGATAAGAAGCCAATGGAGCATAGAGAACATGAGGATGTAACTGCTTTTTCATATAAAGATGAAACGAATCTTTTATTGGTAAACAAAGAAAAGGTACTGCCAGAAGATTATGACGTTTCTATCGTATCCTTAAATAATGGACAGCAGGTGGCTGCTGATATATATGATGATTTGCGGGATATGCTGTTTACAGGGGAAGAAGAAGAAGGATTATCTTTTCTGGTGGCAAGCGGATACCGCACAAAAGAAAAACAAATGCAGCTAGTGGAAGAGGAGATTATTAAGAATCAATCATTTGGAATGACCTATGAGGAGGCATATGAAGATGCAATGCTTACAGTAGCCCCTACCGGTTATAGTGAACATGAAACCGGTCTGGCAGTGGATATTGTGGCGGTTGCAAATCAAAGACTGGATGAGACCCAGGAATATACCCGTGAAAATCAATGGTTAAGGGAAAACTGCTATAAGTATGGATTTATTCTACGCTATCCGAAGGATAAGGAAGATATAACAGGATTCTCTTATGAATCATGGCATTTCAGATATGTGGGAAAGGAAGCAGCAAAGGAGATAACCGAAAAGGGAATTACATTGGAGGAGTACCTGGAAGGCGGATGATCATATTCCGTCCGTTGGAAATCCTGTGACAGATTCACTCTGACAAGGATTCCCATATTTCATAAAGCTGCTCCAGTTCTTTATTTGCGGATTCCTGCTTTTCGGAAATTTCAGTAAGCTTTGCTGCATTAACAGCATTTTCAGGAAGGGACATCTCATCTTCCAAATCGGATAAGAGATGTTCTAATTCTTCAATTCGATTTTCTGTTTTTTTGATATCGTTCTGGCGTTTTCGCTCTTTTGCCTGTTCCTCTTTAGAACGTTTCCAGTCTTTTTTATTTGTGGTCTCTTCTTTGGAGACCATGGTTTTTTCTTCTTCTCTGGAAGTAGATACCAGCTGCTGTTCAATATAGTAATCGTAGTTTCCGATATAGGAAGTAATGTTTCCATGATGAAGATCCAGAATTCTTGTGGCAGTCTGGTTGATAAAATATCTGTCATGGGAGACATATAGGATAGTACCAGTATAATTTTTCAGGGCATTTTCCAGAATTTCTTTGGAAGTAATATCTAAATGGTTAGTGGGTTCGTCAAGAATTAAAAAGTTGGCATTTGAAAGCATCAGTTTTGCCAGACTGACCCGTCCTCTTTCCCCACCACTTAAATCCTTGATTTCTTTAAATACATCTTCTCCCGTAAATAGAAATGCAGCTAATACGTTACGGATTTTTGTATTTGTCATGTTTGGATAAGTGTCATGCAGTTCGTCAAAAATAGTCTTATCAGGGTGCAGTACCTGATGTTCCTGATCATAGTAACCGATATATACCTGTGCACCTAGGACGATTTTGCCACTGTCTTTAGGCAGAAGGCGGTTAATAATTTTTAAAATAGTGGTTTTTCCGGTTCCGTTATTGCCAATCAGTGCAACCCGTTCCCCACGTTTGATATCCATTTCTATATTGGAGAAGAGAGTATGTTCACCATATGATTTGGCGAGTCCCTCAATAAGCAGGACATCATTTCCGCTTTCTATCTCAGGTGTAAGCGTAAGGCGCATTTCATCATTGACTGTCTGAGGTTTTTCTAAACGGTCTATTTTTTCTAATAATTTTTCGCGGCTTTCTGCACGTCTTATGGATTTTTCGCGGTTAAATTGTTTGAGTTTTGTAATAACCTCTTCCTGATGCTTGATTTCTGCCTGCTGGTTCATATAGGCACGATATTTGGAAAGTCTGACTTCTTCCCGTTTTGTGGCATAATAGCTGTAATTTCCGTGGTAAATGGTACTCCTGGTGTTTTCCAGTTCCACTATCTTGGTTACTATTTTGTCCAGAAAATACCGGTCATGTGAAACAATGATGACAGCACCGTCATAATTGCTTAAATAATTTTCCAGCCAGGAAATGCTGTTCAAATCCAAATGATTTGTAGGTTCATCGAGCAGAATAACATCCGGCTTGGAAAGAAGAAGACGCCCTAAAGACACTCTGGTTTTCTGTCCTCCTGAGAGCTCGGAAACAGGCCGGCTAAAATCTGATTCTTCAAAACCAAGACCTTTTAATATACCGGTAATCTGGCTTTTGAAAGCATAACCGTCCAGCTGTTCAAAGGTATGATTCATGCGGGTATAACGTTCCAATGCATTTTCTAATTCCTGACCCTGCAAATGTTTCATTTCCTGTTCCAGACTGCGGATTTGTTCCTGTAAGTCTATGATATTTTGTTTTACACTCAATAGTTCTTCAAAAATAGTCTTGTCATAGAAAGAATCCTGGTGCTGGGCGAGATAACCTACAGTAACGTCTTTACCGATAATAACCTGCCCATCATCAGCTTCTTCTTCGTTCATGATAATTTTGAGTAACGTGGATTTGCCTGCACCGTTGATTCCAACAAGTGCAAGTTTTTCTTTTTCTTCTATATGAAAATTAATATTGTTTAAAATCTCGGTTATGCCATAAGCTTTTGAGATATTTTGACATGCCAGTACCATAGTTTTCATTCCTTTTATGTTGTATAGTTATTTTTTTCGTAGGTATTAAATTTCGTAAATATATTGTGTAGCGGAAATATCATTTTTTGCTTCATTTTTGATTGACAGATCCGGTGGTGTGACAGACACCCGCGTTTTTTCAGGAATAGAGCTGGTGATAAAAGCACCGCCGCCTATAACGGAATCCTTGCCTATAACGGTTTCGCCACCTAATATTGTGGCATTGGAGTAAATAGTAACTCTGTCTTCAATAGTGGGATGGCGTTTGACACCTTTGAGATGCTGACCGCCTCTGGTGCTCAGTGCACCTAAGGTAACACCTTGATAGAGTTTTACGAAATCGCCAATAACAGTAGTTTCTCCGATAACAATACCGGTACCGTGATCCATAAAAAAATATTTTCCAATGGAGGCACCGGAATTGATATCAATACCGGTCTTGCTATGTGCATGCTCTGTCATGATACGCGGAATAAATGGAACTTTCATCTTGTATAATTCATGAGCGATACGGTATACAAAAACAGCATAAAAACCAGGATAGGAAAAGATGATCTGTTCCTTGCTGGCAGCTGCGGGATCTCCGTCATATCCAGCCTGCACATCTAAAAGAAGAAGTTCCTGGATTCTGGGAACGGCTTCTAAAAAAGAGCAACAGATGTCCTCTGCTTCGGACTGAACCGCAGGTGAAGCTGCGGATAAGCCGGCAGCTTTATCATAGGCAAGAGCTAAAGCAATCTGCTTTTTCATCTTGTAATGAAGTCCAGCAAGCATCTGTCCTGTATAATATTTGGCATTATTGACATCTACAAGTGATGTACTGAAGTATCCTGGAAATATCAGCTGTTTTAAATCATTTAAGATGTCTATTATGATATCCCGGGACGGAAGCATTTTTTCGGATTTACCAAGCAGCAGCTCCGACTGGATATAATTATGGGTGATTGCATTAACGATATCAGGTAATGCATGGTTAAATTGTCTGTTCATTTTATCCTCCAAAGAGATTACTCTTTATTATTAATGTATGCCTTAGTATAACATAGGTTATGAAAAGAAAAAACAGATAATTTGAGAATCAGGTTCTGTAACAGAGCCAAATTTTAAAAAGTACTTGAAAAATATATAACAAGTGATAAAATAATAAAAATTTCAAAAAATTTTAACATTTTTGTTTGCTAAGTAATGGGGATTCATGTATAATAGATTTACTATTATGATAATAAAAATTGGGAAAAGAGGATTGTTATGAAAAAAACAGTGGACGTGAACAATATTAATCCATTTTTGATGTCTACAATCAGTGTTTTTGAAACGGTTACCCAGATGAAGCTTACAGTAGGACGTCCAACGCTGGCAGATTTTGCATTTAATAAGCTGACGTATACCATTACAGTAGGTGTTGTTGGACAGATGAAAGGACAGGCAGTACTGGCAATGGATGTAGAAAGTGCAAAAGAGATTGCCAGTAAGATGATGTGTGGTATGCCGGTGGCAGAATTAGATGACATGGCAGCTTCCGCATTGAATGAGCTTAGTAATATGATTATGGGTAATACAGCTACAGTATTTTCAACCCAAGGCAAACTGATTGATATTACTCCACCAATTGCTATGTTGGGAACGGATTTAAAGATTAAAATGGATATTCAGCCGATTTGTGTTCCGTTAACATTTGACGGCAAAGAATATTTACAGTTATACATATGTGTATACGAGGAGTAAGGGTAAAGGATTTAAGAAAGGCAGATATAACATGAGTAAAATTATTGGTAAAGGTATTACTTTTGATGATGTATTGTTAGTACCGGCATATTCAGAAGTAATTCCGAATGATGTAGATTTGAGGACACAGCTTACAACGAAAATTCAGCTGCATATACCTTTGATGAGTTCAGGCATGGATACCGTTACTGAACACAGAATGGCAATAGCGATGGCAAGACAGGGTGGAATTGGTGTAATCCACAAGAATATGTCGATTGAGGAACAGGCTGAAGAGGTTGATAAAGTTAAGCGTTCCGAAAATGGTGTCATTACGGATCCGTTTTCACTTTCTCCGGAACATACATTAGATGATGCAGACAAATTAATGGCCAAGTTCCGTATTTCAGGTGTGCCGATTTGCGAGGGAAGCAAATTAGTTGGTATTATAACAAACCGTGATTTGAAGTTTGAGACAGACTATACGAAGAAGATTAAAGAATCTATGACTTCGGAAGGACTCATTACAGCAAAAGAGGGTATTACTTTAGAGGAAGCAAAAAAGATTCTGGCAACAGCCCGTAAAGAAAAACTCCCGATTGTAGATAATGATTTTAATTTAAAGGGATTAATTACAATTAAGGACATTGAAAAAACGATAAAGTATCCGAATTCGGCAAAGGATTCACAGGGAAGATTGCTTTGTGCAGCAGCAGTTGGTGTGACTCCTGACATTACTGACCGTGTAGATGAATTAGTAAGATCTAAGGTAGATGCTGTTGTTATTGACACTGCACACGGGCATTCTGCTAATGTTTTGAAAACATTTAAGTTAATTCGGGAGAAATATCCTGATTTACAGGTAATCGCAGGTAATGTAGCAACTAAAAGTGGTGCAAAGGCCATGATAGAGATGGGTGTAGATGCAGTTAAGATTGGTATCGGACCGGGTTCCATTTGTACAACGCGTGTGGTTGCAGGAATCGGTGTACCACAGATTACGGCGATTATGGAAGCCTATGATATTGCCAAAGAATACGGAATTCCGGTAATTGCAGACGGAGGTATCAAATATTCAGGAGATATTACAAAAGCACTTGCAGCGGGTGCCAATGTATGTATGATGGGAAGCTTGTTTGCCGGTACGGATGAATCACCGGGAGAGTTTGAATTGTATCAGGGACGTAAGTACAAAGTATATCGTGGTATGGGTTCCATTGCGGCAATGGAGAATGGAAGTAAGGATCGTTATTTCCAGTCAAATGCCAAGAAGCTTGTTCCGGAAGGAGTAGAGGGACGTGTGGCATATAAAGGAACGGTAGAAGATACGGTATTCCAGTTATTAGGTGGTCTTCGTTCCGGTATGGGATATTGTGGTGCAAAGACGATTGAGGATTTACATGCTAATGCACAGTTTGTTGAGATTTCAGCAGCTTCCCTGAAGGAAAGTCATCCTCATGATATTCAGATTACAAAAGAGGCACCGAACTATTCGGTAGAATAGCATATAGTTTTTAGTGTATGCACTAGCCAGTGATAAAAGAGACAGCTAATAAAGTTTTTATTAGCTGTTTTTTGTATAATTTAAATTGACTTGGCAATCCTTATAAAGACAGAAAAAAGCAATCAATTTTTGTAAGGAGGAGTCATATGAAATTTAGTGAAAGTAAAACCAAGGAGAATCTTATGAGGGCATTTGCCGGAGAGTCACAGGCGAGAAACAGGTATACTATTGCCGCAGAAAAAGCACATGAGAAAAATCTGCATGTACTAGAAGAGGTGTTCAAGTTTACAGCAGAGCAGGAAAAGGCACATGCGAAAGTATTTTATGAATTTTTGACGGAATGTTCCGGTGAAAATATTGAGATTGATGGCACATATCCGGTAGATATCAGTGAATCATTAGAAGATCTTCTTGGTATGGCAGAGCATAATGAAAATGAGGAGCATGATCAGGTTTATAAAGAATTTGAACAGGTGGCAAAGGAGGAAGGGTTTGATGATATAGCAAGGGCATTTTTTATGATTGGTCGAATCGAAAAAGTGCATGCTGACCGGTTTGGGCAATTCAAGAAATGGCTACAGGACAACCAGCTATTTGTTTCGGATGTATCTACTACATGGATGTGTTTAAACTGCGGACATGTCATTGATACGAAATCGGCACCAGAAACTTGTCCGGTCTGTGGTGAAGACAAAGGATATTTCGTACGCATAAAGGTCGCACCTTACTCTTGTTAAATTCTTGTTTAGCTTACTGGGGACGCTTTCAACATGAGGGGCTGGTGGGGGTCGCTGTGGAGATATTATAGGATTCACGTTCCGTCCCCGCTTCCGCTCCATCTCATGCGTAACGGTACATAAGCTGGCAGCCCGCATTTTATGCG
>JAIDOW010000029.1 GCA_029063085.1 Lachnospiraceae bacterium
AGGATCTGTGGAATAAAGTTAAAAATCCACATGATCAATGTATTCTTGATGGACATGATGGTCATGGTGTCCAAAAACTTGGCACCTTCAACTACTTTGTATGAGCTGTCCGTGTTGATCAATACCGACAGATAGTTGTTCAGTCCCACAAACTTCGGTCCCACCTGGGTAAGACCCCTGTAATAGTTTTCCACGAAACTGAGCCATACTGTATAGATCAGCGGATACAGCTGAAAAACTGCATATACCAAGAAAAATGGCGCAATGAATAAGTATCCATACTTGCCATATTCAACTGTCTTATTTTTTTTCATGCTCTTCACTTCCCCAAATATTATTTTGCAGCATATCTTATCACGAACCCCCAATTAGACATTTTATAAAATTAAAATGCTTTCTCAAGCATAATAAATATTGTCAACACATTGCATTTGCCCTTTATAAAATGTCCAATAGCGGTTTGATGATGCTGATTACGGCAGATTACACCGTATTTTTTGTTTAATTATGCACCGACAAAAACTGCCGGTGCATAACATAAACCTAATTGATTTCAGTTTGCTTGGTAAGCTCTCAATTATTCTACAGTAATGTAGTTATAACCGTCTGATACAGAATCCTTAACCATCTGGATTGCTGCATCAACATCCTTAGCTTCACCTGAGTTGTAAGCAGCAGATGCTGTATCAACGAAACCATTGAAGATTGCATCATAAGATGTAGCATTGCTTAAATCAATTCCCTCAGCAGCTTCCATGAAGGTAGGAATCGGATCATTACCACCACACTTATCAGAATTACCATTACCAGCATCACTTACAGCCTTAACAGCAGCCTTGTTGTTAACAAAGTCTTTTGTCTCTTCACAAAGCTTGGTCAGTACTTCTGTATCACAGCAAAGTGTTCTAAGTACTAATGCAGCCAAAGCAGTATCCGGACAATCCTTACCTACTGATAAGTAAGTTCCACCCCAGTGATATGATACAGGACCCTGACAGATGTTGTAATCATTTGCATGCTCTTCCGGATTCAATGACCAGTATAAGAACCATGTACATCCGAAGTAACCAAATACATCCTTGTCCATGTTAGCTGTCCAAGCATCTGACCACATCTGTGTCTTGTTAGTATAGTCTCCATCATAAAGCTTCTTAGCTGTCTCAAGATACTCTGTTACCCATCCGTCGATATTCAACTTGTCGTTCTCTACCCAAGGTGACTTTCTAGAGTCAGCGATTGGATACTTAACATCATCCGGACCAGAAACAATCTTGTAACCAGCTTCTTTTAACTTGTCAGCAGTCTCAAAGAACTTATCCCAGTCAGCAAGTGCAGCCTGAACGGTATCAGGATCAGAAGCACCTAATACTTCCTCAGCGATATCAGTTCTGTAGCAGAATACACCAGGAGTTGCCTGCCATGAAACAGCCTTAACAGCTCCGTTGTATGTAGCATAGTCTAAAGTATACTGATACATTTCAGAAAAGTCATCTCCACCAATACCAATGTCAGCCATAGGAATTGTGTACTCTGACTCTGTCCAGTGAAGTGCTACGTCGTTATCTGCTGCAATGATAGAAGGATACTTCTCAGCACCAGCACCAGCCTGAAGTAATGTGTCAATCTGTGTCTGATACTCGATATCGGTACCACCTAAACCAAGGTTAACATACTCTACTCTGTCAGAGTACTGTGGATAAGCATCTCTGAAATACTGTAATCTGTCACCTAACTCAGTGTTCCAAGAGTAAACATAGATTGGATCTCCATCCTCTGATGGCATCTCAACTTCCTGAACTTCTTCTGTTGCCGGAGTCTGTGCGTCATCTCCACCAGCTGTTGTTCCTTCTGCTGTTGTTGCATCATCATCACCGCCGCCACAAGCAACAAGTGATAATCCCATTGCCAAAGCTAATGATAATGCCATTACTTTTTTGAATTTTTTCACGAAAAAACCCTCCTTTAAAAATGTGTGTGTGTTATCCCGTCCCGACATAACATTATATATATTTAGACGGAATATGTTTGAATTTCTCAATTCAACATAGGTACATTATAGGACACAATAGACAATTTGGCAAGTCTTTTTTTCTAAATCCTTTTTCTTTTTTGTACACATTGTCTTAATATGATGTTTTTTCAGCATACTTTATTATATAATTTTAAAAAAATTGTGCAAAATCCAAAAGAGATTTTGCACAATTCCCGTTTAATATCCGTTTATCACCTTTTTTTCATGAGAAAATCCATTATTTTTTCTGACATTTCCTCCGGTATATAAGTATATAACGCAGACGGACCGGACAGTTCTACACATTCCACATTATCATACTGTCCAAAATATTCCATCCGTGCTTTATTATAAGCTGCTTCAAAATCATATCCCGGATGTTCTTCCTCTGCCGCCTTTAAATCAGCCATTGCACTTGCATCCGTTGACAGATAAGGTTCTATGATTGGATTTGACAACATAACGAACATCGGTATGTCTTCTAAAAATCCGCCTTCGTTTGCCACTCTTGCATTATCGCCAAGCGCTTTATCTTCTTCATACATATCCTTTGTATAACTTCCCCTTGATATCAATGCCCTACGTACGAGAATCTGCTTGTCCGAATAAAGATTATACTGATTATCCGGATATGCCGAATCAATATGTCTGGTCACTCCTATCCGGGAAAACAGATACATCATATATCGGAATCCACTCTCTTCGCTCTGATAAGACGCATATTCTTCTGGTGTAGACATATCCAAACCAATAATAGCACTGATCTCCTCCGGGTATTTCCCCGCCCAGTAGAACGCTTCTATTCCGCTTGTTGTCTGTGCAAACAAAGTTAGTTTACCTTCTATCCCGGCCCCGGCAAGTGCCTTTCTGGTTTCTTCCGTGACATTATCAACGCTTTTGTCCCCACAGCCAGCCTCACTGTATCCATTTCCCGGCCGGTCAACATAAACGATCCTAAAGCCGTCTGCAAGCTTCTCAAATAGTGGCTGCATTGCAATGGAAGCATCCACCATTCCTGTTCCGTGAAGAAATACGATAGTATCTTCCGCATTTTCATCACCTGTTACATATACATGCATTTTATGCCCGTCTACTTCTACCATCTGCCCCGGAGGGTCAGCTATCAGCCCTGCCTCATCCTTTAATTTGCTCTGGTTTGAAAAATATACCCAGCCTATAACCGCTACTGTAATCATCACTGTAATTAACAGTAATATTAAAAATATCTTTGTAACTCTATGCAGAAAATCTCTCATTTATCTATCATTCCTTCTCAATCCTTATCCGAACTGCTCACATTCATAACCTGACGTTTTCTAGCATATTCATCATTCTCTAAATATTCATCATAAGTAGTCATTTTATCAATCAGCCCCGTTGCAGTCAGCTCCATAATACGGTTCGCAGTGGTCTGAATAAACTGATGATCCTGAGAAGAAAATAAAATCACGCCTGGAAACTTGATCAATCCGTTATTTAATGCTGTAATGGATTCCATGTCCAAATGATTGGTCGGTTCATCTAATAACAATACATTAGAACCCATAATCATCATTTTGGAAAGAAGACATCTCACCTTCTCGCCTCCCGATAATACCTTCACTTTTTTTATTCCATCATCACCGGCAAAGAGCATTCTTCCGAGAAATCCTCTTACATAAGTGGGATCTTTTTCCTCCGAAAACTGAGTCAGCCAGTCAACAATCGTCAAGTCATTATCAAACTCACTGGTATTGTCCTTCGGAAAGTACCCTTGAGATGTTGTTACACCCCATTTATAAATTCCTTCATCTGGTTCCTCTTCCCCTGCAAGAATCTTAAACAGCATAGTAGTCGCAATGGTATTCGGTCCGACAAACGCTACTTTGTCTTCTCTTCCGATCGTAAAAGAAAGATTGTCTAATATCTTTTCTCCGTCTACTGTCTTAGAGAGATTCTCAACTGTCAGCACTTCATTTCCAATCTCACGGTTGGGTCTGAAATCTATATACGGATATTTACGGCTGGACGGTCTCATTTCATCCAGTTCAATCTTTTCCAATGCACGTTTTCTTGATGTCGCCTGCTTAGATTTGGAAGCGTTTGCAGAAAACCGCTGAATAAATTCCTGAAGTTCTTTTATTTTTTCTTCTTTTTTCTTATTTGCTTCCTTCATCTGTTTGATCATCAGCTGACTGGATTCATACCAGAAATCATAATTACCTGCATAAAGCTGAATCTTTCCATAATCAATATCCGCTATATGGGTACATACTTTATTCAAAAAATAACGGTCATGGGACACCACAATTACCGTATTATCAAAATTAATCAGAAATTCCTCCAGCCACGCAATGGCATCCAGATCTAAATGGTTGGTAGGCTCATCTAATAACAATACATCCGGATTACCAAATAATGCTTGTGCCAGCAGAACCTTAACCTTAAGTGTATCTTCCAGCTCCGACATCAATTTATAATGATATTCCGTATCTACACCAAGACCATTCAGCATAGTTGCCGCATCGGATTCTGCTTCCCAGCCGTTCATTTCAGCAAATTCCGCTTCCAGATCAGCAACTTTCGCACCGTCTTCGTCAGAAAAATCAGGCTTTGCATAAATCTCTTCTTTTTCTTTCATGACATCATAAAGTCTTTTATTTCCCATAATAACAGTATCTAAAACTGTATACTCATTATACTTAAAATGATCCTGCTGTAATACGGAAAGCCGTTCTCCTGCATTCATGACAACATCACCTTTTGTCGTCTCGATTTCTCCTGAAAGAATCTTTAAAAATGTGGATTTCCCGGCCCCGTTTGCACCAATCAGACCATAACAGTTTCCCTCTGTAAACTTGATGTTTACATCTTCAAACAATGCCTTCTTTCCAAATCTCAATGTCACGTTATTTGCACTAATCATGTCTTTTCTTTTTCTCCTTGCTTAGATTTATGTATATAAAGTTACTGCATATTTCTTATTCCTGCAATTCCTCATCAATCATGATCGCTACCCTTGCAATACGATTCTTATCCATAGAAACCACTTTAAGCGTAATGCCATCCTTCATGACCGTCTCACCCACACAGGGAAGATGATCCAATAATTCAATGACATAACCGCCCAGCGAATCATAATCTTCTGATTCCAGATTAACCCCGATACTGTCTTCCAGATCACTCAGCTTCATAGATGCATCAATCTCATAACGATTCTCACCTAATTTTGTTATTGTTTTCAGTTCGTCCATATCAAACTCATCACGAATTTCTCCGACAATCTCTTCTATTAAATCCTCGATGGTAATCAGACCAACTGCCGTTGCATATTCATCCAATACGATTGCGAGAGAAACAAAGCGATTCCTCATTTCTGCCATTATGGAAGACGTTTTTTGGTATTCATAAACAAAAAACGGTTCCCTCATGATACTTCTGACCGAAAATGTCCCGTTCTTCTGTTCTCCTGCATTCTGGTAAAAAAACAAGTCTTTTAAATAAACGATACCAATAACCGTATCCTTATTATCATCATATACCGGCAGTCTGGAATAATGATCTTCCCTAAAAGCTTCAAACAATTCTTCAAAGGTCGCATCCACGGAAACAAGTGCCATATCCGCTCTTGGAATCATAACATCTTTTGCCTTGGAATCCCCGAAATCCACCACATTATTAATCATGGATTTCTCCTCTTTTTCCAAAACACCGTCCTCCACACTGACATCTACGATTGTACGTAGTTCTCCTTCCGTCATCTGGTTTGTGGCATTTTCCCGATCTACCCGGAGAATAAAGAAAATACCGTTACTCAGTTTGTCTACAAACCATATTGCTGGCGTTAATAATACAATAAGAGGGGCAATTACATGAATATAGAGCAGAGAAATCTTTTCGCTGTATAAGGTCGCCAATGATTTTGGCGTAATCTCACCAAACAGTAAAACAACCAGTGTCAATACTCCGGTAGATACTCCAACCAATTTACTTCCAAACAAATCTGTTGTTACAGTTGTAGTCAATGCAGACGCTGAAATATTAACAATATTGTTACCAATCAGAATGGCACTTAACATTTTTGACGGATTCTCCACCAGTCTCAAAACTCTTTGGGCATTTTTATTTCCTTCCTCCGCCAAAGAACGCAAACGGTGCTTATTCACCGTTGTCAATGCAGTTTCTGCCGAAGAAAAGAAAGCAGAAAGCAAAATCAAAATTACAATTGCAATAATTTGCAAAGTCGAATCGGGCTCCAAAAAATTATCCTCCTAAAATAAATTTTGTGATTAATTTTACTGAATGAAATATCTCTTGTCAAGTCATACTAACTAATGTAGCTGTTTTGTGTTGTATTTATACCAAAAAGGAGTAAGTAAAATGAGAAGTTCAAAGAAACAATATGAAAATGTAGCCAAAAGATGCAGTTCTTATGCAAAGACAACTACCAGTGAATTATCAAACTGCGTAGACTGCAACTGTACAAGCTGCTTAAACTGTGATCACTTTGCTCCGGATGAGCACTGTGTTCTGGATCTTTACGATTCTATCGCAAAAAATCTGTAGCAGCAAAACAGTCATTTTGCCAATGCTTTAATATCAAAGAAGCATTGGCAAAATACTGTTTACTGTAAAAATGACAGCATTGATATACGCTTCCAGCGTTTATTATTCTTGTAATCCTTGTCATCCCTGACATGAACTTCATAAAGCTTTTCCAGAATTTCATCCTTTTTTTCCTGTATCTCTGTCTCTTCTTCATATAAAGCAACCGATCCTGCATGTTCCTTAGCATCTGCCTCTATTAATTCTATAACATAGAATCCGTAATCCCCTTCTATCAAACCACTTACCTCACCTTCAGAAACAGAATCAACCGCTCTTTTATATTCTTTTTCAAGATCATCATATTTCATATACTTTTCTATGCCTGTTACAGAATTTCCATAGGACTTCGAAAGAATTTCGAGGTCTCCGCCTTCATGAACTTTATTAACCAAATCCAAAGCATCCGTCTTCCTTTGTGCTATCTGTTCATCTGATAATCGAACGATTTTTCCTTCTTCATCAGACTGCACCATGCCCTCTTTATCCAGTGCCACCGTCGAAAAGGTTACCTGATAAACCTTAATATACCGTTCCGCTTTTGTATCTTCTTCCTGTGACAAACTGTTCACATAAGCATCTCCCAAAAGTTTCATCTGAAAAACCCTCTCAACATCAGAAACAGAAATGTCCAGATCTGACATCCACTCTTCACCACAAAAAGCCGCTATTTCTTCCGCATTTTTTTGTGCCTCCTGTTTTATTTCATCCGAGAGTTCAAACTGTGCCTCATTTGCTTCATTATATAGAAGTGCTGTAGAAATAATCACATTTTCCAGTTCTTCCTTATAATAATCCCCATATGTTTTACTGTTGTCATATGTTTTTTTCATTTGCTCTTTATCTGAAAGATTATGTTCCCTGATATAAATAAGACCAAATGCCTTAACATCCGTATCATAGATTTTCTCCCCATTTAAAGAAAAAATCCATCTGCCTCCTCTGCCACAGGCAAAAATACCTGCTGCCAGCAGCATACATAATATTACTGCCATAACCTGTTTTTTACTGTCAATCATCTAATCAATCCCTATCATTCTTTTTTCTGCCAGATATATGTTTCCCTATAGGTAAAAACTGCCGGATATCCATCCAGCCCTCTTCACATTCCCGGTAAATATTACATAGAAAAGTCCAGACAGGCACATGAACTGATATCCGACAGTTATATTAGTATCTTATCTCATTGATAAGCATCAGCAATTAATTGTTGATCAGCTTATCTTCACCATTCCAGCTGTATAACTTACGAACCTCTTCACCGATTACTTCTGATGAATGCTCCGCAGCTAACTTTCTCATAGCCTTGAAATGTACCTGACGTCCCGCAGGTGACATATCCAGCAGGAACTGCTTTGCAAATGAACCATCCTGAATATCAGATAAAATCTGTTTCATTGCCTTCTTAGTATCCTCTGTGATAATCTTAGGTCCGGTAATATAATCGCCATATTCAGCAGTATTGGAAATTGAATATCTCATTCCCGCAAAACCTGACTGATAAATCAGGTCTACAATCAGTTTCATCTCATGAATACACTCAAAGTATGCATTTCTTGGATCATAACCTGCTTCAACCAATGTCTCAAAGCCAGCCTGCATCAATGCACAAACACCGCCACACAGTACTGCCTGCTCACCAAATAAATCTGTTTCTGTCTCTGTTCTGAAAGTTGTCTCAAGAACACCTGCTCTCGCACCTCCGATTGCCAATGCATATGCCAAAGCAATCTCCTGAGCCTGACCTGTAGCATCCTGTTCTACAGCTACCAGACAAGGAACACCTTTTCCTGCCTGATACTCAGAACGTACAGTATGACCTGGTCCCTTTGGAGCGATCATTGTTACATCAACATCCTTAGGTGGTACAATACATCCGAAATGAATATTAAAGCCATGTGCAAACATTAACATATTGCCAGCTTCCAAATTAGGTTCGATATCATTCTTGTACATATCAGCCTGTAATTCATCATTAATCAGAATCATAATGATATCTGCCTTCTTTGCTGCCTCGGCTGCTGTATAGACTTCAAATCCCTGAGTCTCTGCTTTTGCCCATGACTTGCTGCCCTCGTATAAACCGATGATGACATTACAGCCTGACTCCTTTGCATTCAATGCATGTGCATGTCCCTGGCTTCCATAACCGATAACAGCAATCGTCTTGCCATCTAATAATGATAAGTTACAATCTTCCTGATAAAATATCTTTGCCATTTTATAGTTCCTCCTAAATAATTTTATGTATCACCAGTTAATTCAAACCGGCACTACCTCTTGTTAAACCTGTAAGACCTGTTCTTACAATGGATTCAATCTCAAATCCGTCCAGTAAACCAATAAATGCTTCAATCTTATTGGCATTACCCGTTAATTCGATCATCAATGAATCAATCGACACATCTACAATCTTTGCGCGGAATACATCCGTAATCGCAATAATCTGCTGTTTCTCTTCCCTGTTAGACTTAACCTTTACAAGAACCAGTTCCCTGCAAACGGACTCTCCATCCTTCAGTTCTGTAATATTGACCACATCCTCCAGCTTATTCAGCTGTTTGGCAATCTGCGAAAGAGTCAGATCATCACCACTTACTGCAACAGTCATTCGGGAATATTGGGGATTCTCAGTAACACCCACCGATAAACTGTCAATGTTATATCCTCTTCTACTAAACAACCCCGATACGCGGCTTAATACACCTGAAGTGTTATCAACCAACAGGGACAATACCATTTTTTTCACTTTCATTCCACCTTTCAAAATCAAATTGCGCTTTCACATATCAAACAATGCTTTTTTCACACAACCAATGACATTTTAGCAACTATTGTTCCTACTGTCAAATACTTTTCGCAGTGGCCAGCAGCCGTTCCACAAGCCGGCAGGCTTCCGCTGCATCCTTGGAATATCCATCAGCACCTATCTCATCTGCAAAGCTCTGGGTGATAACCGCACCTCCGATTATAATTTTGGATGCCACATTTTTTTCTTTTGCATATTCCACTACATCTTTCATCCTCATCATGGTAGTTGTCATCAAAGCTGACAGACCGATAATATCAGCCTTCTCCTTAATCGCACTCTCAACGATTACCTCCTTGGGAACATCTTTCCCAAGGTCCACCACACGGTATCCATAATTCTTCAGCATCAAAACCACAAGATTTTTCCCTATATCATGTATATCCCCTTCTACTGTCGCCATGACGATAACCGGCATTTCTTTTCCGCCCTCTGCTTTCGGCAGCAGCGGCTCTACATGAGAGATTGCCAATTCCATCGCTTCCGCAGATGATATCAGCTGGGGCAAGAAATATTTCTTCTGGTCAAACAAAACTCCAACTTCATTGATAGCTGGAATCAGATGTTCCTCTATCACGGACTGCGGGCTGTTCCCCTCTGCAAGAAATGCTTTCACATCATCAATCATGGTTCTTTTATTACCCTTTAACACATTTTCATAAAGTCTTGACCGGACTCCCCCATCCGTCTGGTTTCCCCCACCGGCATTTCCCGGCAAATCATCATTCTTTCTTTTTGCATCCGTTCCCGCTTCCATCAAAAGAGGCTTTACATTTCCGATATAACGGATATCTGCTTCTTCTTTATTTAACAGCAGATCAGAAGCATATGCCGCATTCATCAGCAGCTCCTGGGAAGGATTTGCGATTGCCATTGTCAGTCCTTTTGCAATTGCCATTGTCAAAAATGCCGTATTGACAAAACTGCGTTCCGGCAGTCCGAAGGAAATGTTGGAAAGACCGCAAATCGTGGCAAGTCCCATTTCCTTTTTACAGTATTCTATCGTCTCCAAAGTTTCCAAAGCGGCATTTTTATTGGCACCCACAGTAGCGACCAGACCATCTACCACAATATCTTCTTTTGTAAATCCAAGGCTTACCGCTCTCTCATATATTGTATGGATAATCTGCTTTTTCTCATCCATATCCTTTGGAAGACCTTCATCCGAAAGCGGCAGCAATATAAACATAGCTCCGTATTTTGCAGCTATCGGCAACAGTTTTTCAAATTTCTCTTTTTCCAGAGAAATAGAATTGATCAGAGCACGTCCCGGATAAATCCGCAGGGCATGTTCAATGATATCCACATGGGAAGAATCGATGCATAACGGCAGATTCACCGTGCCCGTAACCTCATACAGAACCTTCTGCATCATAGCGTCTTCATCAATTCCATTCATTCCCACATTAATATCTAATACAGCCGCACCCTTTTCTTCCTGTTCCTCTGCCATCTGTACCACCAGATCCAGATTGCCTTCCCGGAGCTGCTCCTGTAATTTCTTCTTGCCTGTAGGATTAATACGCTCTCCTACCACCATAAACCGACCGTCAATATCCAGCTCCAACATCTGTCGCTCTGAAGCAAGCAGACGCTTCTTCTTTAGGGATACTTCCGGAACCTCCATCAGCCGTACTGTCTGTGCCAAAGCGGTAATATGCTCCTTTGTCGTCCCGCAGCATCCTCCAATCAGACCTGCTCCTGCTTCCACAAGCTTTCTGCCATATTCCGCAAACTCCTCCGGCTTCATTGCATAAAGCGTTTCCCCATCTATCAGTTCGGGCATTCCCGCATTCGGCTTTGCCAGAATCGGTACATTGGCATACCTCTTCATTCTCTCCACCATCGGAATCATTTCCTCCGGTCCCGTAGAACAGTTAATTCCAATCGCATCCGCACCGAGACTCTGTAGTACAACCACCGCCGTTTCCGGGTCTGTTCCAAACAAAGTCCGTCCGTCTTCACTATACGTCATGCTCACGATAACCGGAAGTTCGCAGGTCTCCTTTGCCGCAATCAATGCTGCTCTCGCCTCTGCCAGGCTCATCATCGTCTCTACTACCAGAAGATCTGCTTCTGCCTCCACCAGACAACGGATCTGCTCTTTATATACATCAATCAGCTCTTCCAATGACAGCTTTCCTATAGGATACAGTTGTCTGCCTGTCATCGTCAGATTCCCTGCCACATATGCACGATATCCCGTCTTAGCCACTGCTGTTTTAGATAATTTCACCAGCTTTTTATTGATGGAAACCAATTCCCCTTCCAATCCATATTCCTCCAATTTGATCCGGTTTCCTGAAAAAGTAGGTGCATATATGATATTACTTCCCGCATTGATATAATCTGTCTGTAGCTTTACCAATATTTCAGGATGCTCTAAAATCCACTTTTCCGGACATACCCCGGTAGGCATTCCCGCTTTTTGCAGATTTGTTCCAGTTGCACCGTCAAGCACAAGAATTTTCTGTTTTAATAAGGTTTGAAACTGTTCTTTTGTCATACACTCTCCATTCCGCTGCCATTGCCGCTTTATACTACTCTTTTTTCAATACCTGCCACTAACAAAGTTCGTCGCTGTCAAGCAGTATTGTAAAGGGACCGTCATTCAACAGTTCCACTTTCATATCCGCACCAAAACTGCCGGTCTGTACTATTGCTACTATATTTTTACACTTTGAAACAATATATTCGTACATTGCATTTGCCATCTCAGGACCACCCGCTTTTATAAAAGAAGGACGGTTTCCTTTTTTACAGTCTGCATAAAGTGTAAACTGGGATACCAGTAAAAGTGCCCCGTCTACATCTGCGAGGCTTAAATTGGTCTTGCCATTGCCGTCTTCAAAAATCCGGAGTCCTGTCATTTTCTTTATCATTCTATCTGCTACTTCTTCCGTATCCGCATCTGCGATTCCGATCAGCACCAAAAATCCCTGACCTATTTTCCCGGTTATCTCCCCATCTATGGTCACACTGGCATGTTTCACTCTCTGTATTACAAATCTCATATACCTGCTCCATTCCATTTCTCCCTTAATTCCTGCTTAGTATAGCACAAACCGAAAAGGGAATAAAGATTTTACAAGAAATTTTCTATATTATTTCTCCTAAAAACTTTGACTTTTTCTTTCAGTCCCGATATCATAAAGTCAATCTGTATACAGATAAAAATCATATCAATAATATGAGGTATATATTTATGAATGAAGACCAGATTTTAAAAGGACGGCTGCTTGATCTGGCAAAACGGGCCTATCAGCAGAACATCTATACATACAGCTGTTTTTTATCCATGGCTGAGCTTGCACTTTTAGAAGATATCAGAAGCGACATCTCTTATATCCACTGCGAATGCTTTGGAGGAAACGAACTCTGTGAACGCCAGATTGCAGGATTTGGTTCAGAGGAAGAATTTGGATATCCAGGACATTTTCCCATTGCAGTGGTCAAAGCTTCCCCTCTGATAGAGAAATTCAGCGATCCTCTGAATCACAGAGATTTTCTGGGTGCATTAATGCATCTTGGCATTGAGCGGGACAGAATCGGAGACATTCTCATCAAAGACAAAACAGCATATATTTTCTGTCTGGAATCCATTGCCGATTACATATGCAAAGAGCTTACGAAAGTAAAACACACCAATGTAAAATGTGAGATAACAGACATTGACATTCCTGCTCTTGCTCCGTCTTTAAGGGATGAAGAATTTCCTGTCTCCTCCCTGAGGCTGGACAATGTCATTGCCGTACTGCTAAAGTGCTCCAGAAGTGAAGCCTTAACATTTTTTACAGATAAAAAAGTCACACTAAACGGTCATATCACAGGCAGAAACAGCATTCTGCTAAAAGACGGGGATATTTTCTCCGTAAGAGGATATGGTAAATTTATTTTTGCAGGCTCTGCCGGCAATACCCGTAAGGGAAAAATTTACATACGCATACAAAGATATCTGTAACTATGAGTAGTATATTCCTTTAATATGTGCTATACTATATGATTATCAAAATGAAACTTGGTTACAAATATCAGGAGGAAAAGATGAAGATTATTATTGTAGGCTGCGGCAAGGTCGGTTATGCTCTTGCAGAACAGCTAAACGAAGAAGGTCACGATATTACAGTCATTGATACTAACAGTGATAAATTAGAACATGCACTATCCGTTCTGGATGTCCAGGGAGTTGAAGGCAACGGAACCTCCTTCCATATACAGCAGGAAGCAGGTATCAAAGAAAGCGATCTGTTAATTGCGGTAACCGGACTGGACGAAATCAATCTTCTTTGCTGTCTGATAGCAAAGAAAGCCGGTAATTGCAATACCATTGCCAGAGTGCGTAATCCGGAATATTTTTCTGAAATCAAATATTTACGGGACGAACTTGGACTGGCACTTGCCATCAATCCGGAACTTGCCTGTGCACAAGGTATTGCCCGGCTGATCGAGGTTCCAAGTGCATTAGATATCATGTCGTTTGCCAAAGGGCGTGCAAATATGATTAAATTGTCTATTCCTGACAATTCTGTCATTCATGATATGTCAGTCTACGAATTTGCAACAAAAGTCCACACAAACACATTGATTTGTGCCATAGAACGGGATCACGAGGTTATTATTCCTGACGGTAATACCATTTTACAGCAGGGCGACAATATGTATGTCATAATCCCTCCGGCAGAAATCCATTCCCTTTTGTCCAAAATCGGCATCAAGGCAAAACCAATCAAATCCGTTATGATCATCGGAGGAAGCACCACTGCCTACTATCTTGCAAGACATTTGGAAGGCTCACGTTTACGGGTAAAAATCGTTGAACAGAATCCAGAACAATGTGAACACTTAAGTGAATTACTGCCTCACACCCTGATCATTCACGGAGATGCCACCGACCGCCAGTTATTATTAGAAGAAGGCATTGATGAAATGGATGCTTTCGTCTCCCTTACCAATATGGATGAGGAAAACCTGGTTCTTTCCTTATTTGCAAATAAAGTAAGCAATGCCAAGATCATTACCAAAGTGGACAAGGTATCCTTTGAAGAGGTTGTGGAAGAACTGCCCATAGGCACGATTGCCTGTCCCAAAAATATAACCGCAAAGTCCATTATCCAGTATGTACGCGCATTACAGAATTCTTTTGGCAGTAATATCGAAACACTTTACCGTATGCTGGATGACAAAGTGGAGGCACTGGAATTTGTCATCAAACAGGAATCCAAAGTGACAGGAAAACCACTTATGGAGCTGAACTTAAAGAAAAATTTATTAATCTGTGCTATTTTCCGTAACGGTAAGATCATCACCCCAAGCGGTAAAGACACGATCATAAACGGAGATACTGTTATTGTTGTAACTACAAATAAAGGATTAACTGATATAAAGGATATTCTCGATTAATATTCCTTATGAAATTATAATCAGGCAGGAAAAGAAAATGAATATTACTATAATTTTTTATTTACTGGGATGGCTTCTTAATACAGTTGCCGCCCTGATGCTTTTACCCTTTGCCGTATCTATTTATTATGGTGAAAGCAGTGGAAAATATTTTTTAATTTGTTCCCTTGTTATTTTAACGATTGGTGTATTACTTACAAAAAAGCGTCCAAAAAACGCCAAATTTTATGCAAAGGAAGGCTTTGTAATCACAGCCCTCAGCTGGCTGCTGCTTTCCCTTATCGGCTGTCTGCCATTTTATTTAAGCGGTGAGATTCCTTCCTTTACAAATGCATTATTTGAATGTATTTCCGGTTTTACCACCACCGGTGCTTCTATTCTGCATGACGTGGAAAAAATGTCACGCTGCATGATGTTCTGGCGCTGTTTCACACAATGGATTGGCGGTATGGGCGTATTAGTATTCATGCTGGCAGTCCTTCCTCTGACCGGCGGACAGGATTTATATCTTATGCGGGCAGAAAGTCCGGGACCGAATGTGGGCAAGCTGGTACCCAAAGTACAGAAAACAGCATATTACTTATATGCGATTTATTTTGCTCTTACGGTATTGGAAATCATCTGTCTCCTGATTGCAAAAATGCCGTTATATGATGCCGTATGTACCTCTTTCACCACTACAAGTACCGGCGGATTCGGAGTAAAAAATTCCTCTTTAGGGGGATACTCCCCTGCAATACAGTATATCGTTACAATCTTTTTGTATTTATCCGGATTAAATTACAACTTTTTCTTCTTTATCTGGATCAAACGATTTAAAGATGCCTTTTCCATGCAGGAAATCCGATTGTATTCGGTTATCTTCTTTGGTGCTGTTGCAGTGATCACAGCTGATGTTATAAAGACCGGCTATTGCCTGGAAGAGAGTTTCCGCCATGCAGCATTTCAGGTAGGCTCCATTATGACAACTGCCGGTTTTTCCTCTGCTGACTTTGATGTCTGGCCTGGTCTGTCCAGAAGCATTCTGGTACTGTTGATGTTCATTGGCGGATGTGCAGGAAGCACATGCGGAGGCATTAAGGTTTCAAGGATCCTTATTTACTTAAAAACAGTTAAAAAAGAAATCGCACAGCTATGCCACCCCAGAAATGTAAAGGTTATCAAAATTGACGATAAGCCTCTGCCTCACAATGTGCTGCGTTCCGCTAATATATTTTTTATTGTGTACATCCTAATCTTTTCAGCATCTACCCTGCTTGTGAGTATCGATGAATTTGATCTGGTCACTAACTTTACAGCTGTCGCATCGGCACTGGGTAATATCGGTCCGGGACTTTCTCTGGTCGGACCCACCTGTAACTTTGATATTTATTCCACATTTTCAAAATATATCCTTATGTTTGATATGCTCGCCGGGCGTTTGGAATTATTCCCTATGCTGGTGTTACTATCACCTCTCACCTGGAAAAAGCAATAAACACAAAGAGGCGGGAATCTCCGCCTCTTTATAATAGCAATTCATGTAATTTCCTATAAACATATTCTACGCTCTTTCTGCGTACTTCGTTCCTGCCAACATCTCCAAACTGCATAGTTTCCGTATAAACGACTCCCTCGACAAAAAAACCAAAGCATACCATTCCAACAGGTTTTTCTTTCGTTCCGCCTCCCGGTCCTGCCACACCGGTAATCCCTATCCCGACTTCAGCTCCTGTCTCTTTCGCCACGCCTTCTGACATCTGACAGGCAACCTCCTCACTTACTACACCATATGTTTCTATCGTATCTTCTTTTACACCAAGATACTTTATCTTAGCATCATTTGCATAAGTAATAAAGCTTGCATCCAATACCTTTGAAGCATCTGCCACACTTACAAGTGCCGCGGCTGCAAGCCCTCCTGTACAAGACTCTGCAAACGAAATGTGATATCCCTTTTCCATTAATTGATGGACAACCTGCTCATACATCTTTGTTCTTCCTTTCCTGCCATGACTCTGCCTTATCCTATTCCAGAGCTGCAAAAAAGTCAATACCCTCTATAATAAATCTATCTTTTGCCAGAGTTTATCCAATTCCTCACGTTCCATTCTTTCGATTTCCTGTTCCGAATATAAATAATAATACCAAGCCGGAAACATCTCCCAGCTGCATACACTTATATCTCTCCAGCGGAGATGTTCCCTGTATCTCTTATATCTGCCGCGTAATTTTTTAAAAAATACACCCATTTAAAAACCTTCTTTCTAACATAGAAAATCATGATTTATATATCAATTTAGATCTTCTATCTCCAAAAATAATTACGTTTTACAGATATAATAAATAAAAAAAATGAATAAGTCAAGTCATTTTACAAACTATTTTCTACCAATTTCTTCCAAAACCGCCTTTTTTTCTATTTTTAATAGAAAATTAAACATAGGTTATGAATCTATATTAACTTAAATACCTTTATAACTGTGTCATCGGATTTTTGACAATACCCCCATTTCCATCTCATACACATGATCACACAAAACATCTATATCTTCTTTATTATGGCTCGCCAATATAATCGTTTTCCCCTGTTCCCTTAATTCCAGAAACAGCTTACGCATATCTGCCACCCCGATTTTATCCAATCCGTTCATTGGTTCATCCAAAATTAAAATATCCTGATCTTCCATAATCGCCTGGGCAATGGCAAGCCTTTGCCGCATACCCATAGAGTAATTATGTACCTTTTTTCTCGATTTTGGATCCAGCCCTACCTTCTCCATAACAGCATACAAATGTTCCTTATTTTTTGTATTACGGATACGGTATAAATAGTCAAGATTTTTATACCCACTGGTATTTCCAAGGATTGACGGTTCTTCAATAATAACGCCTGCATCATTCAGCATGTCAATATCCTCATGCATCTGTCTTCCATGAATATAAATGCTTCCTTCATCCAGATAAAGAAGACCGCAGATACATTTAAACAATACTGTCTTGCCGGAACCATTATGCCCTACAATGCCGCATATTTCACCCTGCACAAAGGAGACAGAGATATCCTTCAACACCTGTTGTTTCCGAAAACGCTTACTCGCATGTTTTACCTGTATTACTGGCAGTCCTTCTGGTTCCTGTGTCTGCTTTTTCATTGTTCCTCTCCTATTCTTCTTTATTCCAAACAAATTCCATGTGCCGTGATCTCAGCATAATACCAAGAGCAGTAAATATTATCATGATACCGCACAGTCCTAAGCAAAACCACAGAGACGGATAATAATGAGTGTCTAAAAAAACCGGTTCATTATGCAGCCCCAACCTGCACCAGTTAAACGGAGTCACATAGGGCAGCCACGAAGAAGTGATGAATTTTGCCTCTGACAGATTCATTCCTGTCAATATAGCCGCAACAGATACTGCCGCCATCCTGCTTGTGTACAAGCTGAGGACAAACATTAGCAGTCCTATTACAGAAGATATGATCCAGACCAGTAAAAAACACAGGAGCATCGCCAGCAAAGGTGTATATTTTTCCATAATTACAGAGGACGGATTACTGATAAGATTATATTCCCATATATTTTCGGAATATGCCATGGTATCGATAATGCTTCCCCAATCCAACTCAAAGTGAAGTCTTGGTACAAAAACAAGAACCGTCGCAGCAAAGGTCAGAACAGTCAGGGAAAATGCCTGCATGATAACTGCAAATATCTTTTCCATACACCATATGCCCCTGCCTTTTCTCAGGGCAAAGCATAGCTCTGAGCGATTCATAAAAGGTACATCCGAAAACATATAACAAACTATAAAACCATAAAAAGTGGCAAAATACTTATTGTCAAAAAAATGAGGTGCCATCCAGGGTGTAATCCATTCCTGCTGGTCAATCATAACCCGGTCAATTCCGCTTGCTATGGCACATACCAATGCTGTCATTAAGACAACCGCCCCTGCAAAACGAATCGAACATATTTTTTTTACACATTCCTGCCACCCATTCCAGTGAACCCTGCCCGTTTTTTCAGACATCTTATGCCACCTTCCTTCTATATATAATGCAGATGACTGCCCCTATAAATAATAACAACAGAAAAATCTCAAGATAATATAACTGCCACGTATGTATTTTCAGACTGCTTCCCAATACAGTGACTCCCATGCAGTTCAGGGAAAACAAGCTACCCAATTCCCATCCCATCATACGCTGTACCAGAATATCTTCTATATAAAGAAACGCCACCGGCAAGATATACACAAGCATACGGTTTTTAACAAAGAGGGAGCACATCAGCCCGATCACAGCCAGCGTCCCCGCCAGCACCGCCAGATGTATGCCTATGCAAAATGCAAACAAAAGAAAATACCTGCTTACCAGCAGCGGTTTATACAGGGAAACACAATTGTCCAAAACCTGCTGTACGAATTCCGCATCCGGCAGTCCATATCTGACCAGAAGGAATAATACTGCAAGCACAAAACCGGAAAACATGGTAAATGCTGCGGAAAGGAATACAGCTGTCATTTTAGAAAGAGAATAAGAAGCTGCACTGCCCCTTAACACCATCTGTCTGTCATAGCAATATTCCATATCGTCACAAAACGCTGCCGCATAAGGATAAACAGAAAAAATCAATGCTGCCATGATCAGGACAGCATTTCCCGCTATATTACTCAGCCATCCAAGCACACTGACAGCACCGGAGCTATTATATAATAATGTAAGGCAGACACCTAAGCTTCCGACAGCTATTTTCCATGATCCAAATGCCCTACTCATATCTATATTCAGATACCGAATCCGTTTCACTTTCCATCAGCCTCCTTTTTCAAAGCCATCACAGGATATCACCCCTATGATACCATAGGGGTGATTGTAAATGGTTTCTCAAGGACAATAAGTTCCTGTTGCATGAGCCCCACCATAATACAATGGCACGGTTGCATAAACATAATAATATCGACCTGCATATGCCGTTACAGTATATGGTGCTGATTTCGTTTTTGGCAATGTGTCACTATCTCTATAAAATGTAATAGCGGGATTTGCCGATACCCGTGTTCCATCAGAAGCAAAAGCCGTAAAACTCATAGAAGGCGTATTTGTCAAAGTATTTAATTTAATATAAAATCTCTGTTCATTATCATCTTTAATTGTTCTTGTAGAATATGGATCCGGAGATGTCGTCCCCGGTACATTATATACTGTCACATCTAAATAACTATTGACAGCATGAGCCACCGTCGCAAACCCTCCAACGCTGACCAGAATTGCTAATGCACATAAGATATTTTTAAACTTTCTTTTCATCTTCATATGTATCCTCGCTTTCCTGCATTTCTTTATAACCTGCTCTCTCCCCTTACAAGCATGTTATAATGTTTCTTTTTTCTCCGACTTCATCGGACGTTTTGGCTGATGAAAGATTCCTGCACAATACGGCCAATCGCCATAACCATGACTCTTACCGATCTTTACAGCTTTTTCCATCATTTTCAGAACCGTTTTCTTCTTATTCATCCGTTTTCACCTCCTGTCTAATCAATTTTGCAAAAAAAAGGAGGATACCGCATAACGTTATGGCTGTTGACAGATACGTGATCATTACAGGGCTTGCATTCATGCATTTCAAAAAGAACAAAACCCCAAGTTCCAGCATCAGCATCCAACGTGCCGCTTCTTTCGCATTTTTCAACTCAGACTGAGTCATGTGTACATCCGGATGATTAACCGTTCCTATTACTAAGATTACCATTGACGAAACAAGAACTCCCAGCCAATGATATTTTTGCCAAAACCTTATATTCTGGCATAAGTAAACCACAAAACCATACGTTACCAGCGTCATCAAATAGCAGTGTCCAAACGTTGAAGCGTGATAACCGCCAGTACGTTTTCTAAGTGCCAGAAAAAAAAGCAGAAAACCGGCTGTAGCGATGATATTTTTCAGAATACAGCTTATAATCAGGACAGAACCAACAGTAATGAAACTTTCTGTCATGCAATGTATGTAATACTGATAGTCTTCCTTATCCGATTCATCTATAACCTGCTCCTCCATCATCATTTTAACGATCCGGTTTACAATTCCCTCTATCATGCAGCACCTCCATACCGTAGAATATATAGTTCTACTTTAAAAATCAATATGATATGCAGAATCAGACAAAAAACAGCAGAATCAGTCGTTTTCCAACGAAATAAGTTTAAAAATGCATATTGGATTAAATGAGAAATATAGGAACTAAAAAACAGCAGAATTAATCCGCTGTTTTTCCTTTTTGTGGAATCATGATAGAGAACAGAAATTCTGTATCCTGAGGTTCTATGACATAATGCCCGCCATATTTTTCTACTATTTTTATAATGTTCTTAACACCGATCCCATGCTCATAACCGGCATGTTCTTTTGTGGACAGCAAAATCCCTTCTTTCCTTTTCACTGTTCCATTATAGGTATTACATACAGACAATACCAGAAAACTTTTTTCAATAACCATCTTCACTTTGATGACACGCCTGTATTCTATTTTCGTACAAGCTTCTATTGCATTATCCAGCAAATTGGCAAGAAGCACAACTATATCATGCTCGCTAAGCCATAATCCTGATAAATCATCCAGTTTAAAAACCACGACAATCCCATAACTAAGCGCCCTCTGATACTTTGTATTGATCACGGCATTTACTATTGCATGATGCGTATCTACAGCATCCAGTTCGTGAAAAATTTCATCCCCTATCTGACTTAAATACTGTTCCAGCTCATCATATTTCCCACCTCTGCAAAGCGTACGCATACACTCAATCTGATTTTTATACTCATGAAGCTTTTCATTCTGTTCATTAAAATTATCAGCAATGGACTGATAAAGCATTAACTGATTATTTGCCTGCACCTCCGCAATCTTATTTTCCCTGAATTGCCGTTCCCTCTTTGAAATGTCCTGTATCAGAAAGAACAAAAAGATATTCATTCCTAATAAACCGAATGCCACCATCCATAACAAATCTTCCATTCCCTCAGCCTGAACTGTATACGTATTAGACAATATGATTCCCAAAATGCAGACGGAAAAGACAGGAAAAAAGAGAAATCTGACCCATTGAATATCCGTCAAAGCTGCAATCTCCGACTTTTCTGTTATACGCTGAATCACCAAAACTATTAAAAATAACGTAATTTTACTAAAAACCATAGCCGCAATCCTGAAAATCGTCCCATCTCCAGGTATTATTATAAACATATTAGAATACGTAACCAGAACAAGATAATCAACCGCCAGAAGCAGTGCCAGATAGAAAATTGTAAGTGTTATCATTTTAAACGGTCTGGATTTGAAAAAAAGGCTTGCTATCAGAAAAAGACACAAAGCTATGACTATCTCCTTTAACAAAAAATAAGAATTCAGCAAAACCGAAATAGCAAACGTTCCGATACACATAGCTATAAGCATTATGTAACTTTTTCTCCGGCATCCACTGCTCCGGTAATCGCAGAAAGCTTCCATAAACAATTTATAAAAAATCATTTCCGTAAACACAATACAAATACTTTGAATAAATATAATCATTGTATAACCCCTTTAAATCTTATGACCGCATCCCGTACCATTTTATATCTCGATTTTGCGATAGGAAGAGAGGTTCCATCCACAAGAAACACTGTCTTGTCCTCTATGTATTCCACAAATGATATATTAACTAAAAAACTCTGATGTATCCTCAAAAACATCTTATCATCAATATCTTCTTCAATAAAATTCAGCGTTTTCTGCATTTTATATTCAGCCATATCATCCTCTAATATATGAAATACCAGCGTGTGCAGATTACTTTCTACATATACCAGCCTTTTTAGAAAAAACTGCTTTTCCCCTTCTGCAAAACGGTATCTTTTTGCTACCGGTACGATCTTCATTTTTTGAAAAATGGCATCCAGACACTCTTCCAGAGATTCCTTAAAATTATCAGCATTTTTTAGAAGATACCGAAACGCATTTACCTTATATCCTTCTAATGTATAATTTATAAAGGCTGTCACAAAAATCACATACGCCTCATCAGACAATTCCCGTAGTTTCCTTGCGGTCTCTATACCATTTAATTCCATCATATTAATATCAAGAAATACAATCTTATAAGCTGCCATTTTAGCACCTAGACTTGTAAATTCAATCCCAGATAAAAATCTCCTGATAGAATAGATTTCCCCTTTATCATCCAGATATCTGGTAATCAGCTTTTCAAGATACCTCCCAAATATCTCTTCATCGTCACATATAGCTATTTGCAGCATAATTTCTGTCATCTCCCTTCCTTATTTGAATTCATACCAATTTGCGAGTTACAACTGCTAATAAGAAAGAAAGTCCTTTTTATTTTTCACAAAAATTATGGAATCAAGCTGTCTTGCAGAATCAGTCAATCACTTGCAGAAAAAGTTTTATTTATTATATCAATTATTATGAGATATGACAATTATATTTAAAATTGTTTTCTATCTGTTATACAACTGGCTATTGGGTACGGGTAAAATAAAATTTTAAACTTTCCCCCACTCCTTACCAAAAGCCACAAAAAAAAGTGGAGGACTTATTCCTCCACTTTTTCAGATAATCCTATATATTACTTGTCAAAATCATATTCAAATGGCTGCTCAATATCAAAAACCGAATATATTGCATTTTGCACTATTACCACATATGACATCTCCAACAAACTGTTATTATTGCTACTATAATTATAAATATATTTATTTACCAACAATTCGTGAACGGGATTATCCTTTAACTCTTTTATATACTTTCCCAAATCTGTTAATTCAGAATCCTCTAAATCAGCAAATGCTTCATACGGTTCCCTTAAATCCTGCAAAACATCTGACAAAGAAACTCCGATTCCCTGATTCAATTTATGATTTGCATCATTCAACGCCTGTAAATAATTAATCAAAGTATCTGCAACTTCCAAATCATATTCATTCGCTTTCTTAATATCATCAACATTATAGCCTAATTTATCAAGCTTGTCACAAACTTCTTTTACTTTGTCAAACTGCAATTCCTTTTGATATTGTTCTATTTGAGGTACTAAGGCTCTAATCTTATTGTTTTTATAGATATTAAATGATACTATCCCTATAACAATCAACACGATAGAAAGCACAATGATGAATACTGATTTTTTATTAATAGACTTTTTCTCCATAATCTCCATCCCTCCACATTATAAATCATCTGCTGTAGATCCTGCCACCGTTTTTGATGTGAATCTAAGAAAAACTGCTGGATTAAAATTTGGAGCATTCAGCCATAATTCAATTATGGCATCATCAGTTTCCCACGTTGACCAAAATTCAACATACCCAAGCTGCAATGCCTGTGCATTATCGGAACAATAAGCCGCCAAGTGATTCACAACTTGCATATCATCATCACCTTCCATACATTCCCCATATTTCTTTATCACTTTTTGCTTTAATGAAGCATAATCCGAAATATAGCTAGCAGCATTTGAATACTGTGCAGTAAATCCATAAACTCCCATGTAAAATTTATAACTATCATTTAAATAGTACATCTTGTCACATGCCATACCTGCTACTTTGCCTTCAAACATTATGAAATCAGATGATTCATGAGTTTTAATTCCTTTTTCATATTTTTTAATAACATCGGCAGTATCTCCAAAAAATGCATTTTCAAAATCAGCATTTCTCCTGTCACTTACCACACTGTAAGATTTTTTTCTTCCGATATATTACCTGAAGAATCCTGAGCTGTAATAGTGATTAAATACTCACCCTCTTTTTCCATATCTAAATCACCAGTATAATCGATAGTACATTCTGATAAATCTTTTGCAGATGCATAATCATTAATATCAAATTCAGCCTCTACACAAAGATCAACCGTTTCCTTATTAACTGTTAATTCCGGAGCAACCGTATCCTTTACATTATAAGTAAATACAAATTCAGCCGTCTTTCCCTTAACACTTGTGGCCGTATATTTTACATCATAACTCCCTGTCTTATCCGTATTAAAATTACCAGTATTTTTCACTTCCACATTAGATACTTTTACTACATCGTACACCACAGCTTTTTCCAGCTCAACAGTTTCACCTAATTCAAATGTATCTTTTTCTTGCGTAATCTCCGGTTCCCCACACCCCGTAAGGAAAATTGTCAATATCATCATTATCCCATTAAATAATATTATTTTTTTCATTTGTTTAATCTCCCTCTCAACATAAAATAATAGCACAAAAAGGGTTTGGCAAATTATCTACTAACTTGTCAAACCCTTGGAATTCCTTGGAATAGTATATTTTTAGAACTTTCCAGCCTTAGCAGCTTCCTCGATGGAAACGGCAACTGCAACTGTCATTCCAACCATCGGGTTATTACCGGCACCGATAAGACCCATCATCTCAACGTGTGCAGGAACGGATGAAGAACCTGCAAACTGTGCATCTGAATGCATACGTCCTAATGTATCCGTCATACCATAAGAAGCCGGACCAGCAGCCATATTATCTGGGTGAAGAGTACGTCCTGTACCACCACCGGAAGCAACTGAAAAATATTTCTTACCCTGCTCGATACATTCTTTCTTATATGTACCTGCTACCGGATGCTGGAAACGAGTCGGATTGGTTGAGTTACCGGTAATGGATACATCAACACCTTCCTTATGCATGATTGCAACACCTTCCGGTACAGAATTTGCACCATAACAGTTAACCTTTGCACGAAGTCCCTCTGAATAAGACTTGCGGAATACTTCCTTAACCTCATTGGTATATGGATCATACTCTGTCTCAACAAATGTAAATCCGTTGATACGAGAAATAATCTGTGCAGCATCCTTTCCTAAACCATTCAGAATAACTCTTAACGGTTTCTGGCGAACCTTGTTTGCCTTCTCTGCAATACCGATTGCACCTTCTGCCGCAGCAAATGATTCATGACCTGCTAAGAATGCGAAACACTCTGTCTCTTCTTCCAGCAGCATCTTGCCTAAATTACCATGTCCTAAACCTACCTTACGAGTATCTGCTACGGAACCCGGAATACAGAAAGCCTGAAGTCCTTCGCCGATTGCAGCAGCTGCATCAGCAGCTCTCTTACAGCCCTTCTTGATTGCGATTGCAGCACCTACAGTATAAGCCCAGCAAGCATTCTCAAAACAAATCGGCTGAATTCCTTTAACCTGATTATATACATCTAAACCAGCATCTTTTGTAATCTTCTCTGCCTCTTCGATAGAGGAGATACCGTAGCTGTTTAACACTTCATTAATCTTATCAATTCTTCTTTCATATGATTCAAATAATGCCATTATATCGTTACCTCCTTCTATTATTTAGCAATCTCTTTGTCTGTACGTGGATCGATTAACTTAACAGCATCATCTACTCTACCATACTGACCACAAGACTTTTCATATGCAGTGTTTGGATCGTCACCCTTTTTAATAAAATCTGTCATCTTACCAAGGTTAACGAATTTGTATCCGATAATTAAATCCTCAGCATCCAACGCGATTGCTGTAACATATCCCTCAGCCATCTCTAAGTAACGAGGACCTTTCTTAAGTGTACCGTACATTGTACCAACCTGTGAACGAAGACCCTTACCTAAATCCTCAAGACCTGCTCCTACCGGCAGACCATCTTCAGAAAATGCACTCTGTGTACGTCCATAAACAATCTGTAAAAACAGCTCTCTCATCGCTGTATTGATCGCATCACATACTAAGTCAGTATTTAATGCTTCCATAACTGTTAAGCCCGGTAAAATCTCTGATGCCATAGCAGCAGAATGTGTCATACCGGAACATCCGATTGTCTCAACCAATGCTTCCTGGATAATACCCTCTTTAACATTCAGTGTTAACTTGCAGGCACCCTGCTGTGGTGCACACCATCCAATACCGTGTGTCAAACCGGAAATATCCTTTACTTCTTTTGCCTGAACCCATTTTGCTTCTTCAGGGATTGGTGCACAACCATGATGTACACCCTGAGCTACTGGGCACATGTTCTCTACTTCCTGTGAATAAATCATGTTGAAACTCCTTTCAATATGTAAAATATTATCGGCATTTCAACATAAAGCTGACTGCCGCATTTAGATATATTTTCGCATATATCGTCAAAAAAATCTAGTCCTAATTTGGTTAAAAATAACATTATAATCTTTATACAGAACAATAACCCAATAACTTTTTTCGTTACCATTCCTGCTTAGCTATTATATGGATATAATGATCACCTATCTTGGTCCTAAAAACTTATCCCCGTTCAAATGTATCATATGCTCTGGTATCTCTGCAATCCAGACTTCTGTTTCCCATGCCAATGATTCTGAAAACCTCTTGTATGTCTTAAAATCAAGAAATGCTGTCACGAAAATTTTTCCTGCTGTTACATGCTTCGTCATCTCTGCTATTTCCAGTATTCTTTTAGGTTCCATTGGTCCAACTGAAGTTACAGATTCAATGAAATAAATCCAATCCTTATCCTCTCTGTACAAAATCACATCAGGCATCTTATCATGCAAAGTTATTTCAAATCCCAATTCTGCCAGTTTATCAACATTTTTAATCAAATCCTTTTCTACTGTATCGCCAACATATAAACATACTGAATTTGGTGCAAATCTGGGTGCAAATTCCTCAATAATCGCTTTTTGCAATTCATTATGTTTCCCTGTCGAAAACTGAAAATCTCCTCCATTAATACACACCGGCATCATCGTCATTTTCTTCTTGGAAGTGTAAATATTTATAAGCATCTCATGACATTCCAAAAAGCTGCTTAAAGTTTTTTCCCAATCTGATGATTGAAATGTTCTTACCATCTGTAAAGTTTCTTCAGTTAATCTATATCTATAATTAGGACTATTTGTTGCTGTACCGTTATCTTCTACAAGTGCAGCTGTGCGAAAATGATGTAATGCCTGTTTACGAAATGATTCCCTGCTGTTCTCCGCATAGTCTACTCCATAATATGTATTCACAAACCCGATAATATCATGAATACGAATCCACCCATTTTCTGCATCAGACCATTTACTAAATGGTTTCATTCCTGCCATTGCTAATAACACATAACAACAAATATCTGCTTGCTGCGCTCTGGGCATTCCAAGTGCCTCTAAAAATTCTCTAGCTTCTTCAACTTTACCCACAATACCCCTCCAATATCATATTACAATTATTTTCTGACATATCCTCACTTTTCATCAGCTTTCTTCCCATTTCCTGAATAATTTCCAAATCAGGTATAGGCATAGCATTAATTTCCGTAGAATTTACCTGCGTTGATCCATTCAATATCCTATAATATTCATCATAAAGAGTAGAATTAAAAATCACGTATAATCCATATACAAGGCATTCTGACATTTCAGTTAATAAACCATCCACAAAATTAATCTTATTTTGTGTACTGATTTTTTGATATTGCGGATAATTTTTTGATAAATAAACCCCACACTGCAGCCTGCGATGCTCTTCCTTTGCTGTAAAACGCTTAACGAATAAATAATTTCGATTATCTTGAGTTAATCCGCTTTGATCAGTCACAACATACTCATATTTTCTTTGTATAGGAAACTGTACCTCCCCTTGCCGGATATGCTGCGAATAAAAAAGTGGAATCGCACCTTCCTCCGCCTTATCCCGAAGTATCTCTCGATTACGGAAATCAACTGTAAGCCCTGTTTTCATCCTTAACCCAATTTCAGGCAACGTTTTATCAAACCTATGTAACCGCTTTAATACAGAAATCTCATTTTCATCCGTTACCAAATACACATAATAATCATTCCCTGACACCACAAGACTATATGGCACTGTCAAAGAAGTCAGATTATCAAAATCATCATTTGACACTGAAGAAGTAATCGTAATTTCATCTGGTGTGTTATCAGTCTTTTTCACTTTTATAATAATTGTTTCCTGTAACACATTTTCCTTGTCAAACACTTTGTTCCTACTCACAAACAAATGAATATGTTCCAATTTCCCTTCTATCAGAAAATATTGTCTAAAACGCTTAAAATAAGCTCCTGAAGTCCATGAACGCGGAATAATATACACCATCTCCCCATCAGCATTAAGGTTAAACAATCCCATTGCTGCAAAAATAAAATACAAATTAGGTGCACCATAACAAATCTCCGGCATTGCAACTGCCTCTGGTGCATCTTTGGGTATTTTCATATAGGGAGGATTACCAATTACAAAATCATATTTCTGAGGACTCGGATTACCTTTTGGCATATGATTAAAGTCCAAATATTGGCTAGTGATATAATTATCGGAAATTATGTGTATCTGAATATCTTTTCGAGAATTTTTCTGAAATGTTTTCAAATTATTCTTTAACAAATCCAATATATTACTGTCATTCTCATAACAGGTCAATTCTATTTCCTGTACAGAATCCATATGTTCCAGTCTTTCTAAAAATGCACAGGACAAAATCCCTGATCCGGCTCCCGCATCTAAAATACTTACTTTAGTTTTATTCACAGGAACAGAATACAATCCTGCCATAAAACGTGCCGTTTCCTTACTTGTAAAGAACTGACCATATTTTTTCCGTTCTGTTTTAGGCATATTATCGATATATTTATTTGTACTTTCAATTACACAGTCTAACATTCTCTTCTCCCTGTTTACATAACACATTTATTAAAATGGTACAAATAATTAGTTCAAGCGATTACTTTATATTATCTATCAGCGCCTATATATTACCATATAAACACTCATTTTTCCATAAAAATGTACCACTTTTACTTTCTATAGTAAAATCTCAAAAATGCTATTTAAAAAATTCAGCCAACCCAAAAAAGACAGTTTATCTCCTCTTATAAAGATTAACTGTCCATTCATAAACCACCAAATATAGTATATACTCATATGGTAATATGTAAAAAATCCTATTTTTCCATTTTTTGCATCATTTCCTTAACCGCTGCGCAATCTCTAATAATCTTATCTGCACCGTAATCCCTCATTTTATCATACTCTTGTTCAAACATTTTGTACAACTGAAACCCCATAACCATACCAGCCTGAAAATATAACTCCCCCTGCTCCGAGGCAAATCCTAACAATATATTGCCCAGTTCTTCATCGTCTTTATCTATGTCTGGGAATAATTCTTGCAGAAGATCAAACATTTTATCACAAGAATCATCTATTCTTTTCGAATATTTTTCAGTATGTTTTGTAAGTGGCTCTACACCAAACAACAGGTACGATGCTACACTTTCCCCATGAATTCTATCTATTACTCTTTCAAATTCGTTCATATTTTTATTCCTTCTTTCTACTAAATATTTTAGAATCAATATAGTTGAAAGATGCTATCTGTTTCATTGTTCTATACGAATAATTTACAAACATCTTTTCAATTCAAATATACTAAATACTATTCCAAGGAGTTAAATCACTTTCCATTTCTTGTCTTTTTTCAAATTCTGCGACATGCTTTTTCATTAATATCTCTATTTCATGATTAGCGGAACGTCCATTATATTCTGCCACAAAGCGGAACTTTTTTAATAAAACAGAATCAATTCGTATTGTAAATTTTGATAGCTTTAATAACATATTAATCCCCCTATAGATTATATAAGTCCCATTATAATGCTAATAGACAGGTAAAATATGGATTGACGGCATTATGGCGGCATTAAAATACAAACCACATATAAATTTAACATTAAATTTCAAGCCGTCATTATGGCGTCAAATCAAACCACCATTATTTTTATGTATTATAATAAACCTATTATATCGGAGGTTTAAAATGTTGCCTAACATATCAAAATTTACACTTCGAACAGACTTAGAATTACTAAAAAAGTTTCACCTTACTGCGAAAGATAATGCACGTTCCGCAAATCGTGAAATAGAAGTGCTTATGAGAAAACATGTCGCAGAATTTGAAAAAGAACATGGCAAAATAGAATTTGACTAACCTGATTACCTTACATGCAGCATTTATCTGTCAATCTTTTATTGCAGTGATTTATTCCATATTACAGAACATATTCCAGACTATTTCTCAATCATTCATAATATTTTTCAGATATTCTGAATATATAAAATACCTGCCTTTGCCGACAGGTATTTTTTTATGCTCTTCTCTCCTTGTACATATTTGTAAGGATTTGTCAAGTTTTGTTAACTCTCTGTTAATATTTAATTTTTTTCCAAAAAATCTATATACTTTTATCCTCATTGGGTATATTGTTCAAATGTAGTTGTTGACCACGTTTTATTCACAAAGGAGGAAAAAAATATGAGTATGAGTAAAACAAAAATGTATCCGTCTTTTGAAAACCGCGACTTTTTTCTGGATGCCGGTGAGCACATCGCCTTTTACCGGAAACGTGCCGGCATGACACAGGCACAATTAGCCGCCGCTGTCGGCGTCAACAGAAGTTACATAAGTCGTATCGAAAGCGTAAACAGAGTACAACCCTTTTCTATGGAACTGCTCTTTGATATCAGCAGGGCTCTGAATACTCCGGTACATCTATTCTTTATGCCGCTCCCTAAGACCGACAAAAAGTAAAGCTACTGTAAAGATATCCAGAAAATTTTTCTATTGTTCTAAGTCTTTCTGACATAAGAATCCCCGCCTGCATTCGCTGGCGGGGATTCTTCCCTTCTTTATACTGCTATTCTTTCAATATTCCTTCTTCCCTCAAAACAGTTTTTATCTCTTCTTCAGAAAGTCCCATTTTTTCTGCAATTTCTGCAACTGTCAGACCTACGTCTGCATATGCTACTATCTTGCCTTCAGCTCTTCCTTCAGCTTTTCCTTCAGCTCTTCCTTCAGCTTTTCCTTCAGCTTTTCCTTCAGCCCTTCCTTCAGCCCTTCCTTCAGCCCTTCCTTCAGCTTTTCCTCTCTCTTCTGCTCTGTCTAATACTTCACACATATTTTTCACGCCTCCTTCCGACTGATTCTGTGCCTCTATAAACCGTTCATCTTCTGTCAGTACAGTCATCAGCTTTAACAGCTCATCCACATGCCGTATCGTTTCTTTCGATGGCTTATAATCCCTGTTCTTCCTTATCTGAACAAAGTAATCAGCCACAAACCTGAAATCACTTTTGAATCTCTTTACCTGTTCTTCTTCCAGATACGCTATCTCAAATACATTTATCCTATAATCACTTACATATGGCTTTATCTCCTCCGGTATTTCCAGACATTCATACAGTGAGCGTTTCCCTTCCCATGGCTTCAGACCAAAGTATAGTACCATTGTTACCACCGGATATCTCCTCTTTTTCTTTTCTGTCAACTGGGAGCGGTATGCTGCCCCATCATACCCTATCACACGGAACGGCATATCTTTGTCTATCAGAGTCTGGTTCTCCAGTCCACACAGGGCTATCCTTACCTCTCCCCTGCTCCAAAACTTGGATACATCCCTTTCCTGCTCATGCAGGCGGTTCTCTGCTTTATACTGGCTCTTGTCCTTCGCATTAGAGAGTTCTTCTTCCTTCATCAGCTCTTTTCCTTCAAACAACAGCACATTCACTATATCGGCAAATACATCATTGTAATCCTCAAGAACCTTCTCTGCCGTATCCTTTTCTCCCATTCATCTTCCTCCTGTATCTTCCTGATTTCTTCTATAATGTGAATTCTTATAATAACTATTCTCTCAATATCCCTTCTTCCCTCAAAACAGTTTTTATCTCTTCTTCAGAAAGTCCCATTTTTTCTGCAATCTCCGCAACTGTCAGACCTACGTCTGCATATGCTACTATCTTGCCTTCAGCTTTTCCTTCAACCCTTCCTTCGGCTTTTCCCTCGGCTCTTCCTTCAGCCCTTCCTCTCTCTTCTGCTCTGTCTAATACTTCACACATATTTCTCACGCTCCTTCCGACTGGTTCTGCCATACAGAAGTACTCCTATGTATTGTCAGTATAACATACCAATTATCGCAAAATCAATAACTCCTTTTATGCTAAATACTATAAAATAATATCTGCAAATTCTGCTTTCAAAATGCCTTTCATTACATCCTAATTAATCACAAATTTAGAAATTTCCATCGCATCAAAAAACGGCAAAGTTTTTCTTCTATTATTCCTTTGCTTTTTCATCATTTTGTGTATAATTATAATATTATGGTATAAATACATTACTTCAAAATTTTACCAAGGAGGTTTTTATGAATTATATAGACTTACATGTGCATTCTTCTGCTTCTGACGGATCCCTGACACCGGAAGAAGTAGTAGATTTGGCCAAACATGCGGGGCTTACATCCTTTGCCCTTACCGACCACGACACTGTAAAAGGAGTGGAACGTGCCCTTAATCATGCAGCAAAAATAAAAGATATCGAAGTCATTCCCGGCACTGAACTTTCCTGCTACTACAATAACCGTGAAATCCATATTGTCGGGCTTTTTATTAACCATAAGGATGAAACATTTTTGAATGAATTGCAAAAACTCGAACAAGCCAGAGAAAACCGCAACAAAAAAATGGTACAAAACTTTGTGGATGCCGGCATTTCCATCACATTAGCAGAATTGAAGCACGGCAATCCAAACAGTGTCATTACCAGGGCCCATTTTGCCAGAGTACTGATAGAAAAGGGCATCTGCAAGGATAAGACCGAGGCCTTTGATAAATATCTTGGAATAGGCTGTCCTTTCTATCTTCCTAAACCAAAAGTTACACCGGAGCACGTTATCAGTCTGATTAATGAGGCTGGTGGCATAGCCATTCTCGCCCATCCATATTCTTACAAATTATCAAAAACAGAGGTCGAACATATGCTGGATGATTTAATCCCTGCAGGATTATCCGGAATGGAGTGTTATTATTCAACTTATGATGACGGACAGATGCAGGAGCTGAGAAATATTGCCCATGCAAAAAAACTGCTCGTTTCTGGAGGATCGGATTTTCATGGCACAATAAAACCAGACATTTCTATTGGAACTGGTCATGGAAATCTCCGTATTCCCGATAAGCTTTTAACTGCCATCCGTGAGCACTGTTGATGTAAAAATGCACAATTATACAACGGCATTCCATTCAGCCGGGTATAATTGTGCATTTTATTATCTTTCCCAATATTCAGTGAAATCGGTTCTTGTACCTTTCTTACTTCTTTTTGGAATCGGTTTCCTCTTCGCTATCCTTCTCCACCTCTGCAATCGCATTCTTGTGCATTGGAATACGGCAGTTCTTATTATTGCCAAATTCCACAATAACGGTATCATCTACCACGTCCAGTACAACACCATAAAACCCTCCAGTGGTCATGATATTATCGCCTGGCAGAACAGAATTACGGACAGAATCCATTTGCTTCTGCTGCTTTTTCTGCGGACGAATCAACAGAAAATACATGATCACACCAAAAAATAAAATATACACAATCCAAAAAATTGCAGATTGTCCTCCTGTCGGTTGTTGTGCACTTTGTCCTAATAACATTGATAACATAATAAATAACTCCTTTTTATTCTTTCTAAAATAATTTTTCTCTTAATTACACCGATTCTCCCTGGGCAAATCCATCAAGACGCATCTTTTTATATTCCCGATACTGTCCTTCTTCTATCGCCTGACGTATCTCACTCATCATATTATTATAAAAATACAAATTATGCAAGACGCAAAGCCGCATTCCTAACATTTCTTTTGCTTTTAATAAATGTCTGATATATGCTCTGGAATAATTCCTGCATGCAGGACATCCGCATTCCTCAGAAATCGGACGGCTGTCCTTTTCATATTTTGCATTAAATAAATTCAATTTCCCACGATTCGTATACACATGACCATGCCTTCCGTTTCGACTCGGATACACACAGTCAAAGAAATCAACTCCCCGGTCCACCGCCTCTAATATATTCGCAGGTGTTCCCACACCCATTAAATAAGTAGGTTTGCCTTCCGGCAGGAACGGTACTGTCTCCTCTATAATATGATACATTTCCTCATGGGATTCTCCCACGGCAAGACCTCCAATTGCATAGCCATCCAATTCCATTGCCGATATCGCCTTCGCATGTTCTATGCGGATGTCCGCATGAATTCCTCCCTGATTAATCCCAAATAGCAACTGGTTTCTGTTAATAGTATCCTCTAGTGTATTCAGCCTGTTCATTTCCGCCTTACAGCGTCCCAGCCATCTGGTGGTACGCTCTACAGACGCTTTGACATAGCTCCTGTCAGCAAGACTCGGTACACATTCGTCAAACGCCATCGCAATCGTAGAAGCAAGGTTTGACTGAATCTGCATACTCTCTTCCGGTCCCATAAAAATCTTGCGACCATCTACATGTGAGTTAAAATATACACCCTCTTCTTTAATTTTCCTAAGACCTGCCAGGGAAAACACCTGAAAACCACCTGAATCGGTCAAAATCGGTTTGTCCCAGTTCATAAATTTGTGAAGACCTCCCAGCTCTTTTACAATCAGGTCTCCTGGTCTTACATGCAGATGGTACGTATTAGAAAGCTCCACCTGCGTGCCAATTTCGCGCAAATCTGTTGTGGCAACCGCTCCTTTAATAGCCGCAGCCGTACCCACATTCATAAACACCGGTGTCTGTATGGTACCATGCACAGTCTGCATAACGGCACGTTTTGCATTTCCGTCCTTTTTTATTATCTGATACATTCTTTTTCCTGAGACTGCCGCATTAAGAAAAGTGTTCTCTTGTGCTATAAAGCGCTAATGCGAAAGCTCCCTTGTTCCTTTCTTTACACACTAACGAATATTATACTTTGCTTTGTTCAAAATGTAAACCGGGACTTTTTCTTTTTTCTTCTCCACCATTTCGTTTGCTCTTTTACTCCCAATCCCGGACCGCCATGTTTATATAATTGTCTCTGACTGCATAAAATGACTATGTATATAAAAAACAGACTCTATATCTTTTACCATTTTTATCCGAAATATATATTGGTTAGATTGGTATCTTGGAGCAAGCACGTTCTATCATTTTATACCCGATGACAATACAAAATGGTTAGACTGGAATACATTTTGAAAGGGTGAAGAACATGAAAATTGATTCAAGTGCAATCAGCATGAATTCTAAGAGGATTTATGCAAACAGTACAGAAACAAAACAATCAGTAGCAACGAAACAATCCGGCACAAGTTTTACAACGTATTCAGGTACATCATTTCTATTTTCCTACACAGAATACCGCGGTTTTGCCGGCAGCAGACAGTCAGGACAGTATGATGAATATTTAAGTAGTAATACCTCCCCTGACAATCAGGAGGCTCTTACATCCGATTTGTATACTAATCCATTCAATCGAAATGTAAGTCTCAAAGGTCCACTTTCCCCTATAGAAAAATTTCAAGAGGAACTTGTTGAACGTTTAGAACGGCTGATGGAGCGAATCAAGAATCAGTTACTGGGAATCACCAGTCGTCAATCCGGTTCCGTTCTGGACATCACAACACAAAACCAACCGGGAACTCTTTGGACCAGACAGAATTACCAAAGCACCTCTGTAACAGAAATGGAGACAACAACCTTTAACAGCACCGGCTCTGTTATAACAGCAGACGGTCGTTCCATTCAATTTGACATCTCCATGGAAATGAGTCGTTCTTTTACAGAGACCGTGGAAAGCATCACCACGGACACACAATACGTTTTAACCGATCCGCTTGTTATTCAGTTAGACAATGCACCGGAAACCATCAGCAGCCAGAAATGGTTCTTTGATATAGATGGCGACGGCAAAAAAGAAGAAATCTCCCAATTGGCAAAAGGCAACGCATTTCTCGCTCTGGACAAAAACGGAAACGGTAAAATCGATGACGGCAATGAACTGTTCGGAACAAAATCAGGTAACGGTTTTAAAGACCTTGCCGCATATGACGAAGACGGTAACGGATGGATTGATGAAAATGACGCCGTCTATTCCAAATTAAAGATATGGGTAAAAGATGCCTCCGGCAATGACAAACTTATGGATTTGAAACAGGCAGATATCGGTGCCATTTATCTGGGTGCCGCAAATACCTCATTTACCCATAAAACCTTAGACAGCAATGAAACACAGGCAGTTGTGCGACAAACAGGGTTCTATCTTCATGAATCCAGTGGTGCTGCCGGAACTGTCCAGCAAATTGATTTTGCCAGCAGATAAGAACTTCACTTCATAATTAAAATCAAATGTAAAAAACGCAGATGAATGTTATGCCCGCTAATGCATACCCTCATCTGCGTTTTGTTTATATACCTAAAACTATTCATTCCTGATTGCCGCTAACGGACTCAGCCTTGTTGCCCTCTGTGCAGGGAAAAATCCTGCAACCATTCCGATAAAAGTAGAAAATACAATCGCTGCAAGTACCAGCCATAAAGGAATCACTGATATTTTCGTACCGCTGCCATAATCACTCATCACCATAGGCGCCACCAGCTTATTTACCGCAACAGACAAAATATAGCTTAGCATGATTCCGGTAATCCCTCCCAAAAGCCCGATAAAAGCTGCTTCCGAAAGGAACATGGAGCGGATATTACCAAGACTGCATCCAAGTACCTTCATAATACCGATTTCCTTGGTTCTTTCATAGGTAGACATGGTCATAGTATTGGCAATTCCAATCGCTGCTACCAATAAAGAAATAGCTCCGATTCCACCTAAAACCGCTTCGATTATCATAAATTCCTTCTCAATCTCTTCCAGCCATTCCTTATTCGCTTCTCCACGGTATCCCATATCCTGAATGGTCTGCAAAACATCTTCTACATAGGATGATTCATCTACATTTACGATAAGCTGGGTATATTTTAAATCGCGGTAAGGTTTACCCTTTCTATCTGTCGGCTGTCCGGGAATTATATCATTAGCGGAATAATTTTTCTTTAAAAAAGACTTCAGACTATCTAAATCCGCATAACAATTGTAAGAATATTCCGAATAATCTTCCTGGGCTCCCGCAGTAATACCTGCCGCTTTTAACTGCACCCGCTTTGTACTGGAGGTAAAAGAACTCATATCAGCTACATCATTTTCAAAATCATCTTCAAATTCATCCAGCGGAAGATCATCCTCTGTTGATTCACTGGATTCGTCATCAGATTCATCACCAAAATCGTCGTTCTCGTCTGTAAATTCATCTGTATCATCAGAAAATTCATCATTGCTTTCACTAAAAGAAGAATCCTTACTATCTATAGAAGAATCCCCCATATCACTTTCGGAATCCTCATAGCTTTCTTCTTTTTCAATACCGCCAATCAGTGGTACCGTCATCAGATTTACATTTGGAAATTCATCATTTTCCCAATAGGGATAGACACCGGTGGTTATATCAAAAAATTCACCTAATACCTGATTACCAAAAATCAATTCCAAGGTTTCGCTGTTGGCATCCGGCAAAGAACCTTCTTCTAACTCCATCTCCGCCAACCGCTCCTGAGTAACACCTACTATCGTAATGTTCCCTTCATACTTGCCTGCCTGAATCGGCATATTATAATCAATCTGCGGCTCTACCTTATCGACATGCTCTATCTCCATAAAAGATTCAATCGTCTTATCGCTTAGCAGCCGTTCATCCATACCCATATCACTATCAGAATATACCAATATCTCCGTCAGCCCGCCTGCTGTACTCACCTGATCCATCATCGCCTGTTTTAATCCAAGACCAAGAGACAGCATAACAACAATAGACGCCGTTCCGATAATAACACCCAAAATAGTCAATATGGTCCGCATTTTCCGTCGCCACAGATTTGTCAGACTCATTCCAAGGATATCAGAAATCTTCATTCTCTAAATCATCCTCTCCCAATTCATCATCATTCAACAATGCTTCCATACGCTTTTTCCTACGTTTCAATACAAAGACAATAATACCTGCAATTACCGCAATTGCTACAACCGCAATAATCACATATACCCACCATGGGATGCCTTCCGACTCCTCTTCAAATTCTTCTTCAAGACCTTCAAATTCATCCATGATAGCATCCTCACCTACCATACATGCTACATCCTGTTCCATTTCACCGACATTTCCTTCAGAATCTTCATAAGAAATATGCACTTTTATAGTTCCCTTTTCTGAATTCTCTTTTGCTCCCACAACATTCAGCGTTGCATAAGCAGAAGAATTAGGTGCTATATTCCCTACATAGTTTTCTTCTCCAGTTACCGCATCATCCTGAGCTGATACTTTTACATTATAAACTCCGGCACTCCCCTGATTATTTATAGTAAACATCAGGCTGCCCTCAGAACCAATACCAATGGATTCCGGTGTCATGGAAACATCCGTAATGCCTAATTTTACTTCCTGATATACTGGAAGATATAAGTTTTCACTGGTGGAAAAGGTATTGCCTTTACCGTCATCAAAATCACCTTTTACAATTAATTTATAATTTTTCTGTGCCAAATCCGTAGAAGTTTTTAATTCAATCTCAACGTCTCCTGTTTTCCCCGCTTCAATGCTCTCTACAAACACAGCATTAGAGCCTGATGTCGGAAGGAAATTTCCAGCCTCATTCCCAATTAAAAATTTACCGTTACGAACCGGTGTTGACTTGGAAGCATTCTGAATATGGATGGTAATCTTAAAAGTCTCACCCGCCATAACCTTTTCTGGTTTTGTCTCATACCCTGTAATAATCAATTTAGGAGCTGTTGCTTCGCTATCCGAACCTCCTCCTCCACTAGGAGTATAATCATTTCCATCGTCATCATCATCCGAAGGATCGTCATCCGGTTCAGTAGAACCACCTCCTGGAGAATTATTTCCTCCCTGGATCGTCGAATTGCCACCTGATGCCGTTCCCGAAAAATATATGTTAATCGTCTTTATAACATAATAATCTGCCACGGTTCCGTCACTGGCAGTTTTTGTATATTCTCCAATAAACTTTACACTGTGATATCCTGTTTCCAAATCAGAACGTGCAGTCATAGAATATGATGCTTCTAATTCTGCCTGCTTTGCAGCCTCTGTACCGGCTGACACAACCTTATATGCATCTCCACTCGTTTCAAACGGAAAAGCAGTATCAATAACCGGGTATACACTCTTTAATTTAATCGCCGCCACATCATTTGACTTTAGCTTAAATTCTATCTTAAGCTTTTTGCCAGCTGTTCCTGTAATGGATTTGGTAACTTCGACTCCGATATCTGAGTTCTTTCCCAATACTCCATTCGCATCCACATTAACAGAATCCGAAGAAGTCGCGGTAGTAGTATCCTTATATTGGGTAACTTCACTGTTTTCCGGCATCTGCACCGCACTAACCGACTGTAATTCTCCCGGCATAAGAGTAATCATTAATGCACATATCATAAGAACCGCCAACTTCTGAAAATATCCGGTTTTTTTATAGCTTAATCGTTTCATGTTCATTATCCTCCATTACTTTCGTACTTCTATCCTCTATTTTAACTATTTTGCCATCAACAATTCGAATTACTTTATCAGCAATTGCTGCCAGACTATCATCATGGGTAACCATTACCAATGTTTTTTTCTGTTCATTTACCACTTTTCGCATCAGATCCATCATTTCTTTCGAAGTTCTAGAATCCAGATTACCGGTAGGCTCATCCGCAAACATAATCTTGGGATTTACTACCAATGCCCTTGCCATACCAACACGCTGCTGCTGTCCTCCCGACATCTGATTAGGTTTATGGAATGCATGTTCCTTAAGCCCCACCAGCCTTAACATCTTCATTGCCTTTTTCAATCTTAAATCTTTTGGCATTCCCCTAAAAGACAGGGGCAATGCAACATTTTCCATTGCATTCATTGTTCCAATCAGGTTAAAGGACTGAAAAATAAATCCAACATTTTTACGTCGGAACCGTACCAGCTTATTCTCGTTCATTTTCTCGATATGGTGTCCTGCAATCACAATCTCACCCTTCGTCGGTTTTTCCAGACCCGCCAGCATATTAAGCAATGTGGATTTACCTGAACCCGAAGTACCTACGATTGCACAAAACTCGCCTTCATATACTTTAAAATCCACACCGTTTAACGCCCGTACTTTTGAGGTGCCTACTTTGTATATCTTATATAAATCTTTCACCTCGATTACAACCCTGCGGCTATCCGCCTCTTCCTTGGTATAATCATCACTGTGTTTCTTTCCATCATCAGCCTGTTCTTCCCCGGCAAATTCCAAAGGGGCATCTTCCTCTAAAATATCCTGTAGAACATCCGTCAGATTAGATGCAGAATCTTCTAGCTTATCTTCATTCTTTTCTCTATTCTGACCACCAGAAAGTGTCTCTTCTAACCGGTCATTCGCTACGTCTGTAAACTTCAATGCTCTACCTCCTAATCTTAAGTGATTATATCATATTTTATAATAAAGAAAAGTTTTTTTAATATTATTCACAAATTTTTAATAAAGTTAATATATGGTAAATTCTTGTTTATCTTAAGAGGGACCCTTCCATACGGTGATGATGGCGGACGCAGAAAAAGGGGGGCTTATGGTTTCCACGAGAGACACACTTGCGTTCTAACTTCAACGTAGCGGTACATAAGAGGCTATCCTGCAAGCAGGCTACCCTCTAAGTACCGACGTTTTCAGACGGGTCTCTCTTAGGATAACCATAAGCCCCCCTTTTCCTACTGTGTACCGATACCGTCGTATGGAAGCTGTTTCTTGATACAATATACAAGAATTTCTGCCCTGCGGGCGGCACGGCCGGTACTATTGTGACCAGTTAGTTATTGGACTTTAAAATATTATTTATTACCATCTGGTAAGAAAAGCAATATTTGATAAGAGACTACCTTCGGCCCAGAACAAATATCCCCTGCCCCACCGGAGGCGTATAAATTCTTGTCTTGATTCTACCAGAAAACAGCTTTCAACATGAGCTTTTGAAAAGTCTAAGCTGTGGGGATATCATAGGATTCTAAGTGTAGGACTGTCTCATCCGTCGGTACTTAGCTGTCAGTCTGCATAAAATGCAGGCTGATGGCTTATGTACCGCTACGCATGCGACGGAGCGCGAGCGGGGACGGAACGTGAATCCTGTGATATCTCCACAGCGACCCCCACCACCCCCTCATGTTGAAAGCGTCCTCTAGTACGATAAACAAGAATTTTCAATCTCTTTCATCCAGAGGGCCACACAGGCATCACTTGGCATCCGTAAATCTCCTCTTGGAGACAGGGAAACTGTACCGACTTTTGGTCCGTCAGGAACACAGGAGCGTTTAAACTGCTGGGAGAAAAAGCGGCTGTAAAAAACCCTCATCCATTTTAATATAGTCTCATTATCATATATCCCTTCGAATGCCAGCTTCGCTAAACGATAAATTTTTGACGGAGCATAACCAAACCTCAATATATAGTATAAAAAGAAATCGTGTAATTCATATGGACCGACAATATCTTCCGTTTTCTGTGCAATCTCTCCATTTTCTGGCGGTAATAATTCTGGGCTTACCGGAGTTGCCAGAATATCCTGCAATACAGAAGATGTTTTTTCATCCGTTTCATCAGCATACCAGCTCACAAGATAACGAACTAATGTCTTTGGTATGGAAACATTTACTGCATACATAGACATATGATCTCCATTATAAGTTGCCCAGCCAAGTGCCATCTCTGACATATCTCCTGTCCCGATTACCATTCCATTGTACTGGTTTGCAATATCCATAAGTATCTGGGTGCGCTCCCTAGCCTGTCCGTTTTCATATGTGATATCGCGCACATTCTCATCCTGTCCAATATCCTTAAAATGCTGTCTCACCGCATCTACAATGGATATCTCCTTCAGCGTTGTTCCAAGGGACTTTGCAAGGTCCAATGCATTCTGATAAGTCCTGTCAGTGGTTCCGAAGCCCGGCATCGTAACTGTAATAATATTTTTATGGTCTCTGCCCAGCAAATCATATGCCTTTACCGTGGCCAGTAATGCCAATGTGGAATCCAATCCTCCGGAAAGACCAATCACCGCAGACTGACACCCTGTATGAGCCAGTCTTTTGCGAAGCCCCATTGCCTGCAATGTCAGTATTTCCTCGCAACGCTGTTTTTTCATGAAATCATCCGATGGAACGAAAGGTGTCCGCGATATTTTTTTGGTAATCTTCGTCTCTGTCAAATCAAAACTGAAATATGTTTCATCATACCACTGTAAACCATCCTGCTTTTTCCATTCATTGTGATAGGTTGTTGTCCTACGCCGTTCTGCCGCCAGGCGTTTTATATCAATCTCTGCTATCGTAAGTCTGTGTTCAAATAATTTGGATTGTGCCAAAATACTGCCGTTTTCTGCAATAATATCATGCCCACTGTAAACCAGATCCTGCGTAGATTCATCATTTCCTGCATCCGCATAAATATATCCTGCAATCAGTTTTGCAGACTGCATCGCTACCAGACTTCTACGATATTCCGGTTTCGTTGCAATCTCATCACTGGCAGAGGGATTACAAATAATGACAGCTCCCGCCAGAGCATGACGGATAGATGGGGAATCCGGCACCCACAAATCTTCGCAAACCTCGCCTGCTATCACAAGTCCCGGTACATTCTCACACACTAACAGATTATCTGTTCCGAAGGATATATTCTCACATCCCGCAAGCTCCATAATCGTTTCTGTATCCTGAAAACCTGTTTCAAAATGTCTTGCCTCATAAAATTCCTGATAATTGGGAATGTTTGTCTTTGGCACAATCATTAAGATTTCTCTTCCCTTGCAAAATACTGCCGCATTATAAAGCTTATTACGGTATACTAACGGCATTCCTACTACATACAAAATATCCATATCTACCGTCGCTTGTAATAAAGTTTTCAATGTACTAATACATCCGTTCAACAGAGCATCCTGCAAAAATAAATCTCCACAGGTATAACCTGAAATACATAACTCTGGAAATACCAGAATCTTTACACCTTCCTGCTCTGCTTCCCTGATACATTCCAGAATCCGCTCCCCATTATAATCACAATCCGCCACTTTAAGTTCAGGGGACGCTGCCGCCACCTTGACAAATCCATCCTTCATAATTGTTATCCTTTCCGGTACTCAATTTTAAATTTGTACAGTTTTATATTTTATTATTACCCAAATAGTAAAACTATATATATGACACATACAAAACCCCGACATCACAGTCAGGGTTTATAAACATTATTCTTTCATTTCTTTGCGAATTGACAAAATTTCATCAAGAGTTAATTTTGTTGCTTTTTGTATTGATGCATCATCTAAATTCAATACAATCATTTCTCTTACTACGTCTTTTGCATATTCTTTTGTGTATTCCTTTGCATATTCCTTTGCATATTCTTCAACAACATCACTCATATCACTATCACCTTTTCCTTCCTTAAAATAACGAATTCTGCTGCATACCTTTGGAAACCTCTTATCATTTTCTAACTGATGGTTCTTCAATACTTTCATTAAAGCCGCAATATCCGTTCCGTCATCTATTTCCGTATTCACATAAATCTCATGAAAACCATTATCCACAATGTCTCCGGTCTCCCTTAAAACGCGATCCACATGATATATAGTCTTTTGTCCCCCAAAATAATCAAAACTTGATATAAATACTGCATATACGTCTGGAATTTCTTTAAACTTTATTCCCTTCTCACTTATATAAGTATCCACACTAGAACCATTGTATCGAACTCTTCTTTGATGGTCATCGTCATTTTTCTTTTGTATTTCAATATTATAATAATTCCCATTAGAATCTTTACATAGCACATCTACGATTACCGATCTGCCATTAATATTACGGAGACTTTTTTGCGGAACTGCCCTGATTACTTGTAAATCCGGCATCTTTAAAATCACTTGCAAAATTTCCTCACAAAAGCCAGCATCCTCCGCCAACTTATGAAAAAATTCATCATCAATCGGTTTTAACGCATCTACTGTTTTCTGTATATTATTTTTCATATTCCTCCTGTCCGGCAGGAAAGACTGCAATATAGCCTGATTTTTCAATCTCCTGCCTACTGTAGTTGAAGTAAAATGAGATATATAAGCAAGAGTTTATTAGATCAGAAGAATGAAAATTCACTATGAATCCTCACAAGAAAATCAGAAACTATTTGCTTGAAACAAGAATAGCATAGCAACAGGGAAAATGCAATAGATTTGGAAAAACAGAAATAGAGAGCTGCCACTTATTCACTGAACCTGTGACAGCTCTCTATCAGCTCCTTAAAAAGCACTATTATTTTGCTTCTATCACATCTGACATATCATACATTCCTGCCGGCTTACCCGCTAGAAACTTGCCGGCCTCAATAGCACCCTTTGCAAACACAGATTTAGAATATGCTGTATGATTAAAAGTAATCACCTCATCTGTTCCTGCAAAAATCACATCATGGATTCCTACAATCGTGCCACCGCGAACCGCAGAAATACCTATTTCCTTATCCGGTCTCTTCTCTCTTCTTTCACTTCTGTCATACACATACTGATATTCATTTCCAAGTGCTTCATTCACAGAATCTGCCAGTGCCAGTGCTGTTCCACTTGGCGCATCCACTTTCAATCTATGATGCTGTTCCACTACCTCAATATCATAACCTGCTGTACCAAATACTTTTGCTGCATCTTTTAAAAGTTTCATCAATGTATTAATACCAAGTGACATATTCGCAGACTTTAAAATTGCAATCTCCTTGCCAGCCTCTTTCATATCCAAAAGCTGTTCCTCACTAAGTCCTGTTGTACAAAGGACCACTGGCATCTTCTTTTCCCTGCTGAACTTCAGCAAATTATCGACCGCTGCTGCCACTGCAAAATCAATGATAACATCTGCTTCTATATTACAGTCAAAAATATTAGTAAATACTGGATAACCATTTTCTCTATTATCTGCCACATCAATTCCTGCAACGATTTCAACAGCAGGATCTTGTGCTGCCAATTCTGTAATAACCTGTCCCATATGACCATTACAGCCATGCATAATCATCTTAACCATCTTTTGTTCTCCTTATCTTTCTAAATTCTTGTTTAGCTTACTAGGGACGCTTTCAACATGAGGGGTTGGTGGAGTCCGCTGTGAAGATATCATAGGATTCACGTTTCGTCCCCGCTTTCGCTCCGTCTCATGCGTAGCGGTACATAAGCCATCAGCCTGCATTTTATGCAGCCTGGCGGCTAAGTACCGACGGATGAGACAGTCCTACACTTAGAATCCTATGATATCTCCACAGCTTAGACTTTTCAAAAGCTCATGTTGAAAGCTGTTTTTTGGT
>JAIDOW010000003.1 GCA_029063085.1 Lachnospiraceae bacterium
ACAAATAAATCTTCGGCTATCTCATGAAGCTCATACTCTTTATCCTCAGCTGTTTTTTTTGATTTCGCTACAAAACTAATTGAAAAACCTAACATAACTTAATAGGATTCATTTATAAGAATATGATAGTAATAAGCAGATAATCAGGTTATAGATGGGGAGGTGATTTCGTGCAGGATACCAAATGGTGGAAACAGACGGTAGTCTATCAGATTTATCCAAGGAGTTTTAAGGATAGCAATGGTGATGGCATCGGTGATATACCGGGAATTATTGAGAAACTTGATTATTTGAAAGAATTAGGAATCGGAGCTGTCTGGCTGTCACCGGTTTGCAAATCCCCGCAGGCAGATAACGGTTATGACATATCGGATTATCAGGATATTGACCCTATTTTTGGTAGTCTGGCAGATATGGAGAAGCTGATTAAAGAGGCGGCAGACAGGGATATCCGGATTATGATGGATCTGGTGCTGAATCATACTTCTGATGAACATCCATGGTTTGTGGAAGCAAAAAAGGGCAGAGATAATCCATATCATGACTATTATGTCTGGAAGGATGGAACTAAAGATGTACCGCCGAATGATCTAAGGGCGGCGTTCGGTGGCTCGGCATGGGAATGGGTGCCGGAATGCGGTCAGTACTATCTTCATCAGTTTGCAGTGAAACAGCCGGATTTGAACTGGGATAATCCTAAAGTTCGGAAAGAAATTTATAAGATGATTCGCTGGTGGATGGATAAAGGGATTGGAGGATTCCGGCTGGATGTGATTGACCTTATTGCAAAAGAACCGGACCGTTTAGTATTGGCAGAAGGAGAGCATCTTCACACTTATATACAGGAGATGAGCCGGGAAACATTCCAGAAGGCGGAATTGATTACTGTAGGTGAGGCGTGGAGTGCAACAGTTGATACGGCTAAGAAGTTCAGCAATCCGGATGGTTCAGAACTTTCCATGGTATTTCAGTTTGAACATATGGTATTAGACCAGCAAAAGGGAAAGGAAAAATGGGATCTGGACGGACTGCCTTTTATAGAGTGGAAAAAGGTGTTTACAAAGTGGCAGCAGGGATTACACGGAAAGGGCTGGAACAGTCTGTTTTTGGAAAATCACGATCTGCCAAGATCGGTTTCCCGGTTTGGGAATGAGGGAAAATACAGAGTGCAGTCAGCCAAAATGCTTGCAACGCTTATTCATGGGATGGAAGGAACGCCCTACATTTATCAGGGAGAAGAATTGGGGATGACTAATGTCAGATACGATATAGAGGAATACCGGGATATTGAAACCCTGAATTTATATAAGGAACGGATGGAGCAGGGATATAGTGAGATGGAAATTATGCAGTCCATTTATGCGAAGAGCAGGGATAATGCCAGGACTCCCATGCAGTGGGATGACAGTCCATGTGCAGGCTTTACAACAGGTACTCCATGGATACGCTGTAATCCTAATTATACCATGATTCATGCCAGGGCACAGATGATAGAGGAGGATTCGGTTTTCCATTATTATCAGCGGCTGATTAAGTTAAGAAAGCAGGAGAGGGTAATACAGAGTGGGGGATATGAACCGCTTTTAGAGGAGAATCCTTACGTGTTTGCATATATCAGGCAGCTGGGTTCTGAACAGATTCTGGTAATTTGTAATTTTACAGATAAGGAACAGCATATAAAAGAATTACAGGAGTGGGAGAACGGGAAGCTTCTGCTTGGTAATTATATAGAGGAACATGATAGATGTTGCTTACGCCCCTATGAGGCAAAAATAGTAAAGGAGGATGCGCAATGCGAAAAGGAGTGAAGCGATTTGTAACTGTATTGTTGGCTTGCTGTACTGTGTTAGGGCTTACTGGATGTAATAAGAAAACAAACAGTGGTGTAACAGAGATTCAGATAGTACAGTACAAGCCGGAAGCTGTCAAGGCTTTTGAGGAGATTGCAGAACGGTTTAATGAAACCCATGATGACATTCATTTAACCATTGATTCTCCAAATGAAGCTATGACAATTTTGAAGACCCGGTTTATCAGGGAGGATTATCCTGACATTATCGGAATCGGAGGAGATATCAATTATTCAAATTTCCTGGATGCCGATCTGTTTATGGACATTTCTGATTTTGATGGGATTCAGGATGTAAAGCAGGCTTATCTGGATATGGATAAGGAACTGGAATTTGTTCCCAAGGATGGAGTATATGCACTTCCGTTTGCAGGAAATGCAGCAGGTGTTCTTTACAACAAGGATATGTTTGAAGAACATGGATGGGAGATTCCCGAGACATGGAGTGAATTTACTGCTTTATGTGATGAGATTGAGGCAGCGGGAATTCAGCCGTTGTATTTTGGATTCAAGGATACATGGACCTGTCTTGCACCATGGAATGCATTAGCGGTAGGTCTTGCAGATTCCGATACCTGTAATCAGGTGAATATGGGAACGACAACTTTTACGGATTCATATAAGGATATTGCGGTGAAGATGAAGGAGCTGTTAAAGTATTCCCAGCCGAATCCATATGCATATGGTTATAATGATGCCTGTACGGCATTTGCCAGAGGAGAATCTGCAATGTATGCAATTGGAAGTTACGCTGTACCACAGATTAAATCAGTGAATCCTGATATGAATATTGATTCTTTTGTATTCCCGGCAAATGAAAATGAAGAGGATAATGTATTAAATTCAGGTATTGATTTACAATTTAGCGTGATGAAGAATTGTGAAAACAAGGAGGCAGCTTATGAGGTGCTCCGTTATCTGTATGAGGATGAAACAATCCAGATATATTTAAACGATCAGAGTGGTGTTGCATGTAAGGATAGTGAGTTTGTGCTTCCTGAGATGTTAGATGGCATGAGGGCTTATATTGAGGCAGGAAGAATGGCAGATTATCAGGATCATCATTATCCAAGTGAGATGAGTGTAGATGCCATGATTCAGACCTTCCTGCTAGATGAGGGTGCTGATTCTATCGATACCTTTTTAACACGTTTTGATAAGGATTGGAAACGTTATAACCGTGATTTGATTCGTAAGGTTCAGGAATACCAAAAAGAAACGGAGGGTGCCCAATGAAGAAGTTAAAAGCAATGACAAACCGGGAAAAAACTTATTTAGTAATTATCATTCCTGTCGTTATTCTGTTTTTTACCTTTAACACACTTCCCATGCTTAAAGGTATGATCTATAGTTTTACCAATTATAAGGGGTATGGCAGTTATGATTTTGTAGGCTTTCGTAATTATGCGGATTTGTTTACGGATTCCAGAGTTGGAAAGAGTTATCTGTTTACTTTCAAATATGCGATTGCAGGTACTATTTTAGTCAATGTATTAAGCCTGATTATGGCATTGGGATTAAACAGCCGGATAAAATTTAAAAGTACATTAAGAGGTATCTATTTTGTGCCGAATATCCTTGGTGGTCTGGTAATTGGTTATATTTTCAGTTTTATCTTTACTTATATTATACCTGCGGTTGGTACGGCATTGAATATCAGCTGGATACAGAACAGTATTCTGGCAGATGAGAGATATGCATGGATTGGTGTTTTAATTGTTGGTGTATGGCAGGCGATTGCCATGAATACCATCATTTATATATCCGGTTTACAGACTGTACCTGAGGATGTTTATGAAGCTGGCATGATTGACGGTGCCTGTGGCTGGCAGAAATTCTGGAAGCTGACATTTCCGCTGGTAATGCCTTTTGTAACCATTAACCTTGTGCTGAGTACCAAGAATTTCTTAATGGTATTTGACCAGATTATGTCTTTGACCAAAGGTGGTCCGGCACAGAGTACAGAATCTATTTCTTATCTGATTTACAAAAACGGTATGGATGGCGGACAGTTTGGATTCCAGAGTGCCAATGCAGTTATATTTTTTATTGTGATTGTTGCGTTCTCTGTATTCCAGACAACCGTACTAAATAAGAAGGAGGAGCAGCTATGATGAAAAAGAAAAATCGTGTAGGCAAGACAAACTGGGTATTAACGCTGGTCCTGATTCTGGGATGCTTAACGGTATTTTTCCCGTTATATATGGCAATTATTATTGCATTTAAACAGCCGTCGGAGATGACCAATGATGTTGCCGGAGCACTTGCATTTCCCGCAACATGGAGCTTTGATAATTTCAGGGAGGCGATGGAAGTAACGGACTTCTGGCACTCTTTGGGAAACAGCTTATTGATTACAGTGGCAACGATTGTATTGGCGATTGTGATTCATTCCATTGCAGGCTATGTAATCGGACGGAGTATGGCAGGTAAAAAGGCATATAAGTTTATCTATCTTTATATTGTAAGTGGTATGTTTGTTCCGTTTGCGATTTTGATGATGCCGGTAGTAAAGCAGACGGCACAGATGGGAATTGCAAACCGTGCCGGTGTAGTTTTGCTGTATCTGGTATTTTATATGCCGATTAATGTGATGCTGTATACCGGATATTTGAAAAATATCCCGCTTGCCATGGAAGAGGCTGCGGAAATTGACGGAGCCAATGCATGGACTACATACTGGAGAGTAATCTTCCCCATGATGAAGCCGATGCATGCTACGGTTGCTATTTTGACAGCATTAGGAACCTGGAATGACGTAATGACACCGCTTGTTATTATGTCAGGAACAGGAGAGAATACGCTGCCTCTGGCACAGCTTAATTTCCAGACTCAGTTTGGAACCAACTATAATCTGGCATTTGCTTCCTATCTGCTTGCATTGATACCTATTTTAATCTTCTATATCATTTGCCAGAAGCAGATTCTGAACGGTGTAGCAAACGGAGCCGTAAAAGGATGATATTTTGTCTGGTATGAATGGATACCGGATATGACTGGAATAAATATTATATAGATTGCTATCAATTTGTAATAAAGAAATCAGGTAATTGCGAAACTCTGTTTTTCAAGAAAGGAGTTTTGCAATCACCTGCATTTCACATAATGGAAGGGAGATCTGAATGGAGTTAAATAATAAGATTATGCTGATTACCTATGCTGACAGCCTGGGGAAGAATTTAAAAGAACTGCATGATATTTTGGATACCCATTATAAGGATGCCGTGGGAGGGGTGCATATTCTGCCCTTCTTTCCGTCTTCTGCTGACCGGGGATTCGCTCCCATGTGCTATGATAAAGTGGATGAGAGCTTTGGCAGCTTTGAAGATGTAGAACAGCTGGGAAAAGAATATTATCTGATGTTTGATTTTATGGTGAACCATATTTCTGCAAGCTCAGAGTATTTTCAGGATTTCCTGGAGAAAAAGGAAGAATCCCCATACAAGGATTTTTTTATCCGATATCATGAATTCTGGGAAAACGGAGAACCGACAGAGGAACAGGTGGACAAGATTTATAAGAGAAAACCACGGGCACCTTATATTGAAGCAGAATTTAAGGATGGGACGAAGGAAAAGATATGGTGTACATTCTGTGAGGAACAAATTGATCTGGATGTGACGAAAGAAAAGACGAAGGCGTTTATCAGGGAAACTCTGGTTAACATGTGTAAAAAGGGAGCATCTGTCATTCGTCTGGATGCATTTGCATATGCAGTAAAGAAACAGGATACAAGCTGCTTTTTCATTGAACCGGATATATGGGAGCTTCTTTATGAGATAGAAGATATCGTAAAAAAGGAACACGCGGAAATTTTACCGGAGATTCATGAACACTATACGATTCCAATGAAGATTGCAGGGAAAGGCTTCTGGATTTATGATTTTGCCCTGCCGGTGATCACACTTCATGCACTGTATAATCATACAGGTGAGTATTTGAAAAACTGGCTTATGATGTGTCCGAAAAAACAATTTACGACATTGGATACTCATGACGGAATCGGAATTGTCGATGTAAAAGACTTGCTTCCTGATGAGGAAGTTGATAAAGTAAAAGAGCAGATGTATAAGCAGGGAGCTAATGTCAAGAAAATATACAGTTCGGAGGCTTATAATAATCTGGATATTTATCAGGTGAATACAACCTATTATTCGGCATTGGGGAACAATGATGCCGCTTATATATTAGCCCGTGCCATTCAGTTCTTTGCACCGGGTATCCCGCAGGTATATTATGTGGGAATGCTGGCAGGCTCTAATGATATTGAATTGATGGAGAAGACAAAGAATGGAAGGGATATTAACCGTCACTATTATACAAAGGAAGAGATTGCAAAGGAGCAGTCGCGTCCGGTAGTAAAAAAATTAAAGGAGCTGATGGAGCTTCGGAATTCCCATCCCGCATTTCATATTGATGGGGATATTTTAGTGGAAACAGAGGGCGACCATTTAAAGATTACAAGAACCTATGAGGGAAATAAGATAGTGTTGGATGCAAATCTTACCACATATGAATACGAAATTATATAAATCCTTGGTGTCGATCAGGCAGGCACTTTCAACATGAGTGGATGATATCCGGACGGATAGTAGAAATGTATGAATATGGGGTTCTTATGAAAGATTTGTAAAAACGTCAGTATTTAGAAGGCAGTTTGAAGTGTGGAGTGGCTTTTAAGTATCATACGTCAGAATATAGAGCGAGAACCGCCGAACATAGTGAGGGGGTATTATTCTACATATCTTTCATAGAACTCTATATTCATACATTCCTGCATCGGTCTATGTATTATGGAAGAATCTGTTTTGAATGATAAATAAGGTTTTAGCAGAAAGGAGCCCAGCGATGGCAGTAAGAGTAAAGGACAGGATTTTTTATTTAGAGACAAAAAATACGATGTATCAGATGAAAGCGGATGAGCACGGAGTGCTGCTTCATCTCTGGTATGGAAAAAAAACAGAAAATGATATGGAGTATCTGCTGTCTTATCCGGATGTGGGATTTGCCGGAAATATTTATGAAGCAGAGGATTGCAGAACCTATTCTCTAAATACCCTGCCGTTAGAATATGGAACCGCAGGTGTTGGAGATCACCGTATTCCTGCTGTTTCCGTTACTCATGCTGACGGCAGCACGGCACTGGATCTGCGGTATCAGGAGTATAAGATTTGCAAAGGAAAGTATTCTATACCAGAACTTCCTGCTGTTTATGCACAGGAAGAAGAGGCAGAGACCCTGGAGATTATCCTGAAGGATACGGCAACAGATATCCGGGTCATCTTAAAATATGGGATTATGGAGAATTTGGACGTAATTACCCGAAGTGCTGTCATTGTTAATGATGGTGGAAAGCCGGTTACGATCAACAGAGCACACAGCCTTTCAATGGATATGCCATATGGCAGCTGGGAATGGGTACATTTTCATGGCAGGCATACAATGGAGAGGCAGGTAGAAAGAGCATCTTTGCTGCATGGAGTGCAGGAGAGCAGTAGTACCAGAGGTATGTCAAGCCATCAGCAAAATCCATCCGTTTTATTGTGTGAGGAAAATTGTACGGAAACCAGTGGCTTTTGTATGGGAGCGGTTCTGATGTACAGTGGAGGATTCCAGACACAGATTGAACTTGATCAGTTAAACCAGACCCGCGTTGTGATGGGCATTCATCCGGATACATTCCAATGGGTACTGGATAGTAAGGAAAGTTTCTATACACCAGAGGCTGTCTTATCCTGTTCATGTGAAGGAATGGAGAAGCTTTCCTCGCAGTTCCATAAGGTGATCAGAGAGCATGTATGCCGTGGGAAATATAAGATGGCAGAAAGACCGGTGCTGATCAATAACTGGGAAGCTACCTATTTTGATTTTGATGAAGAAAAGATATTTAATATTGCCAAAAAAGCATCTGAGCTGGGTGTGGATATGATGGTTCTGGACGACGGGTGGTTTGGAAAGCGGGATAGTGATTCCACCGGTCTGGGTGACTGGTTTGTAAATGAAGAGAAGTTAAAAGGTGGTTTGGGAAAACTGGTTGAGAGGATCAACGGTCTGGGAATGAAATTTGGTCTCTGGTTTGAACCGGAGATGATATCAGAGGATAGTGAACTTTATAAAGCACATCCGGACTGGGCAGTCAGGATTCCCGGGCGTAGTCCAATGCGGGGACGGTTCCAGCTGGTTCTTGATATGACGAGAAAAGAGGTAAGGGATTATCTGTTTCAGTCTATCAGTTATATACTGGATAGTGCTAACGTGGAATATATTAAATGGGATATGAACAGGAGTATCAGTGACTGGTATTCAATGGATTTGTCTTCCGGCAGACAGGGTGAAATGCCGCATCGTTATGTTTTAGGACTTTATGAACTATTAGAGCGGTTGACAACGGCTTATCCGGATGTGTTGTTTGAAGGGTGCAGCGGTGGCGGAGGGCGCTTTGATGCGGGTATGCTTTACTATTGTCCGCAGATATGGTGCAGTGACGATACCGATGCATATGAACGTACAAAGATACAGTATGGCACCAGCTTTTTCTATCCGATTTCAGCGGTTGGTTCCCATGTATCTGCCGTGCCGAATCATCAGACAGGAAGAATAACACCTCTTTCCGCCAGGGCAGTAACAGCCATGGCAGGAAGCTTTGGTTATGAGCTGGACTTAAATACTTTGTCAGAAGAAGAAAAGGCAGAGGTGGCAGAACAGATTATCCGGTTTAAGCAATATGGTCCGTTGATTCATAATGGAAGATATTATCGGCTGAGTAATCCGATGAAGGATAAGTTTGGAATATGGTCTTTTGTATCGGAGGACAAAAAACAGGTGCTGGTACAGGGAATGATATTCCGCACAGAGCCTAATATGTTAAGGTATCCGGTCCGTTTACGTGGACTTGACCCCGCTAAGAAATACCAGTTGAAGGATACAGAAGATGTCTATACCGGGCAGGCATTGATGAGTGGAGGCATTTTTCTTCCACAGGCGTGGGGAGATTATGTTCCGGTGGAACTCTACCTGACTGAGGTGTGAAAAATGTTTTGGATACCCATGACCTGTATTTTGAAACGGTGAGTTTTGTAAATGCTTAAGGTTAAGAATAACAAGTTGTAAAGAAAATAATTTAAGAAAATTTTGCTGACTAAATCATAAAAGGCAGGCGGTTGTAAAATAGATGATATTCTATTTTTACAGCTGCCTGTTTTGTATGCAATGGATTTCCGGCTAGGGATTTCAGTGACGAAAAAGTGGCAATCGTGTGATGGAATAAAATTTATGAGTATGGCAATATTCACAAAAGATGTCAATAGAAAATTGTGAAAAATATCCTTTGATTTTTTTCAGACAGATAAATATAATATATAAGAATTAAAAATAAGCAATTAACGACACATGTAGCGCATTGCGTGTAAATCTGATTACGGTACAGATATAAGTTACAGGTGTCTTTTTTTTGCGTCAAATTAAAGGAGGATTTATGGAAAACAGTAATTATTTAGGCACAGAAAAGGTGAGCAGGCTGCTTAGGCAGTTTGCAATCCCGTGTATTTTTTCTCTTATCATTTCATGTCTTTACAACATTGTAGATCAGATTTTTGTCGGCAATGGTGTTGGTTATCTGGGTAATGCAGCCACAGGTGTTATTTTCCCGATTACGGTTGTGGGCTGGGGAATGTCCTTGTTTTTTGGTGATGGCGCAGCAGCATCCCTTAGTGTGTCGCTGGGACGCAATGAAACAGAAATCATTCATAAAGGTGTGGGAAATGCTATTTTATGTTCCTTTCTTTCAGGCGTGGTGATTATTGCTATCAGTTATATTTGTGGCGATGGATTGTTATTGATGATTGGAGCGACGGATGCAAATCTTGCGATGGCTCATGACTATGGATTTATTATTTATGCCATGATGCCGCTGGCACTGGTTCAAAATACACTGGCATCTATTATTCGTGCTGACGGAAGCCCGAAGTATGCAATGGGGGCAATGCTGGTGGGAGCTGTCATTAATATCATTGGTGATCCGGTTGCTATTTTTGTACTGGATTTGGGAATTAAAGGGGCTGCCTATGCAACGATTCTTGGTCAGTTTGTAAGCTTTTTGATTTGCGTGGCATATTTGCTTAAAAGTAAAACCTTTCGTATTTCCGTGGAGAGCTTCAGATTGGATTTTACGCAGTTAAAGAAAATTATGGCATTGGGTACATCCAGTCTTTTAACACAGTTATCAATCGTTGTCATTACAGTAATTAATAATATTCTGTTGGTACGTTATGGAGCAATGTCAGTTTATGGTGCGGATATTCCTCTTGCGGCGTTTGTTGTTATCATGAAGCTTTTTCAGATTGTACTGAATATTGCCATTGGTATTGCGGCTGGTGCACAGCCAATCGTCGGTTATAATTATGGAGCAGGGAAATATAGCCGTGTAAGGGAGTTGCTGAAATTAATTGTTACATGGACAGTCATAATCTGTATAATCTGTACCGTATTGTTTGAGGCAATTCCGCAGGTGTTCATTCGTATGTTTGGTGCAGACGGAGAACTTTATACCCAGTTTGCAGTCCAGTGTCTGCGTATTTATCTTTCTTTGATTATGTTTACCTGTGTACAGAAGGTCTGTGCAATCTTCCTGCAATCCATTGGTCATGCCAAAGCAGCTGCACCGCTTTCCGTGCTCCGGGATGTATTTTTAATTGTGCTTTCTCTTATCATGCCAATATTTTTTGGTGTTACAGGTATTTTCTGGGCAGCACCGGCAGCGGATGTTTTGGCAATTGCAATTACGGCAGTTGTTATGGTAAGACTTTGGAGACAGCTAAGCCAGGAGGATCAGGGCATGGAATCTGAAAATGCTTTGCCGGACTATCCTTCAAAGGAGGGTGTTGTAATTACAATTTCCCGGGAACATGGTTCAGCAGGGAAACGCATTGGACAGATTGTGGCAGAGAAAATGGGAATACCATGTTATTACAAGGAAATGGTGGCGATTGCTGCTCAGGAAAGCGGACTGGCAGAAGAATTTATCTCCAATTTGAATTCAGATGAAAATGCAGTAATGAAGGAATTGTATTTAAGTACAAATGTGGTGCAGGATGCAATTACTGCACAGGACAAGGCCATCCGCAGGATTGCTGATGCAGGTTCGTGTGTGATTGTAGGTCGTTCAGCGGATTATGTGTTGAGGAATTATGAAAACGTTGTGAGGATTTTTATTACTGCACCTAAAGCATACCGTATCAAAAAAGTAATAGAAATGTATGGGGATAGTAAGGAACAGGCAAAAAAGAGTATTGTACGTTCCGATGCCGCCAGAAAATCATATTATGAGAATATTACGGGTAAAAAGTGGGGAGATTCCCACAGTTATGAACTATGCGTTGATAGTTCCATTGGTGTGGATGAAACTGCTGATTTGATTTTTTCTTATATAGATGCAGTTACTCATAAGGAGATTTTGGCTTGAATATAAAATATGGGAAATAGATTGTTTCTTTGAGATTTAACAATTAATATTATGAAATACAAAGCGTGTTGCAAAAATTGTGTAAATACAGTATTTTGTTACACGCTTTTTGTGTGCATGAATATTATTGACAAAAAGGAGGAGGTAGTGTAAACTGACTATGATTAGTTTTAGCTAACTTGCGTGATTGTATTTATTTCCAAGAGTAATGAGCCCGGTAGTTGCAATAGTGTGGATATTTGGTGAATACTGCGAGGGAGCTAAGTGCTGGAGGCATTTGCTTAGCACGGGATGAAACAGAACGTAAATACCCCATCCTTTAGGGTGTCTTAAATTTGAGGCCCCTTGCTTGCAGCAGTTTTTTGATTTAAACATTAGGTTAGGAATACTAATTGAAAGGAAGGAGAAAATATGTCGGATAAAGAAAGGAAATTTTTGGAAATTGTAGATTTGAAGAAAGGGTTTGGTAGCGGGGAAAACCGCCAGGAAGTGCTTCGCGGAATGAACTTCTCGGTAGCGAAGGGAGAATTCTGTGTGCTTCTTGGACCTTCCGGTTCGGGTAAATCCACGCTGCTTAATATTATCGGTGGGATAGACAGTGCTGATTCGGGATATATATCCATAAACGGTGATAAGCTTAAGGAGATGGGAGAAAAGAAGTTGACACAGTATCGGAGAAAGCATCTTGGATATGTCTTTCAGATGTACAATTTGATTGGAAATTTAAATGTAAAGGAAAATATTGAGGTCGGGGCATACTTGTCAGACAATCCACTTGATATTGATGAACTTTTAAATACCCTTGGACTTTATGAACACAGATATAAGCTTCCAAACCAGCTCTCTGGTGGACAGCAGCAGAGAACTTCTATTGGACGTGCGATTGTCAAGAATCCAGATATATTGCTTTGTGATGAGCCCACGGGAGCGTTGGATTATAAGACATCGAAGGAAATATTGAAACTTATCGAAGATGTAAATGAGAAATATGGAAATACCGTCATTATGGTTACGCATAATGAAGCGATTAAAAACATGGCGGATCATGTGGTTAAGCTTCGTGACGGAGGTGTCCGTCATAATGATATCAACACGGATAAGATTTCAGCGGTAGATTTGGAGTGGTAAGGAGTGTGCAGGCATGAAAAATCAAAAAGTAAAAAATCCACTTATAAAAAGAATACCCAGAGAATTTCTGGGTGATTTTAGAAAGTATCTTGTGGTAAGCCTGTTTCTGATTCTTACAATCGGATTTGTGTCGGGAATGTATGTTGCTAATGGAAGTATGATGAAAGCGGCGGATGAAGGTATAACAAAATATAAGCTGGAGGACGGAAATTTTGAACTTCACAGCAAAGCAGATGAGGAGTTGCTTTTGGCAATAGAATCAGGAGAAAAGGCGGATATTAAGCAGCACTATCAGGATAAAGCGAAGGACGAACTGGATGAGAAATTTGAGAATGAGTTTACGGAAAAATTTGATTCTGAATTTGAGGCAGAGTTTGACAAGACTTTTGAAGACCAGGTAAAACAATCCTTGTTGGCACAGGGACTTGATGAAGGATTGACAGAGGAGATGCTGTCTCGTACGATCATGCAGACAAAACAGACAGGAGATTACCAAACAGCCTATGATGAAGCTTATCATAAAGCTTATGATGAGGCATATCAAAAAGCGTATGATGAAACATGGGAGGACATTCAGAGCGAGATTGATGAAGAATATGCGGAGGCAGAGAAGAAGTATGAATTAAGCGATTCTGACTTTAAAGCGGTTCCGGTAAAAATATATGAAAATTTTTATAGAAATGAGGAAGAGGATAACGACAATGACGGGACAGCTGACGGAACAGTGAGGGTATATGAGAAAACAGAAGAGGTAAATCAGGCATGCCTTATGGAAGGACACTTTCCAGAGACAGAGGATGAAATTGCGATTGACCGTATGCATGCGGATAACGTAGGGATTAAGGTGGGAGATGCCATAACAGTCAGTGGAGAATCATACAAGGTTGTCGGTTTGATTGCATATGTGAATTATTCTACTCTGCATGAAAAAAGCACGGACTTTATGTTTGATGCCTTAAAGTTTAATGTAGCAATGGTGACTGGGAGTGGTTTTGAAAGGTTAAATAAGACGATTCATTATGTATATGCATGGCAGTATACAGAGAAACCGGCAGACGAGAAAGAAGAGAAAAGTCTGTCGGATGATTTTATGAAAGCCTTGCTTACACAGACTGTTGCAGGTGACAATGAGATGGAAGCTTACATGCCTGCATACGCGAATCCGGCAATTCATTTTGCAACAGAAGATATGGGATCTGACAAAGCAATGGGGGGTGTTCTTCTGGATATTCTGATCGTGATCATTGCATTTATTTTTGCAGTTACGATCAGTAACACGATAACAAAAGAATCGTCGACGATTGGAACCCTGCGTGCTTCCGGCTACACCAGAGGGGAACTTATTAGACACTATCTTTCCATGCCGATAATCGTGACATTGTTTGCAGCGACCGTTGGGAATATATTGGGATATACTGTGTTCAAAAATGTAGTGGTATCCATGTACTATAACAGTTACAGTCTTCCTGAATATAAAACGATATGGAATTCGGATGCATTTTTAAAGACAACATTTATTCCGGTAGTGTTGATGCTTGTTGTAAATCTAGTCGTTATTATCAAAATGATGCAGCATTCCCCACTACAGTTTTTGCGGCATGATTTAAAGAAAAAAAAGCGTAAAAGAGCCATGCGTCTTCCGGGATGGAAGTTCTTTGGCAGATTCCGAATGCGTGTGATGTTACAGAATATACCGAATTATATCATCCTCTTTGCAGGCGTATTCTTCATTATGATAATGCTCGCAATGGCAGTAGGAATGCCGGATACCCTTGAGTATTATCAGGACAATGCCGAAGATATGATGTTTGCAAAGTATCAGTATGTGTTGAAGTCTTACGAAGATAAGGAGGAAAATATAGTAAATACCCAAAATGATGATGCTGAGGAATTTAGTATGTACTCGCTGCAAAAGAAGAGTGATGTACTTGATGAGGAGGTTTCGGTATATGGGATTACGGAGGAAAGCAAATATGTGGAGATTGCTGATTTAAATGAACTTGCGGAAGGGAAAGTTTATATTTCGGCATCTTTCCGGGAGAAGTATGGATTAGAAATAGGAGATATGCTTGTCCTAGATGAAAAGTATGAGAGCAAACAGTATTCATTTGAAGTCGCAGGAGTTTATGACAGATGTCAAAGTATTGCAGTATTTATGCCGATACAGAATTACCGTTCAATGTTTGATTTAGATGAGAGAGAGTTTAGCGGTTATTTGTCTGATTCGGAAATTACGGATATTGAGGAAGAAAATATTGCAACGGTTATTACAAAGAGGGATATTACCAAAATGTGTGACCAGCTTGAGCATTCCATGGGTAACTATATGCAGTATTTCCAGATTTTGTGTACTCTTTTGTCAGCAGTGCTGATTTACCTTCTTACCAAGATTATTATAGAGAAGAACGAAAATGCAATATCCATGACAAAAATTTTAGGATATGAGAATCGGGAAATAGCAAGTCTGTATCTGCTTTCCACAACCATAATTCTGGTTATATTGGATGCAGTTAGTGTTGTATTGGGTGCAGGTGTTATGGCACAGGCATGGAAAGCGATTATGGCGAGCTACAGCGGATGGTTTGCGTTTTTGATTAAACCAATAGGATATGTGAAAATGTTTGTATTTGTTCTGATTGGATATCTGATCGTCATGGTTTTCGACTTCAGGAGGATTAAAAAGATTCCTATGGGTGAAGCACTTAAGAATGTGGAGTGATTTATCTATATTGTACAACTTGGACTTTATAATAAGGGTGTTTGTAATTAGCTATTGATTAGGTAATAGGGGGATAGAGGCAAAATAGGCGAATAAGAGAATTAAAAATACGTCTAAATATTTTTTTTCATCCATATATGGGGACAGCCCTCATCGTTTTCGATATTGCCGAATTCTATAAATCCTAGTTTTTGGTAGAATCCGGTGGCCTGGCATTGTGCATGTAGTGATATGTTTTTTTGACCCATTTTTTTCACATATTTTTCAGCTTCTTTTATCATGACAGAACCTATATTTTTGCCTCTATATTTTTTCATAACAGCAAGCCTGCCAAGAATATACATATTCATCGTTTCATCCCAGAATATGCGGCAGGTGGCAATGGGAACGTCATTTTCATTAAATATCACTATATGTACAGCTGTATCATCGATCGGATCAAACTCATGTTGAAATCCCTGCTCATTTACAAAAACTGCCTGTCTGACTATTTTTGCAGCATCAGGCAAATTTTCATATATTAATGTTTTCATTGTAGTCCTCAAACTTTCAAAAATTTTAGTTTATTATAACAGATTATATCACTGAACCATGAAAAGTTCCATTGGATTTTTAGTTTTGTTTTTATATGGGGTAACAGGCATAAAGCTGATAACGGGCATTAAAAATCGGTTTTCACTCAGCCACATTTGTAGTATAATATGTCGCAAAGCAGGATATGTCGTAGATAGGAATATACTGTACAATGTGTATGGCATTCGTGTACGTCATTACTAATATAGAATATATGTGCAAAGGGTGGAAGCAAAATGAAAGTATTGCATTTAGGGGATCTGCATATTGGGAAATCAGTGAATGATTTTAATATGATAGAAGACCAAAAATATATGTTAGAGCAAATCCTGGGTATCATCAAAAAACAGAAGATTGATGCCCTTCTTCTTGCCGGGGATATCTATGATAAGGCTGTTCCCAGTGAAGAAGCCGTTAATCTGCTGGATTATTTTTTGGACGAACTTTCAAAGCTTGGTATAGAGACGTTTCTGATCAGCGGGAATCATGATTCGGATGACAGGCTGAATTTCGGGAGCAGTCTGTTTGAAGCAAATAAGATTCATATTGCGGCAAAATATAACGGAAATCTTTACAAAAAAGAGTTACAGGATGAATTTGGGAAAATAAATGTTTATCTGCTGCCATTTGTTAAGGCATCACAGGTAAAGCATTTTTATCCTGATGAAGTAATTGAGACTTATGATGATGCAGTGAGAGTGGCACTGGCGCATGCGAAGATTGATACCTCTGAAAGAAATATTTTAGTGACACATCAGTTTGTTGCGGGAAAAAGTGCAGATCCAAAGCTCGGGGGCTCTGAAAGTGCAGCAGTGCTGAATGTGGGAACGATTGAAAAAATAGGTGCTGACTGTTTTGATGATTTTGACTACGTCGCACTGGGTCATATTCATTCACCTCAGGCAATAGGCAGGGAAACTGTCAGATATTCCGGTTCCCTTTTGAAATACTCCCTCAGCGAAGTCAATAATCCCAAATCGGCACCTGTAGTTGCCTTTGGTAAAAAAGGAGAGGTGTCAGTGGAACTGATAAAGCTGACGCCTCTTAGGGATATGCGGCATCTGAAGGGGAAAATGGAGCAGCTGCTAGATAAGAAGCATATCACAGCACCAGAGGATTATATCTATGTAACATTGACAGATGAGGAACCGGTGCGGGATGCAATGGCAATTTTTCAGCAGTATTACAGGAATACCATGAAAATCATTTATGACAATGCGTATACCAGACAGACGGAACAGGTAGATATTACACAGGTGACAAAGGAGAAGACATATTCCGAACTGATATCGGATTTTTACCGTATGATGTACGGATGCGATATCAGTGATGAGGAAATGGATATTATGAAAGAAGCTGCAAGAGAGGCAGGTGTGATAAATGAAGCCGGTTAAACTGATAATCAGTGCATTTGGTCCCTATGCAGACCGGATGCCTGTCATCGATTTTGAACAGTTTGAAAATAAAGGTCTTTTTTTGATTTCCGGGGATACGGGAGCTGGCAAGACCACGATTTTTGATGCCATTTGTTTTGCTTTATACGGGGAAACCAGTGGTACATATAGAGATACCAGGAATCTTCGCAGTGAATATGCGAAGCCATCGGTGGAAAGCTTTGTGGATTTTTATTTTACCCATCAGGGAAAGGGCTATCATGTATATAGGAAACCGTCGTATGACAGACCGAAGCAGCGAGGAGAGGGAACAGTTACCGAGAAGGAAAAGGCGGAATTTTATTGTGAAGGCGAGATGCCCGTTGAGGGCACAACGCAGGTCAATAATGCTGTAAAAGAACTTCTCAAGATAGAATTTAAACAGTTTAAGCAGATTGCAATGATTGCCCAGGGGGAGTTCTGGGATTTGTTAAATGCATCCACAGATGACCGGACAAAGATACTTCGGACTATTTTTATGACATCGGGCTATCAGAATATGGGATATCGTTTAAAGGACAGGAAAAATGCTGGTTTTTCGGGGAAGAAGACGGCAGAAGACAGTATTGTTCAGTATTTTCAAGGTGCAAAAGCAGCAAAGGACAGTGACTTGGAGGAGGAATTACTGTTTTTGCAGGAAAAGGCAGGGGCAAGCAGCAGTGCATGGAATCTGGATGAAATGCTGACTGTACTATCGGATATCATTTCAGAGGATAAATCAGCGTTAAAGGCTAATAAGAAAGAGTTAAATGCTGAAAGTAAAAGTCTGGAAGGGAAAAAGAAAGCATTTCATAATGCACATACTAATAATGAATTTCTGTACCGTTTAAAGAGCTTTGAAGAAGAAAAGGAACGTCTGGATGGCAGAAAGGAAGAAATAAAAGAACTGGAATTTCTTACTGAACGTCAAAAAACTGCTGTCCGGAAGCTGAAACCTGTTTTTGATATATTGAAAAAAGAGGAGTCAGAGGCTGCAAAGACAGAGAAAGAAATAGCCGTCAAAAAGGAAGAACTGGCAGATGCAAAAACCGCTGTTATTTCGGCACAGGAGGGATTGAAAAAGTGCCTTCAGGACAAACCAAGGGCAGAACAGATGATGAAACAATCCGAAAAACTGAAGGAAGATATAGAAAAATACGAAAAACGGGATGCACTGGTCTTGGAAATGGAAGAACTGGCAGCGGAAGAGCTGCATCTGAAGAATGAGGAGAAAACACTAAAAGAGAAAGAGCAGGGATTAAAGGATAAGATTAAGAAGCTGGACGAGGTAATAAAATCACTTAAAAACTGCGGCGCTCAGCTGGTTCAGATCAGGAATGAGGGAAAAGAATTACGATTATTAGAATCGGAGATAGCGGATATCAGGGATCATGCCATTCCTGACTATGAAAAGAAGAGAAAAGAACTTAGGGAAAAACAGGATATTTTTAAGAGTGTGCGAGAAGAGTATGAGGAAATCCAGGAAAGACGCAGAAGATGTGAACGTGTTTTAGAGCATAGCCGGGCGGGAATCCTGGCAAAAAGTCTGGAAGAAGGAAAGAAATGTCCGGTCTGTGGTTCCACGCATCATCCGGAACCGGCCGTGTTGTCTGACGAGACTGCTTCGGATGATGAACTGAAAGAACTGTTGGAAAAAGAAGAGAGGGCAAAGGAAATAAAAGAGCACGCTCTTGTGGAAGCCGAAAAGGCAAAGACAGAAGTGGAAGCAGGGGAAGGACAATTGAGGAGCCGGATTTTATCCTGTAAGGAACATAAGCAATGCTCCCAGGTATTTTCGGGAGATGACTCTATGGAAGGGCTATTCCGGGTAATTTCTTTTGCACTAAACAGTGTGAAGGAACAGGTATTGGTAAATGAGAGAGAAGAAGACAGGGTAAAAAAGAACTGTACAACGTATGATAAAGCCATGGCGGATGTCGAAAAAGCCAGAGGAGAAGAAACCGACCGTCTTACAACACAGAGGGAGGATTATAATGCAAGAAAAGAGAAGAACCGTACAGCATTGACGGAAAAGAAAGCTGCTCTCAAGGAGTATGAAAAGCTTGTATTTCCGGATTTAAAGACTGCGAGGGAAGAACAGGAAAGGGCAGAGGAAGAAGCAGGGAAAATTCTTCGTGCGATAGAAGATGCCCAGACAGCCAGACAGGAAGCAGATACAAAGAAAGCAAAGGCAGAATCCGCTCTTGGCGTCTTGGAAAACACATTTCAATCACAGAAGGAAAAAGCAGAAGAATCGGGAAAGTGTTTTAAAAAGCTGTTAAAAGCAGAAAAGTTTGTATCGGAAGAATCATTTTTGGATTTTCTCACAGATGAGGAAACAATTGCAGAGAATGAGAGAAAAATCAATGCATATAAACAGGCGGTTCAAACCAATATTCAACAGTTAAAGCAGGCAGGAGAAGATGCAAAAGGGAAGACAGCAGTTGATGAGGTTAAGCTGGAAGAAGAGGTTAAGGAGCAGAACCGTCTTGTGGAAACACTGAGGGAGGAGAATACGCAGATCAGCTTCAGGCTTCAAAGGAATGAGGAGATAAAGAAAAAGATAGAGGGGCAAAGGGGTACGTTAGAAAAATTCCGCAGGGAACATGATATCTGTACCAGACTTTATGATCTTGTTACGGGGAATATTTCCAATAAGGCAAAGATTACCTTTGAACAGTATATACAGGCGGCAGGCTTTGATCATATCATTGCGGCGGCGAACAGGCGTCTTTTGCCGATGAGCGACGGACAGTATGAGCTTTTTAGAAAAGATGATTCGGATGATAAAAAGAGTAAAACGATATTAAATCTTGAGGTACAGGATCATTTTACCGGTCATAGAAGACCTGTCGGAAATCTGTCAGGCGGTGAAAGCTTTAAAGCATCCTTAAGCCTGGCACTTGGACTTTCAGATACCGTGTCATCTAATCTCGGAGGGGTACAGATGGATGCACTTTTTGTGGATGAGGGATTTGGAACCCTGGATAAAAAATCAATCGAGAGTGCCATGGATATTCTGATCAATCTGTCAGGAACCAATAAGCTTGTGGGGATTATCAGCCACCGAGAGGAATTAATGGAAAATATTCCCCAACAGATCAGGATTGAAAAGACTAAGACGGGAAGCCGGATTGACATTGATACAGGGTTTTGAGTGGTGTGGATGATTTATCTGTCATAGAATTTTTTCTTGATAATATCACCAAATGGTGGCATAATAGACGTGCAACCATTTGGTGATATTTGGTATAAGGGGAGAAAGAGATGGAAGAGTTGGAATATGGGTTTTGGTACAATTATGTAAAACAAAACATGGACGTTAAGATGATAGCAGAGCATTATATACAAAATTATGAGGTGGTTAAAGAGTATCTCAGTTATATTGATAGGGAAGAAAGGGCTAATAATAATTTGATTCACTGTCTGCTAAAGGCAGGATGGGATTATACAGAGATTGAAGAGTTGGTATATGGATATAGTGGGGTGATACAAAATGTATATATAGAAATTGGATTAAAAATAGGTACACGTTTAGGTGCAGAGTATTTACTATGAGGGCTATATTTAATTTTTAGGGAATGGTGAACGTTTTGTAGTTAGTCCGACCAGATAGTCTAAAGATACATTATAATATTCAGCAAGTTTGACAGCCGCCCATAGGGGAAGTTCTCGTTCGCCTTTTTCATAGCGGCGGTAAACTTCTCTCTGGCAGACTAATATATCAGCAATCTGCTGTTGGGTTTTGTCAGCATCAATGCGTAAATCTTCAATTCGATTTGTATAATACATAATATCACCTCAAAGGTATGTTACCAAACAGTGGTATGAAAATGTTGAAATGCAACTAAATAGTTACATAAAGCAGGAAAGAAGACAGGAAGAAAGAGGAATGGTGGAGAAAGAAAAAATAAGTAAATCTAAGACAAAATATTTTAAGGATATTAATGAGGCCTTAAATATTCAACAAATTGCCGGTTTGATTCAGTACGGTTCAGGTGTTGTTATAGAGCACGAGGGTTTTTTAGCGAGAGAAAAAGCTGCGAAAGAGAAGATACTTAACTCAATAAGGAAACATAATTGCGATAGCAAAGGGATTATGGATGAGTTAGAAAAGTATGAAAAAGTGATACAGACTATGTATTTTGAAATAGGAGTGCAAATTGGTATCTGCATGCAGGCAGAATTGTTATCAGAACATGCATTTAAGCATTGAATTTGAAAAAGATTAGTAGTACACTGGTACAGGATATAATAAAAAGAGAGGGATAAAGTAGTTTAGTCCTTCTAATATTCATAAGAAAAGAGGTATTTTTGTGAAATACATGAAACAGTTTGGTATTATTTTAGCGATTTCCTTTTCAGGGGAAATCTGCCATTTTCTGATTCCCCTTCCGGTTCCGGCAAGCATTTATGGTCTGGCAATTTTATTTACTGGTCTGCTTTTGGGAGTGATCCGGCTTGATTCCGTAAAAGAAACTGGTCGGTTTCTCATTGAGATCATGCCGCTGATGTTTATTCCGGCAGCAGTAGGTCTGTTGGAAAGCTGGGGAATGTTAAAACCAATCTGTATTCCCGTGGTTGGAATTACGCTGGTTACCACGATTATTGTTATGGTAGTGGCGGGAAAGGTTACGCAGTTTGTTATAAAACGAGGAAATGAAATACGGAAAAATGAGGTGGAAATCAGTGAATGATATATTGGAAGAATCCGTATTTTTTGGTGTTATACTAAGCCTTGCTGCATATGGAATTGGTGTGCAGATGAAAAAAAGGTTTGGACTTGCTATTTTTAATCCGCTGCTTGTGGCAGTGGTGATTATCATGATCGTACTGCTTACCTGTCATGTCGAGTATGATGTATATTATAAGGGAGCAAAGTATTTGGGATATCTGTTAACGCCGGCAACGGTCTGTCTTGCCATCCCGCTATATGAACAGATGGAAATGCTCAAAGGAAACTGGAAAGCAATTTTTGCTGGGATTTGTTCAGGAGTACTAACCAGCCTTACCAGTGTATTGGCATTTTCCTTTATTACAGGTTTGAATCATAAAGAATATGTCACCCTGCTTCCAAAGTCTATTACGACAGCAATCGGTATGGGAATTTCCGAGGAACTGGAAGGCTATGTGACGATCACAGTGGCGGTTATTATCATAACCGGAGTATTTGGTAATATGATAGCGGAGAGCATTTGCAAAGTGTTCAGAATCGAGGAACCGGTTGCAAGAGGGATTGCCATAGGAAGTGCATCCCATGCGATTGGTACTGCAAAGGCAATGGAAATGGGTGAGATTGAAGGTGCAATGAGCAGCTTGTCAATTGCTGTAGCAGGACTGCTTACGGTTTTTGGTGCTTCTGTATTTGCACAGTTCATGTAAGGAAGTGGTTGAAATGACACCGATACAGATGAAACAGTTTTATAATGATGTGGAACATGTACTGCATGTACCCGGCAATCTGGCTGGCAGTTATCTTTCAGAGATGGCAGTAATACTGGATTATAAGCTTTCTTTGGAACAATTAAAGAGTATCAGTGCTGACATGGCAGCTGTTTTGAAGCGAAAAGGGGATGTATTTCGGAATATCCGGCTGAATGTTGTAAAATGGATTTCGGATGAACAGATCATAACGCAGAATGTGCCGCTTTCCCTGCTTGGGATAGGCAGGGGATTTGAGGATTATGACAAAATGTCACATACCGGCGATAAAAATATAGAAGTGCTGGCAGGCAGATTAAAATTATTTCATGCCAGAAGCAAGCTGATGATTTTGATTTCGGACGGTAGATGGCAGGTTAAGAGTCAGGAGGAACTGCAACAAAACTTACAGCCATTTTTACATAAGAAATGGATATGGTTAGATGCAAATGGCAACAGCAAAGGAAGAGTGAGCCATTTTATGGATTTTTAAGAAGCAGTCAACAAAGCAAAATGGATTACAAGTGCAGGAGGATAGATATGGAAACAAAATTTATATTTCTTGATATAGATGGAACATTGGTTGGACGGGATGCTGTGATTCCGGATAGTGCAAAGGAAGCAATCTGTAAAGCAAGGGAAAATGGGCATAAAGTTTTTATCTGTTCAGGTCGTGCCAGATGTGAGATGCATGCTGACATTTTGAGTGTTCCCATGGATGGGATTGTGGGTTCGGCAGGTGCCTATGTGGAATTAGACGGAAAGATGATTTATCATCGCCCCATGACGGAAGAGATGAACCGGCAGTTATTAGAATATTTTGAGTCAAGAAGAATCGCTATTTTGCTGGAAACCAATGAGGATTTACTGGTGAGTGATATTGCAGCCGACTACATTAATGAGTATATCGAATACTGTAAGTCCCGTAATGAGCCCTATGATAAGGCACTATTCGATCTGGCAAGACCGCTTTCCGAGGTGGCAGAGCCTGCGAAGCTTCCCGTCAATAAACTGCTCTTTGTGGCAACGGAGTATGATATTGAGGATATTCGGAGAGATTTACAGGACAAATTTACAGTTGTGGACAGTGCCATTGATTTGCCCGGCAGCAGTGGAGAATTGTCGGAAATCGGAATGCATAAAGGGAATGGTATCCGTATTATTGCAAAGTATTTTGATGTGGATTTAAAGGATACCATCGGAATTGGAGACGGAGAAAATGACATGGAAATGCTAAGGACAGCCGGAACAGCCATAGCCATGGGAAATGCCAATCCCATGCTTAAAGATATCGCTGATTTTGTGACAACGGATGTAGGTGAGGACGGTATCAAAAATGCATTTTTACAGTATGGGTTGATATAGGAAATATGTGATTGCCCAAGCAGTATAGGAAGAAAAACAGGAGATAGTATATAATGGATAAGAACAATGATATCAAAGAAGTGATCAATGAAAAAAATCCGGAAATTTTATCATTAGAGGAATTTTTCGGAGAGGATTTTCAAAAGGAAGCAGATTTTATAGGAGAGCAGCTGGGTATGGATCCGGAAATAGTGCAAAAAGCATTAGACGGTGCCGATGCGTTTATGGAATTTGCTGAGGGGAAGGAAGAATATATTGTAGAAGAGATTGACGAAGATGGTCTGCCTGTAAAGGCAATATCCGGGGACAAGCTGATGGCTTATGTCAGTGAACGTACCGGGATTGATGTGGAGACGCTTGACAAAATATATGATTGTGAAGTGGATTATTTTGCACAGTTTGGACTGGCTGAGTAAGTAAACAGACGTAGGAGTATGGCAGTAATGAATGTAAAAATAGTTCCCGCTTATCAATATCCACAAGAAGTAGGCATATTGTTTTCAGAATATACGGATATGCTGATTTCCGGTGACAGTTCATTTAAGAAATATCTTGATATTCAACACTATGATGAAGAAATAGAACATCTCGAAATAAAGTATGGAATGCCTCATGGCAGGCTTTATATAGCTTATTGCAATGGAGCATTGGCAGGATGTATAGGCTTAAGAAAAATAGATGAACAAAACTGTGAAATGAAACGTCTTTATGTAAGACCGCAGTTTAGAGGGAAGCAGATAGGAAATCAGCTGATTTCAAAAATCATAGCAGACGCAAAGGAAATTGGGTATTCCCATATGCTGTTGGATACGCTTCCTTTTTTGAAAAGTGCAATTCATATGTACAGAAAATATGGATTTTATGAAATAGATAGTTACAACGATAGCCCGATGACTACTTCTATCTATATGAAATTGGATTTGTAATTTTTTTATTCATCCAATCAGTAAAGAATGACAAGATTGCAGGCAGAAACCTGTGGTCTTTTTTTCTGCAAGGAGATAACAGTGTTGTGTCGGTTATACAGGCATAAGTAAATATCGGGATATATGCTGTAAAATTTTTTCCATAATTTGAAAGAAGTATGATATAATGAGCGTTGAGATTTTGTTTTAAAAGAATGATTTAAAAAAAACAGAGCATATATAAAAGAAAATGATGATTTCTTGGAAAATTAGGAGGTAAGAAGATGCAGATTACAGATGAAACCATCGAATATGTGGGAATCCTTGCAAAGTTGGAACTTTCCAAAGAGGAAAAGGAACAGGCCAAGAAGGATATGTCCAATATGCTGGATTATGTGGGAAAATTGAATGAACTGGATACAGACGGGGTAGAGCCGATGAGCCACACATTTTCCGTGCATAATGTATTCCGTGAGGATATTGTGGTTAATGGGGATGACAGGGAGAATATGCTGGCAAATGCACCGGAGAAAAAGGACGGAGCATATAAGGTGCCAAAAACCTTCGAATAGGTAAATAATGATAATAGAAAGGGAGTAAGAAATGGATTTAAGCATAACTGCCGTAGAACTCGGCAAAAAGATAAAAGATAAAGAAATATCCGTAGTGGAAGCCACAACTGCATTTCTTGACAGCATTGAGGCAAAGGAGAAGGATATTCATGCATTTGTCACAGTAGACAGGGAGGGTGCAATAAAGAGAGCGGAAGAGGTGCAGAAGCTGATAGATGATGGGACACTTACCGGACCGCTTGCAGGTGTTCCGGTTGCCATTAAAGATAATATGTGTACTGATGGAATGCTTACCACCTGTTCTTCTAAGATTTTGTCGAATTTTGTACCTACATTTACTGCAACTGCTGTGGAGAAATTACAGGCAGCGGGAGCGGTTATTGTTGGAAAGGCAAACATGGACGAGTTTGCAATGGGTTCCACTACGGAAACCTCTTATTACGGTGAGACAAAGAATCCATGGGATCTGGAAAGAGTGCCGGGAGGTTCTTCCGGTGGTTCCGCAGCGGCAGTAGCAGCAGAAGAGGTTCCTTATGCCTTAGGTTCGGATACCGGTGGAAGTATCCGTCAGCCGGCCGGTTTTTGCGGAGTGACAGGCATAAAGCCTACATACGGAAGAGTATCCAGATATGGTTTGATTGCATATGGTTCTTCCTTAGACCAGATTGGACCTCTGGCAAAGGATGTAACAGATTGTGCAACAGTCTTGGAGATAATCTGCGGTAAAGATGACAGGGATTCCACTTCGGTTAAAGAAGCGGGAGACGATTTTACTGATGCATTGGTGGATGATGTAAAGGGTATGAAAATCGGAATTCCCAAAGATTATTTTGGGGAAGGACTGGATGCAGAGGTAAAGGAAGCAGTCATGGCGGGGGCAAAAGCACTGGAGGCAAAGGGTGCTGTTGTGGAAGAGTTTGATTTAAGCCTTGTGGAATATGCTATTCCTGCTTATTATATCATTGCTTCGGCGGAGGCAAGTTCCAATTTGGAGCGTTTTGACGGTGTGAAATACGGTTATCGTACCGAAGAGTTTTCAGACCTTCATAATATGTATAAAAAGACTCGTTCTGAAGGGTTTGGTGCAGAGGTGAAGAGAAGAATCATGCTGGGTTCTTTCGTTCTTTCTTCCGGATATTTTGACGCCTATTATATGAAGGCACTTCGGACAAAGGCACTGATCAAACAGGCATTTGATAAAGCATTTGAAAAATATGATGTGATTTTGGGACCCGTTGCACCCACAACGGCATTAAAGCTTGGAGAATCCTTGAGTGATCCGATCAAGATGTATTTGGGAGATATCTATACGGTATCTGTAAATCTTGCAGGTCTCCCGGGAATCTCTCTTCCCTGTGGATATGACAGCAAGGGGCTTCCCATCGGTTTACAGCTTCTTGGAAAGCATTTTGATGAGAAGAGTATTATCCGTGCGGCATATGCATTTGAGCAGACGACAGAATATAAACGGCCTGCATTTGCAGTAGAAAGGGGGCTTTAAAATGAGTAAGGCATATGAGACAGTCATCGGTTTAGAGGTGCATGTGGAGCTGGCGACTAAGACAAAGATTTTCTGTGGATGCTCTACTGCATTCGGTGGAGCTCCCAATACCCATACCTGTCCGGTTTGTACCGGTATGCCAGGGTCTTTGCCGGTTCTGAATAAAGAAGTGGTAAATAAGGCCATTGCAGTGGGACTTGCTACTAACTGCAAGATTACCCAGAATTGTAAATTTGACCGGAAGAATTATTTCTATCCCGATAATCCGCAGAATTACCAGATTTCCCAGCTGTATTATCCCATCTGCCGGGACGGTAAGGTAGAGATTGAGGTGGAGGGAAAGAAAAAATTCATTGGTATCCATGAAATCCATATGGAGGAGGATGCCGGTAAGTTAATCCATGACCCATATACGGACAGTTCTTTGGTGGATTTTAACCGTTCGGGAGTACCTTTGATCGAAATCGTGTCGGAACCGGATATGCGTTCGGCTGATGAGGTAATTGCTTATCTGGATAAGCTTAGAATGACGATCCAGTATCTTGGGGCATCGGACTGTAAATTAAATGAAGGCTCCATGCGTGCGGACGTAAATTTGTCTGTTCGGGAAGTGGGGGAATCGGAATTTGGTACACGTACCGAGATGAAGAATCTGAATTCATTTAAAGCAATTGCACGAGCCATTGAAAATGAAAGAGAACGCCAGATTGATCTGATAGAGGCTGGAAAAGAGGTTATCCAGGAGACCAGAAGATGGGATGATACCAAGGAATACTCTTATGCAATGCGTTCCAAAGAGGATGCACAGGATTATCGTTATTTTCCGGATCCGGATCTTGTACCGATTATTATCAGTGACGAATGGCTGGAAGAGATAAAAAATAAGCAGCCGGAATTCCGTGAGGAGAAAAAGGCACGGTATCAGAAGGAATACGGACTGCCTGAGTATGATGCGGATATTTTAACCGGAACCAAGAAGCTGGCAGATATTTTTGAGGAAACCATTGCATTAGATGCTAACCCGAAGAAGGTTTCAAACTGGCTGATGGTGGAGACGATGCGTCTGTTAAAGGAAAAAGAAATGGATGCAGAGGATATTACGTTTTCTGCGGCAAATCTGGCAAAGCTGATTCAGCTTACGGATTCCCAGGCAATCAATTCCACTGTGGCAAAAGAGGTATTCGAGAAAATATTTGAAGAGGATATTGATCCGGATAAATATGTTGAGGAAAAGGGACTAAAGACAGTCAATGATGAGGGAGCTCTCCGAGCTACCATTGAACAGGTGATTGCGGATAACCCGCAGTCTGTAGAGGATTACCGTAACGGTAAGGAAAAGGCAATCGGTTTCCTGGTGGGACAGACCATGAAAGCCATGAAAGGAAAAGCAAATCCCGGAATGGTAAACCAGATATTAAAAGAATTATTGTAGTAGTGCAGCTCTGCCGGAGTGAGATATTCCGGCAGAGCTGTTTATATAATCATGAAATAAAAAGTGATATGTTGGCAGAAACGGAAGGGGATAACAAAATGATGGGATTTTTAGTGGAATTATTTGATTTTGTGATAAATCTCATTATAGATATCGGTATTATACGTAACGAGAGGTCTAGGTTCTTCAAAAAGAAAGAAAAAGATAAAAACAGATAAGGGATAGATTACGGATAATTACACAATAATAGAGGTAAAGATATTTTTACAGATTTTATTCGGAAAGGAATCTATTGTGTATGAGTAATCATTTGAAAAAGCAAAGCAGTCCTTATTTGTTGCAGCATGCCGGGAATCCGGTTGACTGGTATCCGTGGTGCGAGGAAGCATTTGAAAAGGCAGCAATTGAAGATAAGCCGATATTTCTAAGTATAGGCTACAGTACCTGTCATTGGTGTCATGTAATGGCACATGAAAGCTTTGAAGATGCAGAGACTGCCCGGCTTCTTAATCAGCATTTTATATGTATAAAGGTAGATCGTGAGGAACGTCCGGATATTGACAGTGTGTATATGACATTTTGTCAGGCATTTACAGGAAGCGGCGGCTGGCCTATGAGTATTTTTATGACAGCAGAACAAAAACCTTTTTTTGCAGGCACGTATTTTCCGCCAGAAACACAGTTTGGTCGGATTGGCTTTCGGGAATTGCTGCTTCGGATTGTGGAAAAATGGCAGAGTAACAGGGAAGGTCTTTTGCAGACAGCAGAAGCGATAGCAGACAGCATAAAGACGGAAGATAAATTTTCTGATGATAAACCGGATAAAAAACTGCCTGAATTTGCGGTTGAGATGTTTTTCCAGCGCTTTGATAAAAAATATGGGGGATTTGGGTCAGCACCGAAATTTCCTATGCCCCATAATCTGATTTTTCTTACCCTGTATGCACGGCTTTTTGAGAATAAGCAGGCATTAGAGCAGGTGGAAATTACGCTTGACAAGATGAGAAGAGGGGGTATTTTTGACCATATTGGTTATGGTTTTTCCAGATATTCTACGGATGATTATTTTCTGGTTCCCCATTTTGAAAAAATGCTTTATGACAATGCACTGATGATACTTGCATATTCCGCTGCATATAAGGCGACCGGAGAAAAGCGTTTGTTAGATACAGCAAAGAAGACAGCAGAGTATATTTTCCGGGAAATGACGGGGGAGAACGGAGAGTTTTATTCTGCACAGGACGCAGACAGCGAGGGGGAAGAGGGCAGATTTTATATCTGGGATTATGATGAGGTCTGCAAGATATTAGGTGATGAAAAGGGGAACGCTTTTTGTGAGTATTTTGGTATGACGGAGGAGGGGAATTTTGAAGGAAAAAATATTCCGAATCTGTTAAATGGAAATGAATTTTCTGATCAGTTTCATCAGGAAATAGAAAAATTATATCATTACCGTAAGTCCCGCATGAAGCTTCATCTGGATGATAAGGTGCTTACTTCATGGAATGCACTTATGATTTGTGCCCTTTCCATGCTTTACAGGGTGACAGGGGAGGAGTGTTATATAGAAGCTGCGATAAAGGCGGGAAAGTTTCTTGAAAATCATCTGATCAAAGGGAATATTTTGTATGTAAGCTTTCGTGACGGAAAATTATCGGTAAAGGGATTTTTAGATGACTATGCATATTATACGGCTGCACTGATCAGTCTTTATGAGGTGACTTCAAATGCAGAGTATCTGGAACGTGCCAGACAGATTTGCAAAGAAGCAGAAAAACAGTTTAAGGATGAGAAGGGTGGTGGATATTACCTTTGTGGGACAAAAAATGACAGCCTGATCTCAAGACCGAAGGAAACCTATGATGGGGCACTGCCCAGTGGAAATTCTGTAATGGCATATTGTCTTGTACGATTATCGCAGCTTACAGGAGATACGGATATTGGGGAGAAAGCCAGAGAACAGCTTGCTTTTATGTCTGTTAAGGCATCTTCTTATCCGGTGGGTTACAGTATGTTTTTGACAGCGTTGCTGTTTTATATTTATCCGCCGAAAAAAATTACAGTGGCATTGTCAAAGAAGGATAATGTACATGAAATTATGACGCATCTGCCGCTTTATGCTGATATCAGGATACCTGTACAGGAGTCAGAGGAATATAAGGTGCTAAATGACAGGACCACATATTATATATGTGAAAATTATACTTGTCTGCCACCGACAAACAGGACACCATTTTTATATTAGGTTCATACTTTAAAGAAAAAGATAGAAGAATATGATGCAGAGCGTGATGCCAGAAAAATGCTGAAAGAATTGAGCAGCTTGGTGGGAAACGCCTGCTTTTAGTGGTTTTTGGCATCTATAAAAAATTTCTGGTTTTATAAGTATGTGAAAACAGTCCAATTTTTGTAAATATATAAAAAGAATCGCTCTAATTTTTGTGTTATAATAATATTATTCCCTTGTTTTTTTGGAAATATATGATATTATTAAGAAAAAATAATCATAGTAAATATGTGACAGGGGGGCTGAATATGATTTATTTAAAACGAAAAATAGATATTTTTTTACAAGAATGGAAAAGTAAATTTGATAGAAAACCTCTTATTGTTAAGGGACCAAGACAGGTTGGTAAAACAGAATCCATAAGACGTTTTGGTGCAGGAAACTATGAAAATGTGATTGAGATTAATTTTGTAGAAGAGCCGAAATATAAAATGATTACAACCGATGGATACAAAACCAATGATATCATTAAAAATATTTCCCTGTTAGATCCAGAAAAAAGGTTTATGGAAGGAAAAACGTTAATTTTTTTTGATGAATTACAGGAATTTCCGGAAATTTCGACTGCACTAAAATTTTTTCAGTTAGATGGAAGATTTGATGTAATATGCAGTGGTTCTATGTTGGGAATAAATTATAAGAAAATTGAGAGTAATAGTGTAGGCTACAAAACAGATTTTGAGATGTATTCATTGGATTTTGAAGAATTTTTATGGGCAAAAGGATATGATGATTCGAAAGTTGGTGATTTACTTAAACATATGGAAAGTAATACACCTTTTAACGAGGTTGAATTGTCTGTTTATAACGCATTGTTTTTGGATTTTTGTGTTCTTGGCGGGATGCCGGCGGTAGTGCGGGAATATATAGCAAAAGGTACTTTTGAAGGGTCATTAGAGACACAAAGACAGTTGATAGCGGATTATAAAGAAGATATCCGGAAATATGCAGAAGGTGTGGATCAAACAAGAGTGTTGAATGTATTTAACCGGATTGCTGTACAACTTGCAAAGGATAATAAAAAATTTCAGATTTCTAAGGTTGCGTCCGGAGCCCGCTTCAAAGATTATCGAGGGTGTATTGAATGGCTAGATGATGCAGGAATGATCAATATCTGTTATTGTCTGGGATTTCCGGAACTTCCCTTAAAGGGAAATTATGAGGAGACAAAATATAAAATATATTTTGCGGATAGTGGATTACTTGTCGCTATGTTAGATGAAGAAGCACAGGAGGATTTACGGAGCAATAAGAATCTGGGAGTATATAAAGGTGCTCTTTATGAAAATATTGTCGGAGAAGCACTGGTAAAAAGCGGATATGAATTGTATTATTATAAGCGTGAAGATTCCACGTTGGAAGAGGATTTTTTTGTCAGGACTGCTTCGGAACTGATACCGATTGAAGTAAAAGCAACGAACGGAAGAGCCAAATCATTGCGTACGTTAATCAATAGTGAGAAGTATACAGATATTCGTTATGGAATTAAATTTACAGGAGGAAATATCGGATATCGTGACAGGGTATATACTTTTCCTTATTTTTGTGCCTTTTTGTTAAAACGATATTTAAAGAAGGAAATATATATGGAGGGAAATAAGCAATAGGAGTATGGTGGTACGATAAAAAATGAATAGAAGGCAATTGACAAATTTAGAGAGCTATTCTATAATTACTTAATATTATAAGAGAGAGGTGAAAAAATGAGGAGATAATCTGCTTTTGAAGACACGAAACATGATTTTGATGTGATTCTGAATAAAAGAATCATATTTGTTTTTGTCGCCAAAAGTGGTTTATGTTCTCATAACCTCTCTTTTTTGTGTGGAAAAATATAATCAGAAGCATAGGGAGAAATTCTCGGATTATTATTGGATGAGGTTGCTTACAGGCATAAGTTTTTTTGGCGAAGAGGAAGGGAGATAAAGTTTATGCAAAGAAAAATAGACAGAAAATTATACAAAAGAATATTTGTGGTGGCATTTCCAATCATGCTGCAAAATCTGCTGGATGCTGCCGTAAATTCAGCGGATGTGCTTATGCTGAATTATGTAGGGCAGGATGCCATATCGGCAGTGTCTTTAGCCAGTCAGTACGGAAATGTGATATTTATGTTTCTATACGGAATCGGGACAGGTGTTTCCATGCTGAGTGCACAATACTGGGGAAAGAAGGATACCCGCACGATTGAAAAGGTAGAAGGAATTGGTCTGCGTTTTTCCATGTCCATTGCCTGTATATTTGCAATGCTGTGTTTGTTAGTGCCGGAGGGATTAATGCATGTTTTTACGGAGGATAAGGAGTTGATCCGTTTAGGAAGCATTTATCTTAGAATCTGTGCACCGGCTATGGTATTGTGGAGTATCAGTGCTGTGTATACCGCTGTTTTACGCTGTATTGGAAGGGTTGCGACCAGTACCATTATTGAGATGATATCGTTGTTGTCCAATGTGTTTTTAAATTTTATATTTATATTCGGCTATTTTGGCATGCCCAAAATGGGGATTGCAGGTGTTGCACTTGCCACTGTGATGTCCAGAGGTATTCAGCTGGTCTGCTGTATGATTGTTTCAGCCGGAAATCAGGATGTAAAATTATGCGTAAAACCTATTTTTGAGAAGCATCCGGCATTGTTTAAGGATTTTATCGTTATGGCACTTCCGGCTATTGCCAATGATGTAATCTGGGCACTGGGATTTTCCATGTATTCGTTTATTTTGGGACATCTGGGAAATGATGCTGTGGCCGCCAATTCTATTGTATCAGTAGTGCGTAATCTTGGCAGCGTATTATGTTTCGGTATTGGAAGCGCTTCTGGTATCATTGTAGGGCAAATCCTTGGGGAAAATAAGATTGAGGAAGCTAAGAGAGTCAGCCGCAGCCTGCTTAGAATGTCTGTGGCTGCCGGGGTGATTGGCGGAGTCTTTGTATTTTTACTGTCACCGGTTGTGATGCATTATGTCAGCCTTTCAGAAACAGCTATGGACTATTTACAATTTATGCTATATATCAATACTTATTATATTACCGGGAGCGCAGTAAATACAGTGCTGATAGCCGGAATCTTCAGGGCGGGTGGTGACAGCAGGTTTGGATTCCTTTGTGATACCATTGATATGTGGTGCTATGCGGTTCCTTTGGGCTTGCTGGCAGCATTTGTATGGAAACTTCCTGTTAAAATAGTTTATGTCCTGTTATGTACGGATGAGTTTGTAAAATGGCCGTGGGTATTTAAACATTTTTGCAGTTACAAGTGGGCGAAAAATATTACAAGGGAGAATATTGACTGATGGGATTTAAGAGAAGCGGACAGAGAGGATTACGCCGCTGATTGAAGCAAAATATGACGAAATCCAGCAGTTCACGGATGAAATCGCTTCTTTAATTTCTCAAGCATTTTTTCAGCAATGGGAGTAAATACCTGATATTTTTTCCAGATTAAATACAGTTTTGTTTCAAGTTTGGGTGTGAGCGGGCGGAAGACCAGACCGCTGTCAGGACCTGTATTAATCAGATGTTCAAAGGTCAGAAGATACCCCAGCCCTTCCTTGACGAAAAGAGAGCCATTATAGGACAGGCGGAAAGAGCCTTCTAGAAGCAGATTGTTGATTTTGTTTCCACACCATCTGGGAATGTCATGGCTCCAGCCCTGTTCAGAGCAGAATAAAGGAAGTCCGGTTAGATCATCGACAGAGACGGACTGTTTTCCTGCAAGGGGACAGTCTTTAGGCATGACAACACCCCATAAATCCGCTTTTGGAAATGTCAGATAATGGTATTTATCTGTATTTGGTTCCTCTGCCAGTACAGCAAAATCAATAACTCCTTTATCCAATTTCTCTGTAACCTGTTCCGTGTCTCCGCTGGTGATGTGATACCGCAGGTCGGGATAGGAATTTTTGAATGACTTAATCTCGGCGGCAAGATGTCTGATTTGATAGGATTCTGCCAGACCAAAATAGACTTCACCGCCTAATACATCGTCCAGTGAGAGAAATTCCGTAGTAATTTTGTCTGCCATCGATACAAGGTCTTCGGCACGCTTGCGGAGCAGGATACCTTCTTCTGTCAGTTCTATGTGAAAGCTGTGACGTACAAATAGTTTTTTTCCCAGTTCATCCTCCAGTGATTTTAATTGTTTGGAAAGTGTAGGCTGGGTAACGTGCAGGAGTTCGGCTGCACGGGTCATGTTTTCTTCCCTTGCCACAGCAAGAAAATACCGCATAGTTCTCAGTTCCATTGAGTTCTTCCTTTCTATTGATATTCCTAAAATTCATATCATGATATAAATTATAACCATTAGCGAAAGAGAAGTCAATCGCTTATACTAAAATCACGGCAGGAAGGGAGGCGGTCATACGGAGAATATTATTCAGAATATGAAAGATGCCGGCTGTGACAGGGAAATCATCATAGAGATTTGCCGGCTGTATACGGATGGGCAGATTCAGGATGCTGTGAAAGTCCTGCGGCGGCACCGGTGCAATCTGATGGAGCAGTTACATGAAAGCCAGAGCAAAGTGGACTGTCTTGACTTTTTAATCAGGAAAATGGAAAAAAGTCAGAAATAATGCAAAAACAAAATCAAAAATATAAATGCAGGAATGCAGAAAGGATGGTAATGTAAAATGGAAGAAACTATGAAAATGGAATTAACAAAGGAGTGGGATAAGACATTCCCGAAAAGCGAAAAGGTAAATCACAGAAAAGTAATTTTTCATAACCGATATGGAATCACGTTGGCGGCAGATTTATATGAGCCGAAAGGGGCAGACGGTAAACTGGCAGCGATAGCTGTATGTGGTCCGTTCGGTGCAGTAAAAGAGCAGGCTGCTGGCTTGTATGCCCAGACAATGGCAGAGCGTGGTTTTCTCACGATGGCATTTGACCCGTCATTTACTGGAGAAAGTGGTGGAACACCTCGCTACATGGCATCACCGGATATTAATACGGAAGACTTTCAGGCGGCAGTAGACTTTCTTTCAGTACAGGAAAATGTGGATGCAGAGAAAATTGGTATCATCGGTATCTGCGGATGGGGCGGTATGGCACTGAATGTAGCGGCACTGGATACCCGTATAAAGGCAACGGTAGCATCTACAATGTATGATATGAGCCGTGTTAATGCAAATGGATATTTTGATGAAAATGACAATGCCGATGACCGGTATGAAGCCCGTAAGGCACTGAATGCCCAGAGAATTATTGACTACAAAAATGACAGTTATGAGTTGGGAGGCGGAGTTGTTGATCCTCTGCCGGAAGATGCCCCATTTTTTGTCAAGGATTATTATGATTATTATAAAACATTCCGTGGTTATCATGCCCGTTCACTGAATTCAAATGGAGGCTGGAACAAGATTGGCTGTATGTCCTTTATGAATCAGCCTATTCTCTGTTACAGTGAGGAAATCCGCAGTGCTGTTTTGTTAATACATGGAGAGAGAGCACATTCCTGCTATTTTAGCAAGGATGCCTTTAAGAAATTAAAAGGCGATAACAAGGAACTGCTGCTGATTCCTGATGCTGTCCACACAGACCTCTATGACAGGATGGATGTGATACCGTTTGATAAACTAGAGCAGTTTTTTCAAAACAATCTGAAGTGATTGAAAACAATGTACTGACGACAGGACAATGATGGTATAGCAGATTTATGGTACACTCTGGGAAGTTTTCCGATGTAAAGAATAATATTGTAGCTGATTTTGTGATTACTATGTGATCTGCACGTATTGTTTACCAGCAATCTGAATACCAATGGAGCGGTAATGGTAAGGAAGGGACTAGCATATTCCGCAAAAGACAACGGCAGGAACCACGAAAACGGATACCTATGTCTACGATGAACTGAACCAGCTGACATATATCAGCGGCAGTGATGGCAGTCAGGTAGACTATACTTACTATGCTACTGGTCTACGTGCCACCCAAAATGTAAATGGAAACACTGCCGTATTTACCTATGATGGGAAAAAGCTCCTGACAGAGCAGTCAGCAGGGCAGACAAAAACGAATATTCATGGCACAAATCTGATTGTCACGGCTGGAAGTGATGTGCTATACTACCAGTACAACAACCATGGTGATGTCATCAGTGTTCTTGACCAGGCAGGAGCGATTAAGAACGAATACGACTATGATGCCTTTGGTAATGCCATCACAGAGAAAGAAACGGTTTCCAATCCTTACCGTTATGCCGGTTATTATTAGGATTCTGAAAGCGGGCTGTATTACTTGCAGAGCCGATATTATAATCCAAGGACGGCAAGATTCTTGACAGAGGATACCGCTTCCGGTAAGTATACTGATCCGCTGAGTCTGAATAAGTATACCTATTGCCATAACCAGCCAGTAACAGGATATGACCCGGACGGACATTTTCTGCATATCGTAGTTGGAGCTGCTATTGGAGCTGTTGTTGGTGGTGCTATTTCTGCATACTCTCAGTATAAGAGTACTGGAAAGGTTACCTTTAAGAAAACGATAGGAGCTGCTGTAGAAGGAGCGGTTGTAGGAGGAGTTGGTGCAGCAACTGCAGGTGCGAGCCTGGGAGTTACAGTGGCGGACGGAGCAGCAGCAGGTGCAGCTGGAAATACAGCGAATCAATTAATATCTACTGGAAAGGTAAATAAGAAGCAAGTAGCAGTCTCTGCAATAGGAGGCGCAGCAGGAAGTGCTGGTGCAAAGCTTGCTGGTGCAGCGGTTAATGCTGGAAGTCAAGCTGCGCCACATATTATTAAAAAAGTTGCTGGAGATGCAGGAAAGCAGGCAGCTTCTAAATTCGGAGGTACGGTACTAGGTAAAACAATTATTGCTTCTGCTAAAGGTGGTATAACTGGTGCTTCAGCGGGTGCATCTGCTGATTTGGCAATGCAGATTGCTAAAGATAAAAAGCATGACATAAGAAATGTTAACTGGAAAGAAGTTGGAGGAAGTGCACTGCTTGGCGGTGGAATCGGTGCTGGAGTCGGAGCAGCTTCCCAGACGAAGTTTGGACAGAAAGTCAGTGCTTCTCAGGCAGAATGGGATAAAAAACTAAATGCTGGGATAGAGAAATTTAAGAATGGTTTTAAATCTTATGGTCAGAAGGCATTTGCAAAGAGTAGTACAGGTATAAGATATAGAAAAGGGCAACCAGTTGTAGCAACTGAAAAAACTTTGGATATGGCTTTAGATCCTGAAACATATGCATATGCGATTGCTAAAAAATATGGAATTAACTTGAAGGTCTCTGGTCAAAAAATAACTATCAGATATGATCAGAATTTAAACCGAGGAACATATGGAAAAACAACCGCTAAAGAGCCAAATGTTATAAAGATAGGGCCTGATGCTTTAATGAGTGAAACCGAGTTGGCAAATACAATTGCTCACGAATTAAACCATGCGCGTGATTATATAAGAGGTGGTATAGCACCAGAAGATCCAGCATATAAATCAGGTAATGCACTATCTGAATATATCAATGGGGAGAGATAAATGTGGAAAGACGATGATGATAAAATAATTGATATTTTAGATGCTATTGATGGAAAGGATAAAAAAAGTTTGCCACTAAGTTGTCCTATTTGTGGTAAAGATGAAGGACATTTATATTTTCACAGATTTAAAATTGGTTATGACAAGGGAGGCATGTGGACATGGTGTAGCGCATGTCACCACTGTTCACATGCTACGGTTAAAGTACCAAGGTGGTGGAAAAATTCAGAAAAAATTAAGTTTGAAAAATTAGCAAGTCATCCTGATTATTTAGAAGAAAATAAAATTTATATTGATGAGTGGGTTAACAGATTAATGTTTTCTAATTTAGAAAATCAGAAATAATAACAATTAAAATTATTTAATAGAAATAGTGGAAAGAAAAGCAGATGATTATGCCAGTAGAATTTGCCAGTGAGGATGATATGTTAGTTCATATCTATCTCAATTATGATAGAAAATAGGGAGAGATAATGGATATAGTAGATAGTTTTTTGCGTTATATTGAAACTCGCAATAGAAAACTTCTTATTACATCAGATGTTGAAATTGAACCCAAAAACTTGATTGTAATAACAGTAGATATATTAGCTTGGTTAAAATTGGAACATAAACGGACTTTGTGGATGGCAGAAGGAAAAAAAACTTGTTTAAAACCATTAAAATTAGATATGCAATGTTCATGGTGTTTAGATTTAAATCAACTTGTCGAGAAGGAGAGAGAGTTTCAATTATATTTCAAAATAGAAAACGGATACTTAAATTTTTCGGATCATGTTACAGAAGTGGAGAGAGAAGCACTACGGGAGAAGGCATTTCAAAATTATAATCCACCAAAGCATGTATGAGTATAGAAGAGCGTCAAGGATATAAACAATATTTTAGTTATATTACAAATTAAAGTAATTGAAAAATTGAGGTGAGTTTCGAACAGTGTAGAGATTTGAAAATTGATTGACAATTTAGTCAAAGAATATTTGGAACTGTGACATTATATTAAAACAGGAATTTGATGTTGAAATGTTTTGTGAGCATTATTAATGAAAACAATTAGAGTTGAGCATAACATTTTACCATTCACGCAGATTTACAACCATTCACGCAATCCTTCTTCTTTTTCTGTCCTACAAATGTTACTGTAAATTTGTAGCAAGACATGAGGGGGTTGGCAAAAGAAAGGAGAAGGATATGTTACTGGATATTAATTGGTTATACTGGATTTTGCACCATTGGAAGTAATGGAATTATACTAAAGTGATGCAGAACCGACAATGAAGAAAAAGTAGAAATGTATGTCAGTTAGCTAAATGTTAATTGGCATACATTTGTATTATCCATGCTACAAATCTGATTGCCACGGCTGGAAGTGAGGTGTTATATTATCAATACAACAACCATGGTGATATCATTAGTGTTCTTGACCAGGCAGGAGCGATTAAGAACGAATACGACTATGATGCCTTTGGTAATGCCATCACAGAGAAGGAAACGGTTTCCAATCCGTACCGTTATGCCGGTTATTATCAGGATTCTGAAAGCGGGCTGTATTACCTACAGAGCCGATACTATAATCCAAGGACGGCAAGATTCTTGACAGAAGATACTGCTTCCGGTAAGTATACCTATTTAAAAAATATTAGTAAAAGAACTGACATTGTTGCATATGGAATTCTAATGGAATACAGATTACCGATAATGGTAAAAAGAAGATTGTTGATTCAAGAACAGCAGTACATTTAATATAGAATACGGATGGATACAATGGTCAGGGCAAAATGGAAATTATTTTGTTGCAGGGATGACGAAAACAGAATTGCCAGATATGCATTGTAAGGGTATATTTAAAACATTTAAACAGGAAGGAAATTGATGAGATGATATGTGAAAAATGCCAATCCAATATGAGTTGGTTTACGGAAGATTCTGTACAGGGGTGGATGTGTTTAAATTGTGGATGGAATTTAATAACAACAAAAATTGACATGATTTGTGAGGATATCACGGAATATAGCATTTATATTAGGAAAGTAAATGAAATCAATAAGGAAAAGATAAAATGTATAGCTAGAACAGCAGGAGTCAATTTTATTGTTGCAAGAAAAATGTTGATGGAAAGTCGTGTTTGCATATTAAAGGACAAAGCACCCAAAGTTAGGAATGTAATTAAAGAGTTGGAAAAGTGGAAAATTCCGTTTGAAGTAATTCCGAAATTTAAGTACTAACTAAAATGTTTCTATCATGATTACCGGAAAAATATCGTAGCAGGTGATGCTCTCAAAAAGTTGGCAGTAAGTCGGTCCGCAAGATTGCCGGTGTAGTGGGAGATAGATCTGGTGCTGATGCAATACCGGAAGGTAAAATAATAAGTGCAGTTGATAGGGCAGTGGGGGAGAATGCACTAGAAAATAGTGGTCAGCTGTATGTATCTACTGAATCTATTAAACAAAGAGATTTTAAGGATATTATTTTAAAAGTAAAAGGGAAAGTTAATATTATTTCTGGAAGACATGGTAATATATTTGATACAGCTAAATTAGAACCCAAATTTTATCAAGAGGATATTGAAAGTTTTGGAGAAATGGATAATGTAGATGTATTTAATTACAGTGAATTGCCCATGGATGATATTATATCCATGGCTAACTCAGAAGCTACAACGATTTTGGCATGGTGTTATAGTGAATGTTTCAAGCCTTTAAAGAAACATTTCAAGTAACCTCGTAAGGGAAGTGCAATGCAAGTATATTTGTATCGCTAATAGTAGAATAATAGCTAGATAATTGATGCTAGAACCTATGTTGCAGGAGATAGAAAGAATTTATAGTTTAGTTAAGGGTATCTATGCTAGATGGTATGGATGCCCTTATTGCAAATGGATATTAATCTTTACTGTAGATTGTTTGTTATATACAATGTGGAAAAAATAAAAAAGAGGGTAAATTACCATGAATGTTTTTGAAAAAAATTAAAATGCATAGGGAACACGAAAAAATATTCAATAAATACAGGAATCAGTCTAATAATAGAATTTTGATTCCTGATAATTTGAGAATTAATTTAGAAAAAACAGGAAGAGACCTATTGTCAGAAAAAACAGTAAATTATTTTTTAACGATTCGCTCACTATACTATGCAAATGTTATAAATAATAAAATAAAAGATTATACCTATATGGAATGGGTGACTTGTATAAAAGAGAATATTTTGTTAGAATACGCTTTGCCAATATTTTCAAGCGTTCTATTATTTTATCCTATGTTGAGCGGCATACATGCTGAATGGGAAATATTATATGAAATTTCTGATATTGATGAAAAATTCTGGATGGAACATAGAAATTGGAAAACTTTTTGTATGTGTGATGAAAGATTTAGTTAATTGAGAGGACGTAGATAGCGAAGATGAATATTTTTATCAATATATGTGTGGAATTAATGAATTTATAAAAATAGTTGAATATTTGCATATAATTATACAGACCTAGACCGGAAAGAGAATAAAAACATGGGAAGAAATGCATGGAAGGGAATTGTTGGAAGAGAAAAAATATACAATAATCTTTTTACAGGGGTTGAAAAAGATACTGCGATACAGATAGATGTTTTAAATATAAAAAAGAACAAGAGATGAATCTGGAGTAAATGTTGGTGAAAGTATGAAAGATGTATTTTATTTATGTTCAAAATCGGTCAATATTATTAATATATATGCGCTGTTTCAGATTAATAATATTGAGTGTAAATGCTTTGGAGAAATGGGAGTTATACAGATTAGAAAAGACAAACAATTTATAAATTTAACTCTTATGAGGAAAGAGGAATTTGAGGATAAAGATAAAAAAATATTTCTAGAAAAGGGAATAAGAACAATTGTATGCATTTCTTATAATACTTACAGTATAGAAGAACTGAAAAATATTCTTTTTGTTCTTTTGGATAATGAAGGAGGATTAATAGGAAATGATAGTGATGAATTTGAACCTATTTTGAGTATTAGCAACATTATGGAATTTCAATTCTGAGATTTAAAGCCAGAAGCAGACGGGGCAATATGCAGACATTATTTGACGATGAAATTATTTCTGGGATGGCACAGGTAATTCTGTGCTGGCATCTACAGGCGGGGAATATTGCAATTCATGATTCCAGCAACGAGGATCATATACAGGAGAATTTCGAAATCTTTGATTTTGAACTGACGGATGAAGAGATGGTGCAGATGACCAGAATGAATGGTTTGCCGAGTATTGATGAACGAGAGGATAAAAAATTGTTGCAAATATCGTTTGGGTAAGATATCATTTTAAGTAATAAAGAGTACATTTTTTATTGAAGGGAAGACAGGTATTAAAAACAGAAAGGGCTGATTTTATGGCTGTGGCATTGAAAGAAGATTACCAGAGAGTTTTGGATGAACAGAAACAAGAAGTTCGAGAGCTTGTGATAACTGGGTTAGAACAGATAAAAGAGGGAAAGACAAAAGACTTTAATACTGTGTGTGACAGATTGGAGAAGAAATACAGAGATGAGGCAATATCAAATTAGGATTACGCAATGGTCTATTCGGATGGCAGTTTTCTTTTTCCGCAACGGCGTGGAAGTCGGGATGGAGATTTAAAGCCGAAAGCGGTCAGGGCATCGGGCTTGCGCCAGATGTCTCCGGCCGCTTTTTCTGTGTGTGGAAATAAGATGGTAGATAGAGTGGGATGCTTTGTATGGAAATCTGCAAAGAATTGAGGTATAATTTGGTTGCCGGGAGTGTCCGGCAGTCAAGATTTGTTAAAATGAGATGAGGTGACAGATAATGTTGATTAATTTTAATGAAATGCCGGAAAGGACATTGCCAGGAATGAACGGTGGCACTGGTGAAATGACTGCAAAAATGTATATGAGCGAAAAGGGTAAAATTATTCCGTGCACAATTCATAAAGGTGGTTCTATTGGGGTACATACACAGAGTACAGGTGATGATATAAATTATGTGATTTCAGGAACAGGGAAGGCGATTTGTGATGGTGTAGAAGAAGAACTTGCAGCCGGTGTTTGTCATGTTTGTCCAAAAGGTTCAGAGCATAGCATAATCAATACAGGTGATGATGATTTGGTTCTGATAACAATTGTTGTAGAACGATAATATTCAGTTAAGCGAGAGACTGATAAAAATTTGGAATAATCCCTTGGGTGCATCTGCCTTTCTGAAATCCGGCTATACTTCTTGAATAGGATGGCGTATAATGGGGCCAGTGACCAATCGGAAAAAGGAGGGTGCTGAAATGAAATATTATGAAGATGGAACTTGGATAGGTGATTTAAGTTACGAAAATATTACGATTGAGTTAATTATAGAGGGGACATCAAGCGGATTCAATCAAAATTATAAGATTCTTTCGGAAGATATACTAAAAGATATCGCTAAATATAGAGACTTAGCTTTAGAGAGGCTATCTTTTTTGGCAAAATCTCCTGATAATATAGAGCAGTTATATCAAATATATTTTGGGAAGGTGTATTTGGGATTTGCGACAGAAGCTATGGATGACGGATTTTGTTTTAGTTTTAATGACGTAGACGAACATACGGTACATACTATAATTTTTGACAAATATAAGACCGTTTCGGGCTACTTAATACATTTTGAGTAAATTCCTGTTTGTCGAACTGACAGCCCATCAAAAAACTAAATACCTTGCCACCCACTAGCGGCACACCCAGGCAGGAAATCTGAAAAGGTATCCTGCTTTTTTCATGCCCGGAATCCGGGAGAAAGGAGGGTGCACACTTGCCATGCCCGCATTGCAAAATCACAATCATCAAACGAAGTAACAACGAATCCGCCGTTTCTGCTGCCGCCTATCAGAGCGGGGACAGCGGCATCTGGATTATCTGAAGCAGTATCGCAGGGTTACATACACCAATCTTCTAACAAGTGGCAGGCTTAACGCCTACCTTGCCGACATCGACAGGCAGGCGCAGGAACGCTTTGAAAGGCTCATAGAGGGCATGAAACAGGCACAGGGCATAACGAACATTTAAAGGCTGAAAACGCCTTAGAATGGACAGGAAGAAGGAATAACATAAGAGCATGTACGAGGGAGATTGTGAACGAGGAAATCATTTTTGCATAGGTAGACAAAGCGGCAGAGTGTAAAAGCTCTGTCGTTTTTTCGGCAGACATATAGGTATTTCTTAGAAAAAAGAGAAAGAATATTGACATGTAAGTGCTGCATGTATATAATGTGTATATACAAACATCACACTGAAGGAGGCAGGATATTTGAAAATTGTGATATCTAACACATCAGAAGCCCCCCTTTACCAACAAATCAAAGACCAGATAAAAGACGCAATCTTAAAAGGAGAATTAGTAGAGGGCGATGCACTTCCATCTATTCGTGCCTTTGCAAATGATTTAAAAGTCAGCGTTCTAACAATACGGAGAGTCTACGATGAATTGGAGCAAGAGGGATTTGTAACGAGCCAAGTTGGTATCGGCACTTTTGTTTCTACAAGCAACATTGAATTATTGCGGGATTCCAAGCGGCGGCTTGTGGAGAAAAAAATGCTTGATATGATTCAGACAGCGAAATCTTTGGGCATTAGTAAAGATGAATTAAATGCCATGATGGACATTTTATACGAGGAGGAAAACTGAATGGATAACATTTTAGAAGTATCTGGATTAAATAAAAGGTATGGTGATTTTGCCTTAAAGGACATCTCCTTTTATTTGCCAGAGGGCTGTATCACGGGATTTGTCGGAATCAATGGAGCGGGAAAAACGACAACTCTCCGAAGTATCTTAGGGCTTACAAATAAGGTATCTGGAAATATAAATTTTTTTGGTATGGACATGGATGGGAATGAAAATAAAGTAAAAGACCGTATCGGCATCGTGCTTGATGAAGGATGCTTTTATGATGAATTAACGCTCTCGGAAATGAAAAGTGTAATCGCACCTGCTTACAAGAATTGGTGTGAACAGGATTTTATAGATTACATGGAACAGTTTTCATTGAATCCTAAGCAGAAAATCAATACCCTGTCAAAAGGAATGCGGATGAAATACGCTTTAGCCCTGGCACTTTCCCATAAAGCGGAACTGCTTATCATGGACGAGCCAACAAGCGGTCTTGACCCATTAGTCCGAAGCCAGCTTTTAAATATATTAAAGGACTATATGGGCAGAGGTGGAAAAGGCGTATTTTTCTCTACACATATTACTTCCGATTTGGAAAAGATTGCTGATATGCTGATTATGATTGATAACGGTGAAATTGTTTTTCAAGAGGAAAAGGACCAGTTGCTTGACAGCTATCGAATCATAAAAGGCAGCACTGAAAAACTGAATACGGATACAAGAAGATATTTTTTGAATATTGAGGAAAGTGCTTTCGGTTTTACGGGAATCACAAAACAGGGTTCTGATGTCATGGAGCATATGCAGGATGTTCTTACAGAAAGACCGACAATTGAGGACATCATGCTTGCGAATGTGGAAAGGAGAAAAAAGGATGTTATTTAGCTTAGTGAAAAAGGAATTTTTGATTGTGAAGAAATATGTAGGCATCATGCTTATTGTATCATTTCTGATTCCGCTTGTTATGCTTTGGCGGATGCCAGAAGCAGCGGGGACAATGGGATTTACACTTGCTGTTATTTTTAGCATTTTCATGTTGACCCAGTATGTTTCTTTAAAGGAGTACCAGTATCCAAAGGCAACTACCCTGCTTTGTGCATTACCCTATCCCCGTAAAATGATTGTGCTTTCAAAATACTGTTTTTGTTTGATTATTTATGCGGTCTGCTGTTTGGTTTTTGGGATTGACACAATCATTTTCCCGAAATTAGGAACTTTTGATATAAGAATGGCTGCTATCGCTTTTTTGGTAATCACGATACCATTATCTTTTTATTTTCCTGCTTTGTATAAGTTGGGATACGAAAAGACAAAATTTGTATTTGTCATAATTATTATGGCATCCCCTGTTTTATTTGCCTTTCTGTTTAAACCAGAAAATGCGATAAAGTTTGATTTTTTTGATACTATCCCTACAACCGTGATGATTGCTTTAAGCGTTATCATCAGTCTTGTTGCTTTTTCAATATCAGCCATTCTGTCAATTCGTTTTTTTGAAAAAAGTGATTTAACATAGGAGGTTTCATATGGAGCGTGATGTAATAGTCCTGTATATAATAGCGGGCGTATCGTTTTCCTTTGCCTTATTCAACTGTATTCTTTTTGCAATAAAACATGGAAAGACAACGAAAACAAATGGAACGATTGTTTCCATAAAATCAACAAATCCGACGAATGAAAAGTGGCGGAATGCAAAATTAGCAGAGATTTCCTATCGGGTTAATGACAGAAACATTATATCAAGAAATCGCATACAAGTTCCTTTAGCATCCAAGGTAGGAACACCGATTACCATTCGTTATGACCGAAACCAACCAGAGAGAATATACAGTTATTCAGTGAAACGAATAATCACGGGATTTTTAATTGGCATAGGAAGTGTGCTAATAGCAGTATTTATGCAAATCCATTAGAGAGGGGGAGAAAGGATATGCCACATTTTTTCTGTTTGTGTGGCATAAGCACCATAGACTGTTGAAATGGTGTTGAGGCAGAACTGTTTTTCCAATATAATATACATAAAATTAATAAAAGGTGGTTGTTTTGTCTCAATATATAATTCAAAAAAAGGACTGGATACAAATGGATAGAATTTCAGACAGCTCCATTAACCGGCAGTTTCCAGGTGGAATACCAGATCGTAAGCAGGAGTTTGGATAGAAAAAAGTGCTTTTAAATATTGAATGGAATGACACTGCCAAGGCGGGCAGGCAATCGGTTTTGCAAAGCAAAATTGGTTACAATTGCAGGCAGGGAGGTATGGAAATGAAAACGAGGCAGTTAGGAGATTTGAAAGTATCGGAAGTGGGTATGGGATGTATGGCGTTTTCACATGGTTATGGAAAGATTCCACCAGAGCAATACAGCATAGAGGCGATTCGGAACGCATACCGGCATGGCTGTACGCTTTTTGATACTGCGGAGATTTACAGCCCGAACCTTGCGGGCATCGGACATAATGAACGGATTGTGGGGAGAGCCCTGAAGGATGTACGGAAAGACGTGGTGCTGGCTACCAAGCTGTTTTTGGGTACATGGGAGGCTGGAGAAGGCTCTGTATACAAGGCAGTCCGCAGGCATTTAGAAGATTCCATGGAGCGCCTCCAGACAGATATGATAGACCTCTATTACCTTCATAGGACAAACAGAGGTGTGAGGATAGAGGATGTGGCTGAAGCGATGGGACGACTGATAGAAGAAGGCATGATTCGGGGCTGGGGATTATCACAGGTGGATGTGGACATTATTGACAGGGCGCAGAATGTTACTCCTTTAAGTGCCATCCAGAATATTTATTCCATGGTGGAGCGGGATATGGAGAAAGCAGTGATTCCTTACTGCATGGAGCATGGTATTGGGGTGGTTCCCTTTTCTCCCATAGCCAGCGGACTTTTATCAGGAAAGATTACAACAAAAACGAAATTTGAGCATAATGATGATGTTAGGAACTGGGTTCCGCAGCTTTCCAAAGCCAATATAGCCGGAAACCAGCCGATTATTAACCTTTTGAAAGAATATGCAGATATGAAAGATGCCACCAGTGCACAGATTTCGCTGGCATGGATGCTGCATAAATATCCCAATGTGGTTCCGATTCCGGGTTCGAAGAATAAGGAGCGTATCATTGAAAATCTGGATGCGTCCAAAGTAGAACTGACAGAAGATGAATTCCGATCACTGGAAGAAGCACTGAATCAATGTAAGGTATATGGACACAGAGGGTTTAACAGATAGGAGAAAGAGCTTATGGCAAAATTAGTAGTGTTTTATTCAAGAGCTGATGAAAATTATTTCAACGGAGGTTGCCGTTATATTACGGTAGGGAATACGGAAAAGGTAGCAAAGGCGATTGCTGAGGCGGTTCAGGCTGATTTGTTTAAGCTTGAGCAGAAAATTCCCTATGCTGCTGATTATAACACCTGTATTGAACAGGCAAAAACAGACCTGAGGGCAAAAGCAAGACCGGAACTGGTTTCCATGCCGGACAGCCTTGACGGGTATGATGAAATATATCTGGGTTACCCCCAATTATTGGGGAGATATGCCGATGGCAGTATATACTTTTTTAGAGAAGTTCGATTGGAACGGAAAGATAATTCATCCCTTCTGTACTCATGAGGGTAGCGGTCTCAGTGGGACGGAGAGAAACATCCAAAATGTCTGCAAAGGTGCGTCGGTGACAAAAGGGCTTGCAATTCAGGGAAGTTCCGTAGATAATGCAAGGGCTGCCATTGAAAAGTGGGTTTAGTTTATCTGAATGGAATATAAAAAGCAACAGGAAAAGCACATAGTAAAGCAGCATCTCTTCGGAGGTGCTTCTGTTTACCTGTGCAGTTCCAGTAGTAAGAGGTTTTGTTGCGTATGGATAGCTTTTTTCAGGATTATTTGCGTCATACGTTCAGCGATTTCGGTAACAATGATGATCATATTCATTTTCTGACTATCCTCATACGAGATTGTTTCTGCTTTCTGATGATTAGAGGAAATTTTCTACTTCGTTTATTTTCTATTGTTCTCCTTTGAGAGCATTTTCAACAGCTTTCTTGATTACAGTGCTTGAATTTGTTGCACCTGAGATTGCATCGACATCAATTTTCTGTTCATCAATTATTTTGTCTATAACTGTTTCGGCAGCTTTGCCACGCTCATGCCTATGCTTCAAGATGTTAATATTTATAATTTTTCCATTTTCCACAGTAACTTCCACTTTGGCATATATAAAATTCACATCATATTCTCCAATATAAATTCCGTCGGAAATATCAGCAACATTAATTTCATTAAAAGTGGTTTCCTTTACAGTTTGTTTATAATCAGCAACATTTTTTAAGTAAACAGCTCCCCAAACGAAACCAACAAGGAAAAGAAATAAGATAATAAATAAAATTATTTTCATTTTTGATATTCTCATTTCAGAC
>JAIDOW010000030.1 GCA_029063085.1 Lachnospiraceae bacterium
CGCCAATTCTGTCCTGTCTGCCTTTTTACACAGAAAAAATTAATTATTTGCAATTTCAAATCCCTGAATCATCTGCCGGATCAAAGGATATAAAAATTCTTTTAATTCCACTAATTCTACAGGTTGTTTATACAAAATCACATTATGAGCCGTGGAATTGACCAGCTCTACTATCATAAATAATAGCATTTCCGGATTACGAAACTTCTTATCTGTCTCTCTAAAAAGCTTCTCCACAAAATCCTCTGCACTTACCCCTTTATCAACCGGCATACTGGCAATAGCATGCCGAAAGATTCCCCAGCTTAAATTTTTGGAAATAAAGCGAAGCAGCACCTTATTATTATTTAGCTGGTCAAGAATATTATCAACCATAAATATAACTCTATCTTCAAAACCTGTTATACCGCTTTCCTCCAAAGCCTTCTGTGCTCTGTCGAAAATCTGTGCTGCCTTTTTCCTGATCAGATAATCCCTGACTTCAAATTTATCTTTAAAGTACAGATAAAAGGTTCCCTTTGCCAGCTCTGCCTTTTTCATAATATCTGCAATAGAGGTATCGTTAATTCCGTTTTGGATAAATAATGAAAATGCCGAATTTACGATAGCATCTTTTTTTCTTTTCTTATTATCATCTACTTTACCCATTGCCTTACCCCCGCTTGCCATATAAATTCCACAATTGACTTTAAAATATCTATATCAATATAACATATCCGGAATTTACTTGTCTATTAAAAAGTTTTACTCATCTTCCGAAGAAATCTCCGCTGTCTGGAAAATAAATTTAACTTTTCCATCCATGCCGTCTGCAATACCGGAAAAAGTCTTATATTCATCGGCTCCTTTTGTCAGTGATTCAAAACGTTTCAGCACATTTTTAATATTGTTATTGTACTCACTCTGGATTTTTCCGGTACCCTCGCTCTTAAACTGGTTCATTCCCTTAAACAAATCCATGGAACCGTTTTGCAGTTTATCTACACCGGCACTCACATCTTTTGTAGCACCATGCAGCTTTGTTGTTCCTTTTGACAGCTTACCTGCCCCCTTTGACAGTTTCTTTGCAGAAGCATCCAGAGTTTTGGAACTGTCAGTCAATTGGCCGATACCCGCTGTCAGGTCAAACCCCTTAGCATTCAGTGTAGAAGCACCTGTAAGCAGTATTTCATTATTGTCACTCAGTTTCTTCACACCGTCATAAAGACTGGAAATCCCTCCGGCCATACCGGAAATACCATTACTGATCTGCGTATCATAAACCTTCAGTTCTTCCCCTGCCGCAGCCAGTGCCGGAGCCTGCTTACTTAGTGAGGACATTGTGCCGGAAATCGTCTTTGCTGCACCTGCCAGCTGAGATCCTCCATCCGTAGCATTTTTTAACTCTTTTACTGCATTTTTCTGATTTCCTGCTATCTGTTGCAATGCATTAACCGCCTGTTCCAGCTTCCCTTGTTCTTCAGCCGGCAGCTGGCTTTTGTCTATACTCTGTAACACTGCCAGTACAGAATCATAATTATCATAACTGCTTTCCAGTCCACCCAGTCCACTGTTTATTTCTGCAATCCCGTCTGAAACTGCCTGAGAACCCGCCGCCAGTTTCTGAATATTTTCTACATTTGCAATCTGGTTTACTCCACTGATATACGTTAATAATCCATTTGAAAATTTACTGTACTGTGCCGGAAATCCTTTTGCATTATTGTGTAATTCCGTCACACCTGCATCTATCAGTTTTTCACCTGCAACATACTCTTTTACTCCTGCTGCCAGAGCCTGTGTTCCTGTCACATACTGGCTTGCACCGGTCGTTAAGGATTTTACCCCTTGTGTATACTGTGAAACACCCTTTGACAGCTGATCTGCTCCTTTTGATAAATCCGTGGCACCTTTACTGACATCATTTACTCCCTTTGCATAAGTCTCAAAACTATCCTGCATAGTGGTAAGACCATCTGATAATTTCCCCGAACCGGCTATCAATTCATCAGTTGCATCGGCCAGGTCATCAATCGCAGTCTCTACATCCTTTATATCACTGCCACTGTCCAGATCAATATCCGAAAATTCTTCCGATGTTGCCACTGTATAAATTGACCCAAGAGAAAAATCTGTAACATCAGCAGTAATCGTTACCGTATCACTTATCTTTTTATTCATTTCTTTTTCCAGCTTATCTGACAGTTCCAGACTTTCAGATAAACCCGGCATACCGTATGCTACCAGAATCTGGTTAGATCCCTCAGATACCATCTTTCCCTGACTGACTGTAATATTAGAAAATGTGTCAACCGGAAGTATCACTGCGGATGCCATTAAGAAAGGAGTGTTCATTTCCGTCGTCTTCCCATTAATCTCATCTTTATAAACCGCTCTGTTTTCATACTGGATCGTAATGGTCACCTTACCGCTTTTTCCAGCCATTTCAGAAGCTTCCATTTGTTTCCCATCTAATTGATAAGAAATACTCACTCCTACTGGAAGCTCTTCATTTGATTTACCCTGATAATAAATATCTTTGCTGTCTGCCTTCCATGTAATGGTTCCGTCACTGTTTTTGGTAAAACTTTCATCCCCCTTTACATTTTCAATATCAGTAAGATTGGATACATCCGAAATATCACCATTTCCGGTTATATTTTTTAACCAGTCAGAAACCGTTATATCATTTACCGTACCATCAGCCTTAAGATTTACATAAACTGTCTCCTCTTTTTCCACACTGCCTGACGCATAAGAAACATTTCCCATACTGGAAGCCATGCCTAAAATCATTGCCGCACTTAAAGTTACTGCACATGTTTTTTTCAAATATCTCATAATAAATTCCTCCTTATCTAATCTGAACGGGCTTTTGTGCCCTTACTCTTTCTTTATCAAAGAAACCAATCGAAGTATGGATGATCAAACCGTCAAATACCATGAACATCGCTGGTAACACTAAGATTACAACAAACATACTGATAACCGCTCCTCTTGCCATAAGTGTACAAAGAGAACTGATCATATCGATATTAGAGTAAAAACCTACGCCAAAGGTTGCTGCAAAGAAACTAAGTGCACTGACCATAATAGACTGGACAGAAGCTCCTAATGCAATCTGAATTGCCTGTTCCTTTTCGGCTCCCCTTCTCCTCTCCTTTTTATATCTGTTCGTCATAAGAATCGCATAATCCACCGTAGCTCCCAATTGAATTGTGCCAATGACGATAGATGCAATAAATGGTATTTCCGTATTTGTATAACAGGGAATCCCCATATTAATAAAGATTGCAAATTCAATAACAGATACCAGAATTACCGGTAACGAAATTGACCTGAATACTACTGCAATAATAAGAAAAATTGCTCCTATAGACACTATGCTTACAGTTTTAAAGTCAATATCCGTTATCTCTATCAAATCCTTTGTACACGGTGCCTCACCAACCAGCATCCCCTTTTCATCATATTTTTTTATAATAGCATTTAATTCATCACACTGTTTATTGACCTCGTCTGAAGCAACCTTATATTCTGACATGATCAGCATCAATTGATATTCATCATTTTCCAGAACCTCTTTGATATTATTCGGTATCATTTCTTTCGGAATAGTTGGTCCGATCAGTGCATCCAGCCCCAGTACGGTTTTAACACCGTCTATCTTTTTCATTTCTGTAATCATTGCATTGGCATCCTTGGAAGACATTTGGCTTTTCATCAAAACCATATGGGTAGAATTCATATTAAATTCTTCCTGTAATTTGCTATTTGCCACAATACTGTCAAGATCCTTCGGGAGTGTTTCATCCAAATTATAATATACATCAGTATGGGTATACCCATATACAGCAGGTATTAAAATAACTACAAATAAGATGATAAAAATATAAAATCTGCCGGTTACAAAATCGGATATTCCGCCAAGATCCGGTATGATAGGTTTATGTTTCGTCTTTTCAATTGCCTTGTCAAAAATAAGAATCATAGACGGTAAAACAGTCACACAGGCTGCCACTCCGAATACAACGCCCTTTGCCATGACAATTCCCAAATCCATTCCCAAAGTAAAACTCATAAAGCAAAGTGCTATAAAACCGGCAACCGTTGTAATGGAACTTCCCACAACCGATGTAATCGTATTACGAATCGCATGGGACATTGCCCGTTCCTTATCCTCTGGAAATCTTTCCTTGTTTTCACAATAACTATGCCAAAGGAATATAGAATAATCCATGGTAACCCCTAGCTGCAATACAGCGCTCAGAGCCTTAGTAATATAAGAAATCTCACCCATAAATATATTACTTCCCAGATTATACACAATCGCCATTCCGATACTTAGCAGGAAGAAAAGTGGTACAATAAAGGAATCCATTGTCAGGGAAAGAACAATCGTAGAAAGGATAACCGCAATGATAACATAAATCGGTGTCTCTCTATTGGATAGATTCTTTGTATCCGTGACTACTGCCGACATACCACTTAAGAAACAATTCCTGCCGGCAACCTTTCTGATATCTTCAATCGCATCCATTGTTTCATCCGAGGACATCGTAGTATCAAATATAATTGCCATCATCGTGGCATTATCACTTCTGTATGCCTCTACAATATCCTTAGGAAGCATTGTCTCTGGTACTGAAATATCTAAAATGCTGTCATACCAGATTACACTCTTAACATGCTCTACTTTTTCAATATCCTGTTTCATGGCGACAATATCCTTATCCTCCATTCCCTCAACCAGAAACAGTGAAAACGCTCCTGTTCCAAAATCCTCTACCAAAATATCCTGCCCTGCCATTGTTTCAATATCTTTGGGTAAATAGGATAAAATATCATAATTCACCCTCGTATTTACGTATCCAATAGCCGCTGGAATCAATAGCAGAATACTAATGATAAAAATTGGGATCCTTAACTTTACAATCCCGTTTCCCAGTTTATCCATAACTTTTTCTCTCCTTTCAAAAAATGAACAACGGTCATTTTTGTGTTTAAATGTAATATACAACAAAAATGACCATTGGTCAATACTTATTTTTAATTTTTTTACAATTCAAGCAGTGACATTGCTTCTCGCACGAGTATGCATGATATTTTTATATTATTAAAAATGCGGAACTGTTTCCCATAATACAAAAAAGAGCCACCCTAAGGTGACTCTCCATGTCAAAAATAACATTTAATTATTGAAAAAATCATATAGATCAAACTCATCATATGGCATCACATCAGGTGGCATCATTTCATCCTGGGTGCCGTCTTCCTTTTCAGTCTCATCACTGCTGTCTCCACTCTTTGGCTTATCCTTTTTAGCACCTAAAGTAACCTTAAGTGTTACTTCCTCATACTCACCCTTTGCATTATTTCTCTGGACTGTCAGTTCAACCTCCTCCCCAGCTTTCCTGTTAGAAAGAATATTATTCAATGTCTCCTGACTGGCAATGTCCCTGTTATCAAACTTAGTGATGATATCCCCTGCCTTCAGTCCACATTTATCTGCTGGAGAATTTTCTACAATCTTAACAATATATACTCCATTTGGCATATTGAAGCCTTCTGCATATTCATCTGTAATGTCTTTCCCCTGAATCCCAAGGTATCCCTGTTCACTTTCTTCAATCACTTCCTGTTTCATTAAATCATTGATAATCGGAATCGCCTTAGAAATCGGAATCGCATAGCCCATACCCTCTACCTGGCTGTCAACATACTTGACCGTATTAATACCGATAACCTCACCTTTTGCATTTAACAGGGCACCGCCACTGTTACCAGGATTAATTGCTGCATCTGTCTGTAATACCTCCATCTTAGTATTTTCCACATCAACAACACGGTTCAGAGCGCTGATATAACCAACCGTTACAGACTGTCCGTAACCTAATGCATTACCAATAGCAATAGCTGCCTCTCCTACTCTTAATTCTTCGGAAGAACCAATTGCTGCAACCTTAATCTTAGATAATGTATCTGATGACATATCTTTCGTATTAACTGTTAAAACCGCTAAATCTGCGGATGCATCTGCACCTTTTACAGTAGCTGCAACTGCGCTCTCATCACAAAATGCAATCGTAATCTCTTTTGCACCTTCAATTACATGATTATTTGTTGCTATCATAATCTCATCATCTGTCTGACCTATAATGATACCGGAACCGGAACCGCTCACCTCCTGTTCATAAGACTGAAACCATGAACGAACGATCTGAACAGACGTATTGGTAATTGATACAATAGACGGCATTACTTCTTCTGCTACATTAGCAACACCACCTCCGTTTCCATCTTCATCTTTTAGTACGGAATCCGTTGTTGCAACTGTTGCAATCTCTTTTGTCTTAGTACTGTTCCCAAGCATCTTATTACCTACAGTATTCACTCCTACCATGACACCGCCTGCAACCAGACCAAATACTGCCGCAGACGCCAGCAGTGCACCTACTTTTTTGGCTCTGCCGTTTGAAGTTTTTTTCTCCTTCTTTTTCTTTTTAGGAGGCTGCTGCTGGTTTCCAAAATCATTGCCTGTATAAATCCCCTGTCCATAAACACTTCCCTGGCTATAAGGATTACCGCTTTGTTTTGCATCCGTATGATCTGCCTGTCCGCTTTGCTGATATCTATTCTCATCTGATCCTGCATTTGCACTATGCTGGTCTTTGGAAGTATCTCTTCCCGATATATCTTCCCTTCCAAACGGACTCTCATTCCTTCCAAAATGATATGTGGAACCGGATTCCTGATTCATATTATTATATTCCTTATCCATAACAAATACCTTCCTTTCAAATATTCTCTCAAGTGGATATCCGTTTTGCTATCCTATGAAGCTATCCTAACAATGTTTTGTGACTAAATTGTGATTATCCTGTTGTAAATGTGTGACATCATTACTTTTCTAAAAAACATAAAAATACCACTATTTAATAGTCCTCTTCTATTACCTGAAAATCCAGATAATCAAATGAAATCTCTTCTATGAAACTATCTTTTGTAAATTTTGTTCTGGCATGCCTGATAAAATCCTCTTTGTTTACTTCAAGCCAGATAGGTTTTGACAAATCGAATTCGTAACACATCTCATCCAATGCCCCGTACACCTTCTTAGTACGTGACATTGTATCATCATCAATACTTATGACCGTATCCTTTACTAATCTGTTATCCTTCATTATCTTTCCCCAAATCCGCATACTTTTCCCCTTCTATAATTAAAATATAAAATTTTTTATCCACTGCATAACAAAAGAGAGACCCCTTACCTGTCAGGATATTGTACCCAATACAGCTACCGTCCCTCTTCTTATGTCTTTATAAAATTAATATCCCCAGAGATTCTTGTGATTGTTTTCTGCCGTTTTAAATCTTCTCTCCCCATTCATCATCATACTCTTCCTGAACCTCTTCTTCCATTGTGGCAGTTTCTTCACTCTCTGCTTCCTCCGAATCTTCCTGCAAATACTCCTCTTCTTCCAGATTTTCCTCTTCCGGTGCAGCCGTTTCCTTCTGCATCTCTTCTTCAGCATCTTCTTCCACAAGTGATACTGCTTCTTCAGCATCTTCCATCAGATGATCCTGACTTGGAGGAACGAATCCTTCTGTCTGCCCTGCCGGATTTCCCATAGGTCCCATTGGAGATTCATTAGTCATTGGAGTTGAAGGTTCAGAAGCAGCACCTCCCATTCCTTCCATCTGGCTAAGACTTCCGATAATTTCAGCAATTTCATTTAATTCTACAATAACATCACCCAAATCTTCCAAATTGCATTCGCTAAGTTCTGCAGAAGACTGTGCATTTGCGGCAATCTCTTCACTTGCTGCCTGCTGATTTGCAAGACTGTCAATAATAACATTATTACTCTCATGAAGATCATTACTCAGAGTATCTAAGCTTGTCATATTATTATGAAGTACATCCACAACACCTGCAATGCTCCGGAAAGAACCTGTTACCTCATTGATATACTTCGCCTGAGCCTCTGATGCCTGTACAGAATTCATAACCAGTTCTGAAGTCTGGTCCGCCAGTTTTGTTACCCCCTGAAGCAAATCCGTAATTTTATCAATGGACTGCTTAGTATTATCTGCCAATTTGCGAATTTCATCTGCCACCACAGAGAAGCCTCTTCCTGCTTCACCTGCTCTCGCTGCCTCAATCGATGCATTTAATGCAAGCAGGTTGGTCTGAGATGAAACCTGATAAATAATCTGGGTGATTTCCTCTGCTGAACTAATCTTTTCCTGCAATTCATGTGCCACTTCCGTTACACTGTGGTTGGCTACTGCAATCGCATCAGATTTTTCTTTTAACTGTTCCACCAGTTTACCACCCTTTTCCGTAGCTGTGACTGCCTCATTGGCAGAATCCAGTGTATGATCCTTTACCCGGATGAGGTTATCGATAATACCCTGAATCTGAGCTGTCATATCAGTCTGGTTCTCCATATTTTTTACAGTCTCTGTAACGCCTCTGGAAATGGTATCCACACTCTTTGCAACCTCATCCGTAGCATCGTGAAACCCGTCTAATTTGGTTTGAAGCAATTCAATATGCTGGTTTCCTTTTTCCACTACCTCTACCATATTCTGAGTAATCTCTTCCTGATACATCAAATGGTATTTAATCTCCTGCTGGTCGGTCTCTTGTGCACGCACTACATTTTCAGCAGTAAAATACAGGCAAAAGGACATTACGGCAAACAGTATAAGAGCAATCAGCCAGGCACCGCCCATGGCAGAATCCTTTGCCACAAAAAGCATAACAGCCTTAATAAGCATCAATATTTCCGCCACTCCCGCACAGGCAGCACTGTACATCGCGTCCAAATACAAAAGCGTCACCACAAGTATGACACAAAACGGAATCATATTATATATATTATCATGATTGAATATAGAAATAGCAGCAACTGCCGTAAAAGCACCTACTGTAATATAACGGATACTTTCACTCTCTGACATGAACATATACATGGCAACACAGCCTACAGCCAGCAGCACACACAGAACAATCTGTATCACCATCCATACTCTGCTCGTTAAATAACTGCCGCTTATTATTGTTAAAATCAGACGAATAACCGATAATGCAATCACGATCTTTAATGCAGTTTCGTTTTTTCTTCTAAGTCTTATTGTATTCTCCATGGCACACCTCATTCTCCTGTTGTTTTGTATCCAATTATAGCATATACATTTAAAAGAATCTAGTAATAATAACTTTTATTCTTCTCTCGCAACTGCCAGCATCAGCTTAATGCGGTTTTCCTGATTTACCTTTGTTGCACCCGGATCATAATCAATCGGTACGATATTGGCTTTAGGATAAATTTCTTTTACTTTCCGAATCATTCCCTTTCCAACAATGTGGTTAGGCAGGCATCCAAAAGGCTGTGCACAAATAATATTTTCATATCCTGACTCTGCAAGCTCTAACATCTCTGCTGTCAGCAGCCATCCCTCACCCATCTTATTGCCGAGACCTACCACCCCGGAAATCAGTGATTTGATATGTGCATATTTGGACGGCGGCATAAAATCACTGTATTTCGAAACCGATTCATATAATGCCCTCTCCAACATTTCACAATATTTCATCAATGCCTGAACCAGCTTTTTCTTAGCCGGATTCCCTCCATATAAATTGATATCTTCAATGCGGTTATCAATTTTAAACATCATAAATCCCATTACCCCGGGAACCATGACTTCACAGTCCTGTTCCACCAAAAAATTTTCCAGATCATTATTTGCCATGGATGAATATTTTACATAAATTTCTCCTACAATGCCGACTTTTGTCTTAGGTACCTTATTAAGCGGAATCCGGGCAAAATCTTCCACAATGGCACGCATATTTCTCTCCATGCCCTTTGGTGTATAACCTTTTCTATGCCTGAACTGATGGGATAACTCCTTAACCCACTTATCAATCAGTTCATCTGCACTTCCCACATTCACTTCGTAAGAACGGACCTGATTTTTTAAAAGCATAAACAAATCACCGTAAGTCAAACCGATAAATGCCTGGTAAATCATCTCCGGTGTAAGATGAAACCCGCTGTTACTCTCTAATCCTGAAAGATTTAAGGAAATGACCGGCACCTGTGAAAGCCCTGCTTTTTGTAAGGCTTTTCGCAACAAATGTATATAATTGGATGCACGGCATCCGCCGCCAGTCTGGGTAATCATTAACGCTACTTTATTTACATCATATTTTCCACTCTGCAAAGCACTGATCATCTGCCCGATTACAAGGAGTGCAGGATAACAAGTATCATTATGGACATATTTCAGTCCGGTATCCACTACCTTTCTTCCCGTGTTCTTTAATAACCCTACGCGGTATCCCTGCTGTGTAAAAATATTGCGTAACAGTTTAAAATGTACTGGCAGCATATCCGGAATCAGGATCGTATAATCCTTTTTCATTTCCTTTGTAAATTCTACACGCTCCGCATTCACGGTAACATTCATATCAGCATTACATGCTGTCTGTTCTCTGCTCTCACTCATGCCTTCGTGGCTCCTTTCTGACTTGTTGCTGCAAACAGGCTTCTAAGTCGAATCTTTACTGCCCCCAGATTCGTAATCTCATCGATTTTGATCTGCGTATAAATCTTACCTTTCTCCTCAAGAATACGTCTCACTTCGTCTGTGGTAATCGCATCCACACCGCAGCCGAAAGAAACCAGCTGCACAAGGTTTAGATTGGGATTACCCTGCTGTGCCACATACTGTGCTGCTGCATACATTCTGGAATGATACATCCATTGATTTAATACTTTTGTATCCACATGGGATATCATATCCGACACAGAATCTTCCGTCACCACAACTGCTCCCAGATCACAGATAAGCTTATTAATCCCATGATTAATCTCGGGGTCCAAATGATAAGGACGTCCTGCCAACACAATAACCGGACGTTTTTCCCTCTCCGCAATCCGAAGATATTTTCTACCCTCCATACGCACTAACCTCATATGCTTATCATGTTCTTCGTATGCATAATTACATGCCATCATAACCTCAGAGAATTTTATTTTCCCAAAATATTTTTCCAATACAGCATGGAATTTTTTGGTAAAGTCCTTCCGTCTGTGAATACCTAAATACTCATAGATAAATTTAACATCCTTTAATGCTTTCACATTTGCCTCTAACACCTCCGGATAATATGCCACAACCGGACAGTTATAGTGATTATCCCCTAGTCCCTCATCAAAATTATAACTCAGGCAGGGGTAGAAAATAGCATCTGCACCTTCTTTCAGCAAAGCTTCAATATGCCCATGCATCAATTTGGCAGGAAAGCATACCGTATCTGAAGGAATCGTATGCTGACCACTTAAATATAATTTTCTTGAGGAATTCGGGGAAGTAATAACATTAAAGCCCAATCTGGTAAACAGTGTATGCCAAAAAGGAAGCATCTCGTACATATTCAGCCCCATAGGAATGCCAATCGTTCCTCTTGAACGCTCTTTCGGAATATCAGAATTCCTGTAATCTTCAAGAAGCCTTAATTTGTAATCATATAAATCGAACTGTACCCCTTCCGCTTTTCTGGCAGTCGGTTTGTCACAGCGGTTGCCGCTGATAAATTTTCTTCCGTTATCAAAAGTATTGATCGTCAGCTTACAATGGTTGCTGCATCCGTTACAGGTTGTCATGGTAATCTCATGTTTAAAACCTGCCAGTCCCTCTGCGTCTAATATACTGCTTCTGTCGCTGCTGTTTTCTTTTGCATATAAAGCAGCACCATAGGCTCCCATGATTCCTGCCATTTCCGGTCTTACAACGTCATGACCGATTTCCTGTTCAAATGCCCTAAGTACTGCATTGTTTAAAAATGTACCGCCCTGTACTACAATATGCTCCCCTAACTGCTTTGCAGAAGCTGCACGGATTACTTTATACAATGCATTTTTTACAACAGAAATTGATAATCCTGCCGAAATATTCTCAATAGATGCCCCGTCTTTTTGTGCCTGCTTAACAGAAGAATTCATAAATACAGTACATCTGGATCCCAAATCCACCGGTTTATCCGCAAACAGCCCAAGCTTCGCAAACTCATCAATCTTATACCCCAGTGCTCCGGCAAAAGTCTGTAAAAAAGACCCGCAACCGGAAGAGCATGCTTCATTTAGGAAAATATTGTCAATTGCATGATTCCTGATTTGAAAACATTTGATATCCTGACCGCCGATATCAATGATAAAATCTACATCCGGCTGAAATTTCTTTGCAGCAGTAAAGTGTGCAACTGTTTCCACAATACCAAAATCCACGCCAAAAGCATTCATGATCATCTCTTCGCCATAGCCGGTTACTGCGGAAGCCTTTATCCTGATATCAGGATACTTTTCATAAAGTTTTTCCAGAAAATCCTTAATAATCGGCACAGGATTCCCTCCGTTTGGAAGATATTCCGAACAAAGAATATTGGCTTGCTCGTCTACCACTACAGCCTTGACAGTAGTAGAGCCTGCATCAATTCCCAGGTAGGCATAGCCTGAAATATCCTCAATCTTTTTAATATGATCCGAATTTTTCCTATGACGATTTAAAAACGTCTCATATTCTTCTTTTGATGTAAACAACGGTTTACAGCTTGCATATCCGCCTGTTGCAGTATATCCATTAATCTTATCAATCAAATCATTTAAAAGAAATGCATGTGCATCCTTTTTCAGTGCTGCTCCCAGTGCAACAAAATACAGGGAATTATCAGGAGCCACACCTTCCAGTTTGAGAGTGTCATCAAATGCTTTTCGAAGCTCGGACAAAAAGGTAAGGGGACCTCCTAAATACACGACCTTCCCTTCTATCTCCCTTCCCTGTGCCAGCCCCGCTATGGTCTGATTTACCACCGCATAAAAAATACTGGCTGAAATATCATTCTTTTGTGCTCCCTGATTCAGCAATGGCTGTACATCTGATTTGGCAAATACTCCACAACGGCTTGCAATCGTGTAAATCTTGTCATAATTTTTTGCCGCCTCATTCATCTGCCCTGCTTCCATATTCAGAAGTGTCGCCATCTGGTCGATAAATGCACCTGTACCACCTGCACAGGACCCATTCATACGAACCTCCAGTCCATCTGTTAAAAATAGTATTTTGGCATCCTCTCCACCCAGCTCAATTACTACATCTGTACCAGGAATCATTTTATTAACTGCTACTCTTGTAGCATATACTTCCTGCTCAAAAGGAATGCCTAATGAATCCGCAATTCCCATACCGGCAGAACCTGAAATGCACAGACTCATTTCTTTCTCATCCGGAAATTGCTTTTTTATATCCTCCAGCATTCCGACCGTCTTACTTGTAATTTGTGAAAAATGTCTCTGATAATCTTTATATACAATCTGATCATTACCATCTAATACAACACATTTTAATGTAGTGGAACCTACATCCAAACCAATCCTCATTCTGACACCTCTTTTTCCTCTGTATAAACATCTTATAACATTTAACAGTCTGTTATTACAAACACGGTCATTTTAACACACTTTTTATGATTGCACCAGTATTTATTCATCGGTTTCTGCTATTTCCAGTAATTCACCATTTTCTATCAACGTTTCTCCATTTACGGAATTTTTTCTTCTCTTCGAGTTAAATGTCTCATAAATACACGGAACTACCAGCAATGTCAAAAGAGTGCCGTATGTTAAACCTCCGATTACAACCAATGCCATAGGCTGTGCCATATCTGCACCCATACCAAACCCCATTGCCATTGTAGACAGACCAAGAATAGTAGTAAGTGCCGTCATTACAATCGGCCGCAGACGATTTCTTCCGGTAGTTATAATTGCCTGCCGCATCTCATTGCCTTCTTCCATCAACTGATTTATGGAATCTACAAATACAATACCGTTATTAACGATAATACCCGCTAACATTACCATACCGATCATCGCAATGACACTGACATCATTGCCTGTCAGAAACAATGCCGCAAAACCACCGGTAAATGCCAACGGAAGTGTAAACATGATAATAAAAGGACTTTTTAAGGACTGGAACTGTGCAACCATGATCAGATACATAAAGGCAATCGCCAATATCATCATCAGTATAACCTGTTCCATCGCCTCCATCACTGTCTCGTTTTCTCCGTTATACTCTATACTACATCCGGATGGAAGAGAAATTTTATCCACCACGTCTTTTACTTTAGCAGAAACAGCGGTTGTGGTATACCCTTCCTCTACTTTTCCGCCTACCGTAATCACACGGACCTGATTCATCCGGTTGATTGCCGAAAGGGAAAAAGTATCCTCAACATCTGCCAGCCTGCTGATTTTTACGTCTACCTTTTCTTCTCCCTTTGACCCCTCAATCGTAAGATTATTAATATCCTTTAATGTATACTGTTCCTCTTCTTCATCCTTTACATAAACAGGGTATTCTTTTCCCTCCGTACTGAGTTTTGTCGCAGAAGATGCCTCCGCTAATGCCCCCTGCACCTTCTGGTAAACCTGTGCCACCGTAAGTCCATACTCTGCTGCTTTTTTCTTATTTACCACCACACGGTACTCAGGAGTTGCCTCTTCTAATCCATTTTCAATTTCCGTAAGACCGTCTATCTCCTCTAATTTTTCTCCTATCTGTCTGGCCAGTTCCTGGAGGGTATCCATATCCTCACCTTTCACCTGTATTGACACACCCGCTGTCATCATGGCACTCATGTCCATACTAGATGCAGATACATTGACCTCACAGTCAAAATCTTTTGTTTTCTCTGTAATCAATTCCGCAATTTCATCATTTGTATGTGTTTTATCCTCTTTACATTCAATATAATAACTTACCGAATCAAAACTATCATCAGAACCCAGACCCAGCATAGACATTCCGCCTCCGCCAACCATTGCACCTATCGTCTCGATATCCTCAATTTCCAAAACAGCCTTGATCACTTTATCTGACATCGCTGCCGTTTCCTCCATGGTTTTGGTATCCTCAGGCATAGTTATGCTCATTGTCATCTGTGTGGAATCCATTTCCGGCAGGAAAGAAAATCCTTTTGAAAAAGATAACACCACACTTCCTGCAAACAATACGATAACAGCAATAAACACAATCTCTTTATGATCCAGAATCTTTGGAAGAAATCCTGCGTATTTCCCACTGATCCAATCTATCAGCTTATTATCCTTTTCCGAAATTCTATGGAAAGTGTTAGAAGCCGCCATTGGCACAAAAGTAACCGCTACCACCAGACTTGCAAACAGGGAATATGCGATGGTAAGTCCCATATCCTTAAACAATGTCTTTGTAATACCAGTAGTAAATACAATCGGAAGAAATACACACACCGTTGTCAACGTGGAGGCAGTAATCGCTCCCACCATCTGCCCTGCACCTTTTATGGATGCCTCTGTCACAGAATATCCTTCTTTTCTCAAACGGTATATATTCTCAATAACGACAATGGAATTGTCTACCAGCATGCCGACTCCCAGAGCCAGACCGGATAAAGAAATAACATTCAAGGTAACTCCACTGAAATACATCAGCACAATGGCAAATACAACAGATACCGGAATTGATACTGCAATAATTCCCGTCGGGCGCACATCCTTTAAAAACAACAGCAAAATTATGATTGCCAGCACTGCACCAAACAGCAGATTTTCCAAAACCGAACTGGAAACCAGTTCAATGTACATTCCCTGATTCATCAGATTGGTAAAGGAAATGCTGTCATCCTCTTTTGATATCCTCTCAAATTTTTCCAAAACCCTGTCGGCAACCTCTTTTGTGGAATATTCATTCTGCTTCGCAATAGATAAAATAATTCCCGGATTTTCATTCACTCTTGTATATATTTTATCTGCATTTGTCTCCACAAAAACATCTGCCACATCTGAAAGCTTAACGGGCGCTACTCCATCCATACCAAGATCAAGTAAAACAAAATCGGAAAGACTTTCTACATCATCAAATTTCTCCCCCACCCGGACCAGATACTCCACATCATCTTCTGTAACATAACCAGCCGGATAATCAAAGTTCTGTGCTGTCAAAATGCCGGATATCATATCCTTTGTAATAATATTCTGCATATCCGTGCCATCGTAAGCTGCATCCTTTGCATCTTTTAAACTGTTTTCCTGTTCTTCTATTTCTTTTTCTCCCTGAGTCAGCTCACTCTGAGCCTTCGTCATCTCACTGTCGGCTTCCCCCTGCTTTGTTTTCAGTTCAATATAACTGTTATCAATGGTTTCTTTCCCATTGGTAATTTTTTTAAGAGATTCTTTTAATTGCTTCTTCCCCTTCTTAATCTCGGCAAGACCGTCATTAATCTGGGTAAGTGATGCCTGCAAGTTTGCGATATAAGCCGGCAGGGTATCAAATGTCAGATTTTTACCGTCCTGATCCTTTTGCTCCCCCAGCTTTGCTTCCATCGTCTGCATGGCACCGGTTACGGTCTGTAACTGCACTGCAAGTGCCGCATCCTCGGGTGTCACTGCAAGTGCTGCTTCTATCTGTGCTTTTTGTGCTGCCAAAGTCTGATAACTTTTCAGCAGATCCTGTAAAGAAGTAATCGCCTGTTCTAACTGCTCCTTTTGCCCTTTCAATGTCTTTTCCTGCTCTTCCAATTCTTTCTGGGCATCTTTCACTTCTTTTTCCGTTGTCAGCAGTTCATATTTCGCAGTATTAATCTTAACCTCTGCTTCCGCAAATTTCTTATTTGCTGTTGACTGCCCGTTTTTTAACTGTTCCTTACCACTGTTTATCTGGCTTTTACCGTCAGCAAGTGCATCTTCAGCCTCTGCAAATTTATCATCCAATGCCTTTTTGACCTGCTCATTCACCTTTTTTACTTTTTCGTCACGGATAATAACCTGGACAGACTCCTCGATCGTTCCCATCGTAGTTACGGAAGCAACACCCTCTATGCCTTCAATGGTCTGGGAAAGGGTATCCTCAACATACCTGCTTAGCTCTATACTGTCTGCACCTTTCTTATCCACTGCTGCCACCATGACCGGCATCATATTAGGATTCAGCTTCATGATAATCGGATTTCCTACACTATCATCAAAAAAACCACTGATCTGATCAAGCTTTTCCCGCATATCTATCGTTGCCGTATCCATATTGGTATCCGAATTAAATTCCAGAACCACCATAGAATAATTTTCAGAGGATATTGACTGTATATTCTCTATATTATCTATCGTTGCCACCGACTGTTCAATGGGTTTCGTCACACCGTTTTCTACAGCCTCCGGACTGGCACCAGGGTAGGTTGTCATTACGATGGCATACGGAAGTTCCATGCTTGGCAGTAAATCCACTGTCATTTTCGTGTATGCAACAATTCCCAGAATAATAACCAGCACAATTCCTACTATTACCGTGTAACCTTTTTTTACACTGAATTTTGAAATCATAATACTTCCCTCTATTCTTCTATTTCTTAATTCGGATGCCTGAATGCTGTTGGATATGTGGCAATTTCCAGCATATATGCCGTTTCCACCTTTCCTTCTGTCAGATGCTCCGATGTACTTTGGACCCCGCTTAGATCATATTTTAATGTCATATGCTTATTCTCAAGGTTTCCATCCTTTTTCAACGTAATATTAATATGTATATAATGGTTTGAACGATACAAAAAGGAACATTCCACCTCATATTCCTGATATTCCTGATATATCTTATCCAGAACCTCCCTGGCTCCTTCAAACTCCAGAAACTGTTCTTCCGCTATGGGAATCGCACCATATTCCTGAAACCCCTCATCTAACGCATAATACAGATAATAATCATAAACAGCATCTTTTCTCTCCCCTGAAGCATTATGCTCCTCTTTCACAACCTGTAAAAGAAGTTCGCCCTCCTGATTTTGGTATAAATATCCCTTTCCTGAAATATTCAGTTCAGACACTTTATTATCATTATCAACACTGTATACCAGCGTATTCTTTCTTCCATTTATCTCCTGCTGAAGCAATAAATAATGTTTTATACGATACGCAAGAATATCTGCCTGTGCTTTTCCGGCATCTCCCAGATTCTCCTGGACAATTTCACATCCATCAGCAGATATGTACCAGAGCCTGTCTTCATTTTCCCTTGTCAGAACAAATGCCTCATACAAACCGTCCCTATTATAGTCATCATATAAAAAATCAACAACCGTTTCGTTATTTATTTCTTCAAACATGGTAAATAAGTCCCCTTCAGAAAAGTCAGCCTTTTCTTCCACTTCCGTATCTTCTGTATTTTCTATGGTGAGTTCTATATCTACCTCATTCTCATTCTTGGTTTCCGTCTTCAAAAGGGAACAGCCATATGTATTTGCCAGTGCTCCAAAGAAAACCGTAACCATCAGTAATCTTTTAATTTTCACTTTACACGCCTCCATACACTGAAAATACTGCACTTTCCTGTTCAAAAAGAATTCTGGCAGCTGTCGCTTCCGTTAACGCCTTGTTAATCCTCTCTACATCATCGACAAATATCTCTACCTTAAGTACAACCTCTTCACCATATTGGCTATCCTTTATCAAAACGCCCTCATTCCCCAAAATATACTGTATTTTTCCCAAATCCGTATAGTTGGTCGTAAGAGTAACGGGCATCACCATCCTTTTTTTCACAATTGCGGCTGCCTTTACACACATCCTTGCCGCATCCGTATAAGCCCTTACCAGTCCTCCGGTACCCAGCAGCGTTCCCCCGAAATAGCGGGTTACCACAATGCACACATTATAAAGCCCATTTCCGGTTATCACTTCCAAAATAGGCTTCCCTGCTGTTCCTCCAGGCTCTCCATCATCACTGAATCTCAATACAGGCTGTTCTATTCCAACAGAATAGGCATAACAGTTGTGTCTGGCATCATAATGCTTTTTTCTTATCTCAGATACAAATAACTCCGCTTCTTCCTCTGTTTCGGCATGACAAACATATCCGATAAACCTTGATTTCTTTTCTATGATCTCATCCGTTCCCAAATCCAGAATCGTCGCATATTCTTTCAGCATTTCTTTCCCTCTTCCATCTGTATATTTAAGTGTTTGTTTTCCAATATACTCTGCACTATCATAACAGATTTCAGGTATAAATGCTACTCCTATCCCTTTTGTAATATTTGCCTTACTCAATTGTTTCCCTAGGCAATCATTTATTATACCGCATTTTTAACATTTGTCAATATTTCAAGGCTTGTGAATAAAGATAGCTTTTTACGTCTATATTTGATATAATATGATTTATTACTTCACGACTCATAAGTCAGCAACCCAGTGGCAGGCAGCGGAGTATGACCCTCAAGACATGCATCAGATACCCATGCAAACATGGCTGTCCGGCTCATTACCCGCAGGAATCAAATGCTTTGCAATTGGTTCAGATACAGGAGGCATTCATATGAACTATTCAAAAAATAACACACAAAAAAAACAAAAGAAACTGGTATCCAAACATACAAAGAACAAAAACAAGCTATCTTATATTTTATATAAAATTGTTATCTTTGCTTTTCTGCTTCTTGTCATCATAGGAGCCGGAGCCGGTTTCGGAATGTTTGTGTCCATCATAGACAATGCACCTGATATTGCTGATATCAAGGAGCGGGTGCAGCTGGAAGGCTTTCAGACTACCATTTATAACCAGAAAGGCAAAGAGCTTACCACATTATCAACTGCCAATTCCAACCGTATTTATGTGGAATATGAAAATATACCGGACATCCTCTCAAATGCTTTTGTCGCTATTGAGGATGAACGTTTCTGGGAACATAACGGAATAGATGCCCGCGGTATTCTAAGAGCTTTTTTTGTAGGCATAAAAAACCACAATTTTTCAGAAGGCGCCTCCACCATCACACAACAGCTGATAAAAAACCAGATTTTCAATGTAGGTCTTAACGAAAGTACATTTTTAGACTCCTTAGAGCGAAAAATCCAGGAACAGTATCTTGCTATCGAACTTGAAAAACAAATTGATAAAAAAGATATCCTGGAACTCTATTTAAATGCGATTTATCTGGGTCAGGGAGCAAACGGAATCCAAACAGCTTCCGAAATTTATTTTGGAAAAGAAAATTTAGATGAACTTACCCTCTCTGAATGTGCCGTTATCGCTGCCATTACCCAAAGTCCGACCCTGTATGATCCTGCCCTGTATCCTGAAAACAACCAGTCACGTAAAAATGTTGTTCTGCAAAAAATGTTAGAGCAGAACATGATTACCCAGGCTGAATATGATGAAGCCATGTCAGATGATGTATATGCCCGCATTTCCTTAGATAAGGATGATGATAATAAGACAACAAAAACCTATAATTCATATTATATCGATACCGTTATCGACACCCTGACAACACAGCTGGTAGAGGAACTGGATTATACGGAAACTCAGGCATACAACGCAATCTATTCGGGAGGACTAAGCATTTATATTAATCAAGACTCTTCCATTCAGAAAATATGTGATACCGAAATTAATGATCCTGATAATTATCCTGCCGGAACCAGTGTTGCACTAAATTATGCCCTTACACTTACTGATCCTAAAAACGGAGATCTGTATAATTACTCCAGCAATCATTTATTGACATATTATCAGGAAAAAACAGAAAACCCCAAATATAACCTGATCTATTCCAGTGAAGATACCGCAAGGGCTGCCGCCGATGAATACAAAGCCTATATAATAGAAAAAACGGGTTATACTGAGCTTGCAGAATCTTTTTCCACTACAATCCAGCCACAGAGTTCTTTTGTGATAATGGACCATAATACCGGCTATGTAAAGGCTATCTGTGGTGGACGGGGACCTAAAACCGGAAACCTTACACTGAACAGGGCAACGGATTCCAAACGCCAGCCGGGTTCTACCTTTAAAGTATTATCTACTTACGTTCCTGCTCTGGACACCTCGGGAATGACATTATCAACAAGCTATGTAGATGAAGAAACCAATTACAGCAACGGAACACCGATCAAAAACTGGTACTCGGGGTATCGTGGAAGACAGACCATTCGTACAGCCATTAAAGACTCCATGAATATCATCACTGTAAAATGTTTTCAGGAAGTCACCCCGCAGGTAGGTTACGATTATTTGTGCAATATGGGTATCACCACTCTGAAAAACGGAGAAACCTCCGTCAACGGCATCGCAGAAAATGATATCAACGAATCCATGTGCCTAGGTGGGCTTACGGAGGGTGTTACTAATCTGGAATTAACCAGTGCATATGCCTCCATTGCGAATTCCGGGACTTATGTAGAACCTGTCTTCTATACAAAAGTACTGGATCATGACGGCAACATTTTAATTGATAATACCCCGGAAACCAAACAGGTTATGAAAGCAACCACTGCATGGCTTATCAACAATGCAATGCAGGATGTAGTCACCTCCGGTACAGGTACTACCGCCAGACTTTCCAGCGGAATGGTAGTTTCTGGTAAAACGGGAACTACTTCTAGCAATTATGATTATTGGTTTTGCGGCTCCACCCCATACTATACTGCCAGCATCTGGATGGGATACGATTCCAACACAAATTTTTCAAATAGCAATTCCCATAAGGTTATCTGGCGTAAAATCATGGACAAAATCATAGAGGACAAGGGTCTGGATACCTCTGCCAGCTTTGAAAAGCCAAGTGATATCGTGACTGCAAAGGTTTGTTCTACATCAGGGCTTTTACCTGCCGAAGGACAATGCAAATCTGTCATTACAGAATATTTTGCCAAAGACACAGTACCTACAAAAACCTGTGACCTGCATCAGACTGTAACTCTTTGTGATGAAAGCCATTATAAAGCAACCGATTATTGTCCGGACACTACCACTTACCACTACACGGTAGATGAAAGCGGAAACGTTTCTCTAGAGGATTGTGATTTTACACCTCCGGCCGGTTTCATAGACTCCACATGTCCTATTCATACAGAAGATCAGGAAAACGGTGAGATTTCTACCCCGATTCCGAATCAGCCTGCCAGTTCTGATACTACCTTTACGATCTCAACCATGGTAGAAGGTGGTGGAAGCATATCAGGTCCAACCGAAGCAGCTGCCGGAGAAACAGTCACCCTGACATTTATACCAAACAGCGGATATGTCTTATCAAATGTAACGATTGACGGTATGGCAAAGGGTGCTATTTCGACCTATACTTTTGAAAACATTTCCAGCAACCATACAGTAGTGGCGACCTTTGCTGTCAGCGAAGGTGCAGACACTCCACCGGTTGAAACCGTCAACAGTAAAAAAACTGACAATAACTTTTTTATCCGTTTTGTCAGTACGATGCGTGCCTTCTTTGGCATGAAAAAAATATAACCTTTATCCAGCATATATTTATGTATATGATAAAAGAGTCCTGTTGTAGTTGAATTCCTATCCATAAGAATTTAACTACAACAGGACTCTTTTATCATATTGTTTTTTATTTTGTCATTTTAGGTTGAAAAATAAGAGATGCAATATAAGCAAATATAAGTGCTGCGGATGTTCCTACAGCAGCCATTTTGAAACCACCTCTGAATAAACCGATCAGTCCGTCATTATCTACGGCCTCCTTTATACCCTTCCACAGATTATAACCAAACCCTGTTAAGGGAACGGAAGCACCGCTTCCTGCAAATTCCAAAAACGGCTCATAAATCTGTAATGCACCCAAAACAGCACCTGTACATACTAAAATTACCATAATCCTGCCCGGCATTAATTTTGTTTTTTCCATTAATACCTGTGCTGCAACACAAATAAAACCTCCTATAATAAATGCCTTTACATAATCCATTCTTACACTCTCCTTTAAGCATCCTGACGTTTTTCTATCACTACTGCATGGGCGATTCCCGGAACGGTTTGTCCTTCATTATAGCTGACTGTAGATAACAAAGCCCCTGTGGGAACAAAAAGAATCCGGTTTAGTTTTCCCTGACGCAGCTCATTCATAAGTTTTCCCGCAAGTGTTACGGCAGAACATCCACATCCTGAGCCTCCCGCATGTGTATCCTGTTCCGGATCATCATAGATTTCCATACCGCAATCCATATGAACCTTGGAAATATCAAATCCCTGATCCTTAAGTAGTTTACATAATATTTCTTTTCCCACACTTCCCAGATCTCCGGTTACAATTTTATCATAGTCCTCCGGCTGTCTCTTAAAATCCTTTAAATGCTGGTATATCACATCTGCTGCTGCCGGTGCCATACATGCTCCCATATTTAAGGAATCTTTTACACCATAATCCACGACCTTTCCTGTGGTGATTCCGGTTATCATGGTATCCCCATAAACCTTAGACAATACAAAAGCACCGCATCCGGTCACAGTCCATGTGGACGACATCGGTCTCTGATTACCATATTCCAAAGGAAACCGGAACTGTTTCTCTGCCCCTCCAAAATGACTGGAAGCAACGGCTAATACAGTATCCGCATACCCTCCATGCACGGTCATCGCACCCAGTGAAAGTGCTTCTCCCATTGTAGAACAGGCTCCGTATAATCCAAATAATGGTATATCAAAGTCCATAAGTCCAAACGTTGTCGCAATTAACTGTCCCAGCAAATCTCCTGCAAAAACATATCTCACATCTTCCGTCTTAATCTTTGCTTTTCTAAGTGCCAGCAAAGAAGCCTGTTTCATCAGTTCGCTTTCCCCTTCCTCCCAGGACTCCTTTCCAAATGTAGCATCCTCTACTACCACATCAAAAGTATCCTTAAGCGGTCCTTCCCCCTCTTTCGGTCCCACAATACTTGCAGCCGACATAATATAAACGGGTTTTTCAAAGGACAGACTTTGTTTTCCTACCTGTAATCCTGCAGTCATACTATCACCTCAAATCCTAAAAATGCATCATCCATTCTGTATCATGGATAAAAAAAGGCATTATCTACGATAACACCTTTTTCCTTATTTGTAGTATGACTGCTCTGATATTATTTTATGCATATCTATTCTTTATCTAGATTTTCTGCATTCTCATTCAGCTTTTTTGTGTCTTCATTTACTTTATCGATCGTCTCCTCCGCTTTTATTTTCTCTTCCAGAGCACGTTGTTCAATCGATTCCAGCTCCTGCTTTTCCCCATCACTTCCACAGCCTGCCATAAAACACATGATAAAAACAAAACTGCCAATCAAACATATCTTTTTTAATCCTTTTCCCATATTTCCAGCTCCTTTCCTATTTGCACAGTAAATTCTAAAAATCTGCCAGACGCTGTATCCATTTTTAATTCAAAGCTTCTCCACTTATCATCCATGGTGATGGCTGTGCTACCATAACACTGCGTTTATCACTCTTGGCTACAGAAATCTGTAAAACTTCTGTATTTTCTATATTATATTTTGTGAAAATATTCTTAATACTAACCACCATATCAAGCTCTAATGTATAAATAATGAATTGGCATTTGGGATTCACTTTTAGCAGTACCTTAATCTCTTCTTCCAGCCGTTTAGAAGCAACGATAAATGCAAGCCTCGGTGTGGGAACTTTTAACATCTCTTCCTCTGTTACATTGGAAATAATTTCTATATTATGTACACCAAACTTGCTGACATTATCCTGTAAAGAACGCATATCCCTCGCATCCGGTTCCACGGCAATAATCGTGCCCTCACTGACTTCTATCGCTGCTTCTATCGCAATGCTCTCCCCGCTTATGATACAAATTGTATCTCCCACATCACAGGAGAGCATATTCATGATAACTGCACGGATTTCATGTCCCACATAATTAACAGAGCCTTTTGAAAAAAATTCATTACGGATTCCATAACGGGAAGCTTCTCTCGTATTCTCATTGATAATGAAAATCACCAGTGGTTCTGTAATCTTCTTATCCATAAATTCTTTTACTTTACAGGTTTCTACAGCACCATTGCTGCTGATTCCCTTTCCAATCCACATATCATAATCACCATAACCGCCTTCCCATAATTCGTAAAATAAATCCGGCTGGCTTTCATCCGCAAAAATCATGACTCTCTTATGGGTCTCAATGGTAGGAAGTACATTTTTCTTCTTCCCACAGATATTTAACATCTTAATCTTCTCCGGACTCACCCCCATACGGTCTGCAAAATCGCCTACCCATGCTAACATTTCACTGTTATTGTATACTTTCATTCCGCTTGACTCCATAAAAATACCTCCTGTAATTGTAACCAATTTTGCTTTACAATCTTTGTTTGCTGCGGGGATTTCCCATCTCTATATTTTCATCATTTTTGACACTGCCTATCATGTTCTCTCTTTTTATTTCATGATGCTTTAGAAACTGTGTCCACCGCCCCCTCCGCTGCTGCCACCGCCACCGCCGCCTCCACTGCTGCCACCCGAACTGCCGGAGCTTTGTGGAGAATAGGTTCTGGTCTCATGGGTAAAATCTGCATTAAAATTTTCCAGCTTCTGTACAACAAATATCCCCTGCATCAGCTCATGATCAGAAGGCTTCTTCTGTCTGGATGTTATCTGTGCCACAAAATAATTGATCAGTAATGCCAGAATAACAGCCAGGAGCAGATTACTGATATATTTCATCGGCTGGGCAATTCTGCGTCCCTGCAATAATTGTAGTTCCTGTTCAAATACTTTTGATGCACAGGTATAATAATCGCTGTCTGATGCATATGTATACACATTGTCGGTTATCGTATTGGCATATCCTTTAGTAATCGTCTTATAGACTTTACCATCGCTGAATATATATATCATACGGTTATCCATATCAATCAAAAACAGGGTACCGCTTGCACTCCCATATCGATTATGGTACATATACTCTGCATAAGAAGCTGCTGAACTTGTGTTGTCATCGGTACTATGAAAGACCACATTCCCATATTCAGTGATACCTTTCATCTGCTCAAGCAGATTATTTCCTTCTTCACCCGTTAATAAATTGGCATTATCCTCAACCACTGCTTCAAAACCGGTATCAGGATTTATGTAAGCTTCCAAGGTCATTGCCCTTGATACGATACTCATCCCATACAGCATACAAACAGAACAAATCGCAAATAAAATGCCCCATATCCGCTTTTGCAGCCAATGACAAGAAACAGCAATTCTATCATACAGTATATTACACTTACGCACGGTCATCACCTCCCCGATACTCAAACTGCGGAAGCGGTCTTGTAGCAAGAATATTATAACCTGATATCAGATCAAGCAGTGCAAAAAATACTGCCACAAGGCACAAAATATTACTGATATAATAATAAATATCAGCTGTCGGTTTTATGAAAGCGACAACAGATGCTAATATCAAGGCTGACATCGTCCACACAGACCCGGGTATCCCTTTTTTGGCCGTGATATTCTTTACCTTAACCAGACTTTTAATACCAAAAATCAATGTAACCACCAGTGCAATCCATATAAATATAACGCTGCCTCCGGAAACTCCAAAAATCTGCAATGCTGCATATAAAAATGAAATAATATTCCACACAACGATACCACCGATCACCCACATAGCCACCGAAAACAGCTTCTTTTTCTTCTTTTTCTTTGGTATGTGTTGATTAGTCGTCACATAAGGTGCCATCCCATCTAAGGCAGCCGCCGCCTCTCTTTCTGCCTGTCTCTTCTTTCTTATGGCTTCCTGCACTCCTTTGTCTTCCTCATAACTTTCTTTTTGGGCAATCCGTTTCATTTCCCACTGATACAGTATTGTCACAATCATAGCGATGACTGCCGTTATGCCAAGCGACACCACCGGCACCATTGTAAAAAACAGATTAAGTAATATAAATAAAGGAAGTGCAAGGATAAAAGAACCAAGCATGTACTTCTTAATATCCACCGGAAGGTCTGCTACAACTTTCCCTGTCTGTCCGTTTACCGTAGCATAGGCTACACGGTCTTGATTCCGGTAAGACATAAACCATACCGGAAACATGGCAACATTCGTTTCCTCGCACCGGGTATGGTATTGTTCTGAAGCATTTCCACTGCTTTCAATACTATACTTACTGACTTCCCTAGAACGCTTTAAATATAACTCTGTCTGTTCATTCGCTTCTTTCTCTGCATCCGGCTGATAGATTTCTTTACCTACATCTGGTATATCAGCATAAAATCCACTTAAAATAGACGGAGTAAAGGATTTCATATTTTTTACGTCGAAAGGAGCAATCCGTTCACTGATGTTATCTGCAAAAGAAGATGATGCATCGTAAGACAGCCCTTTATAATGATTATCGATATCTCCTGTTAAAATATAATGCTCCTTGATAATATAATCACCGCGTCTATGCTCCTTCGTTCCCTTTAAATGCAAGGGACCTTTCTGGGTAAAATGATAGACCCAGTAAGGCATATAAATTCCCCGAAAGCTGTCAATTTTCTCCGGATGCTGCAATTCCTTAGGTGCAAAAACTGCCCTTCTTACTCTTTTTATATATTCGGTCTTGCAATCTTCTTTCGTTTTCTGAAACGGTATGATAAAATCAGGCCGCTTTTCTTTTCTCAACCGACTGGTTAATATGGTCGATGCTCCGCAGAAACTGCAAAATCCGGCCGCTGTATTATCCGTACTGTATATCTCCCCGGCACATTGGGGACAAGTAAATACTGTCACTTCGTAATTCGTACTCTCTTCGGCATCTTTATCCTTTGCAATCTCATATGGATCATATCCCGCATTACAATACCCACATGCCAGCTGCTGAGAAGAGATATCAAAGCGAAGATTCCCCCCACAGTTTGGACATTCATACATATCCTCTTCCTCCTCTGTTCATAGTATAATCTATTATACCATTTGTTCCTTCTTAATGCCATACCATGATCGACAGATTATGATTATTCAATTTTTAACAGCCCTCTGCACCTGTTCAGGGCTGCATATATTTCCTGTTTTCTCGGAATCACCATATTACCGGAGATTCCCCCATCACAAAATGCCGCAAACTCATTCCTATTTATCTTATCTTCCATCCACTCCACTGCCTGTCCCAAAGATTTTGTTCCGTCAAAGCAATGCAGCTTCATATATTTGACAATCTGCACCAGTGCCGCCAGCTGCTCTGTATCTACAAGCTGCTCTACATAGCGCAGATCCACCACTTCCTTATTGATAGAAATACTTTCTTTTCCCATAACCTTTGTCTTAATACGGTTTTCTTTGAGAAATGCCTGGTCCCTTTTTACGACACGGTCGGTTACCGGTATATTCGCTTTTTCTGCACAATCCTCTGCAATCGGGAATTTTTCTGCTTCTCTTTTGGCAAGCTCTGTAATTTCTATAGGTATATAACGATTCATCTGTAATACACAATCAGCTTTATGGAAATAAGATCCTGAACTGCCCGCAACCAGAATTGTAGAAATGCCCGAATTTTCATATAATTCCTGCACTCTGTCAATAAATGGTATGATCGGTTCCACATCTCTTTGCACTACCCTCTGCATTAATTCATCCCGGATCATAAAATTGGTAGCACTGGTATCTTCATCAATCAAAAATACTTTTGCTCCTGCCTCTATTGCTTCTACGGTATTTGCCGCCTGAGACGTACTCCCACTGGCATCCTCCGAATAAAATGCTACCGTATCCTTTCCGTTTGGCAGATTTCTGATAAACATGGAGATATCCACCTTCTGAATATTTCTTCCGTCCTCTGCACGAAGCTTCATGGCAGTATCATCTGTAATTACATACTCCCTTCCATCTCCCGCAACATGATTATAGATTCCTAATTCCAATGCTTTTAACAGTGTAGATTTGCCATGGTAGCCTCCTCCCACAATCAGGGTAATTCCCTTTTTGATTCCCATTCCTTTTATTGTACCGTAATGAGGAAGTTCTAATACAACCTCCATGGACTTAGGTGTTTTAAACGGAACAGCCTCTTTCATTGGCTTCTGCGATATTCCTGACTTTCTCGGAAGAATGGAACCGTCCGCCACAAATGCCGCCAGTCCAAGTTCCTGAAGCTGCTTTCTGATATAATGCTGATCCTCTGCTAAGTTGGCTACTCCGATCAACCCTTCTTTCCGATATGCATGGGAAAACAACGTCTGCTTTATGCACACCGGAAGAAACTCAAATAAAATCTTCTCCAGCTCCCTTGCATTGATTGTTCTTCCGTTTGCCGGAAACCCAATTTCCATTCGCAGCGTGATGTCTCCATTTTCTGCATTGATCACACAGGCACTCCGATTCAAAATTTCCTGTCCCGGCTGACTTACACTGATCAGTCCGCTCTTTCCCGAACCCTTTGCCTTAAACGAATACTCCCGTACTTTTACCGCCATTCTTCTAAGCAGGTGATCCTGCAAAGCTATTTTCTTGCACTTTTCATCATATAGCAAGGTATCAAATCCCGCTCTCTTTCCGTCTACCAAAACACTGACTTTCGACGGTGCCGCGAATGGATCTCCCTGCACATGGTCAATAGACAGTACATAATCGGTAAACCGGTACTTTCCCTTCGTATCCTTGTATGCCGGATATCCTTTATGGTCTATTCTTTTTAAACAATCTCTTAAATCCGTATCTCTCATTTTTCTTTCTCTCCGTTTCCCACAGTCAATTTTATCATCCTTTACATAATCGTCTGATATGCGTACATTAACAACACAGCCTTTCAACAATGGCACTATGCCAAACGATATTGCAGCCACTCATAAATAATCCGGCCCCCCTCCTCAATATTTTCCGGAAGCAGTGCCCTTGCCACCAATTTACTGCCAAGTTCAGGATGTTCCTCCTGCGTCAAATGTGCATAATCCCCATCCAGACGTTCCACCACATATACTATCGTTTCCATTATCTTCTCACCTTCCGTATTTTTTCTTAAATGCTTCGATATCCGCTTCATTTCTCGCCAGCTCTGCAAACTTCAGTTTTCCCGATACCGGGTCTCTGAAACCTACCGTCATTTCACCTGTACAGATACTCTTATCTACCTCTATTGCAAAATCCCTACAGGATTCCGGAACAACCGGTATGTTTTTCTTTCTTTCAAATAAATGCATATATACCCCTTCTTTTTTCTTTATTTTTTAATCATACATGAACCACTGGCAAAAAACAACCGGCATTTCCGGTTTCGTTTTGAAACCTATTATCATATATTCGTTTGTCACTCCCTATTGACAACTTTTATTGTCAATGTTATCATCCATATGACAAATAAAATTGTCATTATGCCAATATTTTTTGTCATCTTTGAAAGACAGTTCCGAAAGTCACCAATACCTGCATAACAAAGGAGTTGATTTTATGCCGCTTTACAACCGATTAAAAGAATACCGGGCACGAATCTCAGTCAATCAGCAGGAAATGGGCACTCTGGTTGGAACCTCCAGACAGACTATCAGCCTGATTGAACGCGGTGACTACTCACCATCTGTTACCCTTGCCCTGAAAATTGCCAGGGTATTTGATGTTCCCGTTGAAGATATTTTTTATTATGAAGAAGGAGATTGATGATTATGAAAACCGAAAGTGAAAATACTAATATGAAAACTAATAACCAATCAGATATGCTTGATAGTCCACAATACGAAAAAGCAACAAAAAAGAAATATGCGGTACGTTCAGTAATCTGTTTAGCTGCCGGAGGAATTGCCGGATTTTTATTTGCCTTTGGCAGTGCACACTTAAAAACTCTCTTGACAGTATTTACAAGGTATTCCCATATTTACTTCCCTGTATTGCAGATCTATTTATTTCCATGGTTTTTGTTGGTCTTTACTTTAATCTGTACTATTATCAATGAAAAACTCTTGAAAAAAAGTAAATTACAAATCGCTTCCTGGGATGGGGAAAATGATGATCACATTAATATTGCAGATACCTGCCTGAATAAGGTACTTTTGATTTCCGGCATTGAATCAGTTGGTACCCAGATTATTTTTGCTGTCATCACCTATCATCTGATGAAAAATCTCCAGGACAAATCCAGCACCAACGTTGTGATGATTTTCATAGCAATCGCTATTTACCTTGCCAGTATGGTGACCATAGTACTACAGCAGAAACATGTGATTCAGCTGATAAAAAAATATTCACCCGAAAAGCGCGGAAGTATTTATGACAAGCATTTTCAAGATGTCTGGTTTGCCACCTGCGATGAAGGAGAACGCCATATCATTTACAAAGCCTGCTACAAAACCTACCAGTTTATGAACAGGGTTTTCTCGATCTGTCTGGCTGCTGCTACCATAATCGGTATGTTTGTATCCATCGGCATCCTCTGTGCCATCATCATCGGATTTCTCTGGCTAATTATGACTTGTTGTTACACAAGGGAATGCATACGGCTGGAAAACGGGCGTTAGTATATATCCTTAATCCCCGCCATACATAATTGGAATATTTCACTTACTTTTCCCCAAAGGCGGGGAATCAGCCCCTTGCATCATTTACAAAATAAGTGTACCGGTTCCCACATCTGCCTTATTGTACACTGGAAGAAACAGAAATCCTGCTATGCTCCTCCGGCAGATATTTCAGATACATATCTTCCGTAACAGATTCCGTAATATTGCTGCAATTCTCACCAATCTTTTCCATACTATGAAATATATTTGCAAAAATATTGGTAAACTCCGGCTTGCATTTTCCTTCTTTAATCCGTTTTTTATGATTCTTTCGTACATTTTTTTCAAGCTTTGCAATTCTCTTTAAATGCTGCTCTACATCCGGCACAGCCGCTTTATCTCCGTACTTGATCAAATTCACGGATTCCAGAAACATAACTGTAATGATTTCAAAGCTTTCCTCAATTTCTGTCATTGCCTTTTTAGAAAATCTAAATTCTTTCCTGTCCTTTTCCTCCGCATTTTCCAAAAGTTCCTTCATACATCTGCCAATTCGTTCCAAATCCTCTACGATATACATAATCTCAGTCGTATGTGCGGCTTGTTCTTCATTCATATTTCCAGATGAAAATAATCCGATCAAATAATTATTAATATCTTCATGTATGTGAGACACTCTTTTTGCCATCTGTCCGGCCCGATTGATATTTTCCTGACCTCCTTCCAGCATTGCCCTTTTGGTATCAGCTAAAAGCTCTCCCAACCGGTTTGCATAATTGATAATCTCTTCCGACACCAGATGCAGGGCAACCACCGGCTGATTCATTACATTTACATCCAAAAACTGTGCTCTTGCTTCCTCCTCTTCCCCTTCTCTTTTATCTGGCAGTATCCACATAACAATTTTTACCATCAGCCAGATTAGCGGAATCCAGATTATGGTATTAGTAACATTGAATACTGTATGTGCATTTGCAATCTGCCTTGAAATCACATCTACTTCTGCTCCCGCTGGTGAAATCCATATAACCAGCTTCGCAAACCACGAAATGATAAACATAAATAAAATAGAGCCGGTTATATTAAACACGCTATGGGCTGCTGCCGTACGCTTTGCATTTCTGGTCTGTCCAATACAGGCAAGCAGTGCCGTAATCGTCGTACCGATATTACTTCCCAGCAAAATCGGAATAGCACCAGGAAGACCTAATATAGAAGATACTCCGTCCGGTCCTGCCTGTGATGCAAAATTCTGTAATACTGCAATGACCGCCGAGGAACTCTGTACAATTACCGTTATCACCACACCTAGCAGCAATCCTAAAACCGGTATATCCGCTACCTTACCAATCAAATCCAGAAATATCTGGCTGGAAGCCAGCGGTTTCATGGTATTTCCCATAATTTCTATTCCTATAAACAATATACCAAAGCCAAAAATAGTATTACCGATATATTTTACAACCTCCCTCTTTGCCACAAAGGCTGTCAGAAATCCAATAAATACAATGGGATAAATATAGTCACTGATTTTAAATGCGATAATCTGTGCCGTAATCGTTGTACCGATATTGGCACCCATGATTATGGAGATTGCCTGTGGCAGGTTCATAAGTCCCGCACTGACAAAACCAATCACCATAACAGTTGTGGCACTGCTGCTTTGCAAAACCGCTGTAGTAAGTGCTCCTGCAAGTACACCCATCACCGGATTTTTCGTCAACAGTCCTAAAATGTATTTCATACGTTCCCCTGCTGCCTTTTGCAGACCGTCACTCATCATTTCCATTCCAAATAGAAAAAGCGCCAAACCACCAAACAAACCAAATAATGTGTTCACTACATCCATCTTCACACCTCATACGCTTTCCTGTGCATTTCCTCTGCACACGTTCTTATCTATATATTTCCCTTTTTTACCTGTTTAATGTAAAAGATTTCTGCTCTTTTTACTATCCTCACTTAGTAAAATCTGTGTTAAATCTGTGTAAATTTAATTACCTTAAACTGTATTTCCTTTTCGGTCACTATCCTCTATTTTATGAATCCCACTAATAAAATGCAGCTTAAACTACTCAGAATGTAGCTTAGACAATTTTACTTTTCATTTTTCTCCTTACTGTATATGATACAAAAAGAAACCGGACACCTGTAAAATACAAAACCTGAAGAAAACCCTTGTATTTTATAAATGCCCGAAAAAACAGAAATGGAGAAAACATATATGAGCAAATTATCAAAACAATGTATCAACAAAGAAAAAAAACTTGGATCAGAATACTTTTCTCTTGCCCTTTATGCCTTTGGAGGGTTAGGGCTGGAAATGCTATATGCCTATCTGATAGAACCCGCAATCTATGGTCATGGTATTTCAGATTTTACCCCGATGCAATCCGTCCTCCACTGGACTATAACCTGCATTACCTGGGGAATCGTGGCATTCCTTCTTATTCGCCATGCAAAGCGGGAACTAGGCTTTACATTGAATGCACTGGGTCAAAAAACAAGATTATGGCAATGGCTTACAAGTGTTCTTCTCATACTGGTTATGACACTGATTAATATCTGTGATATCGGAGAGTTAAAAATATATCACGAATTTAAGAAAATGGAACCTCTGGAATTCACCTTTCAGCATATTTATTATCTTGTGGAAACCATCCTGTTTACCCTGATCATAGTGTTTGGGCAGATTGCAATGGAGAAATGGCTAAAACGGACAGATATACCATTTGGCGGTATTCTCGTAGGACTTACCTGGGGCTTGGCACACTGGTTCACAAAAGGTTCCCTGATGATTGGTCTTGAGGGCATTTTTGTGGGATTCTTATTTGGAACGGCCTATCTTTTCTTAAACAGAGATTTGAAAAAAACATATCTTGTATTAGCACTAGCTTTTATCTTATAATAACCATATGCTTTGCATTTGGAGGTCAATAACTTGAAGGTAAACATTTACAAGAAGGATGGGCTTAACGAAAACTATATCAGCTTATATTATGATAAAATAGACAAAGAGACAGAAATGGCAAAAGCTTTTCTGCTCTCCTTTCAAAAAAAAATTATCGGTAAAGACCGGATTAGCGAAAAAGAACGAATGATTCTTCCCGGAGAAATCCTGTATCTGGAAATGGTAGACCGGAAATGCTTTTTGTATCTAAAAGATTCTGAATGGCAGACTGATGCAACCCTGCAGAGGTTTTTAGAGCAGTTTGAAAACCAGGGATTTGTCCGCATCAGCAAATCAATGGTGGTGAATATTTTCCATATCCGGGAACTCAAAGCCGAAGCTAATATGCGAATCAACGTCATCTTAAAAAATGGCGAGATGTTGACGGTAAACCGGAGCTACCGCAGTTCCTTCTACAAATATCTAAAACAATTACAATGGAGGGATTTAAAATGATTTCCAAAAAGAATTTTCTTCCAACACTATGTGTTGTCTATACAATTTTAGTACTGACCAAGCTTATCCTTGAAGCAGTTATGGGACATACCGATACCTGCTATACACAAAATCTGCTGTGTATGTTCGTGGTATCCTTTGCCGCAGTATCTGTGTTGTCATTACATTCTTTCTTGCAGAATATCCCTCTTTTATTTGTGATAATCGGGCAGTATCTTCTTTTGATTGCATTTGTGGAAGGCGGACTGCTGCTGATCAGTCTTTTTTTCCCTGTCAGTCCTGAAGGCTATCTGGAGATGTTTTTATCTGTATCCATTCCATATGGAATCGGTGCTGTAATCTATTATATCGAATATTTCAGGCAGATTAAAAAAATGAATGATTTACTTCAGGAAATACAAAACAGGGATACCAGCCATTTATCTGATCATACTTCCTGTTAACTGCAAGACTGCTTCTGTCAGTAGGTGGGTCCGTGTTTGCATCATAAATAAATTACACCCCAAATGCTGTTGTCCAACATTCGGAGTGTAATTCACCTACTGTCTCACCTTGATATGCACTTCCCTAAGCTGCTGTTCTGTCACCTCAGAAGGTGCTCCACACATTAAATCCTGTGCATTTCCATTCATAGGGAACGGAATCACTTCCCGGATATTTTCCTCATTACAAAGCAGCATGATCATACGGTCTACTCCCGGAGCCATGCCTGCATGTGGAGGTGCCCCGAACTGGAATGCATTGTAAAGTGCTCCAAACTTCTCTTTTAAATCCTCTTCGGTATATCCCGCAATTTCAAATGCCTTTATCATGATATCCAGATTGTGGTTACGGACTGCCCCGGAAGACAATTCCACACCATTACATACGATATCATACTGATAAGCAAGAATCTCTGTCGGGTCTTTCTCATTTAATGCCTCTAAACCACCCTGAGGCATGGAAAACGGATTATGGGTAAAGATAATCTTTTTGCTCTCTGTATCATACTCATACATTGGAAAATCATTGATATAGCAGAAACGGTACGCATTCTTCTCCAATAAATCCAGACGGTTTGCAATCTCTGTGCGAAGCTGTCCTGCATAATCTGCTGCCAGCTTTTCAATATCAGCAATAAAGAAAATGGTATCTCCCGCCTGCAAGCCTGCCAGATCGCGAATTTCCGTCTTCATATCCTCCGGAATAAATTTATCAATCGGTCCCTTATAACTCATATCTTCCAGTACTTCCAAATATCCCAGACCACCCATGCCGATAGACTGTGCATATTTTAAAAGCTTCTCGTGCTGTCCCTTTGAAAGCTTGGCATGTACATTGATTGCACGCACTGTCTTATCATGAAATGGCTTAAAGGTACATCTTGAAAAGAAATCCGTTACATCGATAATACGAAGAGGGTTCCTCAAATCCGGCTTATCTGTACCAAATTCCAGCATTGCCTGCTTATAGCTGATAACCGGAAATGGAGTCTGGGTAATCTGTGCCCCTTCCGGTGCAAACTTTGTAAAGGTCTCAAAAAGAACCTCTTCTCCTACTTTAAACACATCCTCCTGGGTTGCGAATGCCATTTCAAAATCCAACTGATAAAACTCTCCAGGGGAACGGTCTGCTCTGGCATCCTCATCACGGAAACACGGAGCAATCTGGAAATATTTATCAATACCAGATACCATCAACAATTGCTTGTACTGTTGCGGTGCCTGTGGAAGTGCATAAAACTTCCCCTTAAATTTACGAGATGGCACAATATAATCTCTTGCACCCTCCGGAGAAGAAGCACAAAGAATTGGTGTCTGCATTTCCAAAAATCCCAGATCCGTCATTTTCTGTCTAAGGAAGCTGATTACCTTGGAACGGAAAATCATATTATCTTTTACCTTTGTATTCCGCATATCCAGATACCGGTATTTCAACCGCACATCTTCTCTTGTCTCTTTGGAGGTCATAATCTCAAACGGAAGCTGGCGGTAAACTTTGCCCAATATCTCCACACTATGTGCTTCCAGCTCTATCGTTCCTGTTGGAATCTTCGGATTATAAGTCTCTTCATCACGATGTTCAATCACACCCTCAATGGAAATACAATCTTCTTTGTTCAGTCCCTCCAGCAAAGAAGTATCCCGCATAACCACCTGCATAATTCCATACATATCCCTTAAATCCACAAAAGATACTCCACCGTGGTCACGGATATTTTCAATCCAGCCTGCAATTTTTAAAGTTGCTCCTACATCTCCTTCACCAATCTGGTCAAGGGTACGGTTACGATAAATGTTATTTGTGTTCATGTTGCTCTCCTTTTTTATTCTCTTATATTTTTTACTATAATTCATACTGTCATACAGTTTCTCTTCATCAGCTCCGTCTGCCGTCCTGTTAAGTCTGCTGCATCCATGGATTATACAAGTAGTGGATGTCCGTTTAGTGCAGACCGCAGTGAAACGAAGACCCTGGCTGCTTGCAGCACTGAGTATGGTCACGCAGTGACATTATCTTCTCCCACGAATGTGCATAATTGTTTTAATACCATAGGAAATGAGAACCGTTTTCTATAATATAAAAAAGTCCGTCCTAAACGAATTCTCGTTCAGGACGGACTTTCATATATCCGCGGTACCACCTGAATTACTGCCCTGTAGCAGTCTCTCACCGGTTTCAACATAGAATCTCTATCAAAACCCTGCTGTTTTACGCACAGCCTACGGCGCACCTACTAGTTTCCATATTGCTCATCCTTTAATGAATATTAATACAACAATATATGAACCGTTCAGATTGCGGCTGGTAAAGTGTTATTCACGAAGATTCATTCTATGGGGTTCACACTATCTCCCACTCACTGGAAGCGATAATCTGCGTTACTTCTCTTCGTCATTGCCATTTGTGCTATTATAGCCTAGTGTTTTTCGCTTGTCAACGCTTTTTCACCGAAGACCTGTCTGCAAAGTCAACAACCTTGGGGCCTTCGCCAAATATGCATACAAACACGCACACTTAACTCGTTGCTCGCAGGAATCAAAGCCTGTTTTATCACAAAAAATCTTCTTCCTCTGCCTTTACCTGCTTTAAGATACTTTTTCTTTTTTTCTGTTTGTATATATACATCTGGGCATCAGCCTGTTCTAATTCCAAAGATACATTTACATCTTCCGAACATCTGAAATGCTTTATGCCTACACTCATACTCACATAATATGGTTTGTCATTATCACAATTCAGTTCCTCTGTTATCTTATCAATCTGGTGTCTGATCTGCTCCTCACAATTCTTAGCATCCGTAATAAGATATGCACAAAACTCATCTCCACCAACCCTGCCGACATCACCTTTTCCATCTATACTGTGTACGGCATCATGCAAGATTGTTCCGATAGCACGTAAAGAGTAATCTCCTTCTTCATGTCCAAACTGATCATTCACAAGCTTCAGATTATTCATATCTGCATAGATTGCCATTGCCGGCCGCCCTATATTTTCCTTTGCAATCACATTTCTTTTCATATTATCCAAAAAACCTCTGCGATTATAGATCTGGGTCAGTTCATCTACTTTGGAAATTTCCTCTAAAATGGAGTTCTTCTCCCGAACCTGCTGCAAACTTTCCTCCAGAGCCATAGCCATCTGGTTCTTCTTAGAGAGCAGCCTGTTAGTCTTTAAAGCATTTGCAACCTGATAAGTCAGCTGTCCGATATAGCTGAAATAATCTTCATCTATCTCCCATACCAAAAAACCATACTGGCTCTCACCTGCATAAAGCAAGGTAACAACACTGATTGCCGAGCCAGAACAATTCCTGTATGCATTGGAAAATATCCTGCCAAACGGTATCATCTGCCCGGAACCGTCAATTTCCTTTATATCCTGCGAATCCACCGGATAATAATAAATCGGCATAGGCTGATAAAGAATATTAATTTTTCTTTTATGTGGTTCTTTATAGTATGCCCGCAATTTTACATATTCCGGTCTGTCCCATTCTTCCCCCCGCCTATATTCAATCTCCTTTTCAAAGGTATATAAATATACACTATGAACATTGATATTACACAGGCTGTTCAATATCATAGAATAAATTTTATTATTCTTTTCCTCATAATCCAATATATTTTTGGATATCGCCACAAGCGTGTGATTAAGTGCATCCAAATGACCTTTCACACTTAACAGATTTTTCTTATCCGCTTCAACATCACTCCTGGGACATCTACAAGATTCCCTTACAACAAAAACCGTCCCCACCAGACTTTCCAATATCTCACCCTTTAGAGTTTTTTCACACAATTTGATCGCTTCATATCCCAGCAGTGCAGGATCCGCTTTTACGGTAGAAAGTCCCGGACTGATATCAGCCGAATATGGTGCATCATCAAACCCGAGAACTGCTATGTCTTCCCCTATCTTTATATTTCTTGCTTCCAATACCTGATAAGCTCCATAACACATCATATCATTTGCACATACCAATGCATCCATATCCGGATATCGATCCAATAACTCTTCAATTACCTCTGTACAATTATATGCAAAATTCCCCTCTGCTATCTCATACTGCTCCGGCGGTATATGATTAATTTCCATACTATGCTTAAATATCTCATATCGTTCCATTGCATCCGTATTGTTCTTCGGACCGCTGACATAACCAAATTTCCGCCTGTTATGATGCTTGATCAAATGTTCAATTCCTTCTGCCATTCCCGGACGGTTATTAAAATTTACACAGGAATATCCTTGTAAGGTGTCTGATATCAATATGATCGGTACAGGAATTTTCTGCAAAAACTTCTTTTTATCTTTTACATTCAAGTCTGCGGCAATATTACCCGTATTTACAATCGCAATATCAATATTTTTATCCACAATAAAGTTAAGCAGGCAGTTATTATGATACGTATAGCTGTCAATGGCAGGAGTCTCTTTTGAGTCCAAAAATTTTACCGGAAAAATATATAAATCATATCCCATTTCCTTTACTGCCTTAACTGCACCCTTGCATAAAGCATCTGTAAAGGGATCTTCAAACTCACTGACAAATAGTGCTACTCTCACTTTTCCAACCTCCTTTTATCATATCGCAAACTCTTATATTTATCTGATATCTACATTAGCTATAGAAAAATCTCAAAAAACTTCGGGAATAAATTGTTCCGCAATTTTACCTTTCCTGCTTTTCCCCTTACTTTTTACATAAAAATAACCGATTATGGAAAATACAACCGCTCCGATAAAATTGACAAACAAATCTGCCATAGTATCATATAAACCAATGTCCAGATACCCCTCAACTGGCAGCTCTTTTCCGTTTACCAAAACAGAATGAATATCCTCAATCACTACAGGATTATTCAATCCCTCTGGATCAAGTGTTACAGATGATATTCTTGTTACAACAGTATCCTTTTGCATATCCATTTTAAAACAATAATCCATACTAAACTCAAAAAACTCCCAAAGTACACCTATGGTCATAGAAAAACAAAATGCCACGATAGCAAGATATACAGGAGAAAGTTTCATTTTAAAATTATCATTCCTGTTCAGTAAATCCACCAGACAAAACCCTATGGCTGCTACTAAAAAACCATTTAAAGTATGCAGTATCGTATCCCATACCGGTACTTTAATATACAGGGAATGAATCTCTCCAAGAATTTCGGCTGCATAGATAAAAAGCAGAATCATAACTTCCATGGTATCCGGAAAACGGATATGTAGTTTCCGTTCAATAAATGTAGGCATCATAAATAATACCAGAGTTAACAGGCAGAGAAATACATTTTCATAGTTATGATTAAAAAATTGTGCAATCATAACTGCTATCACTGAAATACGTAACAACAGATAGAGGGCAAATACACCCTTTCTATCATAGATAGCACGCTTTGCACGTCTTAAAAACAATGCCATTTCCAACCGTCTTCTTTTTCCGTCTTTTTTCATAATATTCCTCTTTTTATATTCTATGACAGCTAATCAGTATCTTATCTGTTCATCTTCAATATATAAACTCTCCACTCTTTTTCCTTTTTATCAGGATAGCAGACCAATCAATATATGCTGTGCATCCAGAATTGGGTGCGCTGAAAGAATCAGCTGCAAAGACTCGTAATTATTATAAGAATGCTCTATCTCTTTTGAATACGCATGTGCAATCTTTACCTGATCTTCATATAAAAATTCCTTCTGCTGTTTCAGCCATACTGCTATGTCCATTTCCAATATCACCAGATAAGACACAACGGCAAACTTGACTTTTGTATATACATCATGATCATACGAAGCCCCAAGAAAATAATTAAATATATAATAAACCAGGATATGCTCATATTCATATTCTTTTCCCTGATAATAATGAAAAAATTCCTGATAGGAAACTGCATAGTTTCTTAAAAAACTGCTGCTCTCTTCTCCTGCCTCGTCTTTCTCTATCAACCCGGAAGACACAAGAATCCCTTTTAATTCGTCCTTGCCATGCATAACTTTCATACACTCCAAAAGCAATACACTCCAGTCTTCCTTAATGGTTTCCAGTCCCTCATACATATTGAGAATCTGTTTCATCCATGCTTCTTTTTCCGTTACCCTTTTTTCATGCTTTTTAAAATATTTTTCTAAAAGAACCTTTTTTTCCGGTTTTTTATAATTTTCCATCTTCTGTATAATTTTATCATACTCTTTTTTATCAATAAAATCCTGAATTTCATAAGCGAGCATTAATACCGTTGCAGCACGCCTTTCAATGAGTTCTTCCCTGTTTTGTAAAATAGAAAATATCAGTCTGCGTGTTTCAAATAAAATCCCAAACAAAGGTTTGTCTAATTTATTGATATGCCCTTTTTTCCAGAATGCAAAAGACTTCACTGGTTCAATATGCTTCAGACCATATTCCATATCTGTTCCTTCCCTGCATTCAAAAGTCATTTTTTCTTTCTTTGCAAGCATGATGCGGCTGGCTTCAGGACAGGACATGGTAAGATTTATTTCTTTTAAATCTTCAAACTCCTCAACATGCCTCGGAAAATTCGTACAGGTTTCACATAGACATTCTTCTCCCATCTCAATAAAAATGTCACATAAATTCTCTTCATTCAAAAACGGACATCTTGTTCCGTTTAAAATAAACTGTTTTTCCTTTACCTTAGTACTATTTTTTAAACGTTTTCCAAAATCACCGGTATGTTTCATATAGCGCTTTAAAGTCGCATCATCTAAATCAATCTCCCAATTCTCACAGCAGGAATCTTCACAGATTCCGCCAATACAATGAAATTCATTATAGTATGATGTTGTTCTATACTTCATCACAATTTCCTCTTTTTAGTATCTTTTTATAAAATGGGTTCCAACAGCCTTTCCCTCAATAATCCGGTATATATTTTCCGGATCATTGCCGTGTGCGATATGCATATCCATTCCATGAACCGTTGCATATTCTGCTGCCTCTAATTTAGTCACCATACCGCCCGTTCCACGGTTGGAACCAGAACCCGCCCCCAATGCCTTGATTTCGTCATTGATCACTTCCACTTTATGAATAAGGCTGGCATTTTCTTCCTCTTTGGGATTACCGTCATAAAGTCCCTCAATGTCTGACAAAATGATCAAACGGTCGGCTTCACAAAGATTTGCTACAATAGCCGAGAGCATATCATTATCACCAAATATCTTTTTATCCGACTCAATTTCTGCATGGCTGACGGAATCATTTTCGTTAACCACTGGTATCATACCGTTTTCCAGCAGAGCCTCAAAAGTATTTTTCAGATTACGGCGTTTGCCCTTTACTGCAATATCTTCGGCCGTAAGTAAAATCTGTCCTACGATATTGCCATATTCCCCAAAACATTTATCATAAATATGCATTAATTCACACTGTCCCACTGCCGCTGCCGCCTGCTTCATACAGACATTCTGCGGTTTCATGGGAAGACGCATTTTATTTACTCCCACTGCAATCGCTCCGGAAGAAACCAATACAACCTGATTTCCGTCATTATGCAATGTGGATAATACCTGTGCCAGTTTATCAATCGTGCGAAAATTCAATGCACCGTTTTCTCCTGTCAATGTCGAAGTTCCCACCTTTACGACAATCCTTTGCTTTTCCATTGTTTCTTACTCCTTTATCAGATACTGTTCCTGCTTGATGACATCCATAAAACGCTTCCTGATTTCAAAATCCGGATCTGCTCCTAACATTCCTATCCCTTCTTTTGTTATAACGCCTCCGGCCATAGAAAAGTGACCTCCCCCACCTCCGATATCCATTAACGCTTTCTGGGTAATGGTTCCTGCATGATAAACTGCCGTTTCATTTCGTACCGAAAATTTGTATCCCCCATTCCGGACCGCATATACCACTGACAATTCCACTATATCCAACCCAAGAATAAAATCTGAAATCATGGCTATCAATCCGTCTGGACAGTCAAAAGGAATCCTGGCAAATCCTACATTTTCATATATCTTTATATTCCGGATAGCTTCACCATACGCATACAAATCCTCAATCTCCATATTGTTATTATACATGGATATAATCTTTTGATTATCTGCAAGCTTGTGAAGATAGGAAAACATGGCAATATCAAAGTCCGTCACCCCTCTGTTAAAGGAGTCTGTGTCCATTTTGAGCCCATAGAGAAGAGCCGTAGCCGTATTGGTATCCATTGTAGTATCACTCTCAATGAAATACTGGGTAACAATAGAACAGCATGCTCCACAGATACGGATATCGCTATACTCATAAGCACAAGGAATCATAGTGGGATGATGATCAATGCACGCCACCTCATCTCCTGGAAAATCTGTTATATTAGAATTATATTTCTGAGCATCTATTGTCACAATATAATCCTTTTCTGCCATATGAGGAATCTCATCAATATGAACTGCATGAATCCCAAATTCCTCTATCATACGTTTTGTGCTGTTCTTTTCAATCTTCCCTGCATAACATATGGTCGTATCAATCCCATTTGCTTTTAAAAACACCTGCATGCCAAACGCCGCTGCCAGTGCATCCGGGTCTGGAAAATTATGTGTCTGCAAATACACCATGTGATTCTTTAACAGTTTAATAAGTCTTCTCCAATCCATTCTCTCTCCTCTTGTCCAAAAATCTCAGACAGAACCCTGTCACCTGTATTTATTTAATCTTAATACATTATCTTATCACAAAACGCCAGTTTCCTCAATCTTTTCGTATAAAATAGTAGAAACCTCACATACTAAGTAAAACGATTCAGGAGTATATAATTATGGAACAAACCGTTTATATCAAAGCACCTCAATGCATTGAAGTACAAAATTATAATGTGGCTTTAAAAGATTTTTTAACCATCTATACCTCTAATGAACAGCAAAAAAAAGAATTACTTTCTCTTCCGTTTTATACATTTGAAAAGGACCAGAAGGGACAGATTATCGTTTCTGTCTTAAAGGTAATCGAATTTATCAATAAAAAATACCCTGACCTGGAAATCAATAACCTTGGAGAGGGCGATTTTATTCTCTCCTACCAGCCACAATCCAAATACGAAAAAGTAAAAGAATCCGTATTTACTGTCTTTATCTGTATGGTTGCTTTTTTTGGTGGAGGTTATGCAATCATGGCCTATAATACAGATGTTGGTGCAAAAGAATTATTCACCTATCTTTCCATGCTTTTCCTTGGAAACCCCAAAACGGGAATTCTTTATCTCACCATAGCTTATTCCATCGGTCTTACTGCCGGCATGATCATGTTTTTCAATCATCTGGGCAACAAAAAGATCACATCGGACCCTACACCCCTGGAAATCCAGATGCGTCTTTATGAAAAGGATATCAGTACAACAGTAATCAAAGATGTCAGCCGGCGTGGGGAAAGTCTTGATGTTAAACAGTAAAAATATCCAGTTACAGATAAAGGAGATATCATATGCATTCCATAAATTACATTCTTTTAGTCATAACCGGTCTTGCAGCAGGTTTTGTAACTGCCGCAGCATATGTTGCATTTATCGCCATGCTGGGAATCTTTCCTAAAGTTGCTGCAAAAACCAAAACTGCCGGACAGTGTATCCTTTATGAAAACTGCCTGATTCTCGGAATCCTTACAGCTACACTACTTCAATTTTTTGTATCCTATGATTCTGCCGACATAACGGTGAAGGCATTGCCTCCTGCGCTTATTGGCAGTCTGATCTTAATTTTAATCGGGCTATTTGGAGGGATTTATATCGGTTTCCTGATAGGAGGACTATCAGAGGTCTTAAATGTTTTTCCGATTTTTGCAAGAGTCGCACATGTCCAGACAAAACTCTGTCTGATCATCTTCTTCCTGGCTTTTGGAAAGGGAATTTTTACTTTAATACAATTTTTCATCTTGGATGCATAAAGAATTTTTACTCACGGCATACTATCAACAATATTAACAAAGTCAAATACCCCACAGACTATGATACAAGGAGGGACAATCTTGAAACAAAAAATCAGTAATGAAGAATACAATGAATATGTTGAACAAATCACGCCTACCTTCAATGTATGGAAAAATTGCTTTCATGCTTTTTGGATTGGTGGTTTAATCTGCGTAATTGGTGAACTCATCTTTGCATTCTTCAAAAATTCACTGGGAATGCCGGAAGATGATGCTGCCAGTTATGAATCTATGATTCTTGTATTACTCAGCGTTATTCTGACCAGTTTAAATGTATATGGTCATATTGCCCGCTTAGGTGGTGCCGGAGCCTTGGTTCCCATTACCGGCTTTGCAAATTCCGTAGCAGCCCCAGCCATAGAATATCAAAAAGAAGGTCAGGTATTCGGTATTGGAGTAAAAATATTTACGATTGCCGGGCCTGTCATTCTCTACGGTATCTTTACAAGCTGGATACTGGGCATTCTCTATTATATCGGCGGACTGTTCGGGTGGTGGTAACACCCCCGGCATCTGCTATTTAACTGAAACTTTTTAATATATGGAAATCATTGCAAAATCTGAAAATATCCCCTATAATAAATTAGCAGTTCAAATACAAACAGAGAAAAGATACACTTTGAAAGGATAATTAACATGATTTACGATTCACAACCTATAACATTTCAACAGCTTTGTAAGACAATCGATTTATTACATACCTGTATAGACAATTATCCATATGCATACGATATCAAAAATGATTACTACTATATCT
>JAIDOW010000031.1:0-2835 GCA_029063085.1 Lachnospiraceae bacterium
ATGTACCGCTACGTTGGAATATTGAGTGCAAACGTGTCTTTCGTAGAACCCTATATCCATAGATTCCTGCGTCCGCCTCCACCCGCCATGGAAGCGTCCGCTTTAGTAATATAAACAAGAATTTAGAAAAGGAAATAGTATGAAAGATGGATTTGATTTAAAGGAAGAATTGAAGAAGCTTCCGGAACAGCCGGGCGTTTATCTGATGCATGCCGAGGATGACGAGATTATCTATGTGGGAAAAGCAATTAATCTGAAACGCCGTGTCAGCTCTTATTTTCGGAAGGTGAATAACAGGGGACCTAAGATTGAGAAAATGATTACCCTGATTCATTATTTTGAATATATTGTAACGGATTCGGAGTTAGAAGCACTGGTATTGGAGAATAACCTGATAAAAGAGCATCGTCCCAGATATAATACAATGTTAAAGGACGACAAAAGTTATCCCTTTATGAAAGTGACGGTACAGGAAGATTTCCCCAGAGTTTTGATGACCAGGCAGATGAAAAGAGACGGTGCAAAATATTTCGGTCCCTATACAAGCGGGGGTGCCGTAAAAGACACGATAGAGTTGGTGAAAAAGCTTTATGGTATCAGAACCTGTAATAAATCGCTCCCGAAGGAAACCGGAAAAGGGAGACCCTGTTTATATTATCAGATGAAACAGTGTGCAGGTCCCTGTCAGGGATATATCTCCAAAGAAGAATACGGAGAACGGATTAACCGACTGCTCGCTTTTTTAAACGGAGACTATAAAAAGGTACTGCGTGAACTGGAAGATAAAATGAAAGAAAAAGCGGCAGAGTACGAATTTGAAGAGGCGGCAGAGTACAGGGATTTGATAGAGAGTGTAAAGCATGTGACGGGTTCTCAACGTGTAGTGAAGACAGGCGGAATTGACAGGGATATCATCGCTATGGCAAGAAAGGATGAAGAGACTGTGGTTTCGGTTTTTTTTGTCAGAGATGGAAGACTGCTTGGAAGGGAACATTTTCATATGGAGCAGACGGGAAAAGATACGGGTTCTCAGATTATAGGTGCTTTTGTGAAACAGTATTATGCAGGGACACCGTTTGTACCCAATGAACTGCTGACGGAATTTGCAGTGGAGGATCAGGAGCTTTTGGAACAATGGCTAGGAGAGCGCCGGGGCGGCAGAGTGCATATCATTACGCCCATGAAGGGCGAGAAATCCAAAATGATCGATCTGGCAAAAGAAAATGCAGCGGTGGTTCTTTCGCGGGATTTAGAAAAGATCAAAAGGGAGAAAGCACGTACAGTTGGTGCGGCAAAGGAATTGGCAGATATGCTGGGACTGCCGAAGGCTGACCGATTAGAAGCATTTGATATATCCAATACCAGCGGATATCAGTCGGTGGCATCTATGGTGGTGTTTGAAAAAGGACGTGCAAGAAAAAATGCATATCGTAAGTTTAAGCTTCGTACCGTAACTGGACCGGATGACTATAAAAGCATGGAAGAGGTTCTGACCAGACGTTTTACGGATGAGCGTTTTGATGTGTATCCGGATATAATTATGATGGACGGCGGAAAGGGACAGGTAAATGTTGCACTGAAGGTATTGGAAACTCTTAATATTGATATCCCTGTGTGCGGTATGGTAAAGGATGATAATCACAGAACCAGAGGACTTTACTATAATAATGAGGAAATTTCATTTCCCAGAAACAGTGAAGTGTTTGGCATGATTACCAGATTACAGGATGAGGCACATCGATTTGCAATCACTTATCATAAGCTGCTGCGGGGCAAGGAACAGGTAAAAAGTATTCTGGATGACATTAATGGTGTAGGTCCGGCAAGGCGAAAGGCTTTGATGCAGCATTTTAAGGAGATTGATAAAATTAAAAATGCCACAGTGGAGGAGCTTGAGGGTGTAAAGGGGATTACATTACAGGTTGCAGAGGAGATTTATCAGTTTTTTCATTCTTCGTGAAAGATATTTTATGATAAATTAGGAAAGATTTTTGCCTGTTCAGCAGTTGATGCTATTACAGAGGATGGTACAAGTAGGAATCACACGTTTTATGGAGGAGATAAAATAGTTTTTGTAAATAAAGTGAATGCTAAAAATGGCACAGTATGGATTTCGAAGATATCCATACTGTGTTTTTTTATGCAATCAATTAATATCGAGCGTCATAAATGACTTTCGGCACTAAAAATATCGTCGAAAATAATGTTTAATATTGTAGATTAGATATGTATACGATAGATTACTTATATTATTGACAAAATGGTGTTTTTAAAGTACCATAAAATGGAATTAAATTATACGAAAATTGATTATAATCATATAAAAATGAGCAGATAGTTTTTGAAGGGATAGCATCAAAGGATTAGTAGAAAAAAGCAGAGTAACCTGAAGAGAGGGGACAAAGGAATATTGGAACTGGAAAAAAGAAAAAGCAAGCTGTGGATACTATGGGTCGGATTGGCAGTATTTTTAATCATGGTAGTTACGGTATGGGGAATATTGGTCCATCATGTTTTGGAATATAAAAAAGAAGCCGCTACAACGGAAGAAGGACCAACGAAAGAAGACAAGAGAAAAGAGGAGGTACTTGCGTATCTGGAGGGACGGTATGGGGAAGAATTTGAAATCGCATCCTACCGTGGGAGAGGATATGCTTATGACTATGTACAGATGTATGCGTATCCGAAGGGACATGAAGATGAAGCCCACAAATTTGAGATACAGGGGAGAATAAATGAAGAGGGAAAGATGGAATATGTGGACAGCTATGTGATGATAAGGCTGACGGATGAATATGCATCCTACGTAGATGAGATCATAGATGAATATTTTGA
>JAIDOW010000031.1:2935-45312 GCA_029063085.1 Lachnospiraceae bacterium
GTGGACAGCTATGTGATGATAAGGCTGACGGATGAATATGCATCCTACGTAGATGAGATCATAGATGAATATTTTGACGATTATAAATTTTATCTGGAATTTTCATCAGAGTGGATGACAAATGAACTACCGGCAGATACGAAGGTTGAGGATTTGCTGAAACTGAGAGCAAATGTGGATTATCCATTGCCTGATTTAGAAATCTTTATGAAGGCTTCGCAGTGGAAGGTTATTTTAGATGAAGATATTATAAATATGTGCAAAAAATTGGCAGAATGGGGGTATAGAGGGACTATACATACAACGTGTTATGATGAGGACATATATTACGAAAATAAAAATAATAAAAATAAAAAAGAATGCCAAGATGGCGAGGAATTTCATAGAGAAGTACATACAATATTTATAAAAAATAGTCAAGTTATAGAGTATAAATAAAGGAGAAAAGATATGGGATTAAGTAATTATCAGTTAGTATTATTAGACAATTTAATTTATTTAAACACAGTGACAATAGCAAAGCAGAAAGAAGATACAATTGGCTATATTGTAAAAAGATTACTTTACAAAGACGGAGACGAATCCGCAGGAATAGGCTCCGGAACCATCATACAGGACTGCCTCAACCACTATAAACCTGGAGACCCGGAAGCAGTAAACTGTATGATGACAAAAGAGGAATGGATAGAGGTATTAAAGGCAATAGAAGCAGATCCGGTGCTGTGCTCTCTGACGGTACATAAAGTGGAGAACCATACGGAAGGGGCACTGGATGGTTTTCGTGCAATGGCACTGACTGGGGAGGGTGTGGATGAGAATATTATCATTTTCCAGGGGACAACCTCTGCGGAAGAATGGATGGAGGATGCGGCAGGAGGCTACAGCGTCACGACTGCGGGACAGAGGTGTGCACTTGACTTTGTCAATGGTCTGGATATCGTCAATAATAAGCCCTTTGTGGTCAGCGGTCATTCCAAGGGGGGAAACATGGCACAATATGTCGCTCTGTTTGCGTCAGACCCTACGATTGATAAATGCCTGTCTTTTGACGGACAGGGTTTTTCCAAAGAGCTTTGTGACACGGAAGCTTACAAGGAGGCAATTAAAAAGAAAGCACAGAATCTTTATCTGATTGCATCAAGCGGTGATTATGTAAATGTTCTGTTCAATTCTCCGGTGCCGGATAACCATAAAATGTATGTGGAAGCTAATAATGTATTCAAACAGTTTCTTGATTACCATAAGCCCAACACTGTTTTTACGATCAAAGAGGATGCCGGATCGGAGTATAATATAGTGACTGGCTTAAATACAACGACGAAAATGAAGCTCAGTTCTGTTTTTATACAGGATTTTGTTTCTTTTATTATAGAGACAGAAACGGATGCGCAAAAGAAAAAGACTGTATTTGATGCCCTTATGGGGATACTGGCGGCAACAGCCGAAACGGAGGATGAAATAGAATTAGGGATATCAGGGGATGTGGTCATGGTATTGTGGACAATGCCGGTACTGGCGGCGAGCAGCGGTATACTGGCTCCATTCGGAATGGACAAGATCAATTTCTTCAAGAAGAGTATTGAAGATTATATAAAGATATTGGATAGTGCAGCCGCAGAGGTATATCAGGGCGTGCTCTATAAAGCAGTTCAAGAAGGAGCGTTGAATTTAATGATTGATTATTTGGGTCAGTATATAACGGCGTCAACCAAAAATCAATATACTGTAGCAGCATTCATAGATGATGTAGTGAGTGGAAATGCCTTTGAAAACTGGGGAGATATGGGAAAAAACATCCTGAATCTGTTCTGGAAAGGAGTGGTGAATTGTTTTGATACCACGACTGGGGGGAGCATAGAAGAATATTTAAAGAATATGTATAATTCTTTTGCAGTGACCACCACATTAGGGGAAGGCAGCAAAGGGGTTGTATACAGGAAGGAATATGAGCATGGAGGAATCCTTCATATCGGGACTGGAGAAAATGAAAGGTCGATCGTCGGAACAGGAGGGGATGACATTTTATTTGGAGGAAATGGTGCAGATGTAATCTATGGAGGGGCAGGAAATGATACCTTATGGGGAGGAAGAGGAGATGACCTGTTATACGGCGGCTCAGGGAGTAACCGGTATGTGTTTGGATTATATGACGGCTGGGATGTCATTGTGAATGAAAAGAATGGAAATTTAGCAGATTTTATCGTCTTTACCGAGGATGTAAAGTTTTCTGATGTTTCTTTTGCCAAAGACGGGATGGATTTGTTAGTGATCGTAGGGGAGTTCAGCCGGATCAGGGTAAAGGAATTTTTTGAAAGAGATGGGAATGGAAAATTTCCCCATGCAATAGATATGGTTAAGTTCAAAGGAGGAGGAGAGGAAATTGACTTCCGGACTATCTGTAGGCGGGCAGGTGTAGAATATAAGGGAGATGTATTGACAGAGCTTGTAGACTGTGATCTGACGGAGGAAGAGAAGAAAGCACTTCAGGAAGAGGACGAGAGACTGAGAGCATGGTTTGAGGACTATTATAATAAAAAAAATAACCCGGGAGCAGGAACGGGTGGATCAACATCTGGAAGCGGAGGAAACCCAGGTGGTTCTGGAATAGGCGGTTCTTCGTCATCAGGAGGAAACTCTGGTTCCTCTGGAAGTGGTGGTACTGATGCAGGGGCAAATGCAGGAAATGGTGCCGGATATGCGGGATATGAGATTTTTGGAAATGATCCGGGGGCTTATGATGATGCCGGAAATGCACAGCCTTCTGATCCAATTATCATTGATTTAAATGGGGATGGCATTTTTACCACTTCTCTGGAAGATGGTACATATTTTGATTTGAACAAGGATGGTTTTGCCGAAAAAACAGCCTGGATTACCCCTCAGGATGCATTGCTTGTGAGGGATGTAAATGGTAATGGCAGGATAGATGATGGGGGAGAACTTTTTGGTGACAGAACCGTATTGTCAGACGGTAGTATTGCAGAAACAGGTTTTCAGGCATTATCCGATCTGGATGAGAATAAAGACGGTGTTTTAGATGCACAGGACAAATATTATCGTGAATTAAAAGTATGGGTTGATGCGAACCATAATGGAATATCAGAGGCGGAAGAATTGTATACATTGGATCATTTTGGCATTGAATCGATTGATCTGGACTATAACCGGATAAACCGTGTAGATGAAAATGGCAACTTGATAAAAGCAAATAGCAATATTTATGGGCAGAATACAAAATATGCAATTGGTGAGTATGGTTTCCAGGTGGATCATTCGGATACAGAGTATAAGGGTGAAGAGATTGACACAAGCGGTCTGGAAAATGGCCTTCCGGAGATAAAGGGATGCGGAACGCTTTTGGATTTATCTCAGGCAATGGCACTGAATGATGAGCTGAAAGAGGCAGTCCTTAAATATGTGGAAGAAAGAAATTATGCGGTTAAAAAGAATGTGTTGCAGGACATATTATTTTTATGGGCAGGGGTTTCAGAGATTGAGGCTGACAGCAGAGGTACAAAGATGGATGCCCGAAGGCTGGGGGTATTGGAAAAGGTTTATGGACGTCCGTTTGTCGGAGTTTCGGGTGCAAACCCTAATAATACTGCTGCGGCTATACTGAATCAGTTATATTATAGATTTGAAGCGGAAGCAGAAGGCTGTCTGCTTTCACAGACTGTGTATAAACAGGCTTTGGAAAAAATCAGAGTATACGGGAATACGGAATCAGGAAATTATTCCTGTGATTTTGTTCCGGCTATAAAGACTTTGATAACGGATTATCCGGTTTATTACATACCATTGTTTGTACAATATGTACTTAATTTTACTCGTTTGGGAAATCTGTTTGATAAGCAGTATATTTATGAACAGATGAAGAGCGAAAATGAAGTTTTGGCAGAATATATGAATATAGAACAAATCGAATATCAGGCAAAGAACGGTTATATTGTTGGAAGCAGTCGAAATGATTTACTCTTATCGGGCAAAGAAGATGAGTTTCTCCAAGGAGGGAGAGGTGATGATACGTATTTCTTCAACATAGGAGACGGACAGGATACCATCACGGAAGGAAAAGGAAATGACCGGATCGTGTTCGGGGAAGGAATCCGGGAAGAGGATATCCGGATAACAAGGGATAACCAGAACCTGTACCTGACAAACCAGAAGAGCGGCGACCGGATCACAGTGAAAAGCTTCTTCGGCAACACGGATTATATCGTGGAGGAAGTGGTCTTTGCAGACGGGAGCAGATGGGGACTGGAAGACATCTATGACAGGGCAAGGCGCTATTATGGAACAGATGAAAAAGATATTATCAATGCAAAGGACAGTAACCAGAGTGCTCCATCCTTAGAGGATGATTACATATACGGAGGAGCCGGAGATGACAGCCTGTACGGAAACAGCGGGAATGACGAACTATATGGTGAAGCCGGGAATGATACGTTAAACGGAGGAAACGGAGATGACCTTCTCGTGGGAGGGACCGGAAATGACAGCCTGAATGGAGGGAGCGGAGACGATACCTATCTCTTTAACATAGGAGACGGTGATGATACCATCACGGAAGGGAAAGGAAATGACCGGATCGTGTTCGGGGAAGGAATCCGGGAAGAGGATATCCGGATAACAAGGGATAACCAGAACCTGTACCTGACAAACCAGAAGAGCGGCGACCGGATCACAGTGAAAAGCTTCTTCGGCAACACGGATTATATCGTGGAGGAAGTGGTCTTTGCAGACGGGAGCAGATGGGGACTGGAAGACATCTATGACAGGGCAAGGCGCTATTATGGAACAGATGAAAAAGATATTATCAATGCAAAGGACAGTAACCAGAGTGCTCCATCCTTAGAGGATGATTACATATACGGAGGAGCCGGAGATGACAGCCTGTACGGAAACAGCGGGAATGACGAACTATATGGTGAAGCCGGGAATGATACGTTAAACGGAGGAAACGGAGATGACCTTCTCGTGGGAGGGACCGGAAATGACAGCCTGAATGGAGGGAGCGGAGACGATACCTATCTCTTTAACATAGGAGACGGTGATGATACCATCACGGAAGGGAAAGGAAATGACCGGATCGTGTTTGGGGAAGGGATACAGGAAGAGGATATCCGGATATCAAGGGATAACCAGAACCTGTACCTGACAAACCAGAAAAGCGGCGACCGGATCACAGTGAAAAGCTTTTTTGGCAATGTGGATTATATCGTGGAGGAAGTAGTTTTTGCGGACGGAACCATATGGGGACTGGAAGAAATCTATGACAGGGCGAGATACTATTACGGAACAGATGAAAAAGATATTATCAATGCAAAGGACAGTAACCAGAGTGCCCCGTCACTGGAAGACGATTATATGTATGGAGGAGCCGGAGACGACATCCTCAGCGGAAACAACGGAAATGACGAGCTTTACGGGGAAGCTGGAAATGACACGTTAAACGGAGGGAACGGTGATGACCTTCTCGTTGGAGGAAGCGGAAACGATAACCTGAACGGAGGAAGCGGAGACGATACCTATCTCTTTAACATAGGAGATGGGGAAGATACCATCACGGAAGGGAAAGGAAATGACCGTATCATGTTCGGGGAAGGGATACAGGAGGAAGACATCCGGATAACAAGGGATAACCAGAACCTGTACCTGACAAACCAGAAAAGCGGCGACCGGATCACGGTGAAAAACTTTTTTGGCAATGTGGATTATATCGTGGAGGAAGTAGTTTTTGCGGACGGAACCATATGGGGACTGGAAGAAATCTATGACAGGGCGAGATACTATTACGGAACAGATGAAAAAGATATTATCAATGCAAAGGACAGTAACCAGAGTGCCCCGTCACTGGAAGACGATTATATGTATGGAGGAGCCGGAGACGACATCCTCAGCGGAAACAACGGAAATGACGAGCTTTACGGGGAAGCTGGAAATGACACGTTAAACGGAGGGAACGGTGATGACCTTCTCGTTGGAGGAACCGGAAACGACAGTCTGAACGGAGGAGCCGGAGACGATACCTATCTCTTTGACATAGGGGATGGACAGGATACCATCACGGAAGCAAAAGGAAATGACCGGATTGTATTTGGAGAGGGGATAGATAAGTCAGATCTGATATTTGCAAGAGTGCAGAACCATCTGAAGATCTCTTTGGCAGGACGGGAAGACACAATCACTGTTTCTAATCATTTTGGAAATGAAGACTACCGGGTGGAATCTTTCCAGACCTCTGATGGCAGTATACTGGATTATACGAAGCTGAATGTGATAATACAGGCAATGGCATCCTTTGAGGATACCACGGGAATGATGTGGGAGGATGCGGTAGTACAGAAAAACGAAGAGGTAAATGATATGATAAATCAATGGTGGACAAAAGAAGTGATTTAACGGGTATAATGGTTTTTTGACAGATAATTATATTAAGAAGCCTGGAGTGGCAGCATTCCGGGCTGTATTTGATAGAGGATAAGATGAGTGAAGATAAAATAAAAGAACAGGATACCGGTATAAGCTGCCTGGTTATGATTGCAGCATACTATGGAATACCGGTTGATCCCGAAAATATAAAACATAATTATAATTTACAGGCAAGACCTGCCGGAGAAAATGACCTGCTGCGAATTGCAAAAGGACTTAAGATGAAAGCAAAGCATGTAAATGTGGATAGTGATCATATAGGCAAAGTGACATTACCTGTGATAGTCCGGCTGCAAAATCAGGAATTCGCAATTTTGTTAAAAGCACAGGAAGATAAATATCTGGTAGCATTTTGTAATGAAAGAAGTCCGAAGGTAATGGATAAGGAGGCTTTTGAGTCTGTATACAGCGGGGAAAGCCTTTTATTTATTCCAAGAAAATTTGAGGACAGGGAATTGAAATTTGGGATTAAATGGTTTATCCCGACGATATTAAAATACAAAGCTCCATTATTGGAAGTTTTATTAGCAGCTTTTGTAACACAGATTCTGGGGATTTTTTCTCCAATGATCACACAGTCTGTAATTGATAAGGTGCTGACACATAACAGTCTGACAACTCTTGACGTGCTGGCAGTGGGACTAATTCTGATTACGATTTTTGAAAGTGCCTTGTCTATTGCGAGAAATTATGTGTTTGCACATACCACAAGCAAGATTGACGTAATCCTGAGCTGCCGGTTGTTTAAACATTTGTTCAGCCTGCCGCTGCGTTATTTTGAGACCAGGCGCGTAGGAGATACGATTGCAAGGGTGCGGGAGCTGGAGAATATAAGAAGATTTCTTACTGGTGTGCCGTTAAATACACTGTTAGATGCATTATTTATTATTGTATATATCATCATTATGTATTTCTACAGCATCCGCCTGACCAATATCACTTTACTGTCACTGCCGTTACTGGCAGGCATTACGGCAGTCATCACACCGATTCTGAAAGAACGGTTAGATGATAAGTTTAAGGCCGGAGCAGACCAGCAGTCCTATCTAGTGGAAACGGTAAACGGTGTACAGACAATTAAATCTTTTGCCGTGGAGCCCGGGATTGGGCAGAAATGGGAAGGACTGCTGGCAGATTATACAACGGCAAATTTTCGCACCACCATGTTGGGAAATACAGCGGGTGCCTTAGCACAGCTTGTACAGAAATGCTTTGACATTGCAATTCTATATTTTGGTGCAAAGCTTGTAATAGAAGGGGAAATGACAGTTGGACAGATGGTTGCGTTCCGTATGTTATCCGGCAGGGTCAGTCAGCCGGTTATGCGTCTCGTACAGATGTGGCAGGATTTTCAGCAGACATCGTTATCCATCAAACGACTGGGAGATATTTTTAATTCCAAACCCGAACCTTCTATGCAGGGAGGACAGACGAGACTTCCGTCTATTACAGGAAATATCGTATTTGATAAGGTAAGCTTCAGGTATCGTCCGGATGGTTCCGAAGTGATAAAAAATATGAGTTTTCGCATTCCGGCAAACCGGGTAATCGGTGTGGTAGGAAGAAGCGGGTCCGGTAAGAGCACCATTTCAAAGCTGATACAACGGTTATATATACCGGAAACCGGACGGATCACGATAGACGGTACGGATCTTGCCCTGGCAGATCCGGCATGGCTCAGGAGACAGATTGGAGTAGTTTTGCAGGAAAGCTTTCTTTTTAATGCAAGTATCCGGGAAAATATTGCATTGCAGAATCCGGCAGCCGGGATGGAGGAAATTATTCATGCGGCGAAAATTGCCGGTGCACATGATTTTATCGTGGAACTTTCCGAGGGTTATGATACTATGGTAGGGGAGCACGGTACTGGTCTTTCTGGCGGGCAGAAACAGCGGATTGCAATTGCAAGGGCACTTCTTACCAATCCGAAGATATTGATTTTTGATGAGGCAACATCTGCCCTTGATTATGAATCGGAGAGTATTATTCAAAATAACCTGAAACAGATTTGCAGGGACCGGACAGTCATTATCATTGCCCACCGTCTGTCAACATTAAAGGATGCAGATGCGATTATGGTAGTGGAAAAGGGCAGTATTGCGGAATACGGAACAATAGAGAATCTGATAGATAAAAAGGGGATATATTATCATTTACTGTTACAGCAGCAGATGAACAGGTAGGAGATTACATATGGAGAGAAAGAATCGGAAACAATTTAATAAGCTGCGTGTTGAATTTCTGCCGGAGGCTTTGGAAATTGTGGAGCGTCCGACCGCACCGCTTGGTAATATCATTATATGGCTTGTATTTTTACTGCTTTTTGCATTTATTTTATGGACCTGTTTCGGAAAGATGGATGAGGTGGCGACTGCAAGAGGTCAGATTATGGCAGATGAAGGAATTCAGGAAGTGCAGGCGGCAGAAACAGGTATTGTGACGGAGATTAAGGTAAAAGAGGGGGAAAAAGTACGCCGGGGAGATGTCCTGTATTGTATGGATAAAAATATAGAGCAGAAAAATATTGATTATAGCGAAGGAGAAATCGGTCTGCTGGAACTGCGGATTACACTTCTTAATGGAATGTTGGCAGGGAAAAGGCTTACAGAATATCGGAATGGAAATTATAGTGCGGAACAAAGAGAAGTACTGGAAGCCATGATTTCTATGGATGAGGCAGACCGGTTATCTTTGGAGGAATATGAAATAGCAGTACAGGCAGCAAAGAATCAATATGATCTTGCCGACAGTAACGTTAGCAGTGGACAAAGTAAAACAGATTATCTGGAAAAACAGAAAGAATTGCAGGAAGAGTCAGTTAAGCTTGGAAGTACGTTAAAGATGGAATTAGAAATACTGGAGGATAATTATAAGTATGCAGCTGCTGAGGCAGAAAAATATAAAGAATTATATGAAGCCGGTGCAAAGTCAAAATCTGAGTGGGAAACGAAGACAAATGAGGCAGAAAATCTGAAAAAACAGATTGCCATTAAAAAAATAGATATCCAGAATGAAGCATTGTCTCAAAAGGGGAATCGTGCAAATGTCTCCTATCAGATTGAGGAGAGCAAAAATGAATTCCAGAATCAGCAGGGGGCTGTAGAAGAGAGAAAACAAAATTATGAGGCGGCCGTGACGAATTTGGAAACGGCAAGAGAGCAGAGGAATGAGAAATTGTATGAGATGAAACAGCAGTATCTGGATGAATTGAAACAATATGATATTAGGATAGCAGAACAATATAACCAATACGAGAATAAAGATATCATTGCCCTTTATGACGGAGTTGTAAAGTCTTTGGAAGTAGATAAAGAGGGAGCGGTTGTGACTCCGACACAGGTAGTTGCCCAGATCATTCCAGATTCGAATACCATGGTCGTGGAAGCAGAGGTTCATAACAGTGATATCGGATATGTGGAGATTGGACAGGATGTGGATATCAAGGTAGATACATATGACTACCAGAAATATGGAAAACTGAACGGTACGGTTGTTTATATCAGCCCGGATGCAATTGAAAATGAACAGATGCAGAAGATCTATAAGGTGAATGTACTGTTAGACAGTGATAACGTAAGCCGGATGGAGATTTCACAGGGCATGGAATGTACGGTGGAAATCAAGACGGATAAGAGGCGTATTATTGAATTCTTCTTAGAGCCGCTGACCGATGCATTAGACAGAGGATTGAAAGAACGTTAAGAGGATAGTGTAAAGTAGACTTTGTAAAGCAAAATTGGTTACAATCAAAGGAGTGGTGAAATGAAAAAGAAGAATATTTTGCTGTTATTATCTATAGTGGCAGGATTTATGATAATCGGACAATTCCAGACCGTTGCCAGTGAAATTTACGAAACGGAAAACAAGCAGTCTGTAGAGCAGGACGCTTCTGAAGAACAGGGAATGGAAAAAAATTTAGATATGGAAGACCAGGCGGAAACTCCGAAAGAAAGTGGTGCACAAGGGGAAGAGAATAACAATGACAGGAAGGATGTTTCCATGAAAGATGAAATATCCGGTGACGATAATGCTGAGGATGCGATGCAAAATGCAGAAGATGATATCCAGGTTCAGGACATGGAAGAATTATCAGCGGCAGATGCTTTATATTATCAGGGGCTTATATATTTTTGTAACAGGTATCAGTACGATTGTGAGATTACTTATCTGCAAAAATATCTTGAATATATTAATCTGGAAGTGGATGCATGTAAGAAAATGTATAGTCTGGGAGAAATTACGGCAGCTGATTTGCAATCGTATCAGGCAAAACAGGCATCTGTGGAGGCACAGTTAACAGTGGCGAAGAACCAAAGGGATTATAATGATCTTTTTTTGAAAGAAAACAATCTTGATTACAGTTCCTATGTGATAAAGGAAAAGAAGGATGTTCAAAGTGTTAATGATTACTTAAATCAGTATCCGGCTAAAAATCATATGACGATGGCAGGATATGTAACAGGATATCAGAATGCACTGGCATATATAGGGGCAAAGGAGATGGAAATAGATGCATTGGAAATGCAGCAGGAGGCAGCAAAGCTTTTGTATGATGTGGGGGAGATTTCGAAGATGGAGTTTAAGCAGCAGGAGACAGCTGTGGCAAAAGCACAATATGAACTGGAACAGTACTATGTGGAAATGAATCTTGCATATATTAATCTTGTTATATTTTGTAAATGAATTAAACACTGAAATAATTATAAACTTATTCGTCATCCGGAGTGGACAGTCGCTTTATATGGCTGGGCTGTAATAATATCGGGGATTACGGTAAAATATCCTAGAGTTTCTTTTTGTTCTATGCTACAATAGGCATAGCATAAATTCCGGTTCGTACATTGGTGAAGGTGCCGGTACAGCCTGAATGACGGAGTGGAGCAAGGAGGAGTGTAATGTATTCTATAACGTTGACGCAGCTGATTGAAAAGCTTAATCTGGTCAATCATATTCCGGAGATTGATACAGACAAGATTATGATTACGGATCCGGATATTAATCGTCCGGCGGTGCAGCTTTCCGGATTTTTTGAACATTTTGATGCAAACAGGATTCAGATATGTGGAAATGTGGAGCATGCATATATTAACAGTATTCATGATAAAGATGAAAGTGCCCAGATTTTTGATAATTTATTCCAGCATAAGATTCCGTGTCTGGTATTCTGCCGGGGATTGCAGCCACAGGATTTTGTGATTGAAGCAGGAAGGAAAAACGGAGTTCCGGTATTGACTTCGGAAGCGACAACATCGGCTTTTGTACACGAGACTGTACGGTGGCTGCATGTAGAGCTTGCACCGAGAATTTCCATTCATGCAGTTTTAGTGGATGTATATGGTGTCGGTGTGCTGATAATGGGTGAAAGTGGAATTGGTAAGTCGGAAGCGGCATTAGAGCTGATCAAGCGTGGACATCGTCTGGTATCGGATGATGTGGTGGAGATTAAGAAGGTATCGGATGATACATTGGTTGGAACTGCACCGGATATTACCCGTCATTTCATTGAACTTAGAGGAATCGGAATTATTGATGTGAAAGCATTGTTTGGTGCGGAGTGTGTTAAGATGACACAATCCATTGACCTGGTCATCAATCTGGAAGAGTGGGACAAGGAAAATAATTATGACCGTCTTGGACTGGAGGATCAATATACGGAGTTTCTTGGTAATAAAGTGGTTTCCCATAATATTCCAATTCGCCCGGGGCGGAATCTTGCCATTATTGTGGAGTCTGCTGCGGTGAATCATCGTCAGAAAGAGATGGGATATAATGCGGCTCAGGAGCTGTATAATCGTGTGACCAATAATATGAATAAGAACAAATAAATTACAGGAGGACTATTAGAATATGAAGAATTATGTATTTGGCGTGGATATCGGAGGAACTACAGTGAAGCTTGGTTTTTTTACTGCACAGGGTGAACTGTTGGATAAATGGGAGATTACAACCCGTAAAGATGAGGGCGGACGTTTTATTCTGCCGGATGTTGCGGAGTCGATTGAAGCGAAACTTGCAGAAAAGTCGATTGACAAAGAAGAGGTAGTAGGAGTTGGAATTGGTGTTCCGGGTCCCGTCAAGGATGATGGAACGGTTCTTCGCTGCGTAAACCTTGGGTGGGGTGTATTTAACGTAGAAACGGAAGTGGAAAAGCTTCTCGGACTTCCGGCAAAGGTTGGAAATGATGCCAATATGGCATCTCTTGGTGAGATGTGGCAGGGAGGCGGAAAAGGATATTCCTCTATTGTCATGGTTACTTTGGGAACAGGCGTTGGCGGTGGAATCATTATTAACGGAAAGATGCTTTACGGAACTAACGGTGCAGGCGGGGAAATCGGACATATCTGTGTAGATGATTCCGAAACCGAAGTGTGTGGCTGCGGCAAGAAAGGTTGTCTGGAACAGTATACGTCTGCAACCGGAATTACAAGAATGGCAGAAAGAGTTATGAATAATACAGACAGACCATCCAAGTTAAGGAGTGTACAGTATATATCCGCAAAAGAAATATTTGATGCGGCAAAGGAAGGTGATGATCTGGCCCTTGAACTGGTTGAAAGCCATGGCAAGACGTTGGGAAAAGCACTGGCAACGGTTGCCTGTGTATGCGATCCGGAGGCGTTTGTAATCGGTGGAGGAGTGTCCAGAGCCGGGGATATTTTGTTGGAGACCACTGCAAAATATTATCAGCAGTACGTATTCCATGCATGCAAGAATACCAAATTTGTACTTGCAACATTAGGGAATGATGCTGGTATCTATGGCTGTGCAGAGGCAGTTTTAACCAAATAAAAAGAAGCGGATTGGTAAAAAAGCCGAAAGGGGGGGCGTTCTCCCCCTTTTTTTCGTTACTTCTTACATTGATTTTATGTTGATGGATAGAATATAATAAATAAGCGGATTTGTGAAGCAGGATATGATAAATGGTCAAATATAAGAATGAGTGGTCAAAAGCAATGAATCAGAATACAATAAATGAATTATATCGAATTGTTGGTGAAAAAAACGTAAAGCTGGCGGAACCGATGTGTAAGCATACGACATTTCGGATTGGAGGACCGGCACAGGCATTTGTAACGCCCCAGACTACGGAAGAGCTTGGTCAGATCGTGCTGCTCTGCAATGCAGAAAAAACACCGTTTTTTATGCTGGGACATGGGAGCAATCTCCTAGTGGGTGACGGAGGCATGGAAGGTGTTGTAATTCAGTTATATAATAATTATTCGGATTTTGTGATAGAGGGAACGACTGTAAAGGCACAGGCAGGAATCATGCTCTGTAAACTTGGACAGGAGATTAAGGATGCCGGCCTGACAGGGTTTGAATTTGCGGCAGGGATACCCGGCACGCTTGGTGGAGCCATTATGATGAATGCAGGAGCATATGGTGGCGAAATGAAAGATATTGTACTTTCAGTACAGCTGATGGATTTAAACGGCAATCTGTTTGAAAAAACAGGTGAGGAAATGGATTTTGCTTATCGGCATAGTATTGTGGAAGAAAAAAATTATATTGTATTAGGTGCTGTTTTGGAACTTCAGCATGGAGATAAGAAGGCGATTGAGAATAGAATGGAAGAACTTGCAACAGCGAGAAAAACAAAGCAGCCATTGGAATTTCCCAGTGCAGGTTCGACTTTTAAACGTCCGGAAGGATATTTCGCAGGGAAGCTGATCATGGATGCAGGGCTTCAGGGCTATCAGGTAGGAGGTGCCCAGGTATCCGAAAAACATTGTGGATTTGTTGTAAATAAAGGGAATGCAACGGCCGCAGATGTAATACAGCTGATTACGGACGTGAAGCAAAAGGTTTATGATAGATTTCAGGTGGAATTGGAACCGGAGATAAAAATGGTAGGAGAATTCCGGTAATATTGTTTCTGGCAATCGGAAATCCACTTATTTAAAGTGTTTACGTGCATGAAAATCACTTTATAGTGCCGTGTGAGCAGGTGATGGATTGTTCTGTGATTGATTCCCGCAGGGTGTTGACTACAGATAAACAGGAGAAGAGGATATGAGATTTGTAATTGTAACCGGCATGAGTGGTGCGGGTAAGAGTACAACATTAAATACGTTAGAAGATATAGGGTATTTTTGTGTGGATAATCTTCCGATTCAGTTAATTATGCGGTTTGCCCAGATTGCCTATGGAAACGATAATGATATTAATAATGTAGCAATTGGCGTTGATATCCGGAGTGGAGTGTATTTAGAGCAGCTTTCGGAGTGTCTTGCGGAATTGAAGGAGTCTATGTATCATTATGAAATTTTATTTTTGGACTCTAATGATGATGTACTGATTAAGAGATACAAGGAAACCAGAAGAAACCATCCTCTGGCAAGAAACGGACGTGTGGAGGACGGAATTAAGATAGAACGGAACAGGATTGCCTTTTTAAGAAAAGAGGCAGACTATATTATAGATACTACGAGCCTTTTGACAAGGGAATTAAAGGCAGAATTAGATAAAATATTTATAGAAAATCTGGAATATAATAATTTTATCGTCAGTGTGGTGTCGTTTGGATTTAAGTATGGAATCCCAAGAGATGCTGATCTGGTTTTTGATGTCAGATTTTTGCCGAATCCTTATTATGATTTGGAACTCCGTCCCCTGACCGGAAACGATGAAGCAGTTCAGGACTTTGTGATGCAGTTTGATGAAGCAAAGGAATTTATGAATAAAATCGTGGATCTGCTGGAGTTTTTGATTCCGAATTATATCAAAGAGGGAAAGAACGGATTAGTAATAGGTATTGGCTGTACAGGTGGAAAACACCGTTCTGTGACACTTGCGAATGGGATTTACAAAGAACTTCAGGCATTGCCGTATAGTGAGACAATTGTTCACAGGGACATTGAAAAAGACACGGTCAGAAAGGGTTAGTGGTTATGTCGTTTTCAGCCAGGGTAAAAAAAGAAATCGGGCAGCATGGCAATCACGGCAGACATTGCCAGATAGCTGAGTTATTGGCATTGGTACTTGCAACGGGGGAAGTGGAGCTCAAAGACGGACAGGTAAAATTGATCATGCGTCCTGAAAATGCACTGATCGGGGATAAGCTTTGTTATTTAATGGATAAGATTTTTGATAAAGAAGTTTTGGTCACACGACATTCAAAATATATTGAGATAGTGAACCAGGATATGGCTGACAGGCTTTTGCAGACAGTCAAGCTTTCGGATTATGTGGACTATCTGGAGGAAGACTGGCTGGATGAAGAGGAACTTTCGGAGATAGAGAAGGATGATATTACATATGTTTCATCCAGAGGTGTGTCTTTGCAGAATTGCCATTTTCCCAGACAGGTGATACAAAAAGACTGTTGTAAGAAAGCGTTTATCCGGGGGATGTTTTTGGCAACAGGTTCGGTAAATGATCCCAATAAAGCATATCATTTTGAAATCGTAGTGCATAACAGGGAGATGGCAGAGACGGTCAAAGAGGTAATTAACAGTTTTTCTCTGGATGCCAAAGTGGTAAAACGCAAAAAATATTATATCGTATACTTAAAAGAAGGTTCCATGATCGTAGACATATTGAATATAATGGAAGCACATATCAGCCTGATGGATATGGAGAATATCAGGATTCTTAAAGATATGCGTAATGATATAAACCGCCGTGTAAATTGTGAAACGGCAAATATCAAAAAAACCGTAAATGCTGCCAGAAGGCAGATTGAAGACATAGAATATATTGAAAAGACAAAAGGCTTAAAATATTTAAATGATTCCCTGCGGCAGCTGGCAGAACTAAGACTGGAAGAACCGGACGCAAATTTATCTGAGCTTGGGGAAATGTTAAATCCGCCGGTATCAAAATCCGGTGTTAATCATAGATTAAGAAAGATAAGTAATATTGCAAAAGTACTCAGAGAAAATAATCAGATTTAAGGAGGAAAAAAGGAAATGGTAAGTGAAACAATAAAGGTAAATCTGGCAGCAGATGCAGAGGCGCGACCGGTAGCTGTATTAGTCCAGAAAGCAAGCCAGTATGAGAGCAGGGTTTATATTCAGGCAGGTGATAAGAAAATTAATGCAAAGAGTATTATGGGAATGATGAGTTTGGGACTGAATCAGGATGAAGAAGTGACCATTTCTGCGGAAGGTGAAGATGAGTCCATGGCAGTCGCCAATATTGTAGATTACCTGAAAAATGCAAAATAATAGTCGTTTTGTGCTTTTGCGGTTTTCAAAAGAAAAAAAGTATGTTAATATTATTATGTAGGATGTTAGAAGAAGAACATGGATGTTCAATATTAATTCAAAGGAGTGGTAAAAATGTCATCAATTAACAGTATCTGGGGTAATAATTATTCGAATAATTCGTCTTTTTTCTTTGGCACTACGTCGAGCGGTTCTGCATCAGGTAATTTTTTAGGAATTGATCTGGCAGAATATTCCTCAATTACCAAAGGTTCATATAAGAAACTTCTTAAGGCGTATTATGCGAAATATGGGACAGAGAAGAAGACTGAAGAGTCTGAGAAGAAAACAGATTCGACAACAACGAAGAATACGTTAAAGAGCAATGCAAATGAATTATATAAGGCAGCAGGAGTTTTGACTGCAACGGGAAAGAAATCTGTATTTAACAAGGTAGAGGTTAAGGACGAAGAGACTGGAGCAATTACAAAGGAATATGACAAAGACAAGATTTATAAGGCAGTCAATAGTTTTGTTGATTCTTATAATAATTATATTAAGAAAGCAGCTGACAGCAAGGATAATGCTGTTTTGAGACAGACATTGCGTATGGTGAATGCCAATGCTAAGAACAGTTCTTTACTGGCTGATATTGGTATTAAGATTAATGCAGATAATACGCTGTCTTTAGATGAGGAAGCGTTTAAGGAAGCAGATATGGCAACTGTTCAGTCTCTGTTTAATGGTTCAGATTCTTGGGCAGGCAGAATACAGTCAGCGGCTTCTAATGTATATACAAAGGTGAATGACTCTATGGGCGATAGTAATTTTTACACATCTTCCGGTACATTGGGTAAATATTCATCAGGTAATATTTTAGACAGCTTTTTGTAAGATTGTAAGTGCTATTGATATATACTGGTTTACTATATAAGGTGAAGAGATATTTTGTTAAGAACGTCAAAGAATAAGGTCTTTGGCGTTCTTTTTTTCGTATAGTTTTTGTAGTTTCTTTTCTTGCCCTTTAGCGTACAGTATGATAAAATTATAGTACTTGTAGCTTGGTCGAAGCCAGTGGGGTGGCTGCGGTTACATTTGCCGTAAAGACCGTTTTAGATGGGGTGCCATTTTATAGAATATAGAAGAAGTAGGTGAATGGGAATGGGGCGTTTTGCGAATTTTCTGAATAAGATTCCATTTGTAAAACAGTCTGCAAAACAGGAAGTGGAGCAGACAAACAATGTTGAGAAGCAGTATAATAAGGCAATGGAGTTGGTTGAACACGGGATTTCTGAGGAGGCGATCAAGGCACTGAATCAGATTGCAGATATTGGTATGATGGAGATGCAGTATCAGCAATATGGTTGTGATGCACTTAAGATTCTGGGTGAAGTTTATGAAACCGGTAAATACCAGAATATTAAAGCGAAGGTGGACAGAGAACTGGCAGCCAAATATTATGAACGTTATATTAAGCTGGTGGAGGATGGTAATCTGTTTTATAAGCTTGGACTACTGATGCTGGATATTCAGAATTTTTCTAAGGCGATTACATATTTGGAGAAAGCAGCGTCTTATGATGTGAGTTTAGCATATATGCGGCTTGGTGATATATATGAGAAGGGACTTAACCGTATTGATGCCAATGGTCAGAAGAGTGATTTTATCGTTCCCATTGATATTGATAAGGCCAAATCATGGTATCAGAAGCTGGCAGATAAAGGTGATGATAAGGCCAAAGCTTCTGTAGAGCGGATTGAATATAACGCGACACACGCTGATAGCATTGAATTTGAGGAAAAGGATAAGATTTATTCCCAGATTTCAGAAAAACGTAAGGCAAAAGGAGTTGAATTCCGCTATAAGGCGAATGATGCAACCAAATTGCAGTATCAGTATACTTATATCCATGATCAGGTAGAAGGGTATATTCATAAACTTCCGAAGGACTGGGTGAAGAGTATAGATGCGGATACGGATGAGGAATATTATGCACCAAGCCATACCTATACGGATTTTGCAATATATGTAACTTATACAACGGTTCCCAAGGATTCTGCACGCAAGATTGATGATTATTTATATTATCAGAATGATGCATATGATATAGATTTGAACATTACGCCATATATTACGGAGTATGCGAATGGTATTTCTGCCCGTTTTTATCACAAAGAGATGGATAAGGGTATCGTTACCTTTGTTTTTAAGCAGAAGAACCGCTGGGCATGTCTTCGGTTTGTGTGCTCTAATATGGATATTATGGAGCAGTATAATGAGATTATTTTTGAGGTGGCGAATTCTTTTGCTTTTGTCATTCCAACTCTCTTAAGTAATAAGAGTGCGAATCGTACAGAGATTCAGTACTATAATGAAGCGGTTTATTACTATAATATGGAAGATTATGATAAAGCGATGGATAATGCAATGATTGCCCTTCAGCACGGAAGTACCAGGGCAAGTTATCTGTTGATTGAGTTATATTATGATGAGGACAGTCCGTATCGTGATATTTCTAAGACCATTAGTTATGCACAGCAGCTGTTTGATTCCAACAAAGATCCGGATTTGGCATTTTTGATTGGTACAATATATGACCAGCAGTTAAAGAATTTTATACAGGCAAAGGAATGGTATGAAAATGCTGATCGTTTGCATCATAAGCGTGTTCCGTTTTATCTGGGAAGATTCTATTATTATGGTTTGTTAAACGGAGAACGTGATGGTGAAAAAGCACTCTCCTATTTGAAAAAGGCTTTGGAAAATGGGATTTTTGAAGCAGAGCCATATATTCGAGATATTGAGAGTCTGGGAGATGCCAGTCAGTTGCAGTCTACGATTGATATGTGGGAACGTGCGGTAGCAGAAGGGATTGCAGATACAGCATTTAAGGTGGCAATGAATAAAAAGGAACAGGTATTTTATCTTGCCAGTGATGATGAGATTGAACAGGCATTTATGAAAGCGATTGAATTGGGAAGTGTTCAGGCTGCATATGAATATGGTGCTTATTGCAGGGCAAAGGAAAAAGAAGAAGGGTATAATGGTCCGATTAAGAGCCTTGACTATTTTTACAAAGCATATGAGGCAGGTTATGAGGACTTTAGTAAGGAATATCTGTATCAGGTAATAGAGCACAAAATTTCCCAGGGTGTAACAGACAGTGAGAAGATAAAGCTGTATTATGATGTTGCAAAGAAAGGCTCTATTCCAGCAGTGAAGCAGTATCTTGCCATGATATCTACCTTGAATCAGCAGGTTAAGGATTTATATGAAGGGCTTAAGGACATTGTAAGGGCAGGAGATGTAGATGCTTTAAGCAGTATGTATTTAATTGAGAATCAGTTTAAGGAGCTTTTGAATCCGGTTGAGAGTGATTCCAATAAAGTGATTCAGAATAAGTTTTTCCGCTTACAGGTGCCCAAGAGTTGTACAGCAGTAATTAATGATGAGGGTGGTACAATACGTTTTGCTGATTCTGTAGTTGAATTTGCCGTTGCTGAGATGCCGGTACGTGTAGACACGGAGGAAGAGTATAATAAGGTGTTTAATCTTATTTATAAGGAGTATGCAGGAGAGGATAATTCCGAGATATTAGTTGCTAATTCCCGTATGGTTGGTTCCGGTATGCTGACCCGCAAAGGAGGGAATAATAAATACAGCATTCTCCTGATCAGTTCAAAGAACCAGTACTTGTTTAAGTTGAGTTCCATTGACCGGAGAGAATTAATGAGGTTCAAGGAGCAGGCGTTGGAGATTGCACTGACACTGGTTGAATCCGGTGAGATTTATGTGGCAAGTGGAGATAAAGCTAACAAACATATTGGTCTGACATTGTTAATGTCCGGTACGAATGATAACAGTATGTTGTCAATCAGCAAGGATGAAGATGACGATGGAATGGTATTTGTGTGATTTAATAATTTGTTATACTAATGTAACGATTGGGGTGGCGTCAGAGGACGGTGCCCCTTTTTTAGGAATTTTCATGCAGGGACAGAAATGATGGGAGAAATGGAGAGAAAACGATGCTGACTATTTTAATTGATACCAAAAGCAGTGAGCCAATATATGAACAGATTTATAAATATATTCGGGAGGAGATAAAAAACGGGAACTTATCCTGCGGAACAAAGCTTCCTTCCGGCAGAGGTCTGGCAGTGCATTTGGAAGTAAGCCGCAATACGGTAGATATGGCATATGGGCAGCTGTTGTCAGAGGGATATATTGAATCTGTTCCAAAGAAGGGATATTATGTCTGTGCATTGGAAACGCTGTATATGGAAGGGATTCATGTCAGGAATTCCGGGGAGCCGGAAAAGGAAATCACCAGAGAGACAGCCAGCGAAGATGCATTGAATGCAATGTCTCCACAGAAAATAAAATACCAGGTGGATTTTTCTCCCAGCGGTGTGGATATGGATTATTTTCCGTATAGCAAATGGAGAAAATTAATGCGGGAATGTCTGATTGATGATAATAAAGAGTTATTTTTATCGGGAAGTCATCAGGGGGATTTGCAGCTGCGTAAGGCTGTACAGACCTATCTGCATCAGTCAAGAGGGGTACAGTGTCAGGTTTCCCAGATTGTAATAGGTGCCGGAAGTGATTATATGCTGCTCCTGTTAAGCCGGATTTTAGAAGGACAACAATCAGTAGCAATGGAGAATCCAACTTATAAGCAGGCATATACCATTTTTGGAAGCGTTGGTTATTCTGTTACTCCGATTTCTCTGGATGAACAGGGGATACGGATGGATTTGTTAGAAAAAAGTGATGCAAACCTTGTATATGTAACCCCGTCTCATCATTTTCCCCTTGGCATTGTTATGTCTGCGAACAGAAGGCAGCAGCTGCTGGCGTGGGCAGCAAGGGGGACGGAACGATATATTATTGAGGATGATTACGATAGTGAATTCCGGTATTTTGGGAAACCCATTCCTGCACTGCAAAGTCAGGATCCTTTTGGAAAAGTGATTTATATGGGGACTCTTTCTAAGGTGATTGCACCGGGTATCAGGATGAGTTATATGGTGCTGCCGGAAACAATAGTAAAACAGTATCAGTCACAGGCCGGTTTTTATTTTTCCACTGTTTCCAGAATTGACCAGCAGGTAATCGGTGGATTCTTTTTACAGGGGCATTTTGAACGGCATTTAAACCGAATGCGGAAGATATATAAAGGAAAGCATGATCTTTTGCTTCAGGGCTTAAAGGGAGCAGGACTGCCGGCAAGAATTATGGGAGAAAGCGCAGGGCTTCATCTTCTGCTGGAGTTTGGAGACAGTACTGCTCGGGCTTCCCAGATAGAAGAAGAATTGATGAAGCTGGCAGAAGCGGAAGGTGTCAGAGTATATGCTCTTTCTGATTATTATATTAAAGAGGAAATGCATAAGCCCACTATCATAATTGGTTTTGCACGGTTAAAGGAGGAACAGATTACGGAAGGAATCGAATGTTTAAAAAAAGCATGGAAGTCCGTAGATTGTGATTTACTTTTGAAAACAGGAGTGATATAGTGTTATTAGATTGGAATTTTGTGAAAAGATGGAGAAGTGGAATCACGAAAGAGGTTTCAAAATAGTATTAAGGGTTTCGGAAGACAGATGGCGGATAGCAAAAGTGCACATAAACAAAAGGCATAGGAGGGCGAAATGTATAGGATTATAATGAATGATCTAATGGAATGGTATGAGAATGCACAGGATAAGGTACTCTTTTTAAAGGGAGCAAAGGGAGTCGGCAAGACCTGGGTTATCATTGATTTTGGACAGGGGTTTTATAAAAAGCTGATATATGTAGATTTAGAAAAGGATGAAGAGGCATTTACCTTGTTTAAGCAGGGAGCGAAGGTGAGGGCTGAAAAGCTGATTGCAGCTCTTGCTATTTATTGTGACCAGCAGATTGCTGAGGGGGAGACCTTGTTTGTGTTTGACGAAGCCCATCTTTATCCGAAGGCAGTGGAAGCGATTATGAGTTTGAAAAAACAGCGTCCGGATCTTCCTGTCTGTATGATTGCATCTACAATGGGAACGATTGCCCATGAGGCAGAGTATGTAGAAGAATTTTATAATCTTTCATTATATCCTATGACTTTTGAAGAATTTTTGACTGCGAATAAAGCACAGGATTTGTGCAAGCATATTGAAAAGCAGAAGCTGGAGCCTGTTGAACCCAAAATTATCAGGCAGATAACAAAATATTTGAAAAAATTCTATATAGTGGGTGGGATGCCCATTGTAGTGCTTGATTATGTCAAAAATCATGATTTAGACCGTGTTGATTCCATTTTGCAGGCACTGCTTGTTAGAAGTAAGGAACATATTGATAAATATGTCCCAAAGGCGTATGCAGTAAAAGTAGATAGGATTTGGAACAGTATACCTGCCCAGATGGAAAAGGATAACCGCAAATTTATGTATCAGTATGTAGATGCCAAGGCGAGGGCAAGAGAATATGAAAACTCTGTAAACTGGCTGGTTGATACAGGACTGGTGAGAAAGGTAAACCGTATTAGGGACGGAGTAGCACCTCTGCCGTTGCAGGTAGATGAAAAGTCATTTGAACTGTATCACCTGGATCATGGTTTGCTTCGGATTATGTGCGGTATTTCCCATACACAGATTAAAACCGGTGAAGAAACCATGGAAGATATCAATGGTGCATTGTTAGAACAGTTTGTATTGTCAGAGCTTACGATGAATAAAACGGTGGACAGACTCTATTTCTGGATTTCGGGGGCGACTGCCAGAATTGACTTTGTCTTTGAAGATGACGGGGATGTAGTTCCGGTAGATGTGCAGTCCAGAATCCGGCGTAAGGCACAGAGCATTAAAGTCTTCAACAGCAAATACCGGAATCATATGGCGATTCGGATTTCGTTGGATGAACTGGGATTTTCGAAAGGGATTTTAAATATTCCTTTGTATGGATTATGGAATTTTTAGCAGTTGTTAAAAGTAAGTACTAAGATGAAATGCAGTCATAGTTTGAAATCAGATTTCAAGTTATGGCTGGAGGGATAGGATGAATGGGGATTTAACAACAGGAAATATTACAACCAAATTATTAAAATTTGCATTTCCACTTATGGTTGGAAATGTGCTTCAGCAGTTTTACAATGTGGCGGATACATTGATTGTGGGAAGATTCCTTGGGCCAGATGCATTGGCGGCAGTCGGTTCTTCTTATACATTAATGACATTTTTGACTTCTATTTTAATCGGGCTTTGTATGGGCAGCAGTGCCTATTTTGCAATACAGTTTGGCAGAAGGGATTATGATAATCTGAATCAGGGTATTTTTCTTTCCTTTTTGTTGATCGGAATCCTTACCGTGGTGTTAAATATCTGTGTTTTTCTCGGTGTGGACTGGATTATACAGGTGTTACAGGTGCCAGTGGAGATACAGGGAATGATGAAGGAGTATCTGGTCTGTATATTTGCAGGGATGACTGCCACGTTTCTCTATAATTTTTTTGCCAATTTATTAAGAGCGGTGGGAAATTCCCTGGTGCCGCTGGTGTTTCTTGGGATATCAGTGGTTTTTAATATTTTCCTTGATATTCTTTTTGTAGTGGTATGTCACTGGGGCGTGGAAGGAGCTGCGGCAGCCACAGTGATTTCGCAGTTTGTATCGGGGATTGGGATTATGATATATTATGCCTTTTGTTTCCCGATGCTTCGGGTAAAGAGAGAGCATATGCGGTGGAACAGCGGTATTTTAAGAGATATTTTCAGCCTTTCTTTTCTGACCTGTATTCAGCAGTCTGTAATGAATTTTGGGATTCTGATGATACAGGGACTGGTAAACAGTTTTGGAGCCGTGGTGATGGCCGCCTTTGCAGCGGCAGTAAAAATAGATACTCTGGCTTATATGCCGGTACAGGATTTTGGAAATGCATTTTCCACTTTTGTGGCACAAAATTATGGTGCTGGCAAAAAAGAAAGAATACAGGCAGGAATCAAAAGCTCTGTCATCAGCGTTTTTGTATTCTGTGCCATGATCAGCCTGCTGGTGTGCCTGTTTGCAAAACCGCTGATGGGTATTTTTATCGAATCAGCAAATACGGAAGTGATTGAGGCAGGTGTGGGGTATCTGAGAATAGAGGCAGCTTTCTATTTTGGGATTGGGCTTTTGTTTATGCTTTATGGGTATTACCGGGCGGTTGAAAAGCCGGGAATGTCTGTAATCCTTACCATATGCTCTCTGGGCACCAGAGTGGTACTGGCATATGTTCTTTCCGGAATTTCATGGATTGGAGTGACGGGAATCTGGGCAGCGATTCCCATTGGCTGGCTTTTGGCAGATGTGGCAGGGGTTGCCTATTATTTTAGGATTCGGGATGACAGGCAGCCAGCCGTTAAGTAGCAGCAAAACGACGATCTGTAAAATAATAGATAAGGGAAGCAGAACGGGTATTGACCACAGAGTGGATTGTGTCAGTACCCGATTGCTGTATTGCTAAAAATCTGTATCCTCTGTTTCAAAGATTTCAACTGTAAGTCTGGCACCGAGTCGGAATCCATAAGAAAAATTTTCATATTCTGTCATGTGTTCCATTTCACACAGTAAATCATTCCATTTTTCAAAGCGCTCTTTATCTTCCACAGACAGTCTTGTGAGAAAATATTGGCGCTCTTTACTGACTGTTTCGGCAAGGGAACGATATTTTTTATTCTGTGGACCGATTTTCTCGGCAAGGCAGGTATTTCCATGATACCAGTTACTTAAGATACTCATAGTAAAGCCTCCTAATAATCAATAATTTATGACTGTTTCTGTATTTTTCCGTGTAGGAAGGTTTCATATGGTTTTCCGTTTCTGGCCCTGCCGCTAACTGGTTTGCTTTGCTGTCAATAAGAAGTAGACGTTCTCTATCCAGCTGTATCAAAATCTGAATCATATCGGAAATTTCTTTTTTATTGGTCTCTGTCATTGTAAATACCTCCTTGGGATGTTGACTATGGTTACATTATAGGTGACTTAGGAAAATATGTCAATGACTTTGTTGACAAAGTCACGTTTTGTTGTTAATATATTTGCAAAAAGGGGGAATTTCAATGAATGATCGAATAAAGATATTGCGAGAATCCGAAAAATTGAATATGGAACAATTTGGAAATAGACTTGGTGTAACTCGTTCTGCGATTTCAAGGATTGAAAAAGGGGAACGAAACTTGACAGAGCAAATGATACTTTCTATTTGTCGAGAGTTTTATGTTAATGAAGAATGGCTGAGAACAGGAAACGGAGAAATGTACAAAATAGCTGAAGATCAAACAGCCCTTATCGTTTCGGATTTATTAAAAGAAGATAATCCATTTTATGATATTATTTTAGAAATCACAAAAACTTATCAGCAGTTAGACAGTAAGTCGAAAAAGGTTTTACAGGATTTCAGTAAAGAACTGCTGAAAAATATGAAAGAGGGGAAGGAATAGTTTGCTTTTATTCCATCTCTTTTTAATTGGTACAATTTTTCACACATAGAGGCTGATATTTCTGAGAATTATTTTGCCATAGTTTAGAATATACGTTATAATAACATTGAATATTTATTGAAAATATAAGAACAGGAGGATTCACCAAGTGAAATATGCGAATCAAATTTCTGAAATGATAAATGCATTTATGCCAGAGGCCTTGAAAACGGAACAGATGGACAGATTTTATTGCAGTGATACAATGGAATGCCGTACAGGTGATAAAAAAAGGCTATAGGGGAATAAATGATTACATTGAATAACATCGTCAAACAATATAATCAACATGTGGTCTTGAATGATGTCAGTCTGACCATTGAACATGGCTGCTCTGTTGCATTTACCGGACACAACGGTTGTGGAAAAACCACTTTGTTAAAGGTGATTGCAGGACTGGTCAGACCAACTTCAGGGAAGGTAAGTTGTGAACAGCCATTTCTGTTTCATTATGTACCGGAGCATTTTCCTAAAATGAATCTGACAGCAGGAGAGTATTTGATCAGTCAGGGGAAAATGAATGGGTTGGGCAAAGAGGAATCGAAAAAGAAGGTTTATGATTTGTCAGAGGAATTTTTTTTGATGGGAATGTTGGATATTCCGATGAAACATTTGTCAAAAGGCAGTTTGCAGAAGGTTGGTGTCGTACAGTCATTGTTGGTGGAACCGGATGTGCTGTTACTGGATGAACCCCTTTCCGGACAGGATGTGATGTCACAGCAGGTGTTCATACAAAAAATAGGTGAATTGCGAAGGAGGAAGGTTATGGTTCTGATGTCCTGCCATGAACCTTATCTGGTGGATGCGATTGCAGATGTTGTCTATCGGTTTGAAAATGGGAAATTGGCTGAGATTCACAATGGGATGTCTTATGCAGAAAAAAGGTATATACTATTTTTTGAAGGACAGCAGGAAACCAGGATTCCGGAAAAACGAAAAGGACATTTACAGTTTAATGAAAAGGGGTGTTATCTACGGGTAACAGAAGCGGATTGTAATGGGGTGATTCTGGAAATGTTGGAAGCAGGATGGAACTTGAGAGGTATGTGGGATGAAGACAATGAAGGAATTGATCCGGTATCAATATAGGCAGTATATGCTATCGGGGAAGTATATATTGCCATTGATTACGTTACTGGCAGTGATTTCTGTTATGTATACAGTTACGCCTGTGGGAGTTGTAAGCAGCTTTTCCATGATGAGCCTGTTTCTGTTTTTGATTATGGTGTGGGTTGGAGCAGTCAGTCAGGAGATAGAGCCGGAGGTGTCAGAGCAGATTATCATATTGCGGCTTCAAAGGGAGAGGATATATTATACCAGCCAGATTCTTTTTATGGGTATGGTAAGTGCTGTTGCAACAGGTATATCTATGGGAGTGCCGATGTTAAATCATATACTTCATGGAGGCGGAGTATTTGGAAGAGGGATTCTTTTGTTCGATGTTATAGGCGGTTTTTTATTGATGTGTGTCTGTAGCTTCAACGGAGCGATGGTAGGAGGTATTTTTCATCCACGGATAGTTAGGGATAGAAAAATAGGAATGGGAGCCACCTTTTTTCTGGCTCTTTTGGCAATCGTGAGAATTGCGGTGATTCATAGATTTCCAGTTTCCAAGTTTGTGTTATGGCTGGTGCCGCCTGTTTCTGATGTAGTAAGCCGGTTTTCTAATCAGGAGTATTTTAATATGGGAAAAATCATGATTGCATTTGTTGTATTAATGGGGTATGGAGTTATTATGGCAGTACTTAAGGTAGAGTTGTTGAGGATCAGAAAATTTGTATGAGAAGGCTGATGGGTTAGCCTGGCATAGGATTCCTATAACAGGAGCAAGCAGATGAATGTTATAGACTGGTTAATAAAAGGTGTAAAGAAAAGAGATGCGGCATCAGGATATTTTGAATGCCGTATCTCTTTTTGTATAGCATTGAGATAATGTTCTTTCGGAATTAAGGTCTCTGTCCAAGACCGCCTTCTAAAGTAAGGGTTTCCCCTGTCATATATTTGAAATCAGGAGAAGCAAGCTGAACGCAGACTCTGCCGATTTCATTTTCTGCATCACCGAAATGTCCCGCAGGCGGCGTATGCACGTTCTTTTCAAAGGCATCAGGATATGCATTCTGGAACTGCTCCAATTGTGCTGTCCATGCAAGCGGACAGACGATATTGACATTAATTCCGTCCTTTGCCCATTCTGTTGCAGCCACACGGGTCAGTCCCCGGATTCCTTCTTTGGCAGCAGCATACGCACATTGTCCAAAATTACCAAAAAGACCGGCACCGGATGCAAAATTGATTACGGAGCCTTTTGATTCCTTCAGATATGGATAGCATGCTTTCATATAGTAAAATGCAGCATAAAGACCGGAATAAAGAGCCAGATTAAACTGGTCGGTAGTATGCTCCGCAAGTGGTACACCAGAAGCAGATGCCTGTGCGTTATTGATTAAGACATCAATGCTTCCGAAAGTATCCATTGTCTGCTTGACTACATTGGCAACTACTTCTTCATTATCAGCAGAAGCATTTACATCTGCCTGCACAATCAATACTTTGATGCCATAAAGCCGTTCCAGTTCTTCCTTGGCATCTTCCAGTTTCTTGACATTACGTCCGGTAATGACAAGGTTTGCCCCTTCTTTTGCGTAAGCGGTCGCGATACCGTAACCGATAGAGCCGCATCTTCCGTCACTTAAAACAGCACGCCCCGCACCTGTGATGATGGCTGTTTTTCCAGTTAAAAATCCCATGAATAAATACCTCCTCTTTCAATAAGATGTAATTTTATTGTAAAACAAATGAGGGGGAATGGCAAGAAAAATCAGACATCATCATCCACACGGTAAATGTGACTTTCCGCCTGTTCTGCCAGATTGCTTGCCTGCTGTTCCATTTTTTCAAGATGGCGGCGCATTTTCGGGTAAGTGGTAATATCTTTATAAATAAAATAAACTGCGGCAACCAGTAAAAATGCTGTGAGCAGGGAGGTGAATTCCTGAGAGATTCCAAGCAGCGGAAGCGCTTTATAAACGGTAGCACCACTGCCGACCAGCGATACAATGGTTCTAAGATAGGCCAGATGTGTCCGGTCGATTGCCAGTCTGCTGTTGGTAAAAGCTAGTTCTGTCCGTATTTTTGCAAATTCCGTCCGCTCCACTGCGAGCTGATTCTGGTTATATGCCAGTGCTTTTTTCTTTTTCATGGATTCCGGAATTTCCCTGGGAATCCCCGATTCAATTTCTGTTCCAAACAAATCTTTTGTGTTTGGTTCATGATGCTTATTTGTACTCATGAGAAACCTTCCTTTTTTAAGAATAGAGTGTACCATAGCGTGGTATGTCTTGTAAAGCGATTGTAAAGATTTAATTCCGTTAATTAGGAAGAAGAACAAAATCGAAGGCAAAAATTTCTTGACAAAAGAATGAATATATGTTTAAATGTTCATATGAGAAAGGAAAACTGTTCTCAAAGCATAAAAGGGAATCAACCATATTTTGGAAAGGAGTAAGTATTATGAATAAAAATTATAAAATTGAGGTAGACTGTGCAGCATGTGCACTTAAGATGGAGGAAGCAGCAAAAAAGACAGCAGGAGTTAAAGATGCAGCAGTAGCCTTTATGACGCAGAAAATGAGCATTGAATTTGAAGATGGTGCGGATGTAAAGACAGTAATGAAAAACGTGACAAAGGCCTGCAAAAAAGTAGAGCCGGACTGCGAGATATTTTTATAAGATTTAGAAGAGACCAGACAGATTGTCGGAAGGGAGGATATGATGACTAGGAAGCAAAAAAAAGTACTGATACGGATAATGATATCTACTGTGCTGGTAATAGCATTTTATTTCATTCCCATAGAGAATCCGTATATCAGGCTGGCATTTTTCCTGATACCGTACCTGATTATAGGATATGATATTTTAAGAAAGGCAATTCTTGGAATTTTCCATGGGGAAGTATTTGATGAAAATTTTCTGATGGCAGTAGCTACGGTTGGTGCCATTGTAATAGGAGAATATGTGGAAGGCACGGCAGTTATGCTGTTCTATCAGATTGGGGAATTATTTCAGAGCTATGCTGTGGGGAAGAGCCGTAAAAATATAACGGAATTGATGGATATACGACCAGATTATGCGAATGTGGAGAAAGACGGACAGCTGGTACAGGTAGAACCGGATGAGGTGGCAATTGGGACAATTATCACCGTTCAGCCGGGAGAGAAGGTTCCTATTGATGGTGTGATCGTCAGCGGCAGTTCTTCTTTGAATACCAGTGCTCTTACAGGTGAGAGTCTTCCGAGGGAAGCAAAAGAGGGTGACGAGGTCATCAGTGGATGTGTCAATATATCAGGCGTACTTCGCATCCGGACTACAAAGGAGTTTGGAGAATCTACGGTATCTAAGATTCTTGATCTGGTGGAAAACTCCAGCATGAAAAAGTCAAGGTCTGAAAATTTCATAACGAGATTTGCAAGATATTATACGCCTATTGTGTGTTTTGGTGCACTGGCACTGGCACTTTGTCCGCCAATTGTAAATATAATTATGGGAAATCCGGGGAACTGGATGCAGTGGGCATTCAGGGCACTTACAACGCTTGTAATCAGCTGTCCGTGTGCACTTGTAATTTCCATTCCTCTTAGTTTTTTTGGTGGCATTGGAGGTGCAAGTGCAAAGGGTATTCTGATTAAAGGCTCCAATTATCTGGAAGCGTTATCAGAGACAAAGTATGTTGTCTGTGACAAGACAGGAACGCTTACCAAAGGAGTCTTTGAAGTAACCCATATTGAACCGGCAGACGGAATTTCAAAGGAAGAACTTCTGGAAATGGCAGCTTATGTGGAAAGTTATTCCAATCATCCAATCAGCAAGAGCCTGAAAAAGGCTTATGGGAAGGACATAGATACTGCAAGAGTACAGAATGTAGAAGAAATCAGCGGCCATGGTGTGCAGGCTTTGGTAGATGAAAGAAGAATAGCCGCAGGGAATGTAAAGCTTATGAAGAAGCTGGGAGTATCTTATGACGTTCCCCAAAATGTTGGAACAGAGGTGCATGTTACAATAGATGGCAGGTATGCAGGATTCATCTTAATATCGGATGTAATCAAGCCAAATGCAAGGGAAGCTGTTTACGGACTGAAGGAGGCAGGTGTCAGACAGGTAGTGATGCTTACGGGTGATGCCAAGCGGGTTGCGGATGCAGCAGCCAAAGAAATAGGTGTGGATGTAGTAAAGAGTGAACTTCTTCCTGCTGATAAAGTGGCGGAAGTTGAGAAACTTCTTGATGCAAAAGGAGCGAAAGAAAAACTTGCTTTTGTGGGTGACGGTATCAATGATGCACCGGTGCTTTCCAGAGCGGATTTAGGAATTGCAATGGGAGCGCTGGGTTCTGATGCAGCTATTGAAGCGGCAGATATTGTTTTGATGGATGATGATCCGGCAAAGATTGCAACAGCAATGAAGATTTCAAAAAAGACAATCCGTATCGTACACCAGAATATCGTTCTGGCATTAGTGATCAAATTTGGATGCCTGGGGCTTAGCGCTGTTGGGTTTGTGAATATGTGGTGGGCTATTTTTGCAGATGTGGGAGTTATGATTATAGCCGTTATCAATGCAACAAGAGCATTAAAATAAACCGAATTAAACCTTCAACCAAAAATTTTATTTTATTTGCAAGGATTTTTGATGCCTAATCGTATTACTTATATAGGAAGATGATAATATCTTTCTGAAGTCTGATATCCCGCAGCAAGCTGATGGGGCGTTAACTTTACAGTAGATAGTGTAAAAATTGCCCGCATTAAAATCTGCTTACTCAAGGTATCGCAGCACACAAAGTTTGCCAAGCAAAATTGGTTACGAGAAGGAGGCGTTGAAAATGAATATCGCAAAAAAATGGAAAAAATCAGTCGTTGTAATGCTGGCAGCCCTTATGCTGGCAGGCAGTATTGCCGTACCTGTTATGGCACATAATCACGGGCATAGCAGCAGTCATGGATGCAGCTATGGATACAGTCAGGAACAGTATCATAGTGGGTATTATTGCTCTTATCACAAAAAGACGCATAAGAAAAAAAGCAGTTGTAAAAGATATTGTAAGAAGCACAAAACGATTCATAAAAACGGTAAACAGCACCATTCAAAGAAACAGCATCATTCGAGAAAGCACTGTTAATACTTGAAATTTATAAGGCACTTGGGTTTGTCAAATAGAATGTGTAAGGTGTTTTTGTAAAAGGGCAATGGATGGGATAGAACGCTATCCCTGCATTTGCCCTTTTTACATTTCGGATATATTTATATGCCGATTATTCGTGTCCGTCCTTTTGGTGGTGATATTCGCCGTGATGTGTCGAGGTGTTGTCATCCCCCGTCTTTATTCCATCCTGATTCGCATTTTCCTCATCCTGTTCGGTGGTCTCATTCTGCCAATGTTTTCCGTTTCTCCAGTGTTTTTCGTTTTGTTCATGTTCTTTGGTTAAACAATGTATCTCAGATGTACTCATATCTTTGCAGTCATCAATGGTTATTGAGCCGTCATACTGGTATAGCTGTAGATAAGCATAATATTTTCCAAGGGAAAGTCCGTTGTCGTGGGCTTCTGGGACAATTTCGGTGTCTGTGTGATAGCTTTGGCATCTGTGTCCGGCATGACCGGAAATGCTTTTCACTGTTTTAGTCAATCTGCCATTCCTGTCAGGGTCTGCGGCTATCGTAAAAATGAGTTCGGATTCTTCGGTCAGATAGTTTGCCATATTTTTGCTTTCTACGATCAGATTTACTGCATCTGCGTATTTTTTCCAATTTAATGAAAGGTTTTCCAGAATTTCTTGTCCTTCTGCATTGTACGCTGTTGCAGACAATACCCTGTCAAATCGGTTCAGTGTAAGTTCGATAGAAGGATTCACATCAATGCTTATATAGGAAACAGGTATCTGAATCCATCGATAGCCGACTGTTCCTGATGCAAAAATCAAAATCATGCAGGCGATGACAGCGATTTTTGGGAGTAGCTTCTGGTGGACGGAATGTGATTTAGGGGTACAGTTTTCTGAGAGAAATTGTTTCGTGGATTCTTTTAACCGGGTATCAGCTTTAACACTGTCAAATGCATCATGTATTTTATTCATCAATTCCTTCACCTCCCAGCTTTGCTTTTAATATGTTACGTCCTCTTGATAACAGGGAATAAATGGTATTTTCCTTTTTATTAAGAATCTCCCCTATTTCAGCTGCCGAATATCCTTCATAATAGTGCAGATATATGGGGTCCTTATATTTATCCGGTAGAGATAGTATGGCTTCCATGACTTCCCGATGTTCTTCCGGAATTTCAGCAGTCATTTCATTTATTGCTTCCAATGTAACTGTATTGCGTCGGAAGAAACTTTTCAGATGGTCTTTACAGGCATTAATGGCCACACGGATGAGCCATGCTTTTTCATGTTCCTTGTCGTGAAATGGTTCGTCATGCAGCATGTATTTTAAAAAGACATTTTGGAACACATCCTCTGTATCTGTATGGTTTTTTAGATAATAAAAGCAAATACGCCGTACCATGTCTGCATATTCTTCTACAGCATGGTTTACTTCCGTTTCACTTCTCACCTGTATATCACCTCCGGCAGTAATATAGTGCCTTGTAAATAAGCGTTCCCGATGTTTTTTCTTGCATTATATCGTACCATAAGGCTTTATGCCCCCCTCGTAAGGGTAAAAACAAGGAAAAATCATATAACACATTATAACACAGCATGAACGGACTATGTGAACTAATTAAATGCTTTACATCTATATAAATCTATGTTATTTTATGAATGAATAAAAATTCATTCATAAAAGAGGTGAACTATGCCAAAGTCAAAAGAACGCTGTCAGGAGATTCGACAAGAGATGAGAAGGACTATTTTGCAAAAGTCATTATTGTATTTTGCAAGAAATGGTTTTGCCGGAACGAAAATCAGTGATTTGTCCAAACATATAGGAATTGGACAAGGAACCATTTATGTGTACTTTGAATCAAAAGAGGAATTATTTCAGGAGATATTAAAGCTTGCAGATAGTAATGAAATGTTAAAAAAGATGAAGATGTTGGCAGCTATGCCGATATCGGCAAAGAAGAAGCTGCACATGCTGTCAGATTCGGTGTTGAATCGTCTTGTTGAAGATGAAACCTTTGCAGCTATGATAGCATTAAATACACAAATGTTATTGGAGAAAAATGATGAGTATTCATCGGAAGAAACGACCTATCAGACGGAGCTTTATCATTATACTTCTAAGATTATTGAACAGGGACAAAAAGAGAAAAGCATGGTAGCTGGTTCGAGTATGAAGCTTGCAGATTACTATTGGGGAGTGGTTTATTTGTACTCATTGAAACGTCTTTTTACAACGGAATATGAAATGATTACAGTGGACGATTTAGAAAGAACGGTTCTGAAAGGATAATGGGATTATGAAAAAGATAGTAATTTTGACTGGGGCGACAGGAGGCCTTGGAAGAGAATTTTTGAAACAGATTATGAATGAAAATATTGATGAAGTATGGGCAATTGCCAGAAATGAGCAGAAGCTTTCAGAACTTCGAGAAAAATATGGGAAAAAGGTAACTCCTATACCGCTTGATTTGTCTGATCTGGAAGGAATCAAACAACTAGAAAATAGACTTAGGGAGAGTAACCCACAGGTAATGTATCTGATCAATAATGCTGGTCTGGCGAAGATGGGAAAGTATAATGATTTTTCCATAGAGGAGATTGATAAGACAATCAATGTGAATTGTAAAGCTCCTGTCATGCTTGCTAAACTCTGCATCCCATATATGGTAAAAGGAAGCAGGATATTGAACATCACATCTGCTTCTGCATTTCAGCCGAATCCATATATTAATCTATATGCAGCTTCTAAAGCATTTGAGAGAAGTTATTCAAGAGCCCTTAATATAGAGTTAGAGAGGACCGGAATTACAAGTATTGCAGTTTGTCCGGGATGGATAGATACGGAACTTTTGCAGAAAGAGATAAATGGGAAATCAGTAAGATTTCCGGGATTGGTTACTGCGGACAGAGTAGTTAAACAAGCAATTAGAGATGCGAAAAAGGGAAAAGATATGTCTGTTTGTTCATTATATGTAAAATGCCAGCATGTGAATGTGAAATTATTACCGCAGCGCTGGGTTATGAAAATATGGATGGCAGGAATCAGTAAATATTTAAAGGAGAACTGATGTGAAGAAATATATTAGGTCAGAACGAGCAAACTTGTTTGAGCCAAATGTTGATATTGGTATGGTTGTAAAATTGTCCCGGAATTTACTGAGGGCAGAAAAGGGAAAGGCGGTCAGATGAAAGTAGTTGTGGCAATGGATTCGTTTAAGGGGAGCATGACATCCATGGAGGCAGGAAATGCGGTAAAAGAGGGGATTCTTCGTGCAGTCCCGCAGGCAGAGGTTGTGGTAAAACCCCTTGCAGACGGTGGGGAGGGGACGATAGATGCCTTGATGGAAGGATTGGGAGGGAAAAGGATTGTTCTGTCTGTTACCGGTCCTATGGGGAAACGGACAGAGTGCAGTTATGGCATATTGGAAGATGGGAAAACAGCAGTGATGGAAATGGCACAGGCAGCGGGAATTACCCTTGTGGCAGAAGCAGAGAGAAATCCATTATATGCCACGACCTATGGAGTTGGGGAAATGATTCGTGATGCAGTGCATAGGGGATGCAGGCATTTTATCATGGGGATTGGCGGGAGTGCCACCAATGATGGAGGCGTGGGAATGCTTACGGCACTTGGCTTTTGTTTTCTGGATGAAAAAGGGCAGACGATAAAAGGAGGAGCAGATATCTTATCACGGATAACAGCGGTTAATGCCAACGGGGTTTTACCGGAATTAAAGGAGTGTGAATTCTGCATAGCCTGTGATGTGAATAATCCACTTTGCGGAGAAAACGGAGCCTCCTTTATCTATGGTCCACAAAAGGGACTGCCTTTGGAATTATGCAGTAAAGTAGATGAAGATATGAGACATTATGCTGAGATAGCGGAAGCATTTTCAGGAAAGAACTGCCGGGAGACTGCCGGTGCAGGAGCTGCCGGAGGGCTTGGATTTGCTTTTCTCACATTTTTAAATGCCCGGTTAATGCCGGGAGCAGAATTGATTTTAAATACTGTCTGTCTGGAAGAGGAATTGAAAACAGCGCAATATGTAGTGACGGGTGAGGGCAGGTTGGATGACCAGACAATGATGGGAAAAGCACCGACCAAGGTGGCAAAACTGGCAAAGCAATACGGATGTAAGGTGCTTGCTTTTGCTGGCAGTGTGACCAGGGACGCTGTCAAATGCAATGATGCAGGTATCGATGCATTCTTCCCAGTTATCAGGGATATTGTCAGCCGGGAAAAGGCAATGGAACCGGAAACGGCAAGACAGAATATAGCGGATACTGCCGAGCAGGTATTCCGGCTGGTAAGAGAAACGGAAGGCAGATAATGCCATTTATTCGTAGCAGGGGTGTCTGTTGAAGACCGGTTGTTGAAAAAATATTAAAATACACACAGAATAGACAGAGGTAAAGTTAGATGGAATATTTTCATATTGTTATTAGTCAGATTATAATATTTGTGATTTATGCGTTACTTGGAGTGATAGCCGTCAAGACAAACATATTAAATGAGACAGGCTTAGAAGTTATTTCCCGGTTGGTTATTAAGATTACACTGCCGATTATGATTTTTCATAATACGATTACCGGGGCAGATGTGGAGCAGTTTATGGATACGTTGTCTGTAATGATCTTAACTGCATTTATGTATGCTTCCATGTATTTTGTGAGCCTTGGGCTTAAAAATTTCTTCCGGTTAAAAGGAAATCGGGGAAAGGTATTTCACGCCAATACAATGTTTGGGAATATTGGGTTTATGGGGATTCCGATTATGGCAGCATTTTTTCCGGAAAATGGAATGCTGTATATTGCACTGTTTACCGTGGTGGACCAGCTTGTATTGTGGACTGTGGGAGTGCAGCTTACATTACCGGAAAAAGGGGAAAAGGATAATTTAGAGATTCCTGTTAAGGAAAAACAGTCATTTTGCAGGCAGACGGTTAAAAAACTGGTAAATCCTGCAACGGTAGCAATTACACTGGCAGTTATTGGTATTTTTGCGGGGGTAAAGCTGCCGTATGAATTAGACACAGCCTTAGGAAAAGTGGGAAGCGTTACGTCTCCCCTTGCGATGATTTATATTGGTGCACTGTTTTGTTATACAGATATTAAGGGCAGTCTGAAACAGAAGGAGTTTTATGGAACTGTGCTGGTAAAAATGATTTTATACCCGACAGTATTTTACTTGTTGATGGGATTGTTTTCGTGGATTAATCAGGATGTCCGGCTTGCCATGACTATTTTAAGTGCCCTGCCTACCATGACCTCTATTGCAATGCTGGCAAAATCTCAGAAGTCAGAAGGGGAGTACAGTGCAGGAGGTGTTTTTGTGACTACTCTTTGTTCCATTGTGACCCTGCCAATCGTATGCTATATAATGGCGATGTTGTAAAAAGAGAGGTTTCCGATTCTGACTGTTACGGATTGATCAATGGGTATTGAAAATTTACTGGTGCCAGAGATTGACATATCTGTCTATTTGTGATAGACTATAGATGTCTACAGGTTATAGACGATTTGGGCTGGTTTTATTGATGGTTAGGAATACAACGCAGCAGACCATGAGTGATACAAGAGTACAGCCGAATTTATTACAAATTGTTATATTAGAGCGGAGGAGTATCATGGAAGATTATACACTGGGTAAAATTGAGAGCAGGTTTGCCGATATCATCTGGGACAATGCCCCTCTTTCCACAGCAAGATTAATTGAGCTTTGTGGAAAGGAACTGGGATGGAAGCGCACGACTACCTACACAGTGCTGAAAAAGTTTAGTGAGCGTGGTATTTTTGAAAATGTTTCCGGTACTGTAGAGGTAAGGATGTCCAAAGAGGAGTTTTATGCCAGACAAAGCGAGTGCTATGTGGAGCATTCCTTCGGTGGTTCCCTGCCTGGATTTCTGGCGGCATTTACGTCAAGAAAGAAGTTAAGTGAGAAAGAGATTACAGAACTTCGGCGGATTATTGATGAGAGTGAGAGCATTTAGGAAGTTTCGCAATTGCCAAATTTAGGAAGTGTAAGAAAGGAGCGGTGTTATGGAGCAGTTTTTTCTTCGATTACTGGATATGAGTATCCGGGCAGGGATGGTGATAGGGATTATTCTTGTGGTACGGGCATTTTTTAATCTGGTGAAGATTCCAAAGCATTTTGTTTATCTGCTCTGGCTGATTCCTTTTATCAGGCTGATATGTCCCTGGTCGCCGGAAAGCCCTGTAGGTCTGATTCCGGAGACAGTAGAATGGCTGGTAATGGAGAGCCCCAAGGGGGAAATGATGCAGACGATTCCGGAAGGAAAGCAGTTTGACACATATAAGAAGCAGGCAGACAGACTGGGAACGCAGGAGAGTCTGGAGCCAGAGCTTTGTCAAATTTCTGAAAGGGAAAAGAGAATCCAGGAATTAAAGGAGGATGTGGAATCAGGCGAACGAAATATTGGAACACAGAGTATCTTGCGGCGGAATGATCAAAAGCTTACTCTTCTTTCATGGGGATGGCTGGCAGGTGTTATTCTGCTTCTTTTGTATAGCATCTGTTCTTATATTCGGCTCAGAAAAAAACTGGTAGCCAGTATGCCGGTGGGAAGTCGTATTTATCTGTCAGATTCTATTGATACGCCTTTCGTAATGGGAATTATAAAACCTGCAATTTATCTGCCATCCGGCATTGGTGAACAGGAAAAGTACTATGTGATTGCACATGAACGGGTTCATATCATGAGACGGGATTACCTGATTAAAATTGCTGCATTTTTTTCTGTCTGTGTACATTGGTTTAATCCTCTTGCATGGGCTGCTCTTTTTTCCATGGGAAAGGATATGGAAATGTCCTGTGATGAGGCAGTGATCAGAAAATTGGGAGGAAAATGCAGGCGGGAGTATGCATCTGTTTTATTGGATTTAACCAGCGGACAGCAGAAAATCTGTGGAATGCCCTTAGCGTTTGGTGGGGGAAATACCAAAGGCAGGATTGAAAATATCATGAAGTATAAAAAGCCAATATTAGCAGTAAGTGTGATATGTGTTTTAGGGATTGCTGTTCTTTCGGCTGCTCTTTTGACGATCCCGGAAAAAGATATGGGAGAAAAAATGGCAGACAGCGGTGCAGATAACAAGGAAGTTGTATTGGGAAATTCCGAAATCGGAGTGTCTGAGGGAACATACTATATGAAAGTCCCGTTAGGAGCGGAGCCACTGTTTGTTCCATGTCTGGCAATCGGGAAAGATAGCAGTTTTACATTTTCGTATGATTTGGCGAGTTCTTATATGCCGTATGGTACCTATGAGATCAAAGGAGATGTTTTAACGGCTTCTACATCTGATGGGCTGTATCAGTATCAATTTAAGCTGAAAGAGGATGGTACGCTGGTATTTCTTGCAAAAGGCTCCTCTGAAGTAAAATTGTTTGACGATAATTTGGGAATTGCCGTTTTGGATGGCAGTGAATTTGTTAAACAAACGAAAAGGGAAGTATGGATATCTGAAGATTGATCCTGAAAATTTTAACAGTATGTTGGATGTATATTATGTGAGAAATGACCGCATAGAAAAATATTTGGGGAGTAAAAATGCTCTGATTTATAGGGAATGCATGATAACACGAAAGAGGTTTTGGTATAAAGCTGGTAAATACAAGGAGGGTGTTTTAGATGATAACTATAGAAACTAATAGATTGATTTTGAGAAATTATAGAGTGACAGATTTTGAAGATATTATAAAATATTTTTCTGATGAAGAAGTTAGCAAATTCGAAGATTTTTATCCAATGTCGGAAGAACAGGTGAGAGACATTATTACTGAGTGGCAGGATATGGATAACCGTCTTGTCGCTGAATTAAAATCAAAACAGAATGTTATAGGAAGTGTTGGCTATTGGATAGATGATGAAGGACATTATTGTATAGATTATGATTTTAATCCTAGATATTGTGGACAAGGTTATGCAACAGAAGCAAGTAATGCACTTATTCATTATCTATTTGAGTCAGTGGGTATTAGTGCAATTTATGGAGATTGTGATGTGCAGAATGTATCATCATGGAAACTTTTAGAAAGGCTGGGATTTCAACGTATAAGTAAGCTTGATAATCAATCATATAAAAATGATAAAATTGGCAATCCAATTTTAATTAGTACGTTTTTATATAAATTGGATAAAGCCCGATTCAATATATCTAATAAAAAAATATAGTATTCATCTAATATCACTACAACCACAACAGAATAAGTAACACAGCGTCAGAGCGTATAGAAATTAGTCTATGCGCTTTATTTTTGTTAGGTCCTTGGTCTAACAAAATCAGATATGGGCAGAATCTGAAAAGCGTTCTGCCATACATAACTCTTGGGAGAAATGGGATTTTTGTTTTTAGACTAACATACTTTTCTTTCGGAGGTGGTGGCTATACTCATTAAATTCCTGCATCTATCGGAATGCCTGCTCTTAGTTTATATATCCAGTCTGTAGCAAATCGGTATTCCGTTTTCGTTTTTTTCCAGCTTGCAAAATTTCCTTAAAGGGAAGTATTGCTCTTCCTTGTTCACGTTAACTACCTGCACCGGTGGTACGTATATTTCTTTCAGTTTCCAGAGTATTCTCGCATATAAAACGCCATGATAATATAAGTAACCGCTAAATGGATTTATATCTGAGGATTCATATGTCCTCTGGAATCCCTTTGCACCGTCATAATCTCTTAATGCCCCTGCACCGATAAATCTTTCGGTAAAGCAAGCCTGCTTCTGCTCTATTTCTTTGGAATATTTACTATAGTACCTTTCCCTGTCCGTTTGATAAAGCATGTAATCTTCTTGGGTGATTGCATAGTACCTTTGATACCATGCAATCCAGGTGACTTCTACAGCCATAATATATATATTCATTTCATGATTATATCCAATGGAAAAAAATTTATCTTTGTCCATTATTTTATCTGCTATAGTAATTTTGTTTATAATTTGGTATTCCATGGAAATTCTCCTTTATCTTATCTGACTTCTTTTGCTTTTCAGTGACGTACAGTCCCCCTTAGATTGATATGTCAACTATAATCCAAAACAGTTGCGTTATCAACCTAATCTTGTTGTCATATATCAGAACGCTGCTTTTCAGGATTTCCACAAGCGGTGATAGAACAATTATGATTATCTACAGTTCTTTGGTGCTTTCCACCAGTATTTCATTTTGTTTCATGCAGATGATATTAATATACTATTGACATAAAAGAGAAATTGCAGTACGTTTATCGCATGGGAACCCTTTGATTTTGCAAGCAGCGAGCTAGACAGATGTTCTTCAAGTGAGGCTGTTGACTTATATGATGTAACGGTATTTGTCAAGATTCCTGATTATGGAAAAGGACTAGTGAAAAATGAATTCTATTTTATTATTGGAAGATGAAGAAAATTTAAACAGGGGTATCAGTCTGAAGCTGGAAAAGGAAGGATATCAGGTATTTTCTGCTTATGGCGTGTCTTGGGGGATGAAATTATTTCAGGAGAATGCCATAGATTTAATTATCTGTGATATTACGTTAGAGGATGGAAATGGGCTGGATTTTTGCAGGGAAATCCGAAAAATCAGTCAGGTTCATTTTATTTTTCTGACGGCTCTAGACCAGGAAATGGATGTGGTATTAGGTTATGAGGCGGGAGCAGATGACTATATGGTGAAACCGTTTAGTCTTTCCGTACTGATATCTAAAGTAAATGCGATTTTTAAAAGAATGGCAAATGACGGTGATGATAAAATCATATCTGGTGAGGTTACCTTTTTAAAGAAAGAGATGAAGGTTCTGGTAAAGGGAGAAGAGACTTCTTTGACAAAGAATGAATTACGGTTATTGCTTATTTTGATGGAGAATCCTAAGCAGATTTTATCAAAGAACCAGTTGTTAGAGCAGGTGTTTGATATCAATGGGGAATTTGTAGATGAAAATACGGTTGCAGTCAATATACGAAGGCTTCGGGAAAAGATAGAAAATGATCCCTCGCATCCGGTATACATCCGGAATGTACGGGGAATTGGATACCTCTGGGATAAGGAAGTTCTTGTATAAATTCTTGTTTGTATTACTAAGAGGGACGCTTTCAACATGAGGGGTTGGTGGGGCTCGCTGTGGAGATATTACAGGATTCACGTTCCGTCCCCGCTTTC
>JAIDOW010000032.1 GCA_029063085.1 Lachnospiraceae bacterium
GAGCGAAGGAGAGAAACAGAGCTTGAGCGTGGGTATGAGGAAGAGATGGCAAGGCTCTTTGTATGGAGTTCTGAAGGCACAGGAAGAAAATGTGTTTGATGATTACCTTTATTTTAGGTAATCTATCGTTATATATAGGGGATTGGTCAAATGGTATGATAGGGGTCTCCAAAACCTTTGGTGGGAGTTCGATTCTCTCATCCCCTGCTAAAAAAACACTGAAACTTATTGGTTAAAGTTTCAGTGTTTTTGTCTGTAATAAGGAAATCAGATTTTTTTGTATTTGTTTAGGAATTATTTGTCCATCTGATTAAATTCTTCTTCATCTAAAAGTTCTTCAAATTTATCCTCAGCAGCTTCCCATTCTGCATCTGATTCAATATCCGTTAGTTCCACATGGTCTCCATCCGATTGATAGCGATAGAGAAAATATTCACATTCTTCATATCCATCAACCGGGCTTTGCGGCATTAATGCTATATAGAATTGCTCTGCCATAGGAAAAATGGCAAGGATGTCGCATTCTACTTCTGTGTTGTCATCTAAAAATAGAGAAATAGTATCTTCTGTTATAATGGTTTTTTTGTTACTCATATGATGTTCCTCCTAGGAATTAATTTTTAATAGTTCTATGAAGTCTTGTTCTGAAAGTGCACGGCTGAAGAAATACCCTTGTAAAACATCGCACATCTGACTTTGCAGGATTCTCAGCTGTTCAATAGTTTCGACGCCCTCTGCAATTACGGTGATACCAAGCTGGTGTGCAAGATTGATAATTGTTCCGGCGATGTAGGAATCATTTTTATTTTCGCAGATACCTGCAATAAAGGATTTATCTATTTTTAATGTATTGATCGGAATTTTGGTAAGGTAGCTGAAGGAAGAATAGCCTGTGCCAAAATCATCTAAGGCAATATGAATGTCTAATTCCTTCATGCGGTTGATAAATGCAAGATTATGGTCAAAATTAGTCATCAATACACTTTCTGTCAGTTCAATTTCAAGGTATTTAAGAGGCATAGTGGTTTGTTCAGGTAGAGATTCAATTGTTTTTTGTAAACGGTCACCACGAAGCTGTGCGGTAGACACATTTACGGAAATCTGTAGAGGTTTAAATCCTGCATCTATTAAGCGCTGGTTAAAGCTACATGCCTCTAAAAGAGCCCATTCTCCGAGTTCGTCAATTAACCCGCATTCTTCGGCAACAGGAATAAATTCATCAGGAGATACAAAACCGATAATGGGTGAGTTTAAACGCATTAGGGCTTCACAGCCGATAATCTCACCGGTAGAGATATCTGCCTGTGGCTGATATAGCAGATAAACATCCTTATTATCAATAGCATCCCGTAAGATATCGATTAAATCATTACGTCGGTTCACTTCATCTTCCATAGAGGAATCGAAGAAGGTATAACTGTTTTTACCTCTGGATTTGGAAGCATACATTGCAATATCAGCATTTTTCATTAATTCACCTAAAGATAGTCCATTTTGAGGAAACAAAGAAACACCGGCACTAATGGTAATATGTATGCTTTCTTCTTCCAACGTAAAGGTATGAGAAGCAATAGAGACAAGAGAAAATAAAAAGTTTTCTAATTCTTCTCTTGATTCTATGTGATTTCTAAGAATAACAAATTCATCTCCTCCATTCCGGGCAAGAATATCGTCTTTTGCTACAAGAGAAGAAAATTGTGTCGCCACTGCCTGTAACAGCAGGTCACCATAGTCATGTCCCAGAGTATCATTTATTGATTTGAATCCATCCAGGTCGATAAAGATAATTGCATGATTTTTAATTCCGCCTTTGTTGTCTGATATGATTTCATTGGCATATTTATAAAAAGCCATTCGGTTGTATAAACCGGTTAAAGCATCTGTATAAGCAAGTTTTTCAATATGCTGGTAATTATGTTCAAGTTCAAGCTGTTTTTCCTCTAATGCTGTTCTGGCTTCTGATACGGCACTATAATTCGTAGAGATAATTTCCATCATCTGGTTAAAATTGGAGGAAAGTAATCCGAATTCATCCTCCCGTTCCATCTGACAGTGGACATCCAATTGACCGTCTGCTGCATCCTGCATTTTCATACTCAGTTCCAGAATAGGCTGCGTATATTTTACTGCCAGGCTCTGACTGATATGGATAGAAAAAATGATAACGATAATGAGAAGGATAAATAGAACTATGGGAAGAGTGGATAAAATGTTAGTATAGGCAGAGGTATTCTGTTTCATAACATAAATCCAGTTATATTCTGGTATCAGAGAATATCCGTAAATATAATTCTGGTTTTCTGAAAAGATATTACTGGTAAAATCATTCTTATCATCTTCCTTTTGCTCCTCCAGAAGTGTGAGGATATGGTTAAAAAAAAGCTGATCGTTTTCTACCGCAGAGTTGTCGTTGAAAAGATAACGTCCGTCATGATTCATGATAAAAGCCTCTTTTTTTTCGGAAAGAAAAGGCTCAAAATATTGGGCGGAAATATTGGATCGGACAAGTCCGATGATTTGTTTTTTGACAATGACGGGTGAAATAATGTCTAAAGTGTTTTTTGTGAAATTCGAGTTTGATATAACAGTGGTTTCTGTGTAGGATTCAATAGGTTCCTGCATAATTTCAGTCCAGTCTGCTTTGGCATCAGAAGAAGAAGCCACCAGATACCCATCTATATCATAAATATAGTAATTGACACAGTGGTTGAAACTTTCTGAAATCCGGGTAATGGAATCAGTTACATTACTGTTGAGACTGGAGGAATCATTTTGAATACTGTTTGACGGAGTAATTTTATCTAATAAGCAGTTTTTGATATTATTGGTATCTGCAAGTATTTTTGTTTCGATGATCTGAGATTTAAGCTGTGATTGAAAACCATAGCTGGAATCCCTGACTGTATTTTTGACAGTCTCCCTACTGACATCTGCATATTTGGTAGTTGCAGTAATATAGGCTAAAACAGCGGTGAGTATAACAGGGATAACCGCCATTAACAGAATGGAACTTTGCAGTGATTTTTTGATAGACATATGTAGGTAAATCCTTTCTGAAATGGTAATCTGTGGTAAATATGTATAATTAAATATACTATAACCATATTGATTATATACAATAAGCAGAGATTATTCAATCAGTATCCTCAAATTTCGTGAAAAAGCCTATAAACTATTTGGAAAAGAATTGCAATTTATTGTTAAGGTATGCTATAATGTATTAAGATTTATGCGATAAAACAGTACAGCAGTTCTGGCAGAATATGATAATGGACTGTAGAATAACTAACACTATAAGGGGGCTATTATGTTCGGAGTATATTTTGGGAAATATCTGGAAGGAAAAGGAATTATATCAAATGAACAGTACAATGATATTATTTCAGATAGTAAGAATGCAAAGGTTAAGATGGGGTTGTTGGCAGTAGAAGCCGGGTATATGACCGAAGAACAGGCAGAACAGGTTAACAACCTGCAACAGATGCAGGATAGGAGATTCGGTGATATTGCTGTAGAGAAAGGATATCTTACAGAGGATCAGGTAGGATCTTTATTGAAGAAGCAGGGAGACGAATATCTCTTGTTTGTTCAGGCATTGGTGGAGAAGGAAATTTTGTCACTGGAACAGATTCAGAAGGAGATTAATGCCTATAAGAAGTCAGGACGGTTTACCGCCTTGGATATAGAAGCGATTAAGAGTGGTGATATTGATAAGATAGTTCCCGTTTTTGTAAAGGAGAATTATATTCCGCCCATTATAAAGGATTACATTGCATTAACAGCACGTAATATGGTGCGTTTTATTGACCGGCATTTCAGACTGGAGAAGGTTGAAAAGCTGAATGAATACACATCGACTTTTGTAGCGTCACAGGAATTGAACGGTGATCACAAGATTTTTTCGGGTTTTTGCGGAGATGGAGAAGGAATCAAGCTGATTGCAGAGGCTTATGCAAAGGAAGAATTTGAGACGGTTGATATGGATGTTTTAGATGCGGCTTGTGAATTTTTGAACTGTAACAATGGTCTTTATGCATCCAAACTGAGTTATGAAGATGTAGATTTGGATATGCTTCCACCAGTTATGAAGGATACTGTAACAACAATCTGTTCCGATGGTAATATGTTTAGAGTACCGTTTTACATTAAGGATAAGCAGGTTGATTTAATTATCTGTATTGAGTCAAAATGGAATCTGGATTAAATAATTAAAGATAAATGAGGTAGAAATGATATGGCAAAGATTTTAATTGTGGATGATTCAAGAACATCAAGAAAGATTTTAAAAGGTATTTTAGAAGGAGAAGGTTACGAGATAGTTGGAGAAGCAACTAACGGACAGGAAGGTTATGAGAAGTATATCGAGTTAAAACCGGATGTTGTTACGATGGATATTACGATGCCTGTATTAGATGGAATTGAGGCACTTAAGAAGATTAAGAGTGATCATCCGGATGCTAAGGTGGTAATGGTTACCGCAGCAGGTCAGAAAACAAAGATGGTGGAAGCGGTACAAAATGGAGCAAGTGAATTTGTTTCCAAACCATTTGAGCCGGAACAGTTAAAAACGATTATTGATAAAGTGGTAGGATAGAAGAATTATCTAAAATAAGAAGTGAAAGGTTTTCTCTTTTTGAGAAGACCTTTTTGCTTGAAAAGGTGAAGAATGTTTGACTTCACTTTCAAGTTATTATATAGTAAAATCTATGATTGTATAAATATTAATTTATGTAATGATACATTAGGAGGATATTATGAGCAAGGTTAAGAGAGTATATGTTGAAAAGAAGCCTGAATATGCTGTAAAAGCAAAGGAATTATTTGATGAAATGACAGAATATCTGGGACTGGATATCGAAAAGGTCAGAGTTTTGATTCGTTATGATGTAGAGAATGTGTCAGATGAGACTTATGAAAAGGCACTAAAAACTGTATTTTCTGAACCGCCAGTAGATTATCTCTATGAGAATACATTTCCTAAGGAAACAGGGGATAGAGTTTTTTCTGTAGAAGCCTTACCGGGGCAGTTTGATCAAAGAGCTGATTCCGCAGAACAGTGCGTAAAGCTTTTAAATGAGAAGGAAGAAGCAGTTATCCGTTCAGCTACAACCTATGTGATAACAGGTAAGATCAGCGATGAAGAATTTTATAAGATTAAAGCATATTGCATTAATCCGGTTGATTCCAGGGAAACAGATGATAAGATGATACCGGAAACATTGATTCAACAGTTTGAAGAGCCGGCAGATGTGGAAATTTTTGAAGGCTTTAAAGATATGGAAAAGGACAAGTTAAATGCATTATATGATTCATTGGGACTTGCCATGACATTTAAAGATTTTCTTCATATACAGAATTATTTTAAGAATGAGGAGAATAGAGACCCATCGGTGACAGAGATTCGTGTATTAGACACTTATTGGTCTGACCATTGTCGTCATACGACTTTTGCTACAGAACTTACTAATGTACAATTTGAAGACGGATATTATAAAAAACCGATAGAAGATACCTATAATCAGTATCTGGCGGATAGGGAAATTTTATACAAAGACAGGAATGATAAATTTGTATGCCTGATGGATATTGCATTAATGGCAATGAAAAAACTCCGCAGCGAAGGAAAGCTCCAGGAAATGGAGGTATCCGATGAAATCAATGCATGCTCTATTGAAGTTCCGGTCATGGTTGATGGAGAAGAAGTAAGCTATCTTATTCAGTTTAAGAATGAGACTCATAATCATCCTACGGAAATTGAGCCATTTGGTGGTGCAGCTACCTGTTTAGGTGGATGTATCCGTGATCCGTTATCAGGTCGTTCCTATGTGTATCAGGCAATGCGGGTAACAGGAGCGGCAGATCCTACGAAGCCCCTTTCAGAAACTTTGGAGGGGAAGCTTTCACAGAGAAAATTAGTTACTACAGCAGCAGCAGGATATAGCTCTTACGGCAATCAGATAGGACTTGCGACCGGATTAGTAGATGAAGTATACCATCCTAATTATGTGGCTAAGCGTATGGAGATTGGAGCAGTGGTGGCAGCAGCCCCTAAGAAAAATGTAAAGCGTTTAACCTCCGATCCGGGCAATGTTATTATTTTAATCGGTGGAAGAACCGGACGGGACGGTATTGGTGGTGCAACAGGTAGTTCTAAAAAGCATACGACCAAGTCGATCGATACCTGTGGCTCAGAGGTACAAAAAGGAAATCCACCTACCGAGAGAAAGATACAGAGACTGTTTAGAAGAGAGGAAGTTGCCAGTATCATTCGTAAATGTAATGATTTTGGTGCAGGTGGTGTCAGCGTTGCAATTGGTGAGCTTGCAGACGGACTTACGATTGATCTTGACAAAGTACCAAAGAAATATGCCGGTTTAAATGGTACGGAGATTGCGATTTCTGAATCACAGGAAAGAATGGCAGTTGTGGTAGATAAAGAAAATATAGAGAAAATGTTAGATTACTGTGAAGAGGAAAATCTGGAAGCAGTGGTAGTGGCAGAAGTAACGAAGACTCCTCGTCTTGTGATGTCATGGAGAGGAAAAGAAATCGTGAATATTGCAAGAAGCTTTATTGATACTAACGGTGCACATCAGGAAAGCGATGTGACGGTTACCATGCCGGATGAAAATACAGATTTTTTCCATGTGAAAGCTGATTTTGCTGATGTAAAGAAAACATGGCTTGCTATATTGAGTGATTTAAATGTATGTTCAAAAAAGGGACTTGTAGAGATGTTTGACAGTTCCATTGGAGCAGGTACGGTGGTTATGCCTTATGGTGGTAAATATCAGTTATCTCCAACCCAGACTATGATTGCAAAATTACCGCTGGATAAAGGGGAATGTGATACTGTAACGATGATGTCTTATGGTCTGGATCCGTTTTTACTGAGCTGGTCTCCATACCATGGTGCGATTTATTCCGTAGTGCATTCCGTGGCCAAGATTGCGGCTTCTGGTGGTGACTGGAAAAAGATTTATTTTACGTTTCAGGAGTATTTTAAGCGTCTTGGAAATGATTCCAGAAGATGGGGCGAACCTATGGCTGCACTTCTTGGAGCTTATTCTGCACAGATGGGCTTTGGTCTTGCTTCTATTGGAGGAAAGGATTCCATGTCCGGTTCGTTCAATGAAATTGATGTGCCTCCAACACTTTGTTCCTTTGCAATTGATGTGGCAAAGACTGGTGATGTGATAACCTCGGAATTTAAGGGTGCACAGAATACGATTGTTAGGATTCCTGTCAAGAGGGATGAATATGGGATTCCGGATTATGAGGATATGAAAAATAAATATTCCGCTCTTTATAGTGATATGCAGGCGGGCAGAATTTTATCTGCTTATGCAGTTGGATTTGGCGGTATTGTAGAAGCGGTGTCCAAGATGGGCTTTGGTAACGGAATTGGAGCTGCCATAGATTCTTCAATAACTGCTTCCCAGATGTTAGAAAAGGATTATGGTGCGGTTATCTGTGAAGTAAAAGCATCAGATGTGGATAGCTTAGAAGTTCCGGCCGAATGTATTGGTCATACCACAGCCGATGGAAGCTTCCATTATCAGGAAGTGGAAATTACAATGGATGAGGCAGTTGCTGCATGGACTAAAAAACTGGAAAAGGTATTTCCTACATCTTCCAATGTGAAACAGGAAGAAGTGAGAAGTGATATTTACAATACATCAGATATCTATGTGTGTAAAAACAAGGTGGCAAAGCCGAGAGTATTCATTCCGGTATTTCCGGGTACGAATTGTGAGTACGATTCAAAAAAGGCATTTGAACGTGCGGGTGCTGAAGTAGAGACCGTTGTATTTAAGAATATGACTGAGAATAATATTTTAGATTCTGTAGAAGCTTTTGCTAAGGCGATTGCCCAGGCTCAGATTATTATGTTTCCAGGTGGATTTTCGGCGGGTGACGAGCCGGAGGGTTCTGCTAAATTCTTTGCCACGGCATTCCGTAATGCAAAGTTAAAGGATGAGATTATGGAGCTTCTGGATAAGCGGGATGGTCTTGCACTTGGTATTTGTAATGGTTTTCAAGCTTTGATCAAGCTTGGGCTTGTACCGTATGGAAAGATTACTTCCCAAAAAGAGGATTCATTGACACTTACAATGAACAGTATTGGACGGCATCAGTCTAAGATGGTATATACTAAGGTTGTGACAAATAAGAGTCCATGGCTGCAAAAAGCCGTTTTGGGCGGTGTTTATACAGTGCCTGTCTCACATGGAGAGGGACGCTTTGTAGCAGGAAAGGAATGGATTGACAAATTATTTGCAAATGGACAGGTTGCAACCCAGTACGTGGATATTAACGGTAATCCTACAATGAATGAAGACTATAATGTAAATGGTTCATATGCGGCAATTGAAGGTATTACAAGCCCTGATGGACGTATACTTGGTAAGATGGCACATTCAGAGCGTAGAGATGATTCAGTGGCAGTGAATATTTACGGTGACCAGAATCAATTAATCTTTGAATCTGGTGTAGAATATTTCCAATAATGAGCCAGGTGTCCTGCCAGATTACCAACGAGACAAGACATCAGTGTACTGATATTTGGTAAAATCACGCAGTATTCTTCAGCTGCAAGGAAAAAGGAGGGGGAAATGCAATACATTGTTACAAAAAAAGAAATGCAGGCAGTAGATGCTTATGCAATTGAAAAAATGGGGATTCCGTCAGCTGTTTTGATGGAGCGTGCAGCATTGAGGGTTGTGGAAGAAGTAGAGCGGGTGAATCCAGGCAAAGGAAGGATACTGATTGCAGTGGAAGGTGGTAACAATGGAGGAGATGGTCTTGCAGCTGCCAGGATTCTGCTTGAGAAGGGATATCTGGTGGATATCTATTATGTTGGTGGTTTTGCAAAAACTTCAGAACAGTTTCAGGTACAAAAAAATATTCTTTTTCATATGGGAGTGCGGCTTAGGAAGAACATTCCGCATAAAGAATACAGTGTGGTGGTAGATGGAATTTTCGGAGTGGGTCTTTCCAGAAAAATAGAAGGGGTACAGGAAAAAGCAATTGAGGCTTTGAATCATATCAGGGCAGTTAAGGTTGCTATTGATATTCCTTCCGGGATTGATGCCACTACCGGGGATATTTTGGGAATTGCTTTCCGGGCAGATTATACTGTTACCTTTGGACTCAAGAAACTGGGAATGTTTTTTTCGGACGGGATTGATTATTGTGGAAAGGTTATATGCAAAGATATTGGATTTCCAGAGATGGCAGTGAAACAGGTAAGACCCAAGATTTATGCGTATGATCATTCGGATCTGTATAGACTTCCCAAACGGATTAATAATTCGAATAAAGGAACCTATGGCAAGGTGGCAGTCATTGCCGGCAGCAAGAATATGTCGGGGGCAGCATTTCTTTGTGGGAAAGCTGCCTATTCTACTGGTGCAGGTCTTGTGAAAATATATACCCACGAAAGCAACCGGATGATTTTGCAATCCCAGCTTCCTGAAGCGGTTATGCTGACTTATCATGATTATGAGGGGGCACTTTCCTGTATTGAGGATGCAATGAACTGGGCAACGGTTATTGTAGTGGGACCGGGACTTGGAGTGGATACTACATCAGAGAGGATGCTTTATGAGCTGTTAATGAATGCAGAAGTGCCTTTAGTTGTAGATGCAGATGCACTTAACATTTTATCCAATAATATTGAATTATTAAATACAACATCTGTTCCGATTATTATGACACCGCATATGAAGGAAATGAGCAGGCTGATCCATAGGACAGTGCCGGAAATTATGGAAAAAAGATTCTATATTGCAAAACAGTTTGCGAAGAAAACAGAGGTAACACTGGTATTAAAAGATGCAAAATCCATTGTAACGAATGGCGGGGAACAGACGTATATGAATCTCGCAGGAAACAACGGGATGTCAACAGGAGGATCCGGTGATGTACTATCCGGAATTATCGCAGGTATGATAGCAGGAGGTCTTCCGCTTACGGAGGCTGCCAAGATAGGTACTTATGTCCATTGTCTTGCAGGAGACAAGGCGGCAGAGAAAAAGGGGAAATATGCAATGCTGGCTTCGGATATCATCTCCTGCCTTGGGGAGGTAATGATTTCTTCTTAATCATGGAATTTGACTGGCAGCTGCCAGGATGACCAGTGTGATTTCTGATATCGATACTATCATTTATGGAAAAGGATATATGCTGTTGACGGAGAAAGGGAGATGACAGATGAGCGGATATTACCGCGTGGAGGCAGATATTGATCTGAGTGCCATAAGAACAAATATAGAAAGCATGAAAAGCTTTATTCCAAAGGGGAAGAAACTGCTTGCTGTGATTAAGGCTAATGCATACGGACATGGAGCGATTGAGGTTGCCAATGCGTTAGACGATCTGGCAGATTATTATGGTGTGGCATGTATAGATGAGGCAGTGGAGTTGCGGAATGCAGGGATAAGAAAGCCAATTTTAATCCTGGGTATGTCTGACGAGAGTGTATTTGAAGATGTTGTGAAATATGATGTCACCCAGACAATATTTACATTGGAGCAGGGGGAAGCATTATCAAGGGCAGCGGGAAAGCTTGGGAAAACAGCGAGGCTGCACATTAAAATCGATACAGGGATGAACAGGATAGGTTTTTGCTGTAAAAAGGAAAGCGTACCGGATATTGTGGCAATTTCAAAACTGCCGTATCTGGATATGGAGGGTATTTTTACACATTATTTTAAGGCAGATTCTAAGGATAAAGCAACGGCAATGAAACAGCTTGAAGACTATACCCGCATGCTGGAATGGCTGGAAGAGGCAGGTGTTTACTTTTCTGTTCGCCACATTTCAAATAGTGCAGGGATTATGGAAATGCCAAATGATGTTTATGATATGGTACGCTCTGGTATTTCTACCTATGGACTTTATCCTTCGGAAGAGATGGATAAGGAAGCATGTGCTTTATATCCTGCAATGCAGTTTAAGAGCAGGATAACTTATATTAAGACTGTGAGTGCAGGGGAGACGGTTGGATATGGAGGAACTTACAAATTAGATGAGGATAAGAGGATTGCAACGGTGGGGGTTGGTTATGCAGACGGATATCCAAGAGCATTGTCTAACCAGGGAAGGATGCTGGTACGTGGGCAATACGCACCGGTGGTAGGACGTGTTTGTATGGATCAGACGATGATCGATGTCAGTCATATCAAAGATGTGGAAATCGGTGATGAGGTTGTGATGGTTGGAAAACAGGGAGACCATATACTGAGTGCAGAAGAGCTTTCAGGAATGTCTGCAAGTTTTAATTATGAATTTGTCTGTAACATTAACCGCAGAGTGCCAAGGGTTTTTTACGAAAAGGGGAAGAGGATAGGAGAAAAAAATTATCTTTTGGAAAGAAGTCACGTAACAAATTGAATATCCTTCGAATACAATGGTAATACTTAAAATACCTGATAAGAAATATTCCTACAGGCGGAAAATATATTACATAATGATTGAATATTTTGTGAAATCAGGAATTTATTAGTGGAGAGTGAGACCATTGCTTGTAACCAGAGGGGATATATATTATGCAGATTTAAGACCGGTAGTAGGTTCGGAACAAGGGGGTATAAGACCAGTGCTGATCATACAAAATGAAGCAGGCAACCGCCATAGTTCTACAGTAATCTGTGCGGCTATTACCAGCAGACAGAACAAAGCAAAAATACCAACTCATGTAGAATTAACAGCGAACCGCTGTAATATTTCCAAAGATTCTGTAATTTTATTAGAACAGGTTCGGACAATTGATAAGCAGAGGCTTAGGGAAAAAGTCTGCCACTTAGATGATGAAATTATGGGAACAGTAAATCAGGCATTAAAAATAAGTTTGTCTTTGTAAGGTATCTGTGAAAGATTTGTTAATTTGGTTGACGAATGAAAAAAATAGTGATATATTTCATTAACGGAAAAAGGTGGTAGTGCAAAGTAGATTATGAAAAGCTACGAGATGGGAATAGATAACAAAAGCAAAAAAAGAAAAGAGGTAATCAGATAAATGTCGATTAGTGGACCCGGCAGCTTTAAATCATTCTTTAGTAAAAAAAACAATGAAGACCCTACAGAAGCAGTAGAGGAGGAGATTCTTTCTATCATAGAAGAGGGGAATGAACAGGGAACGATTCTGCCTGATGAGGCTGAATTGATTTCTAATGTATTTGAGTTTGGAGACAAAGAGGCAAGGGATGTAATGAGTCCGAGACAGAAAATCGTAGGATTGGAAACGGATTTAAGTATTACAGAGGCATTGGATATTATGCTGGAAAACGGTTATTCCAGATATCCGGTTTACGAAGAGGATTTGGACAATATTGTAAGTGTTTTACATATAAAAGATGCAGTTTCAGCATATCTTTCTGATGTAAACCAGAGTGTCAGGGAATTAGGAAGTGAGCCGTTTTACATTCATCCGACCCAGAAAATCAGCAAATTGTTTAATGAAATGCAGGCAAGTAAGATTCACATGGCCATTGTGGTAGATGAGTATGGTCAGACGGAGGGTATAGTTGCCATGGAGGATATCTTAGAGGTTATTGTTGGAGATATTTTGGATGAGCATGATGAGGAAGAAGAGGACATCATGAAACTGGCGGCAGGGGAAGGTTATATTGTAAATGGAAGTGCTGATTTAGAGGAGTTAGAGGATTTATTCAGTATCCGGTTTCCTGATGAGGATATAGATACGGTAAACGGATTTATGCTTTATGAATTAGGGCATCTTCCAGAGGGAAATGAGCCAATTCATATAGTGTATCAGGGATTTTCTTTTGTAGCGATAGATCGTGGAGATAATATGATAAAGAAAGTTCGTATTCGTAAAACACCGGAGGTTTTTGATGAAAAGGTAAATGAATAAAGGATTTATGGGAATAGGACACCATGCTGAGAGAAGTTAAAATTTCTTTGTAGTATGGTGTTTTTTACTTGTATCATTTTTCTTCTTGACAAAAACAGTATGGTGTATTATTGTATTAAGTAGATAGAACAGTGAAAGGAGGAACTATATGAACTGGGAATTAAAGTCTGACAGACCCATTTATACGCAGCTTTTGGAAGAGTTAAAAAGAAGGATCGTTTCCGGTTATTATCAGCCGGGTGACAGGCTTTTGCCGGTAAGGGAACTGGCACAGGAAGCAAAAGTAAATCCTAACACAATGCAAAAAGCATTATCAGAATTGGAAAGGGAGAACCTGGTATTTGCTGTCCGTACTACCGGAAGATATATTACAGAAGATGCGGCATTGATTGAAGAGACTAAAAAAGGATTTGCGGCGTCACATATACAAATTTATTATAAGGAAATGAAAGCGTTAGGCTATGATAAGGGCAGCATGATACAATTGTTGTCAGATTATGAGGAGGAAACAATATGAGTTTAGTGGAATGTAATGCTCTTACAAAGAGATATAGCAAGGCACTGGCATTGAATCAGGTGAATCTGAAGCTGGAACCGGGGAAGATCATCGGTTTACTTGGACCAAATGGCAGCGGGAAAACAACATTTATAAAAATATGTGCAGGTCTTTTGACACCTTCAGACGGTACTGTTACAATCAAAGGGCTTCCGGTTGGTCCTGAGACAAAGGCACTGGTTGCCTATTTGCCAGAGCGGACATATCTCAGTAAATGGACAAAAGTGAAAGATATTTTGAATTTTTTTGAAGAGGTATATGCGAATTTTCAAAAAGACGTTGCATATCGGATGTTATCGGACTTAAACATTAATCCGGAGGACAAGCTGAATACTATGTCAAAAGGAACCAGGGAAAAGGTACAGCTGATCCTTGTTATGAGCAGAAAAGCGGATTTGTATCTGTTAGATGAGCCCATGGGCGGTATAGATCCGGCAGCCAGAGATTATATTTTGAATACTATCATAACGAATTACAATCCAGAGGGAAGCATTTTGGTTTCTACACATTTGATAACGGATGTAGAGAATATTTTAGATGATGTGATTATGATAAAGCAGGGAAATATTGTGTGTCATGATTCAGTGGATAATATACGTATGAATTATGATAAATCGTTAGATCAGGTATTCAGGGAGGTGTTCCGATGTTAGGTAAATTAATCAAGGATGAAGTGAAGTCGTACCGTTTTTCCTTTGGAATTATATTTTTTACAGGGATTATCTTTACAATTTTTATGAAAGGAATCTGCATGATTCCTTACAAGGGAGAAGCAAAATCAGTTGTCCAGGCATTTGCAATTTTCGGATATATTCTGATTCTCGCAGTGATGGGCATAGCAGCACAGGTGTTGGTTGTCATTCGGTTCTATAGTACCATGGTGGGAGACCGAGGATATCTTACATGGACACTGCCGGCAACCTCTGCCACACATATCTGGTCTAAACTAATCGGAGGAACATTGTGGAAAACGCTTGCTATCATTGTGATGATAGTGTTGATTGTAATCTTTTTTGCGGGAAATTACTGGATTTGGGATGAAGAATTAGGTGTCGGAACTATGGATATGCTCCTAAGAGGGCTTGCTAATGATATCAGGCAGAATGTGGATGCAACGGATATTATTTTAATGGTTTTACAGTTGATCTCAGGGATTGTATGGTCTGCCGCAGCGTTGCTGCTGATTTATATGTGTATAGCCATCGGACAATTATTCGGAAAATGGAGAATTTTAGCTTCCGTAGGCATTTATTTTGCTATTGTGATTGCACTTCAGATAATCAGCACGATCGGTGTTGTACTGCTGGCTTTAGTACAGCGGGAAAACTATGAGGTGACTTATAATACGACTCAGGATGTCGTGTATTCGATGGTATCAATAATAATAGGAATTGCAGCCAGTGCAGGACTGTTTGCAATCACTAATTATATATTTAAGAAACACCTGAATCTGGATTAGTGCATGGCTGTTTTTCCCCTTTAAGATGGGGCTGTTACATTAAAGTATTATTTTCATTTTGCTTAATGTGACAGCCCCATTTTAGAGGGGTTTTTATATTTATAAATTTTCCACAAATACCAATAGCAGATTGAAAAAGCCTACGGTTACAAAGATACTGTTTATGGAAGAAATACTGTAGAAAATGTGATAATATTGTGAAATCAAAAAAGAGTACTTGCAATTGCTTAAAAATGGGAATATAATGTTCGATGCCGAACAGTTTGGAAACAAACAACTTGTCCTGGTAACTGAATTAAGGTAAGCAGGAAGAAGGAGATGAGAAATTGACAGATAAAAATGAATGTGGATTTCCGATGGAGTGTCGACAGACAGAAGATGTAAAAAGGATAGGATTTCAGTTAAAGGTACTGGACCATATGTTCCGAAGGGATATGGAAGCAAATATCCGGAAAAATGGACTTTCCGGAATGTCCGCAATAAATGCGTGGATTATTGATTATCTGGCACACAATGAGGATAAGGACATTTTCCAAAAGGATATTGAAAAAAATTTTAAAATTGGGAAATCTTCTATAGCAGAAACCTTGAAAATGATGGAAAAAAAAGGATTTATCATAAGGCAGTCCGTAGAGGGAGATGCAAGGCTGAAACAGGTAGTTCTCACGGATAAGGGAAAGGAGTGTGCAAGGAAGATGGAGCAGGGAAGAGATGATATAGAAAGAAAAATAGGTAAGGGATTGACGGAGGAAGAATTAGATTTCTTTTTCCGGATTATAAAGAAGATGCAGGATAATTTACTGGAATAACTAAGAAAGATAAAAATATAGTAAAATAGCC